>NZ_CP015583.1:2177500-2831250 GCF_001941945.1 Roseomonas gilardii | reverse complement strand
CCGGCATTCTCGCGCCGCTGGTCCAGCTTGTCGCAGGGCAGGTTGGCGCCGGTGAAGCAGGCATAGAGATGCCCATCCATGCAGCGGTAATGCGACTGGGCCCGCAACAGCGCCTCGTCCGGCTTCGTCGTGCCGCCGGGGAAACTCTTCCGCCAGGCGCGCAGGAAGCCGTCGCGCAGCGTGGGGTCATAGCCCCGGACCGTATCATCGTCGCCCATCCGGGCGCAGCGGGCGGCCGGGCCGGACGCTTCCGCCGGCCCTGCGGCATGGGCCACCAGGGGCAGGGCCACCAGGACAGCCGCGGCCAACAGGGCGCCGATGCCAGCCGCGCTCGGCACCGCCTGGCCCATGGGCATCACCATCCGGTCCTGTCCTCGCATCCGCGCCCCTCCGATGCCTCGCAGGCCATTTGGGGCCGGTCCGGTGCGGGCGGGGTGCCAGGAGCGGGCAAAACACCGTGAGGCTCCTTTGGGAGTCCCCTCCGGACAGCTTCCCGGACGGGCCCGCCCGGGAGCGGGTGGCCCCGCCGCGATGGCTCAGGACTGGTTGGAGTAGGTCGAGATCTCGATCAAGTTACCATCCGGGTCCCGGCAATAGACCGAGGTGATGGGCCCCAGCGCGCCGTATTTCGGCGCCGGCCCGTCCAGGATGGTCACCCCGCATTCGCGCAGATGCGCCGCGATGTCCTCGCCCGAGACGGCGACGACGAAGCAGAGGTCCTGCACGCCCGGGATCGGGTTGTGCCCCGTCTCCCAATCCTCCGCCGAGGCGTCCATGGGGCGCAGGTTGATCTTCTGGCCGCCGAAGCGCAGCGCGGTCCGGTTCTTCGGGCCGAAGGCTTCCCGCTCCATGCCCAGCACGCGCTGGTACCAGGAGGCGCTGGTTTCCAGGTCGCGGCAGGTGATGACGAGGTGGTCCAGCCGGTCCACGGCAAAACGCATGGGTCAGAGTTCCTCGAACAACAGATGGGGCCGTCGATCCGGCCTGCGATGCACGCCCGCCCGATGAAGGAAGGGCGACGATAATCCGGCATCGTGCGACGGAATACCCGGAGTCCGGTCCGGTAGGCGCGGGGGTGCGATCAATCGAAGGCGATCTGCGTCTTGATCACTTCCGGCCGCCCTTCCGCCGCGAATTCGAAGGCCTCCACCGACCGCTCGAAGGGGAAGGTGCGGGAGACCAGCGGCTTCACGTCGATCCTGCCGGAGGCGAGCAACGCCACCGCCCGCGGGAAGACATGGGCGTAGCGGAAGACGTTCTCGATCCGCAGCTCCTTCACCTGCGCCGCGCTGACATCGAAGGGCACGGGGCCCGGCGGGATGCCGACCAGCACCACCGTGCCGCCGGGGCAGGCGAGGTCCAGCATCCCGGCGAAGGCGCGCGGGCTGCCGCTGGCCTCGAAGACCACATCGGCGCCCCAGCCATCGGTCAGGGCGCGGACCTTCTCCGCCGCATCCTCCCGCGCCACGTTCACCGGGTGGATGCCGGCGTAGCGCCCGGCGATCTCCAGTTTCTCCGCCTGCACATCCGTCACCACCACCTCGGCACATCCGGCGGCCAGGGCGGCGAGGGCGGTCATCATGCCGATCGTGCCCGCGCCCAGCACGACGGCGACCTGCCCGGGGGCGATGCGCGCCTTCACCGCCGCCTGCATGCCGACGGCCAGGGGCTCGACGAAGGCACCCTCGGTGAAGCTGACATTGTCCGGCAGGCGGAAGGTCAGGCTGGCGGGGTGCACCACCTCCGGCGCCAGGCAGCCATGGACCGGCGGCGTCGCCCAGAAGCGCACGGCGGGGTCGAGGTTGTAGAGGCCCTGGCGCGAGGCGCGCGAGGTCCAGTCCGGGATGCCGGGCTCCATGCAGACACGGTCGCCGGGCTTCAGCGTCGTGACACCGGCCCCGACCTCCGTCACCACGCCGCTGGCCTCGTGGCCGAGTACCATCGGCTCCCGCACCACGAACTGGCCGATGGCGCCGTGCAGGTAGTAGTGCAGGTCGCTGCCGCAGATGCCGACGCATTTCACGGCGATCCGCACATCCCCCTCGCCCAGCGCCTGGGGCAGGTCGATCTCGCGCAGCCGCAGCTCATGCTGCTTTTCCAGGACCAGGGCGCGCATGGCCAGCCTCCGTTTCCCCGACGGGTGATGTTGGCGCCGGGGCGCGGTGCCGTCCAGCCGGGATGCGCCGGCCCTGGTCCGGTGTCTTCAGGGCTTCGGCACGGTGAACTGCTCCGCGATCACCTTCTGCGCCTTCTCCCGGCTCAGATAGGGGCCGGAAACGAGGTCGCCCTGGTCGTCGAGCACGTACCAGCCGGGCCCGTTGAAGCGCACCGCCCGCGACACATGCTCCCCCGCCACGCTTTCGAGGTAACGGACTTCCACAGCACAGCCTCCTGCCAGGAATGGCGCGTGACGCCCGGATGGGCCGCGCCCGGCTGCGGAACGGGAAAGGGCGCGGCGGCGTTTCCGCCACCGCGCCCCATTTCGCCATTCCCTTGCGGAACCTCCGGAGGGAAGGGGGTTATTCCAGCCCTTCGTAGAAGTCGTTGCCCTTGTCGTCCACGACGATGAAGGCGGGGAAGTCCACCACCTCGACCTTCCAGACCGCCTCCATGCCGAGCTCCGGATATTCCAGCACCTCGACCTTCTTGATGCAGTCCTGGGCCAGACGCGCGGCGGGGCCGCCGACCGAGCCGAGATAGAAGCCGCCATACTGCTTGCAGGCATTGGTGACGGCCTTGGAGCGGTTGCCCTTGGCCAGCATCACCAGCGAACCGCCCGCGGCCTGGAAATTCGCCACGTAGCTGTCCATGCGCCCGGCGGTGGTAGGGCCGAAGGAGCCGGTGGGCATGCCCTCCGGCGTCTTGGCCGGGCCGGCGTAATAGACGGGGTGGTCCTTGATGTACTGCGGCAGGCCCTCGCCCCGGTCCAGCCGCTCCTGCAGCTTGGCATGGGCGATGTCGCGCGCCACCACGATGGTGCCGGTCAGCGAGACGCGGGTCTTCACCGGATGCCTCGACAGCTCGGCGCGGATCTCGTCCATCGGGCGGGAGAGGTCGATCTTCACCACCTCGCCGCCCAGGGATTCATCCGTGTGCTCCGGCAGGTACCTGGCCGGATCGTGCTCCAGCTCCTCCAGGAACACGCCCTCGGCGGTGATCTTCGCCTTGATCTGGCGGTCGGCGGAGCAGGAGACGCCGATGCCGATCGGCAGCGAGGCACCGTGGCGCGGCAGGCGGATGACGCGCACGTCGTGGCAGAAATACTTGCCGCCGAACTGCGCGCCGATGCCGATGTTCTGCGTCAGCTTGTGGATCTCGGCCTCCAGCTCCCGGTCGCGGAAGCCGTGCCCGGTGCGGTCGCCCTTCTCCGGCAGCTCGTCCAGGTACTTGGTGGAGCCGAGCTTCACCGTCTTGAGGTTGGCCTCGGCCGAGGTGCCACCGATCACGATGGAGAGGTGATAGGGCGGGCAGGCGGAGGTGCCGAGCGTCTTGATCTTCTCCTCCAGGAAGGCGAGCAGCTTGGGCTTGTTCAGCACCGCGCGCGTCTGCTGGTAGAGGAAGGTCTTGTTGGCCGATCCGCCGCCCTTGAGCACGAACATCATGTGGAACTCGTCCGCATGGTGCTCGCCCGGGCTGGCATAGATGTCGAACTGCACCGGCAGGTTGTTGCCGGTGTTCACCTCCTCGAACATCGAGAGAGGCGCCATCTGCGAATAGCGCAGGTTGGTTTCGGTATAGGTGCGGAACACGCCGTAGGAGAGCGCCTCCTCCTCGTCGCCCTCGACCCAGACTCGCTGGCCCTTCTTGCCGAAGACGATGGCGGTGCCGGTGTCCTGGCACATCGGCAGGATGCCACCGGCGGCGATGTTGGCGTTCTTCAGCAGGTCCAGCGCCACGAAGCGGTCGTTCGGGCTGGCCTCGGGATCGTCGAGGATCCTGCGGAGCTGCGTCAGATGCGCCGGGCGCAGCAAATGCGACACGTCATGGCAGGCGGCGAAGGCCAGGTCCTCCAGCGCCTTCTCCGGGATGGAGAGGACGCGCTTGCCGGCGACCTCGATGGTCTTCACGCCCTCGATGGGCAGGCGGCGATAGCGGGTCCTGTCCTCGCCGAGCGGCAGGAGGGGGCTGTAGAGGAAATCCTTGCTCCGCTGCGACACCGGCATACCGGCATCGGCCTCGGCGCCGGAGGAGGCGTCGGGCGAGGGAGTGGTGAGGACGTCGGTCATTGTTGTGCTCTCCGGGCAGAAGGGGAGAAGAACGCGTTTGTCTACGCTCTACTCCAGCCATCCCGGGCACGCCACCGTCGCAGCAACACGCTTGCCCGTGACCGCAGATGGCACGGGGTGTGTCCGGCCCTGAATTCCCGGCGAAACGGCGCCCTTGCGGCGACAGCCATGCGGCGGGGCGAGGTCAGGCTCCCGCCCAGGCCAGGCGGGAATGTTCCGCCCGGAGCAGGGGCCGGGAGCAGGGGCCGGATGCTAGTCCCGGCCGCTGGGGCGCCGGCGGAAGGCATCCAGGCTGACCACCTCGGCCGGCCCGGACGGCGGCGGAGCCTCGGGTTCCCCCGGGCGCGCTTCGGCGGGAGGTAGCAGGCTGGGCTCCTCCGCGATGTCCTCGCTGCCTTCCGGCGGGTTGAAGCGCAGGCCGACCCGCACGTGCGGGTCCAGGAAGCCGGTCAGGGCGGAAAAGGGGATGACCAGCGTGGAAGGGGTGCCGCCGAAGCTGAGGCCCACGGAGACCTGCCGGGCCTCGCGGTCCACCTTCAGGTCCCAGAACTGGTGCTGCAGCACCACCGTCATCTCCTGCGGGTACTTCGCCCGCAGATGGCCCGGCACGATCGTGCCGGGCGCGTCGGTCCGGAAGCTCAGATAGAAGTGATGCTCCCCGGGCAGGCCATGCTCCGCCGCGTGCTCAAGGGCGCGCAGCGCGACCTCGCGCATGGCGTCCTCGGTCCAGCGGTCATAGGGCAGCAAACTCTCGGCCAGGGGGGGCTGGTCACTCATGTCGCGTTCAATCCTGTTGCCCCGGATTTTAGGAACGAAGGCGGGATGGCGCCAGTGGGCAGGATTGGCAAGGCCCGCGGAAGCGGAGAACGCATCGGGGAAGGCCAAAAGGTAAAGATAAGTGGGGGGATTCTGTTGCCCCGTTCCCCCCGGACGGCGCTTACCTATTTAGGCAGCGAGCGCCACAGCCTCGCGGCTGTTATCGTTGGCACTTGTGAATTAGCCCGATAACGGCGGTACAATGCCGGGCAAAAGACAGGGCTTTACCATGCGCGTCGAACCTGTTTCGCCCCCATCCTGCCCCGAACGACCTCGAGGGATGAATGGTGGAGGCGCCGGGCACTGCCCCCGGGTCCGCAACACTTATTCCACCTGCCGTTTATCGCCATAGCCACCCGAAGGTGAGCGACACCCATATAGGCGATCCCGCGACGGAAATCGAGGGGCTGCCCGCCATCACTTGCCGCCTTCCTCGTCCCGGTTCCATCCTCCTCCGCCGGCGCCGCAGAGCGCCTGCGCGACAAGGGAGGACGAACATGCCAGGGATCACCCCGAGGATCACCCCAGGGATCATGAGCCGGCGCCGGCTGCTGGCGGCTTCCGCCATGGGTGCCGCATGGGGCGCCATGGCCGCGGGCTGGCCCGGCGGTGCCCGGGCGGCGGAAGAGGACCGCCATTTCGACTCCGCCGGGGTGAGGATCCACTACATCGAGGCGGGGCAGGGCGATCCGGTCATCCTGCTGCACGGCTACACGGACGATATCCAGGGACAATGGGTGAAGACCGGCATCTTCCCCGCTCTGGCGAAGGGCTACCGCACCATCGCCCTCGACGCGCGCGGGCACGGGCTGTCCGGCAAGCCGCATGACCGGGCCGCCTACGGGCCGGAGATGGGATACGACATCACGCGGCTGATGGACCACCTGTCGATCCCGAAGGCGCACATCGTCGGCTACTCCATGGGCGCGCATGTGGTGGCGCAGCTTCTGACCACGCGGCCGGAGCGCTTCCTCACCGCGACCCTGGGCGGCGCCTCGGGCCGGCGGAACTGGAGCGAGGAGGACCAGAAGCGCGTGGATATCGAATCCGCCGAGATGGACGAGGGGCTCCTGACGTCGCAGATCCTGCGCCTCTGGCCCCGGGACCAGCCGCCGCCGACCGAGGCGCAACTGCGCGAGCGTTCGGCCCAGGCCCTGGCGGGCAAGGACCCGAAGGCCCTGGCGGCGGTGCGGCGTTCCAACCCCGACCAGGTGGTGACCGAGGCGCAGATGCGCGCCGTCACCGTGCCGGTGCTGGGGATCGTCGGGACGAACGACCCGTACCTCAAGGATTTCGAGCGGCTGAAGGCCGTGATGCCGCAACTGGAGCTGGTGACCATCCCGGGCGCCAGCCATGGCACCGCGCCAGGGCGGCCGGAATTCATCGCCGCGCTGGAGGCCTTCCTCAAGGCGCATCCGGCGGCCCGCGCGGGGTAGCAGGGTGGCCGGTCTGCCATTCGGCAGTGTTATGGCGCCGCGGCTTCGGCCATTCTAGAACGGCCCCGGAGCTGCGGCATGTCCGCGTGTTGATGGGGGACGGGGCATGGCGCTGACGGAGCGGCAACAGGCGGAACTGGCGGAAGCGCGGGCCCAGCGGCACGAGACGCGCCGCCCCACCGTCCCGGCGCTGGAGGCGATGCTCTTCGAGGCCATGCCGGTGCTGGACCACGGCTTCGTCCGGGTGGTGGACTACATGGGCGACGACGCGGCGGTGGTGCAGGCCGCCCGCGTCTCCTATGGCCGCGGCACCCGGGCGGCGAACGAGGACCGGGGGCTGATCCGCTACCTGATGCGGCACCGGCATTCCACGCCCTTCGAGATGTGCGAGATCAAGCTGCACGTGAAGCTGCCGATCTTCGTCGCCCGGCAGTGGATCCGGCATCGCATGGCCAATGTGAACGAGTATTCCGCCCGCTACTCGGTGCTGGACCGGGAATTCTACATCCCGGAGCGCGGCGCCCTGGCCGCCCAGTCGGCCAGCAACCGGCAGGGCCGGGGAGACACCCTGGGCGGAGAGGAAGCGGAGCGCGTCCTCGCCCTGCTGCGCGAGGATGCCGGGCGGAACTACGACCACTACATCGAGATGTTGAACGAGGGCGAGGACGGGCAGGTGCTCGACCCCGCCCGCCAGGGGCTGACGCGCGAACTGGCGCGGATGAACCTGACGCTGAACGCCTACACGCAGTGGTACTGGAAGGTGGACCTCCACAACCTCTTCCACTTCCTGTCCCTGCGCGCCGACGCCCATGCGCAGTACGAGATCCGCGTCTATGCCGAGGCCATCCTGCGCGCGGTGGAGGCCTGGGTGCCGCTCTGCGCCGAGGCCTTCCGCGACTACCGCCTCGGCGCGGTGACGCTGTCGTCCCGGATGCTGGAAGTCGTGCGCGCCATGCTGGACGGGACGGAACCCACGGCGGAGGCGGCTGGCCTCAGCAAGCGGGAATGGCGCGAGCTGATGGCGGTGCTCGGCCGCGCATGAGCGGCACGGCGGCCAAGCGCCCCGGCGCCGCCGGGAAGCCGGGTTCCGGCGCCACGCCCCGGCCGCCGGGCAAACCCGGCGCCCGCGCCCCCGCCAAGGGGCCGCGCCGGACCGGCACCGGCAAGGGCGCCCGGCTGCGGGCCGCCTTGCAGGGCCGTCCCGGCCTGCCCTGGTGGCGCAGGCCGCTGTCCATCATCCTGATCCTGTTGGCGCTCTTCGTCGGCCTGCCGGTGATGCAGGCGCTGTTCGGGGAGCTCGGCGCCATCATGCTGGGCTGCCTCGCCGCCGGCTTCGCCCTGGGGCGCGCCACCGGCCGCTGAGGTTTCAGCCGCCGTCGCGGAGCTTCTTCAGGTCGAAGGCGCCAAGCAGGTCGGTCATGACCTTCGGATTCTCGATCCCGCTGCCTTCCAGCTTGATCATGAGGTTGCCGCCGACCAGCGAGACCTCGCCCGACTTGTTGTCCGCCTCGTAGTGCAGGATGGCGTCCTCCTCGCCCAGGCGGACGCGCTTGTCGCCGGGGCGCATCATCATCGGGTTGCTGGCCACGCTGGCCAGGGACTGCACAAGGGGTGAGTCCACCATCACCTGCGCCTTGATCTCCGCATCGTCGGAGGCGCGGCTGTAGGTGCGCTCCACCATCACGCCGCCGCCGAGCATCTGGGTGGCCAGGGCGCTGCCCTCCTCCTCCTTCTCCATCTCCGCCAGGGTCCAGCCCCTGGGCGCGGGCGGGAAGAGCTTCGCGTAGCGGGTGCGCCGCTTCAGGTCGATGTCGCGGGCGGCGAAGGACAGCTCCTTCGCGGCGCCCTTCAGGTCGCCCGAGCCATAGAACTTCCGCGCCCGCTCCAGAGCCTCCGCGGTGTCGTCGGCCCGGGCCGCCGGGGCGAGGGCGAGCAGGGCCAGCAGGGCAGGGGCGGCCAGCATCGGCAGCGCCGGGCGGCGCCCGCCATGCCGTGGCCGGGAAGCATGGGGGATCAAGGGCGGCTCCTCCGGTGTGGCGGCCCTGGCCGGGCCGCATCCTCCCCCAATCTGCCAAGCCGGGGCGCCGCTGCCCATCCCGTGGACCGGGCACGGCGCGAACACGGCTGAGCGAGGTCCTCCCCCCGATCCTCCGCCTTCAGTCCATGATGATCCGGGGGCCCGCGGAGGCGGGGGCGCCCGCCTTCTCCCAGACCCGCGCCGCGATGGCGCGGTAGGTGGCGGCCTCCTCGCTGTCCGGCCGGGCCAGCACGATCGGCGTGCCCGCATCGGCGGTTTCGCGGATCGCCAGGCGCAGCGGCAGCTCGCCCAGGAACTCCACGCCCAGCTTCTCCGCCTCCGCCCGGGCCCCGCCATGGCCGAAGATCTCGGTGCGGTGGTTGCAGTTGGGGCAGCAGAAATAGGACATGTTCTCGATCAGCCCGAGCACCGGGACATTGACCTTCTCGAACATCCGCACGCCGCGCCGCGCGTCGATCAGCGCCACGTCCTGCGGCGTGGAAACGATCACCGCGCCCTTCAGCGGCACGCGCTGGCTCATGGTGAGCTGCGCGTCGCCCGTGCCGGGGGGCATGTCCACCACCAGCACGTCCAGCGCGCCCCATTCGACCTGGGAAAGCATCTGCTCCAGCGCGCCCATCACCATCGGGCCGCGCCAGATCATCGCCGTCTCCTCATCCACCAGGAAGCCGATGGACATGGCCTTCAGCCCCCAACGGGACAGCGGCTCGATCCGCTGCCCGGCGCTGCGCGGCCGTTCCTTGGTGCCGAGCATCTGCGGCAGGGAAGGGCCGTAGATGTCCGCATCCAGCAGCCCGACCCGCAGCCCCTGCGCCGCCAGCGCGACCGCGAGGTTGACGGCGGTGGTGGACTTGCCGACGCCGCCCTTGCCCGAGGCCACGGCGACGATGGCGCCGATCTCGGGCAACAGCATCCTGTCCTGGCCCGGCGGCGGCCGCACGGCCCGGGGCGCATCCGCCGGCGGGGCCGCGCGATGGGCGGTCAGCACGCAGGTCGCCGACAGCACGCCCGGCACGGCGGCCACGGCGCGCTCCGCGGCGGCGCGCACCGGCTCCAGTGCCCGGGCGCGCTCGCGCGGCACCTCCAGCGCGAATTGCACCAGCCCGTCGCGGGCCACCAGCCCCTGCACCCAGCCCGCCGAAACCACGTCCAGCCCCGTCTGGGGGTCCCTCACCTCGGCGAGTGCCGCGCGGATCGCATCGGTCAGCGCGCTTTCCATGCCTCGTCCCCTTGACCTTTTCCGAATTACGACAAGATTAACAAATTCTAATGTAATGGCGGAAACTGCCGCATCGTCACACGGTCCACCCCAGCCACGGGCGGTCACCAGGCCCGTCCCGGGCCTCGAAGCCGGAGCCCCGGAACCCGGGGCTTCCCTTGAGGCCGCTCTTGCGCCCATGCTGCCGTCGCATGCAAGCCGGGGCGCGGGACGGCGCCGCCCCGCCGGCCCCCGGCAACGGGAGTGCCGGCAGGGCCGGAGGCCTTCGCCCGGCGCTCCCGGTTCCGGCGCTCCCCGGTCCCGCCCTGCTGCTTTCCCTGGTCGGGGAAGCCGGGGGTGGGCACCGGTGGCCGCGCCCGCAGCAGGGGCCAGGATCGGGGGCCGGGATCGGGGCCGGGGCTTGACCCCCACCGGGTGGCGAACGGATAGCAGACGCGACCAAACCAGGGAGTACCTGACGGCCCATGCCGTGGAACAGCAACGGCGGACCCAATCCTTGGGGCAATCCCCGCCCGCCTTCGGGCGGGGGGAATGGCAACAACCAGGGCAACGGTCCCGGCAACGGCCCCTGGGGCCAGCCTCCCCGCAATGGCGGGGGCGGCAACGGTCCCTTCGGCCGCGGCCCCGATCTCGATGACGTGATCCGTCAGGCGCAGGAGGCCGCCCGGCGCTTCCTGCCGCGCGGCGGCGGGGGCGGGAAGGGCATCGCCCTGATCGGCCTAGCCCTCGTGGCCGTCTGGGCGGCCTCGGGCATCTACCGGGTGCAGCCGGACGAGCAGGGCGTGGTGATGCGCTTCGGCGCCTTCCGCGCGACCACCGGCCCCGGCCTGAACTACCACCTGCCCTGGCCGATCGAGAGCGTGACCACGCCCCGCGTCACCCGCATCAACCGCATCGACATCGGCTTCCGCTCCTCGGCGGACAACAGCGCGACCAATGTGCGGCCGAATCCCTCGCGCAACGTGACCGAGGAATCGATGATGCTGACCGGCGACGAGAACATCATCGACATCGACTTCGCCGTCTTCTGGCGCATCCGCGACGCCGGCGAGTTCCTGTTCAACACGCGCAATCCCGAGCAGACGGTGAAATCCGCCGCCGAGAGCATGATGCGCGAGGTGATCGGCCGCACCCCGATCCAGCCCGCGCTGACCGAGGCGCGCGCGCAGATCGAGCAGGCGGTGCGCCAGGGCACCCAGGCGATCATGGACCAGTACAGCGCCGGAGTGGAGATCACCCAGGTGCAGATGCAGAAGGTGGACCCGCCGCCCTCCGTGGTGGATGCCTTCCGCGACGTGCAGCGTGCCCAGGCGGACCGCGAGCGCGCCCGCAACGAGGCGGAATCCTACCGCAACGACATCATCCCGCGCGCCCGCGGCGATTCCGAGAAGCTGATCCAGTCCGCCCAGGCGGACCGCGAGGCGCAGGTGGCCCGGGCCAAGGGCGAGGCGCAGCGCTTCACCAGCGTGCTCACCGCCTATCGCACCGCGCAGGACATCACCCTGCGGCGCATGTACCTGGAGACCATGCAGGAGATCCTGCAGAACAACCCGAAGGTGATCGTGGACGAGAATGTCGGCGGCGTCCTGCCGCTGCTCAACCTCGACGGACCAGGGGCACCGCGCCCGGGCGCGCCCCGCGCCCCCGGCCAGAACGGCTCCTCCAACGGTTCCGCCCCGGCGCCGAACCCGCCCTCCGGCAGCACGCCCGGCCTGACCAGCAACCTCGTGCAGCAGGGGGGCAGCCGATGAACCGCCTGATCGCGCTCGGCGCCGCCGTGGTGGTGGTGCTGATCCTCCTCAGCTCCACCCTCTTCACCGTGCACCAGACCCAGCAGGTGCTGATCACCCAGTTCGGCGAGCCGATCCGCGTGATCCGCGACCCCGGGCTGCATGCCAAGATCCCGCTGATCCAGAACGTGATCTCCTTCGACCGCCGGCTGCTCGACTTCGAATCGCCGGGCGAGGAGATCATCCTGGGCGACCAGCGCCGCCTGATCGTGGACAGCTTCGCACGCTTCCGCATCAGCGACCCGCTGCGCTACTACCAGACGGTGGGTTCGCTGGAGAGCGGCATCCGCGGGCGGCTCTCCTCCATCATGTCGGGCTCGCTGCGCCGCGTGCTGGGCAACGAGCCGCTGCTCTCGGTGCTCTCGGCCGACCGGCTGCGGATCATGAACACCATCCGCGACCAGGTGAATACCGAGGCGGATTCCTTTGGTGTCCAGGTGGTGGACGTCCGCATCCGCCGCGCCGACCTGCCGGAGGAGAACACCCAGGCCATCCTGTCGCGGATGCAGTCCGAGCGTGAGCGCGTGGCGCGCGAGATCCGCGCCGAGGGCGCCGAGATCGGCACCCAGGTCCGCGCCCGCGCCGACCGCGAGCGCACCGTGCTGCTGGCCGAGGCCCAGGCCCAGGCCGATGCGCTGCGCGGCGAGGGCGAGCAGGAGGCGACCGGGATCTACGCCAAGGCCTATGGGGCGGACCCGCAGTTCTTCTCCTTCTGGCGGAGCATGCAGGCCTACCGGACGGCCTTCGTCGAGGGCCATGCGGAAACCCGGCTGCTGCTGGCACCGGACAGCGACTTCTTCCGCTACTTCCGCTCGGCCCCCACCCCGGGCACCATCGCGGCACCAGCCGCCCCGGCCCCGGCCCAGCCGGCCCCCGCCCCGTAAGGGCCGGACGGCTCCCGCAGGGCTTCCCGGAAAGGGGGAACGGCATGGCCGTTCCCCCTTTTCCATTTCCGGCGGACCGTCTGCCCGACCGAACCCACCCTGGCCGAACCCGCACCGGCTGAACAGGCTTTGATGCGGCCTCCCCCTTGATCCGCGGCGGCCCGGGGGAGAGGCTGCGCGGAGTTGGCCGATTGTGACCCTTTGTGGCTTTCCATGGCCATGGGAGTGGTCACATTCCAGGCTGACCTCTCAGACCGACAGGAAGGCAGAATCACCGTGCGTCCTTATCTGCTCGCCTCGGCGGCCATTCTGGCTGGCTTCGCCGCCCTCCCGATGGCGCCCGCCCTGGCCCAGGCTCCCGCGCCTTCCGCTCCCGCCCAAGCCCAGACTCCGGCCCCGGCCCCCTCCACGATCCCGGCCCCCGGCGCCACGCCCTCGCCGCAGATCCCCCTGCGCGACGCGCCGACCTCCTTCGCCCCCCTGGCCAGGCAGCTCCTGCCGGCGGTGGTGAACGTGCAGACCACGACCACGCTGCAGGCGCGCGGGCCGAACCGGCCGGATGCGCCCGAGATCCCGCAGGCGCCGCCGGGCAGCCCCTTCGAGGAATTCTTCCGCGACTTCCTGGAGCGCAACCGCCCTGGCGGCCCGGGCGGCCGGCCCAACCAGCCGCAGGCGCCGCGCCGCGCGCAGTCCCTGGGCTCGGGCTTCATCGTCGATGCCAAGGAAGGCATCGTGGTGACCAACAACCACGTCATCGACGGCGCCGACGAGATCAACGTGGTGCTGCAGGACAACACGACCATCAAGGCGGAGCTGCTCGGCACCGATCAGCGCACCGACATCGCGGTGCTGAAGATCAAGACCGACCACCCGCTCTCCCAGGTGGATTTCGGCGACAGCGACACCGCCCAGGTCGGCGACTGGGTGCTGGCGATCGGCAACCCCTTCGGCCTCGGCGGCTCGGTCACGGCGGGCATCGTCTCGGCGCGCGGCCGCGACATCCGCCAGGGCCTCTACGACGACTTCATCCAGACGGACGCCGCCATCAACCGCGGCAATTCCGGCGGCCCGCTCTTCGACATGCATGGCAAGGTCGTCGGCATCAACACCGCGATCTACTCGCCCTCCGGCGGCTCGATCGGCATCGGCTTCTCCATCCCCGCCAACCTTGCCAAGAACATCGTGGCGCAGCTCCGCACCGGCGGGCAGGTGCGGCGCGGCTGGCTGGGCGTGAACATCCAGCAGGTGACCGACGACATCGCGGAATCCCTGGGCCTGAAGGGCGGGGCGCGCGGCGCGCTGGTGGCGCGGGCCCAGGATGACGGCCCGGCCGCCAAGGGCGGCATCCGCACCGGCGACGTCATCCTGAAGTTCAACAACCAGGATGTGCAGGAGATGCGCAACCTGCCGCGCATCGTCGCCGAGACGGCGGTGGGCAGCGAGGTGCCGGTCCTGCTCTGGCGCGACGGCAAGGAGCAGACCGTCCAGGTCAAGGTGGCCGAGATCCCGGCCGACCAGCAGCAGGCAGGCACGGGCAATGCCCCGGCGCAGCCGGCCCTGGTGGAGCTGGAAGGCACGGGGATGAAGGTCACCGCCGTCACGCCGGAGCTGCGCGAGCGCTTCTCCATCGCGCCCGATGCGAAGGGCGTGGTGGTGGTCGAGGTCGCCCCGGGCAGCCCGGCGGCGGATCGCGGCATCACCGCCGGCGACCGCGTCGTGGAGGTTCAGCAGGAGCGGGTGAACACGCCGCAGGAGCTGAAGGCGAAGCTGGACGACCTGCGCAAGCAGAACCGCCCCAGCGCGCTGATGCTGGTGGAAGGGGCGCAGGGACAGCGCTTCGTGCCGCTCGGCCTGCGCGGCGGCAACAGCCGGTAGCCGCCAGGGCCCCCGGGGACATCCCCGGGGGCCTTTCCCGCCCGGGGGGTGAACCCCGGGGAGACATGAAAAGGGCCTGTCCGGCGCGCCGGACAGGCCCTTTCCGCGTCAGGCGTCCCGGCTCAGTTGCGCTCGTAGAGCAGCCGCGCGCGGATCGTGCCGGGCAGGGCGCGCAGGTCGGCCAGCACGGCCTGCGGGTCCGCCACGTTCTCCGCATCCACCACGACGTAGCCGAGCTCCGGATCGGTCTGCAGCACCTGGCTCGCGATGTTGAGCTGGAACTTGCGGAAGGTGTCGTTGATCGCCGCCAGCATGCCCGCGATGTTGTGGTGGACATGCATGAAGCGCGTCCCCCGCGCGCGGGCCGGCAGGTTGGCCTCGGGGAAGTTCACCGCGCCCAGCGTGGCGCCGGTGTCGGAGTAGTTCACCAGCTTGTCCGCCGTCTCCTCGCCGATGCGCTCCTGCGCCTCCTCGGTGGAGCCGCCGATATGCGGCGTCAGGATCACGTTGCGCAGCCCCTGGAGCGGCGAGACGAAGCGGTCGCCGTTGCGCTTGGGCTCGGAGGGGAAGACGTCCAGCGCCGCCCCGCCGAGATGGCCGCCCTCGACCGCCGCCTTCAGCGCGTCGATGTCCACCACCTTGCCGCGGGCGTTGTTGATCAGCATGGCGCCCGGCTTCATCGCCGCCAGCTCCGCCGCGCCGATCATGCCGGTGGTCTCGGGTGTTTCCGGCACGTGCAGCGTCACCACGTCGCTCTGCGCCAGCAGCTCGCCCAGCGAGGCGGCCGCCTGGGCATTGCCATGGCCCAGCTTGCGGATCGCGTCGTGGTAGAGGACGCGCATGCCGAAAGCCTCGGCCAGGTTGCTCACCTGCGTGCCGATATTGCCATAGCCGATGATGCCCAGCGTCTTGCCGCGCACCTCGTGCGCGCCGGTCGCGGACTTGTCCCAGCCGCCGGCATGCGCCTCGTTGGAGCGGCCGGGGATGCCGCGCAGGAGCATGACGATCTCGCCCATCACCAGCTCCGCCACCGAGCGGGTGTTGGAGAAGGGGGCGTTGAAGACGGGGATGCCCCGCTGCCGCGCCGCGGCGAGGTCCACCTGGTTGGTGCCGATGCAGAAGCAGCCGATGGCGATCAGCCGGTCGGCGGCCTTCAGCACCTCCTCCGTCACCTGGGTGCGGGAGCGGATGCCGAGCAGGTGCACGCCCTGCACCGCCTCCAGCAGCGCCTCGCCCTCCAGCGCCTTGGCCTCGCGCCGGATGGTGGCATAGCCGGAGGTGTTGAAGGTGGCGACGGCGCTGTCCGAGATGCCCTCCAGCAGCAGGATCTTGATGCGGTCCTTGGGCAGGGAGATCACGTCGGGACGGGCCTCGGTCGGGATGTTGGAAGGGGGGAGGAGAGCCATGGCCGGGGGAGTTCCTTCAGCCGAGGACCTGGCGGGCGGCCGCGGCCAGTTCCTCCGGGGTCGCGCCCGGCCGGAACATGCCCCGCAGCGCCCCGTCCGGGCCCAGGAGATAGACGAAGGCGGAGTGGTCCATCAGATAGTCGCTCGCCCCCGGCGGCGTCACCTTGGCGTAATAGACGCGATAGGCCTTGGCGACCTGGGCGATCTGCTCCGGCGTGCCGGTCAGCCCGGCCAGGGCGGGGTGGAAGAGGCCGACATAGTCGGCGAGCTTCTCCGGCGTGTCGCGCTCCGGGTCCACGGTGATGAAGAGGGGCTGCACGCGGGCGGCATCGGGGCCGAGCTGGTCCATGGCCGTGGCCAGGGTGCTGAGCTCGGTCGGGCAGACATCCGGGCAATGGGTGAAGCCGAAGAAGATCAGCACCGCCTTGCCGCGGTAGCTGGCCTCCGTCACCGGCTTGCCCGTCTGGTCGGTGAGCGCGAAATCGCCACCGATCCGCGCCCCGGAGGGCAGCGTGACCGCGTTCGGCGAGGCGACCATGGGCCGGGCCGGGCCCTGCTGCCGCGTGACCAGCCGTGCGAAGGAGTCCGGCCAGCTTTCCCCGGGTTCCCGCTGGAACCAGGCGAAGGCCCAGCCCCCCGCGAGGACCAGGACGAGCACGGCGATCAGGATCCGGAAGGCGCGCATCATGCGCCGCCCTATACCCTTCCCTGGCCCCAAGGCGAATGTCCGCCGGACAGGGCCGGACTGCGCCCCAGGCACAGGAGGCTGCGCCGGAGAAGGGCGAAGGTTCTTAACCCCCTGTTCAGCAAGGGGATGCCAGAAACCCAGGGCCAGGAGGGCATCGGGACAGGCGTGCCAGGACGGCGTGTCGCAGAGGCGCGGACGCTGGGGGCTGCCTCCGGATGCTACAGATCTCAGGCCAGGTGCCGGGAACCATTCTGGAGAACTCCGGCGCGGGCGACTGGTCGGCCCGGCTGACCCTGTCCGACAGCGTCGGGCTGGCCACGGGCGTGCTGGCGGTGGCCCTGACCGGCGCCGCTGCCGGCGCCTTCACCGCCACGCTGGATGCCACGGGCCAGACCGTCACCATCACCCCCGCCCGGCTGCTGGACCGGGAGGCCTGGGCCGCCGGGGCGGACCCGGTGCTCGCCTTTGGCCTGCGGGTGCAGACGGCGGCCGGCTGGCAGGATCTCGGCAGCGGCTGGGTCGTGACGCTGCTGGGGGTGGACGACACGCCGCCCTCCGGCCTCGCCTTCTCCAGCGGTGGCAGCGTGCTGGAAACCGATGCGGGCGGCATCGTCGGCAGCCTCACGGCCAGCGATCCGGACACCGCCGCCGCGCAGCTCACCTTCACCGTCGCGCCACAGGACGACTGGCGCTTCGAGGTGGTGGACGGCAACGTCCTGAAGCTGCGCGACGGCTACGACCTGCTGCGCTCGGGCGGCACCACCCTGCCGGTCGCGGTGATCGTCTCGGACGGGCACCAGGACGCGGCGATGACGGTGGATGTCGCCGTGCTGAACGTCACCAGCGAGGACGACACGCCCGTCCCGCCGGTGCTGACCATCGCCGATGCCAGCCTGGCCGAAGGCGATTCCGGCGGCGGCACGATGCGCTTCACCGTCAGCCTGTCGCGCGCGGCGGATGCGCCGGTGACGCTGCGCTGGAGCACGCTGTCGGGCACCGCCACGGCAGGGCAGGATTTCCAGGCCGCCAGCGGCCAGGTCACCATCGCGGCGGGGGCCAGCACGGCCAGCATCGCGGTGACGGTGCTGGGCGACCGGCTGCGCGAGGCCGATGAGAGCTTCCGGGTGGTGCTCACCGATGTCAGTGGCGCCGTGGTCGGGGACGGGGAGGCCAGCGGCACCATCCTGAACGACGACCGCCCCACCGTCCTCGCGGCGGGAAGCTGGACGGAGGCGGTGACGCGTGGCACCGGCGGCGTGGCGGTGGTGGCCGCCGGCGCCGGGGGCAGCCGCCTCGGCCTGAACGACGCCGCGCTGGAGCTGCGCCTCGCCGATGGCACGCTGCTCGACCTCGGCGCGACGCGGCAGGTCGATTTCATGGACGGGCAGCTCGAACTGGCCGCGGATTCCGCCGCGGCACAGGCGACGCGCCTCTACCAGACGCTGCTGCTGCGCGATCCCGATGACGGCGGCCTCGCCCTGCACACGCATCTGCTGGAAAGCGGCGCCCTGACCCTGCTGGGCATGGCCCGCAGCCTGCTGTCGAGCCCGGAGGCGCAGAGCCGCTTCGGCACGCTGTCCGATGCCGACCTGGTGACGCGCCTCTATGCCTTCGCGCTGGGGCGGACGCCGGATGCGGGGGGAATGGCGACGCACCTGAACGCCCTGGCGCAGGGGGTGGAGCGGGCGCAGCTCGTGCTGGCCTTCACCACCTCCCCCGAGGCGACGGCACGCTATGCGGCCTTGCATCCCGGCGGCACCTGGGTCGTGGACGGCACGGCGCGGGAGATCCTGTATGCCTATGACGCCGTGCTGGACGACGCGCCGGACGCGGCCGCGCTGGCACGCTGGGAAAAGGCGATCGCCGCCGGCACGTCGAGCCTGACGGACCTCTACCGCAGCCTGACCCAGACCCAGGCCTATCTGGCCCGGCACCCCTCCGGCGAGAGCGAGGCGAGCTTCCTCACGCGCCTCTTCACGGATGCGCTGGAACGCGCGCCCGGCGCGGCCGACCTCGCGAGCTGGCACGACATGATCGCCGCCCATGGCTGGTCGAATCTCGACCTGCTGATGCTGATCGGCCGTTCGGCGGAGGCCATGGCCGCCTTCACCGTCCCCGCCGTGGCGAGCGGCGCGCTGATGACCGAGCTGCCCGCCCCCGACACCGGCACGGTGGTCCGTCTTTCCCCAGGCGGGGTGGCGCAGGACGTCGCCTTCTCCACCGCCGGGGTGGCGGTGCTGGACGGCGTCTCCGCCGATGCCAGCCACTGGATCGCCACGCCCAAGGGGCTGGAACTGAGCTGGGAGGGCGACACGCTGCTGCTCTCGGGCGCGCAGTCGGTCCGTTTCGACGACGGGCGGCTGGACCTGGGCAGCGGCACCGCCGCGGCCTGGGTGGTGCGGCTCTACGAGACCATCCTGATGCGGGAGCCCGATGCCAGCGGCCTCGCGACCCATACGGCGCGGCTCGATGCCGGCCTCACCCCGGCGCAGCTTGCGGCGGACCTCGTCGGCAGCGCGGAATTCGCCGGCCGCTTCGGCGCCCTGAGCACGGCGCAGCAGGTCTCGGCCTTCTACCAGGGCGCGCTCGGCCGTTCCGCCGCCGCGTCCGAGATCGACTACCACGTCGGCCTCGTCGCCGCCGGTATGAGCAAGGCCGCGCTGGCGGCCGGGATCGCCGGCTCGGCGGAAAGCCGCAACCTCTTCCTGGCGCAGCATCCGCAGGGCATCTGGCTGGCCGATCCGCAGGGCGCGAAGGTGGCCCGGGCCTATGAGGCGGTCCTGGACAGCGGGCCGGACGCCTCCTCCCTGCTGCTCTGGTCGCAGAAGCTCGCCGCCGGCAAGGCCCTGCGCGACCTCTACGCCGAACTCATGCAGACGGAACTCTTCACGGCCCGCCATGGCGGACAGGACGATTCCGGCTTCATTGCCGACCTCTACGGCACTGCCCTGGGCCGTAGTGCCTCGGCGGGCGAGATCGCGAACTGGAGCAACTGGCTCAAGGCGGGGCACAGCCGGCTGGACCTCGCCTATGTCATCGGCGAATCGGGCGAGGCGCAGTCGCACAGCCATGCGCCGGCCGTGGCGGCTGCCTCGGACTGGCAGTTGTGAGGCTGCCGATCACCCGCCTGGTGGTCGTGGCGGGCTCAACGTTCCGGCAGGCACGCTGGCGACATGGAATGGCCGCACCCTTCTGGTCTGGCGCGACAGAAATGCCACCTTGAGTTGAATAAAAGGTGATCTTCTCGCGTGAACTCGATAAGTTCCGAACCTCTCGCCAGCCGGTTCGCATGAGGGTGCCAGTGCCGCGCAGCCATTGCCCCCGACAGAAGATCACACGGGCCGCGATCCCTCCGCTGCTGGTGGCGTTCGCCACCCTTCTGGCGCTTCCTCCGCCGGCGCTGGCGCAGAGCGTGAAAACCGTCGTGGTGCCCTCCGGTTCCGGCGTGGTCGTGGCGCCCCGCAGCGCCCCGCCCCGCCTGGCGGCACGACCGCCCGCTTTCCTGCCGGCCGCCCCGGCTGGGCGCCATGCCCCACAGGAAGCGGAGCCGGAGAGCGGCAGCGCCATGGCCCTGCTGAGCCTCGTGCCGCTCGCCGCCGCGGCGGCGCTGTTCGCGGCCGGTGCATCCGGCGATGGCGGTGCGCCAAGCCGGACGCGGTAGGAACCCCGGCCCAGCGCCGGGGGTGAAGAGATCGCCCCCGGGTCTTCCCTTCGCCCTCCCTCCGTCGCAACCTGCGGCCCGTTTTCCCGGGAACCGCAGGAGAGTCTGGCCATGGCGACGCGGCAGGGCGCGCTGGATCGCGCGCGCGAGTATTTCGACCGGGGCTTCCGGGACCGTCTGGCCGCGCTGGTGGCGATCCCCTCCACCTCGCAGGACCCCGCCCATGCGGCGGATTGCCGCCACTACCTGGAGGCGGCAATCCGCCCCTGGCTGGAAGGGATGGGCTTCGCGGTCGGCATCCACGACAATCCGGCGCAGGGCTTCGGCCCGATCCTGACGGCGGAACGGATCGAGGACCCGGCGCGGCCGACCGTGCTGCTCTACGGCCATGGCGACACGGTGCACGGGCTGGACGAGCAGTGGTCGGAGGGGCTGAAGCCCTGGACCCTTACGGAGCGCGACGGCCGCTGGTACGGGCGCGGCACGGTGGACAACAAGGGCCAGCACGCGCTGAACCTCTCGGCGCTGGAGGCGGTGCTGGCGGAGCGCGGTGGCAGGCTCGGCTTCAACGTGAAGGTGCTGATCGAGACCTGCGAGGAGCGCGGCTCGGCCGGGCTGCGCGATTTCGTCTTCGCGAACCGGGAGGCGCTGGCGGCCGACGTGCTGATCGCCTCGGACGGGCCGCGCGTGGAGCCGGAACTGCCCACCATCGCCACCGGCACGCGCGGCACCTGGCATTTCGATCTTGTGGCGCGCTTCCGCCAGGGCGGCGTGCATTCCGGCCACTGGGGCGGGCTGACCAACGACCCGGCGGTGGTGCTGGCCCATGCCCTGGCCAGCCTCTGCGACCGCAACGGCAGGATCCTCGTGCGCGGCTGGCTGGCCGGGGAAACGGTGCCCCCCGCCATCCGCCGCGTGCTGGAAGGCTGCCCGGTGGGCGGCGCGGGGGAGGCGGCGGCGATCGTCGAGGGCTGGGGCGAGCCCGGCCTGACCTCCGCCGAGAAGATCTATGGCTGGAACTCCTTCATCGTGCTGGCCATGGTCTCGGGCCGGCCGGAGAATCCGGTGAATGCCGTGGCGCCCTGGGCGAAGGCGACCTGCCAGATCCGCTACACGGTGGACACCGACCCCTCCACCTTCGAGGCCGCGCTGCGGCGGCACCTGGACGAGCACGGCTTCCCGGAGATCGGCATCGAGAATGCCGGGCTGCGCATGCCGGCCAGCCGCACCGATCCCGACCATCCCTGGGTCCGCTGGGCCAAGGCGAGCATGGAAAGCGCGCTGGGCAGCCGGGTGCAGGTGATCCCCAACACCTCCGGCGGGCTGCCGGGCGATGTCTTCGTGGATGCGCTGGGCGTGCCGCTGGTCTGGGTCCCGCATTCCTACAACGGCTGCAAGCAGCACGGGCCGGACGAGCACGCCCTGCCGGCCACGCTGCGCGAGGGCATCGCCGGTTTCGCCGGCATGTACTGGGACCTTGGGGAGCCGGGCACGCCGCCGCGCGGCTAGGCTCCGCCAGCCCTGGCCGGGCCCGGCCCGTGCCTTTGTTCCACCATGGTGAGGCCCCGGCCTCGCCATGGGGGGCATCCAGTCTTTCCCCCGGTCGTTCAGGAAACGGGAGGACCACCACCATGACGCGACGCCGAATTCCCGCCGGGTTTCTGCCGGCCCTGCTGCTGCTTCCCACTCTTCTGGTCCCTGCCGTTTCGATCCCGGCCCGGGCGCAGCCCGCCGATGCGGGGCAGCGCCTGCTGCAGGAAGGGGCGCGCATCCAGGCCGACCAGCAGCGCCAGCGGGCCGAACAGGACCGGCACCGCGTCGAGATGGACCGCCGCCGGATCGAGGAGCAGCAGTGGCGCGACACGCAGCGCCAGCGCGATTTCGCCATCCAGCAGCGACGCGAGGCGGAATGGCGCCGGGAGCAGGACATGCGCCAGCGCTGGGAGCAGCAGCGCCGCTGGCAGGACGCGGACCGCCGCCGGAACGACCCCTGGAACCGCTGGTAGGTTCCCGGACCCGCCGCGCGGAGGAGGGCCGCGCGGAGGAGGAACGGGGTTTCGTCACTCTTCCTCACGCGGCGGCCCATGGCCCCGTTACATCCCCACCCCAACTGGCGGCACTTTCCCACACGGATCAGGACCCGCCGCCAATGACCTCCACCACCCCGGCCCGGACCCGCTGGTCCGCCTTCGGACTGGCCGCACTTCTCGGCATGGGCCTCGCCGGCCCCGCCCTGGCCCAGTCCTCCGGCCAGACGCCCCAACCCGCACCCCAGGCCAGGCAGGCGCCAGAGCGAGGAGGCGAGCGGGGGCCACGCGGCATGGCCCGGCTCTTCGCCGAGGCCGATGCGAACCGCGATGGACGGGTGACCTGGGACGAGGCCTGGGCCGCCCTGTCCGCCCGCTTCGCCGCCATCGATGCCGACCATGACGGCGCAGTGACACGGGAGGAGCTGCGCGCCTATGTGGCCAGCCAGCGCCCCGCCCGGGGGCAGAATGCCAACCGCCCCGTGCCGCCCGCCATGGAGGCCCGGGCCGAGGCGCTGTTCCGCGCCGCCGATGCCAATGGCGACGGACGCGTCACCCTGGCGGAGCTTCAGCCGGTGGCGCAGGCCTTCTTCCGCATGGCCGACCGGAACGGGGATGGCGTCCTGACCCCGGACGAGCTGCGCCCGGCCGGGCGCGGGGCGGCCCCGGCGCGCTGAAGCGCCGTTTTCCCGGCCGGAATCGTCACGGCGATTCCGGCCCCCTGGGCCTGCCACCTCCTCCCGGAAGAAGCCGGCCGGAGGCGGCAGGCCCACGGGAGGCAGGCTGGGACAGCAAACCGGTGCCGTGCTTGCCGGGCGGCCCGATCGGCGCCAAGTCTCTGCGGTCCATCCCCGTTCCCTGTCGGGAGGGGATGCCCTCTGCCGGGAGACGCCGCCATGACCGTGACCCATCGCCATGAGCCGGGCTTCCGGCTCCCCCGCCGGGACGGGGCGGGCGTGGCATGAGCTTCCTTTCCCTCTACCGGCACGGCTTCGCCCGCATCGCCGCCTGCAGCGGCCGCGCCCATGCCGCCGACCCGGCGCGCAACGCCGATGCCCTGCTGGACCTCGCGCGCCGCTGCGACGCCCAGGGCGTGGCGGTGGCGGTCTTCCCGGAGCTCTGCCTGTCCGGCTACGCCATCGACGACCTGCTGCTGCAGGATGCGGTGCTGGAGGCGGTGGAGACGGCGGTGGCGCGGCTGGTGCGGGATTCCGCCGGGCTGATGCCGCTTCTGCTGATCGGCGCACCGCTGCGCCACGAGGGGCGGCTCTACAACTGCGCCCTGGCGATCCAGCGCGGGCGGCTGCTGGGCGTGGTGCCGAAGATCCACCTGCCGAACTACCGCGAATTCTACGAGCGCCGGCACTTCGCCTCGGGCCTCGGCACGGAGGGCGGCACGATCGCGGTGGCCGGGCTGGAGGCGCCCTTCGGGCCGGACCTGCTCTTCGCCGCCGAGGACGTGCCCGGCCTCGTGGTGCATGCCGAGATCTGCGAGGATGTCTGGGTGCCGCTTCCCCCCAGCACCGAGGGCGCCCTGGCCGGCGCGACCGTGCTGGCCAACCTTTCCGCCAGCAACATCACCGTGGGCAAGGCCGAAACGCGGCGGCTGCTGTCACAGAGCCAGTCGGCGCGCTGCCTCGCCGCCTATGTCTATGCCGCGGCGGGGGTGGGGGAATCCACCACCGACCTGGCCTGGGACGGACAGGTCTCGATCTTCGAGAACGGCGCGGTGCTGCGCGAAAGCGACCGGTTCCCCGCCGGCGACCAGTTCGCGGTGGCGGATGTGGACCTCGACCTGCTGCGGCAGGAACGGGCGCGGCAGGGCACCTTCGACGACAACCGCCGCCGCCACGGACGCCCCTTCCGCCGCATCGGCTTCCGCCTGGAGGCACCGAAGGGCGATCTGGGCTTCGAACGGGCGGTGGAACGCTTCCCCTTCGTGCCCGCCGATCCGGCGCGGCTGAACCAGGATTGCTACGAGGCCTACAACATCCAGGTCTCGGGCCTGGTGCAGCGGCTGCGCGAGGCACGCATCAGGCGCATCGTCATCGGCGTCTCGGGCGGGCTCGATTCCACCCAGGCGCTGATCGTGGCGGCCAAGGCCTTCGACCTGCTGGAGCGGCCGCGCACCGACATCATCGCCTATACGATGCCGGGCTTCGGCACGAGCGAGGGCACGAAGACCAACGCGCACCGCCTGATGGAATCGCTCGGCGTCACGGCGCACGAGCTCGATATCCGTCCGGCGGCGCGGCAGATGCTGGGCGATCTCGGCCATCCCTTCTCGCGCGGCGAGCCGGTCTACGACATCACCTTCGAGAACGTGCAGGCGGGGCTGCGCACCGACTACCTGTTCCGCGCCGCCAACCTGCATGACGGCATCGTGCTCGGCACGGGCGATCTCTCGGAACTGGCGCTGGGCTGGTGCACCTATGGCGTCGGCGACCAGATGTCGCACTACAACGTCAATGGCGGCGTGCCGAAGACGCTGATCCAGCACCTGATCCGCTGGGTGATCGCCTCGGGGCAGTTCGACGCGGCGGTGGGCGGGACGCTGGGCTCGATCCTGAACACCGAGATCTCGCCGGAGCTGATCCCCGCCACGGAAGGGCAGGCGATCCAGAGCACCGAGGCCAAGGTCGGCCCCTATGCGCTGCAGGACTTCAACCTGTTCTACACGCTGCGCTACGGGTTCCGGCCCTCCAGGATCGCCTTCCTCGCCCTGCGCGCCTGGGGCGATGCCGGGGCGGGGCGCTGGCCGCCGGGCTTTCCGGAGGAAGCACGCCGGGCCTATGCGCTGCCGGAGATCCGGCACTGGCTGGAGGTCTTCCTGCGCCGCTTCTTCGCCTTCAGCCAGTTCAAGCGGTCGGCCATGCCGAACGGGCCGAAGGTGGTGGCGGGCGGCTCGCTCTCTCCGCGCGGCGACTGGCGCGCCCCCTCCGACGGCAATGCCGAGGCCTGGCTGGAGGAGCTGCGCCGCAACGTGCCGGAGGAGGAGGCCGGGGAGCAGGAAGCGCGATAGGCTCCCGCCCATCCGGCCCGCATCCTCCCGCCCCGCCGCTCGTTCGGAAGGCGGGAGGACCATGAAACATGGATCAGGAGGACATGCCGCGGGTGCAGGACGGCCTGCGCTTCGGGCCGCTTGGCGACCACTGCCTGCATCTCTGCGTGGACATGCAGAACCTCTTCTCGAAGGGCAGCCCCTGGGAGACGCCGTGGATGGAGCGTGTCCTGCCCGCCGTGGAGGCACTGGCCGAGCGCCATGCGGAGCAAACCATCTTCACCCGCTTCATTCCGCTGCGCTCGCCGCGCGAGGGGCGGGGGACCTGGCGGCGCTACTACGAGCGCTGGTCGGAGATGCGGCTCGACGCCCTGCCGCCCGGGGCCATCGACCTGTTGCCGCCGCTCATGCGCTTCGTCCCGCCAGGGGAGTTGCTGGACAAGACGGTGTACTCGCCCTGGAGTGGACCGGAGCTGGAGGAAAGGCTGCGCGCCCGTGGCGTGGACACGCTGGTGATCACCGGTGCCGAGACCGATGTCTGCGTGCTGGCGGCGGTGCTGGGGGCGGTGGACCGCGGCTATCGCGTGGTGCTGCCGACGGATGCGCTCTGCTCATCCTCGGACCGGACGCATGACGCGTTGCTGGCGCTCTACCGGGAGCGCTACGGGCAGCAGGTGGAAACGGTCCGGATGGGCGAGATCCTGTCCGCCTGGGATTGAGGCCAGGCCGGCTCGGGCGCCCGCCTGCGGGATGGAAGGGAGCTAGTCCGTCTTTCCTCTGGCGATGTCCACGAACAGAAGGATCGCCACGAGGAATATGACCATTTCACCAAGATCGAAACTGACGCCGGTCATTCCTCGCGCTGCTTCCTGTCGGTAAAGGCGGGCCGGGCGCCAGGCCGGCAACCATGCATCCATCCCCGTGTCCAATGGGCCGCAAGGCCAGAACCTGATCTCGCCAGTAGCAAGGGGAGGCGGGTCCGGGCGGCAGTCATTCCCGCATCCGCCAGCCCGAAATTCGCGAACTGCGCTTTGCGCCGCAACGAGACAAGCGTTGCGAGCCATGGGACCCGCTATGGCCGATCATGCGTATGAGGGGGACTGCGGCGGCCGACGACCTTCGCCCGGGAGGAAGCGGCCCTAGCGGCCACCTATCAGCCAGAGCAGCCCCAGGATCGCGCACAGGCAGAGCGGGGCCGAGTGGATCAACAGGCTGATGCCCCTGGACACGGCACGGCCGCCAGAGGACACCTCTCCCGGCTCCGCCACACCCCTCTCCGACATCGGCATGCCGCCCTCTCCCGACTGATAGTGGAGAAGAAACTAGACGGCTGGTCCATCCTGTCTGTGCGCTGGAACACACCCCGCGTAGGCCAGACATGCGGACACAACGGCAGCCGCGCGCATCGGGCGACGTTTGGCTTGAACTGCTGATTGAAAGGGGAGCAGCCTGGTGGGTGCGACAGGGATTGAACCTGTGACCCCTGCCGTGTGAAGGCAGTGCTCTCCCGCTGAGCTACGCACCCAGGCTGTGGGCGCTCAACTATCCTCCCTCGCCGGGGGTGTCAACGGGGGGATGGCCCACGATATGAGGGCCTCGCCAACCGGAGGCTCCTGGATGCGGACAGCTCCTGTCTTCCCGCGCGCCATCTGCGGGGACGTTTCCCGGGACGCCTCATGGCGGGGCCGTCTGGCCATCCTCCCGGCCGCTCTTCTGGCGGGCCTGTCGCTCCTCCTGGCCGCCGCGCCGGCCCGCGCCCAGCCCATGAAGGCCAGCTACGTGGTCCGGGCCGCCGGGCTGACCGTGATGGATATCGAGGCCAGCTTCGACCTGTCCGATTCGTCGGGTGGCTATGTGCTGGAGATCCGCACCCATATGCGCGGCGTGGCCTCGCTCTTCCGCAGCGGCACCATGACCACCCGCGCGACCGGGAACTGGGCCGACGGCCGACCACAGCCCCGGCGCTATGTCGCCCAGGGTGTCTGGGGCGGGGAGCAGCGCAGCACGGTCGTGGATTACCTGGACGGCCAGCCGGTGCTGCGCCAGCTTCTGCCGCCGCTGGACACGGATGAGCGCGAGCCGGTGCCCGCCGCGGCCCAGCGCGGCACCATGGACAGCCTGACGGCGGTGGCGACCCTGCTCCGCCAGGTGCGGGACAGCGGGCGCTGCGAGGCCCAGGCGGCGGTCTTCGACGGGCGCCGCCGCAGCGAGCTGTCGGCCCGGACCCTGGGGTGGGAGATGCTCTCGGGCAACTGGCCCGGCCGGGCCCTGCATTGCCATTTCAGCGGCCGGCTGACGCATGGCTTCAAGCTGGATGACAGCCCGGCCGAGCGTCAGCGCCTGCAGGAAGGCGATGCCTGGCTCGCCCAGGTCCACCCCGGCGGTCCGTTCCTGCCCGTGCGGCTGGAGATTCCCAACCGCTGGTTCGGGCAGACCACGGTCAGCCTCGTGCGGGTGAGCGAAGCGTCCTCCCTGGCCGCCCAGCGCTGACCCGGCGCGGTCAACCCGCCATCCGCGCCAGGAGCGGCGGCAGCTCCGCCGGGCTTGTGACCACCGGGGCGCCATCCGCCATTTCGGGGAGGCCATAGCCCCAGGCCGCGAAGACCGGCGCCGCCCCCGCGCCGCGCGCGGAGCGGATGTCGTTGGCATGGTCGCCCACCATCACCACGCCCGGCGGGGCGGAACCTTCCGCCGCCACGCCCATCAGCCGCAGCGTGCCTAGCAGGTGGCCCGGATCGGGCTTGCGCACCGGGAAGCTGTCGCCGCCCGCCAGCGCATCGACCAGCGGCGCGAGGCCCAGATGCTCCAGGATCAGCCGCGCCGCCGCGACCGGCTTGTTGGTGCAGACGGCAAGGCGCCAGCCCGCCCTGCGCAGCTCGGCCAGCGCCTCCGGCACGCCCGCGAAAGGCGCAGTCCGGTCGTTCGCATGGGCCTCGTAGTCCGGCACGAACTCGGCCAGGGCCGCCGGGTCGAAGGGCTGGCCACGCGCCTCCAGAGCCCGCCGCACCAGCACCGCCACGCCATCGCCGATCATGCGGTGGACCTCCGGCATGGCGAAGCCGGGCAGGCCGCGCCGGGCCATCAGCCGGTTCAGCGCGTCGCGGATATCGGCCGCGCTGTCGATCAGCGTGCCGTCGAGGTCGAGAAGGCAGATACGTTCCATGCGACGAAGCCTAGCCGGGCGGGAAGGCCGCGTCTCGGCACCGGAAACCGCCGCTGCCATGCGCCCCTGGGAAAATCCCCCTTTGGGAAAAACCCCCGGGGCTGGCGGGGATGGCGTGGCGGGCTATTCAGGCGCCGTGAACCCGATCCCTCCCGCCGGGGCACCCGGACGGGCAGGGGCGCCGCCACTGCGACCGATCCAGGAGCCGACCGTGAAGTCCCTGTTCCATCTGGCCTATCATGTGACCGATCTCGACGAAGCCCGCCGTTTCTATGGCGGCGTGCTGGGCTGCGAGGAGGGCCGCTCCACCGACACCTGGGTCGATTTCGACTTCTTCGGCCACCAGATCTCGCTGCACCTGGGCAAGCCCTTCGAGGTCACCCGCACCGGCAGGGTCGGCGACCACATGGTGATGATGCCGCATCTCGGCGTGGTGCTGCCGCTGGAGGACTGGTTCGCCCTGGCCGGCCGGCTGCGGGACGGAGGCATCGCCTTCGACATCCCGCCGGTCGTGCGCTTCGAGGGCGAACCGGGCGAGCAGCGGACGATGTTCTTCTTCGACCCGAGCGGCAATCCGATCGAGGTGAAGGGCTTCCGGGACTTCGAGAGCGTCTTCGCGCGCTGACCGCCGCGCGGGCGGGGGGCCAGGGCCCGCCGCCCGTCACAGCCGGCAACAAGGTTTGAAACCTCAGTGGCGCCCCCGGTGCTGGACGGGGCGGGGGGCGGGGGCTAGGTCCATGGGCCAAGATGCCCTCCGCCGCCATTCTTCTCGCCGCCGGTCTCGGGACGCGGATGCGTTCCAGCCTTCCCAAGGCCCTCCACCCGCTGGCGGGCCGGCCCATGCTCAGCCACCTGATCGCCGCCTGCGAGGACGCCTTCGACCACATCGTGGTGGTGGTCGGGCCGGAGATGCAGGCGGTGGCCGAGCTGGCCGACCCCTATCCCTGCGTGGTGCAGGAGGAACGCCTGGGCACCGCCCATGCCGCGCTCCAGGCCGCCACGGTGCTGGAAGGGTTCGAGGGCGATGTCGCCGTCCTCTACGCCGACAACCCGCTGATCACGGCGGACACCATGCGGCGCCTGCAGGCGGCGCGGCGGGAAGGGGCGGACCTCGCCCTGCTGGCCATGCGCCCGGCCGATCCGGCGCGCTACGGCCGCGTGCTGCCGCATCCGGATGGCGGCATCGCCCGCATCGTGGAGTTCAAGGACGCCACCGAGGAGGAGCGGGTGGTCGGCCTGTGCAATGCCGGCGTGGTCTGCGCCGCCGGCACGGACCTCTTCCCCTGGCTGCGCCGGGTGCGCAACGACAACGCCGCCGGGGAATACTACCTGACCGACCTCGTCGCCCTGTGCCGCGCCGATGGCCGCCGCGCCGTGGCAGTGGAGGGCAGCGAGGCCGAATGCCGCGGCGTGAACAGCCGCGCCGAGCTGGCCGGGGCCGAGGCCACGGTGCAGGCCCGCCTGCGCCTCGCCGCCATGGAGAACGGCGCCACGCTGATCCGGCCGGACAGCGTGACCCTCTGCCATGACACGGTTCTGGGCCGCGATGTCACGGTGGGGCCGGACGTGGTCTTTGGCCCGGGCGTGACGGTGGAGGACGGGGTCGAGATCCGCGCCTTCTCCCACCTGGAAGGCTGCACCGTGCGGCGGGATGCGGTGATCGGCCCCTTCGCCCGCCTGCGCCCCGGCGCGGTGGTGGAGAAGGGCGCCCATGTCGGCAATTTCGTCGAGCTGAAGAACGCCGTGCTTGGCGAGGGCGCCAAGGCGAACCATCTCTCCTATCTCGGCGATGCCGCGATCGGGGCGGGCGCCAATATCGGGGCCGGCACCATCACCTGCAATTACGACGGCTTCGCCAAGCACCGCACCCGCATCGGCGCGGGCAGCTTCATCGGCTCCAACAGCACGCTGGTCGCGCCCCTCGCCCTGGGCGACGGCGCCTTCGTCGCGGCGGGCAGCACGGTGACGGCGGATGTGGCGCCGGATGCCATGGTCTTCGGCCGCGCCCGCCAGGAAGAGAAGCCCGGCATGGCGGCGGCCTTCCGCGCCAGCCGGCGCAAGGAGAAGCGCTAGAATGTGCGGCATCGTCGGTGTGGTGGGGCAGCAGGACGCCGCCCCGCGCCTGCTGGAGGCGCTGCGCCGCCTCGAATACCGGGGCTACGACAGCGCCGGCATCGCCACGCTGGTCAACGGCCATATCGACCGGCGCCGGGCCGAGGGCAAGCTGGTGAACCTCGCCCATGTGCTGGAGCGCGAGCCGCTGGAAGGCCGCACCGGCATCGGCCACACGCGCTGGGCGACGCATGGCGCGCCGACCGAGCGCAACGCCCATCCGCACGGCACGAAGCGCGTCTCCGTGGTGCATAACGGCATCATCGAGAACCATGCCGAGCTGCGCGCCGAGCTGGAGGCGCAGGGCGCCATCTTCGAAACGGAGACGGACACCGAGACCTTCGCCCGGCTGCTCGACCGCAACCTGGCCGAAGGGCAGGGGCCGGAGGAGGCCTTCTCCAACGCGCTGAAGCGGGTGCGGGGCGCCTTCGCCCTGGCCGCGATCTTCGCCGGGCACCCGCGCAAGCTGCTGGCCGCGCGGCAGGGCGCGCCGCTGGCCGTGGGCTATGGCGAGGGCGAGATGTTCGTCGGCTCCGACGCCCTGGCGCTGGCGCCGCTGACCCGCCGCATCGCCTATCTGGAGGAAGGCGACTGGGTCGTCGTCTCCGACCACGCGGCGCACTTCTTCGACGCGCAGGACCGGCCGGCGGAACGGGCGGTGAAGACCACCGCCTTCTCCGGCGCGGCGGTCGGCAAGGGCAACTACCGCCACTTCATGGAGAAGGAGCTGCACGAGCACCCGGTGGTGATCGGCGACACGCTCCACCAGTATGTCGATCCGGGCTCCCGCGCCGTGTCGCTGCCGCCGCTGCCCTTCGATCCCACCCACCTGCCGCGCCTCTGGATCTCGGGCTGCGGCTCCGCCTTCCTGGCGGCGCAGGTCGGCCGCTACTGGATCGAATCCCTGGCACGGCTGGCGGTGGATTCCGACGTGGCGAGCGAGCTGCGCTACCGCGACCCGCCGGTGCCCGAGGGCGGCGCCGCGCTCTTCGTGTCCCAGTCCGGCGAGACGGCGGACACGCTGGCCGCCATGCGGCTGCTGCGTGGGCAGGGGCAGTCTGCCCTCGCCGTGGTCAACGTGCCCGAGAGCAGCATGTCGCGCGACGCGGATGCCACCCTGCTGACCGTGGCGGGGCCGGAGATCGGCGTCGCCTCGACCAAGGCCTTCACCGCCCAGCTTTCCGTGCTGGCCTGCATGGCCATCGGCTTCGCCCGGGCGCGCGGCACGCTCACCGCCGCCGAGGAAACGCGCCTCACCGCCGCGCTGCTGGAGGTGCCGGAGCACGCCGCGCGGCTGCTGGAGGATTCCAGCGAGATCGAGGCGGTGGCCGCCGAGGTGGCGAAGGCGCGGGACGTGCTCTACCTGGCGCGCGGCTCGCTCTTCCCCATCGCCATGGAAGGCGCGCTGAAGCTCAAGGAGCTGTCCTACATCCATGCCGAGGGCTATGCGGCGGGCGAGATGAAGCACGGGCCGATCGCGCTGATCGATCCCGCCGTGCCGGTGATCGCCCTCTGCCCCGGCGGGCCGCTCTTCGAGAAGACGGCCTCCAACCTCCAGGAGGCGGCGGCGCGCGGCGGGCGGATCATCGCCTTCACCGATGCGGCGGGGGCGCCGGTGCTGCGCCGCTTCGCCGAGCGCGTGGTGGTGCTGCCGACGGTCGATCCCTTCGTGGCACCGATCCTGCACGCGATCCCGGTCCAGATGCTGGCCTATCACGTCGCCGTGCTGAAGGGCACCGACGTGGACCAGCCGCGTAACCTCGCCAAGGCGGTGACGGTGGAGTAGGCCGGACCGGCCCCCACTGGCCGGGCGGGGGCCTGGACGAAAATGAAAAAGGCTGACCCGACGTGACACGCCAGCAGGCTTCCCCCCCGACCTCCAAGGGCCTGTTGAGCGGGCTGCCGGTGCCGGCATCCTGGGCGGTGCTCGTGCTCCTCTCGGTGGTGCTGTCCGGGGGGCTGATGACCACCGGCCTGCCGGCCTCCCTGCTGCTCGGCCCCATGGTGGCGGCGATCCTGGTGGCGGTGGGCGGCGCCGCGCTGCGCATGCCGAAATTCGCCTTCACCGGGGTGCAGGGCGTGGTCGGCGCGCTGGTGGCGGTCTCCATCACTGCCGAGATCATCCAGACCTTCCTGTCCGACTGGCCGCTCTTCCTGGGCGTGGTGCTGTCCACCCTGGCGGCCAGCAGCGTGCTGGGCTTCCTGATGAGCCGCTGGGGCGTGTTGCCGGGCACCACCGCGGTCTGGGGCTCCACCCCCGGCGCCGCCTCGGCCATGGTGCTGATGGCCCAGGCCTTCGGCGCCGATGCCCGGCTGGTGGCCTTCATGCAGTATCTGCGGGTGGCCTTCGTGGCGATCGCGGCCTCGCTGATCGCGCGGATATGGGTGGATACCTCCGGCGCCCAGGCGCCCGCCATCGCCTGGTTCCCGGCGCTCGATCCCTTCTCCTTCACCGGCACGCTGCTGCTGGCCTTCGGCGGCGGCTTCCTGGGGCAGTGGTCGCGCATCCCCGCCGGACCGCTGCTGGTGCCGATGCTGATCGGGGCGGCGCTGCACGCCACCGGCCTGCTGGACATCCAGCTTCCCGAATGGCTCCTGGCCATCAGCTACGCCGTGCTGGGCTGGCGCATCGGTCTCAGCTTCACCCGTGCCGTGCTGATGCACGCGCTGCGCGCCATGCCGCGCATCGCCGTCTCGATCCTGCTGCTGATGGGCTTCTGCGGCGGGCTGGCGGCGCTGCTGACGCATCTGGTCGGCATCGACCCGCTGACCGCCTACCTCGCCACCAGCCCGGGCGGGATCGATTCCGTGGCGGTGATCGCCGCTTCCAGCCAGGTGGACCTCTCCTTCGTCATGGCCCTCCAGGCGATCCGGCTGGTGATCGTGATCCTGCTCGGCCCGGTCATCGCCCGGCTGGTCGCCCGCCATGGCGGGATGCGGGACGTTCCGGTGGTCTGATACCGGTCTTGCGCGCGGGGCCGATGGGGCGGCCGCACGCCGGCAGACCCCATGACGCGCCCTGGAGATGCCCCGGCGGAGGGCGTAGAAGCCCCGCCATGCCCAGAGCCGACGCGCCCCGTTTCGACGATGCCTTCCGGGCGGAACTGGCGGCCCTGTTCCGCTGGCGGCGGGATGTGCGCCATTTCCGCCGCGACCCGCTGCCGGATGGGTTGCTGGAGCGCCTGCTGGAACAGGCGAACCTCGCCCCCTCGGTCGGGCTGAGCCAGCCCTGGCGCTTCGTCACGGTGGAGGACACGGCGCGGCGCGCGGCGATCCGGGCGGATTTCGCCCGCTGCAACGCCCTGGCCCTGGCCGGGCAGACGGAAGAAAGGGCCGGCCTCTACGCCCGGCTGAAGCTCGCGGGGCTGGAGGAGGCACCCTGCCACCTCGCCCTTTTCGCGGAGCGCGATCCGGCGCAGGGCCATGGGCTCGGCCGGGAGACCATGCCGGAAACCGTGGCCTATTCCGCCGTGATGGCGCTGCACACGCTGTGGCTGGCGGCACGGGCGGAGGGGGTGGGGCTGGGCTGGGTCTCCATCCTCGACCCGGCGGAGGTGCGGCGCGTCCTGGATGTGCCGGAGGGCTGGCTGTTCATCGGCTATCTCTGCCTCGGCTGGCCCGAGGCGGAGGAGGCGGCACCGGAACTGGAGCGGCTGGGCTGGGAACGGCGGCGGCCCGTCGCGGAACGGCTGCTGCGACGCTGAGGACTCCCGATCTGGCCTGCATCCCAGCGGAGAGACGTTCATGTCCGGCGAGATCCCGATCCTGCGCAGCGCCGTCCCGGCGGAGGCCGGGGCGATCCGCGCCCTGTCGCGCGCGGCCTATGCCCGATGGGTCCCGCTCATCGGGCGCGAGCCCTGGCCGATGACGGCGGATTACGCCGAGGCCCTGCGCAAGGGCCACCGGATCGACCTGCTGCACAAAGGGGAGATGCTGGCCGGGCTGGTGGAGATGATCCTCGGACCCGACCACCTGATGATCGAGAATGTCGCGGTGCTGCCGGCGCATCAGGGCCAGGGGCTGGGCCGCTTCCTGGTCGGCCATGCCGAGGCCGTGGCTCGCGCGGAAGGCCACGGGCTGGTCCGGCTCTACACCAACCAGCGCTTCGCCGAGAACATCCGCCTCTACCATCGCCTGGGCTACGAGGTGGAGCGCGAGGAGATCTGGACGGGCGGGGTCATCGTCCACATGCGGAAAACCCTCGGCGCCTGAGGCGGAGGGATGCCGCCCGGGCGGCATCCCTCCGGGCTCGTGCTGCCCTCACTCCGCCGGGCTGGCGACCCTGACCTCGCCCACCCCGTGGCGACGGATCACCGCCATCACCACGAAGGTCATCAGCGCGCCTACCACCAGGCAGGCCGCGAGGAAGAGCATCGGCATGGTGTTGCTCCCCGTGCTGTCGCGGATCCAGGGGATCGCGTTCTGCGCGATGAAGCCGCCAAGATTGCCCACCGAGTTGATCGCGGCGAGGCCCGCCGCCGCCGAGGCGCCTGTCAGGAAGGCGGAGGGGATGGCCCAGAGCACCGGCTGCGGCGCGAAGATCCCGACCGCCGCGCCGCAGAGGAAGACGAAGCGCAGCGTGTTGTCCGGCACATAGACGCTGAGCACGAGGCAGGCGGCGCCGAACAGGGCGGGGATGACGATGAAGGCGGTGGGGCTCTTCCCGGCGGCCAGCTTCGGCCAAGTATAGAGGCCGAGCGCCACCAGCAGCCAGGGGATCACGTTGATCCAGCCATTGGCGGTGTTGCTGACGCCGAAGCCCTTCACGATGGTCGGCAGCCAGTAGCTGAGCCCGTAGGCGCCGAGCGGGAAGGCGACGTAGTAGAGCGTCATCAGCAGCACCCGTGAATCCGCCAGCACCGCGAGGGGGTTCTTGTGCTCGGTCTTGCGCATGCGCTGCGTCTCGTCCGAGAGGCGGCGCGCCAGCCAGACCTTCTCCTCCGGCGTCAGGATGCGGGACTCCTGCGGCCCGCGGTCGAGGTAGAAGAGCGTCACGACGCCCATCAGGATCGCCGGCACGCCGGTGACCAGGAAGACCCATTGCCAGCCCTGGTGCCCGCCAAGCCCGTCGAGGTCGAGCAGCATGCCGCCGATCGGCGCGCCGATGGCATTGGCGAAGGCGCTGAACACCATGAAGGAGCCGACCATGCGCCCGCGATACTCGTGCGGATACCACAGCGTCAGGAGATAGAGCACGCCGGGGAAGAAGCCGGCCTCGCAGACACCCAGCAGGAAGCGCAGGATGTAGAACATCGTGGTGCTCTGCGTGTAGGCGAGGGCAACGGTCACGGCGCCCCAGGTGACCATGATGCGCGCGAACCAGCGCGGCGCGCCGAACTTCTCCAGGAAGATGTTGCTCGGCACCTCGAAGATGAAATAGCCGATGAAGAAGAGCGATGCGCCGAGCCCATAGGCATATTCCGACAGGCCGAGCGCGCCAACCATCTGCAGCTTGGCGTAGCTGACATTCTGCCGGTCGATATAGGCGATCAGATAGATGATCCCCAGGAAGGGAATCAGACGCCGGGTGATCTTGGCGATCACCTGTTTCTCTTGGACCACGATGCTTCCTCGAATTCCTCGGTGCATCCCATCCCCCTGTCCGTGGCCGTTGCGCGGACGGGAAAGGGCCTCGCCCCAATGGAGAAAGGAGCGGGTTCAGGAATGCCGGCCGAGGATAGGTCAGGGCAGGGGTCGGATCATGTTACCAATCTGTAACATCAGGACGGCCGGCTCCGGACCCTCCGGCAAGGGCGTCACCGCCGCATGGGCCGCTCCTCCAGCCGGGTCTGGACGGTCCGCCCGCCTTCCCAGGAATTGGCGCCCCCGGCCACGTCCGGCATGGGAATGCCATCCCGCTTGCGCCGGCGCTCACCCGTGGAGACGCCCAGGCGCCTGTCCCGCGCCTCGACCAGCTCCGGACGGACCTGCCCATCGGCGGTGAAGCCCATCATCAGTTGCGGGATGCCATAGGGAAAGTCGTCCCGTTCGTACTGCCAGGTGTGGAAGGTCTTGCCGTAGGTCGAGACGAGGTCCTTGAAATAGGCGCGCTCCGCCAGTTCCGGGATGCCGGGTGCCACCAGCAGTCCCGACTTCACCTCGTAATGATGGCTGTGCCAGAGGCGCTTCTCCTCCTCCGGCAGTCCGCGGAAGCGCTCCTCGCTGATGATGTACTCGATGCCGATCAGCCGGGCGTCGGGCCGGTTGGAATCGAAGATCACGCATTGGTGCAGGTCATGCCGCAGGTGGATGCAGAAATGCGTCGCCTCCACCTGCCGACCCATGTCGTCCGCATACATGTGGAAGCCGTTCAGATAGGTGGTCATCGCTTCCAGCGGATACTTCGCCTGCATGGCGCCGGCGGCGAGGTCGAGGACACGGTGCTTCAGCGGATGGCCCTGGCCGATGCGCGCCGTGGCCAGCGCCTTCCGGCCCAGCAGCAACCCCGCCGCCGCGGTGACACCGGCGGCGACACCCAGCCCGATGGCCGAGAGTGCGCCACGCCCGCCGCAATGCGCGCAGGACCTGTCGTGGAACCATGCCATGGCCTTGCCTCCTCTGCGCAGGAGGAACGCGGGGGTGCCGGGAAGGTCACGCGGCCCCGCCGGGGCGGCGGCACGGCGCTCGCATGGTGCCGGAGAAGAGCAGGCAACCCGGAGCGGGAAGACCCATGTCCGACATCTATGCCACACGGGGCTATGGCGCCGCCGAGATCGGCTTCGGCGAGAAGCCGGGCCTCGTCGTGGTGGATTTCCAGCGCGGCTTCACCGACCCGGCCTTCCCCATGGGCGGCGCGCCGATGGTGGACCGCGCGGTGGAGGCCACGGCACGGCTGATGCGCGCGGCGAAATCGGCCGGGCTGCCGGTGATCGCCTGCGTCAACGCCTATGACAGCCCGCGCGCCGCGCCGCACTGGAAGATCGCCGCGGTGACGGAATTCCACCCCGACGGGCCGGAGGCGGAACTCGACCCGCGCATCGCGGCCGAGGCGCCGGATGTGCGGCTGGTGAAATCCGCCCCCTCGATCTTCTTCGCCACCCCCGCCGCCGCGATCCTGACGCGGGAAAGGGTGGATACCGTGATCGTCACCGGCTGCATCACCAGCGGCTGCATCCGCGCCAGCGTCAACGACGCCTTCAGCCTCGGCTTCCGCGTGATGGTGCCGCGCGACTGCGTGGGCGACCATACGGAGGAGGCGCATGAGGCCAATCTCCGCGATATCGGCCGCCGCTATGCCGACATCATCGATGCGGAAACCGCCCTGGCCGCCATCGAGCGCTGGCGCGGCGACAACCGGCGCCCCTGACCCAGCGTCCTGACCCCCGGCGCCTCGAACCTCGACGCCCCCAACCTCAACGTTGGGTGCGGGGGCAGAAGAAGGTGCTGCGCCCGGCCTGCACGATGCGGGCGATGCCGGGGCATTTCGGCGGGCCGGGGCAGGCGGGGCAGGCGCCCCCCTCCCGGTCATAGACGTGGAAGCGCTCCTGGAAGAAGCCGACCTCGCCATCCGCCCGCACATAGTCGCGCAGCGAGGAGCCGCCGGCCTCGATGGATTCCTCCAGCACCGCCTTGATCGCCGGCACCAGCCGCGCCGCCCGGGCGCCGGGCACCGTGCCGGCCAGGCGGCGGGGGGAGATCCCGGCGCGGTACAGCGCCTCCGAGACATAGATGTTGCCGAGCCCGGCTACGACGCGCTGGTCCAGCAGCGCGGCCTTGATCGGCGTCGCCTTGCCGGCCAGGGCGCGGGACAGCACGGCGGGGGTGAAGGCATCGCCCAGCGGCTCCGGCCCCAGCCCGGCGAGGAGGCGGTGCGAATCCTCCGCCGCGGTGGGCACGAGGTCCACCATCCCGAAGCGGCGGGGGTCGCAGAACCCCACCCGCCAGCCATCCTCCGTCTCCATCACCAGATGCTCGTGCCGCTCCGGCGCCGCGCCCCGGGCATCGGAGGCCGCGCCCTGCGGGCCGAGAGAGGAGACCTGCGGCGCCCCTTCCTGCCGCGCCACCATGCGGCCGGACATGCCGAGATGGACCAGCATCGAATCGCCGGTGGAAAGCCGCATCAGCATGTATTTCGCGCGGCGCCGGAACCCCTCCACCCGTGCCCCGGTCAGGCGCATCGCCAGATCGGGCGGGAAGGGCCAGCGCAGCCCGGCGCGGCGGGTCTCGGCATGGGCGATGGTGCGGCCGGTGAGCACGGCGGAAAGGCCCCGCATCACGGTCTCGACCTCGGGCAGTTCGGGCATCTCGTCTCCAGTGGGGCGGACCGCGCCCCCCGCCGGGAAGGCGGGTGGGGAAACATCCGGGAAGGCGGGTGGGGAAACATCCGGGAAGGCGGGCGGGGAAACATCCGGGGAGGCGGATATCCCGGCGCGGCGTTCCGCTCTAGATAGGGTGCCATGTCCGATCAGATCGATTTCGGCTTCCGCCAGGTTCCGCGCAACGAGAAGGCCAGCCTGGTCCGGGGGGTCTTCGACAGCGTCGCCCCCCGCTACGACATCATGAACGACCTGATGTCGCTCGGCATCCACCGGCTGTGGAAGCGCGCCTTCGTGGCCGCCATCGCCGCCTCGCCGCGCGAGACCCTGCTCGACCTCGCAGCCGGCACGGGCGACGTGGCCTTCCTGGCGAAGGAGCGCGGGGCGGGGCGGGTGATCCTGTCGGACATCAATGCCAGCATGCTGAGCGTCGGGCAGGGCAGGGCGCTGTCGCGCGGCCTGGCCCAGGGGCTGAGCTTCGTCTGCTCCGATGCCGAGCATATCCCGCTGCCGGACCGCAGCGTGGAGAAGGTCTCCATGGCCTTCGGCCTGCGCAACTGCACGGACAAGGACGCCGTGATCCGCGAGGCGCGGCGGGTGCTGCGCCCGGGCGGCCGCTTCCATGTGCTGGAATTCTCCCGCCTGCGGATCGACGCGCTGGCGAAGCTCTACGATGCCTGGAGCTTCAAGGCCCTGCCGGCGATCGGCGCCAAGGTGGCCAACGACGCCGAGAGCTACCAGTACCTCGCCGAAAGCATCCGCCAGTTCCCGGACCAGGAGACGCTGGAGGAGATGTTCCGCGCCGCCGGGCTGGAGCGCGTGTCGCATCGCGACCTCTCGGGCGGGATCGTGGCGATCCACACCGGCTGGCGCCTCTGACCTATCCCCGACCGGGCGCCACCGCCCGGGGCCGCTGCACCACGGCGCCGGGCAGGGATGCGCTCCGGACGGGACTGGCCCTATCCGCTTCGGCGCCGCTCTCGCCTATGTCGCGGGGGAACCGACCGAGCCTTCCGCCCGGCGTGGCCACCGGCCGCGCTCCCGTCGCCTCCCGCGAGGCGGGGAAGGCTCCCCTGAGCGACGCAGCGGAAGAGGTGATGCATGGCGGAACGCGCGGCGGAACTGCGCGAGCATGACGGCGGCCCCTCCACCGGGCTGATCCTGCTCCTGGCCATCTCCTGCGGCATGGCGGTGGCGAACATCTACTACGCCCAGCCGCTGATCGGGCTGATCGCCCCCTCGATCGGCCTCGGCCCGGCGGTGGCGGGGCTGGTGGTGACGCTGACCCAGCTCGGCTACTGCGCCGGCCTGATCCTGCTGGTGCCGCTGGGCGACCTCGTGGAGAACCGCCGGCTGGTGGCGCTGACCCTGGCGGGCTCCACCCTGGCGCTGCTGGGCGCCGGGCTCGCGACCTCGGCGCCGGTCTTCCTGCTGGCCTCGCTGCTGGTCGGCATCGCCTCGGTGGCGGTGCAGATGCTGGTGCCGCTGGCCGCGCACATGACACCGGAGGCGAAGCGCGGGCAGGTGGTGGGCAAGGTGATGAGCGGGCTGTTGCTCGGCATCCTGCTGGCCCGCCCGGCCTCCGGCCTGATCGCCGACCATTTCGGCTGGCGGGCGGTCTTCATCCTTTCCGCCGTGCTGATGGCGGGCCTGACGGTGATCCTGTCCCGCCGCCTGCCCGAGCGCCGCCCGCACCCGCAGGCGGGCTATGGCGCGCTGCTGCGCTCCCTCTGGCCTGTGCTGCGCGACACGCCCATCCTGCGCCGCCGCGCCGCCTACCAGACGGCGCAGTTCTGCAACTTCAGCCTGTTCTGGACGGCGGTGCCGCTGCACCTGATGGAATCGCCCTTCCACCTGTCGCAGAGCGGCATCGCCCTCTTCGCCCTGGCCGGGGCGGCGGGCGCGCTGGTCGCCCCGGTGGCGGGCTGGCTGGCCGACCGGGGGCTGACCCGGCCCAGCACGGGCCTGGCCTTCGCCCTGGTCCTCTGCGCCTTCGCCATCGCCTGGCTGGGCCGGGATTCCCTGGTGGCGCTGGTGGTGGCGGCGATCATCCTGGATGCCGGGGTGCAGATCACGCAGATCCAGGGGCAGCGCGCCATCTACACGCTGCGACCGGAGATCCGCTCGCGCCTCAACGGGCTCTACATGGCGATCTTCTTCCTGGGCGGGGCCCTGGGCTCCACCATGGCCAGCCTGCTCTTCACCCAGGGCGGCTGGACGGGCGTGGCCTGGTTCGGCGGCGCCGTCGCCCTGGCCGGCATGGCCTACTACCTGACGGAACTGACCGGGCGGCAGGCGGCACTGGCCGGCCGCTGACGGCGGCGGGGGGGGCTGTCGGAGGCCCCCCGATCCCTGCTTCAATCCCGCCCGGACGCGGCCCGACAGAGGCCGCGCCGACAGGGCAGGAAAACCTCCGATGCAACGTCGCAGCCTTCTCGCGGCCACGGGCGCCGCGCTGGCGCTCCCCGCAATCTCCCCGGCCCCGATCTCCCGCGCCTGGGCCGCCGGCAGCAGCAAGGTGCTGCGCTACGTCCCCGCCGCCGATATCGCGGCGCTGGACCCGGTCTGGACCACGGCCTCGCAGACGCGGGACCACGCCTTCCTGGTCTATGACACGCTCTACGGCCTCGACGGGTCGCTGCAGCCGCAGCCGCAGATGGTGGCCGGCCATGTGGTGGAGGACGAGGGCAGGCTCTGGCGCATGACCCTGCGCGACGGGCTGCGCTTCCACGACGGGGAAAAGGTGCTGGCCCGGGATTGCGTGGCCAGCATCCGCCGCTGGGCGGCGCGCGACAGCTTTGGCCAGACGCTGATGGCGGTGACGGAGGAGGTCGCCGCGCCGGACGACCGCACCATCACCTTCCGCCTGAAGCGCTCCTTTCCTCAGCTTCCGGCCGCGCTGGCGAAATACTCCTCGCCCACCTGCGTCATCATGCCGGAGCGGCTGGCGAAGACCGATCCCTATACCGCCGTGACCGACCCGACCGGCAGCGGCCCCTTCCGCTTCCTGCCGGGCGAGCGCGTGCCGGGCGCGCGCATGGCCTATGCGCGCTTCGACGGCTATGTGCCGCGCCCGGAGGGCAGGGCCGAGGGCTCGGCCGGGCCGAAGGTCGCGCATTTCGAGCGTGTGGAGGTCCTGGTGATGCCGGACGGCGCCACCGCCGCCGCGGCGCTGCGCCAGGGGGAGGTGGACTGGCTGCGCTGGCCGCTGATCGACCTCGTGCCCGCGCTGCGCCAGGCGCCGGGCATCACCGTGGATGTGATCGAGCCGCTGGGGCTGATCGGCAAGTTCCGCTTCAACCACCTGAACCCGCCTTTCGACAGGGCGGCGGTGCGGCGGGCCATCCTGCCGGCGCTCTCCCAGGCCGAGTACATGATGGCGGCCCAGGGCGACGACAGGTCGCTCTGGCGCGACGGGGTGGGGTATTTCTGCCCCGGCACGCCCATGGCGTCCGAGGCCGGGATGGAGGCCCTGACCGCGCCGCGCGATCTTGCCAGGGCGAAGGCGGCGCTCGCCGCCAGCGGCTATGGCGGGGAGAAGGTGGTGGTGATGATGCCCACCGACTTCCCCATCTACAACGCCATGGCCGAGGTGACCGGGGAGCTGCTGCGCAGGATCGGCTTCAACGCCGAGGTCCAGGCCATGGACTGGGCCACCGCCATGCAGCGCCGGGCCAAGCCCGATCCCGTCGCGCAGGGCGGCTGGAGCGTCTTCCACACCGGCTGGGGCGGGTCGGAGGAGCTGAACCCCGTGACCAACATCTGGCTTCGCGGCAACGGCAAGGACGCGGCGCCGGGCTGGCCGGACAGCCCCAGGCTGGAATCGCTGCGGACCGAATGGCTCCAGGCCCCCGACGTCGCGGCGCAGAAGCGCGTGGCGGAGGCGATGCAGCGCCAGGCCTTCGAGGACGTGCCCTATATCCCCACCGGCCAGCTCTTCACCCCCGTGGCCTACCGCTCCGACCTGACCGGGGTGCTGAAGGGGCTGCCGGCCTTCTGGAACGTCCGCCGCACCGCCTGACGCGCGCCGGGGAGGCTCAGCGCGTGCCGGTGGAGCCGAAGCCGCCGGTGCCGCGCCGGGTCTCCGGCAGCGCCTCGACCTCCGCCCAGTCGGCATGGGTCACGGGCGCCAGCACCGCCTGGGCGATGCGCATGCCGCGCTCCACGGTGAAGCTCTCCTGCCCCGCATTCATCAGGATGACCGAGAGCTCCCCGCGATAGTCCTCGTCCACCGTGCCGGGCGTGTTGGGCATGGTGATGCCGTGCTTCAGCGCCAGGCCGGAACGGGGCCGCACCTGCAATTCGTGCCCCGCCGGCAGGGCGACGCAGAGCCCGGTCGGCACCAGGGCGCGGCCGCCGGGCGGGATGGTCAGCGGCGCCGTCACCGCCGCCAGCAGGTCCATCCCCGCGGCCCCCGGCGTGGCATAGGCGGGCAGGGGCAGGCCCTCCGCATGCGGCAGGCGGGTGACCTGGATGGTGGCGCGGCTCATGCCAGCGCCTCCGCGACCCGTGCGGCGAGGCGGCGCGCCACCTCCTCCTTCGGCAGGCGCGGCCAGTCCTCGATGCCGTCGCGCGTCACCAGATGCACCCTGTTCTCCGTCCCGCCCATCACATCCCCCGAAACATCGTTGGCCACGATCCAGTCGCAGCCCTTGCGCGCCAGCTTGGCCTGGGCATTGGCCAGCAGGTCATCCGTTTCCGCCGCGAAGCCCACCACGAGGCCGGGGCGCCGCGCATGGTGCGACAGCGTGGCCAGGATGTCGGGATTGGGCACCAGATGCAGCTCCGGCGGGGCCGCGCCGTCGCGCTTCTTGATCTTGCCGCTGCTGGCCTCGGCCACGCGCCAGTCCGCCACCGCCGCGGCGCAGACCGCCGCATCCACCGGCAGCGCGGCCTCGCAGGCGGCCAGCATCTCGCGCGCGCTTTCCACATGCGCCATGGCGACCCCCGGCGGATCGGGCAGCATCACCGGGCCGGACACCAGCGTGACCCGCGCGCCCAGCGCGGCGAGGGCGGCGGCGATGGCATGACCCTGCCGGCCGGAAGAACGGTTGGCGAGGTAGCGCACCGGGTCGATCGGCTCATGGGTCGGGCCGCTCGTCACCAGGACATGGCGCCCCACCAGCGGGCGCGAGGCTGAGGCGGCGGCCGCACTCTCCACCGGCCGCGCGGCGCGGAGCGCGGGGACGTCACCCAGGGCGGCCGCGGCATCGCTCACGCCATCGCCTGGCGAAACGGCCACGGGCGTGGCCGGCTCCTCGGCCGGCGGGTCGCCGGGCGGCGCCATGCCCCCATCCGCATCGCCGGCGGCGATGGCGGCATCGAGCGCGGCCTCCAGCCCCGGATCGGCCGGCCCCGGCGCGGGGTCATCCAGCACCGCCTCGATCGCGGCCAGGATGGCGGGCGGCTCGCTGAGCCGGCCCGGCCCGGATTCGGCCTCGGCCATGAGCCCGTCCTCCGGCCCCACCACATGCACGCCGCGATTCGCCAGGATGGCCATGTTCGCGACGGTCGCCGGATGCGCCCACATCGCCCAGTTCATGGCCGGGGCGACCAGCACCGGCGCGGTGGCGGCCAGCAGCGTGGCCCCGGCGAGGTCGTCCGCCATCCCGGCGGCCATGCGCGCCAGCCGGTCGGCCGAGGCCGGGGCGACCACCACGATGTCGTGTCCGCGCGCCAGGGCGATATGGCCGCGCCCCTCGCCCTCCTCCTCCAGCGACCAGAGGTCCTGCGCCAGGGGCCGGTTGGTGATGGCCTGCAGCGCGTGCGGGGTGACGAAGCGCGCCCCGCCAGGGGTCAGCAGCCCCGTCACCGAGGCCCCGGCCTTGCCGAGCAGGCGGGCGAGCTCCAGCGCCTTGAAGGCGGCCACGGAGCCCGAGACGATCAGCAGGACGCGCTTGCCGTTCAGCATGGCGGCAGGTGTAGCCGCCATGCCGCAGACGGGCCAGGGGCCGGCGCGGGCGACGGTCGGCCCCTGGTCGCGCGAACGTGGGGTTGTTATGCCGGGATGCTCTTCGCGCTCGCACTTCCCAGACGAGGCACCCCGCCGATGGCGCCGCACAGGACCGGTCTCCCCACCCCGAACCCCCGCAGGGGCGCTGCGCCGTGACCCGCGCCACCCGCAGCCGCCCGCCGCTCTCCGCCGAGGAGCCGCCGCCCGCGAAGCGCCGGGCGAAGGCCCCGGCGACTCGCCGGCGCGCGGCGGCGGACGCAGTGGCGGAGGCCCTGCCGGAACCCGCCCCCGAACTCCTGCCCGAACTCCTGCCCGGATCGCCCGCGGAACCCGCCCCCGCACCCCGCCGCGCGCCCCGGGCCGCGCGCCCGAGGCGGGAGGCCGAGGCGGTCGCCGTGACCTATTCCACCGATCCGGGCCACGCGACCGGCGCGGTGAACCTGATGCTGCGGCTGGAAGGACTCGCCCTGGCCACGGTCGGGCTGGTCGGGCAGATCTGGCTCGGCACCGGCTGGTGGGCCTTCGTGCTGGCCGCCATCGCGCCGGACCTGTCGATCCTGGCCTATCTCGGCGGGCGGCGCCTGGGCTCGATCCTCTACAACCTCGTGCATGTGACGCCGGGGCCGCTGGTCCTGGGGGCCCTGGCCGTCAGCACCGGCGACCGGCTGCTGGGCAGCTTCGCCCTGGCCTGGCTGCTGCATATCGGCATCGACCGTGCCCTCGGCCACGGGCTGAAATACGCCAGCAGCTTCCACGACACGCATCTGGGCCGCATCGGCCGCGCGCCGATCTGACACCCGGTGGCGGCCGGAGCGGGGAGGGACCCCCCTGCGGAAGCGCCGCCGCCATGCCATATGGCGGGCATGTCGCTCGACTTCTCCGAGGCGGAACTCCACCGCTATTCCCGTCACATCCTGCTGGCCGAGGTGGGCGCCACGGGGCAGGCGAAACTGCGCGCGGCGCGGGTGCTCGTGGTGGGGGCGGGCGGGCTCGGCTCGCCGCTGGCGCTCTACCTCGCCGCCGCCGGGGTCGGCACGATCGGGATCGTGGACCACGACACGCTGGAGCTGAGCAACCTCCAGCGGCAGGTGGCGCACGACACGGAGCGGCTGGGGATGGGCAAGGCGGACAGCGCCGCCGCCACCATCCGGCGCCTGAACCCGGAGGTCCGGGTCGAGGTCCACTCCCGGCGCATGGATGCGGCGGCGGCGGAGGCGCTGATCCCCCGCTACGACCTGGTCTGCGACGGCACCGACAATTTCGAGACCCGCTTCCTGCTGGGCGATGCCTGCCACCTGCTGGGCCGGCCGCTGGTCTCGGCGGCGGTGCTGCGCTTCGAGGGGCAGCTTTCCACCTACAAATCGCATCTCGGCGCGCCGCATCCCTGCCATCGCTGCCTGCACCCGGAACCGCCGCCGCCCGGTCTGGTGCCGACCTGCTCCGAGGCCGGGGTGCTGGGCGCGGTGACGGGCGTGATGGGCACGCTCCAGGCGACGGAAGTGCTGAAGGAGATCCTGGGCATCGGCGCCGGCCTGTCCGGCCGCCTGCTGCTCTGGGACTCGCTGGAGGCACGCTTCCGCGACATCCGCCTACGCCGCGATCCGGCCTGCGCGCTCTGTGGCGAAAGCGCCACGATCCACGACCTTTCCGCCCATGCGGCGGAGGCCACGGCCCCTGTCTGCGGGGTGGCGTGAGCATGGGGATGGGCGGGGCGCCGCTGGGGGTGCTGCTCGCCTCGGGCGGGCACGAGAAGGGGCATTACGCCCTGGTGGCCGCGACGGGGGCGGCGGCGCTGGGGCGCCGGGTGACGCTCTTCGTCACCAATGGCGGCTGCCGGCTGCTGCTGCGCGAAAGCCCCCTGATGACCGATCCCCGCGAGGCGCTGCTGGCGGAACGCGGCGTGGCCACGGCGGCGGAGCTGCTGGAGGCGGCGCTGGAACTGCCCGTCCACCTTCTGGCCTGCGAGGCCGGGCTGCGCGCCGAGGACTTGCCAGCCTCGGCCCTGCACCCGCAGGTGGAGGTGGCGGGCTTCGCCACCTTTCTCGAATCGGTCGGGGCAGGGCAAATCCTGACTTTCTGAATGATGGGCCGAACGGGTTGACCGACCCCCCCGTTCGCGGCCCTCAATAGGCCTGCCGATGCGACGTACCCTCACGCTGCCGACCTTCCTGCTCCTGGCCCTCTCCGGATCGCTCGGGACTCCCGCCGCCGTGCTGGCCCAGACCGGCGGCCAATCCGGTGGCCAGACCGGGGGGCAGGCCGCCCCGCCGCACACGCTGCAATTGCCGCCCCGCACCCAGGGGAATACCCAGGGGAATACCCAGGGCGGCTCCGGCACATTGTCCCGCCCTCCCGCCGCCAGGCAGGGAGGCACCCAAGGGAGCACCCAGGGGAGCGCACAGGGGAGCGCACAGGGCGGTGCCGCCCGCCGGGAGCCGCCGACCGCCGGCAAGCCGGATGCCCGTGCCACCAAGCGGCCGGGCACGGCGGCCAAGGGAGCGGCCGGTGCCGCCGCCGGCGCCGCTGCCGGGGCGGCGGGCGCCGCCGCGGGCGCGGCCGTCCTGAAACCACCCGCGCCGGCCCCCGCCCCGCCGCCCGAGCCGGAGCCCGCCATGGGCTCCGTGACCGGCCTGCCGCTTCCCCGATTTGCGCCGCTGCGCTCGGACGAGGTGAACATGCGTGCCGGCCCGGGCACGCGCTTCCCGATCGAATGGACCTATCAGCGCCGGGACCTGCCCGTGGAGATCATCCGCGAGTTCGACCAGTGGCGCCGCATCCGCGACCAGGACGGCACCGAGGGCTGGGTGCACCACTCCAACCTGGGCCTGGGGCGCCGGACCTTCACCGTGCGGGGCGAGATGCACACGATGCGCCGCCGCCCGGAAGACGATGCCGGCGCGGTGGCACGGCTGCAGCCGGGGGTGATCGGCCGCATCCGCGCCTGCGCCCAGGGAAACGCCTGGTGCGAGGTTCAGGTGGGCGAGTACCGTGGCTGGCTGAAGCGGGCCGAGATGTTCGGCGTGACGGCGGATGAGGTGATCGGCGGATGACGCAGGCGGCGCCAGGGGAGACGGCAACCGGGGGCACGCCCGGCGGGGGCACGCCCGGCACGGAGCGGGACCCGCGCGCCGCGCCGCACGATCTCGGCGCGCATCCGCGCTTCCTCTGCACGCCGGTCGAGCCGCAGGACGACGCCCCGCCTGATGCCTTCGGCCGCCGGGTGGACGCGCTGCGCCAGATCCTCGCGGCACGCGGCCTGATGACGGTGGACGAGCTGCGCCGCTCGATCGAATCCATCCCCGAGGCCGAGTACCACGCGCTGACCTATTACGAGCGCTGGCTGCGGGCCATGGCGGCCCTGATGGCCGAGAAGGGGATTATCGCCCCGGAGCTGCTGGACGGGATCGGGGGCGAGGCATGAACGGCGTCGCCCCGCCGGGGGCCGTGCTGGTGCCCGGCACCCGCGTGCGGGTGCGCTTCGACTGGCCGGAATCGCGCGGCCCCGCCCATATCCGCACGCCGCATTACCTGCGGGGGCGGGAAGGGACCGTGCTGGCCCATCTCGGCGATTTCCCGGACCCTTCGGAACTGGCCTTCGGCCGCCCGGCGCCGTTGCGCGCGCTGTACCATGTGGCCTTCGCCCAGCCGGCACTGTTCGGCACCGCGCCCTCCGGGATTGGGCGGGAAGAAGATTCGACCCTGGTCGAGCTCTACGGCCACTGGCTGGAGCCGCTGGGCGAGGAAGGGAGGATGTCCTGATGGCCGCACCGCCACGCGCCGCCTATGTCGCCCTGCTGGACCGCTTCCTGGTGGCGCTGGAGGCGAAGGGCATCACCGACGCCGCCGAGCTCGACGCCCAGCAGGCGCGGACGGATCGTGCCTCGCCCGCCATCGGGGCCGCCATGGTGGCACGGGCCTGGACCGACCCCGCCTATCGCGCGCTGATGCTGCGCGACGGCAGCGCTGCTGCCGAGGCCATGGGTGTGAGCATGGCGGGCCTGCCGCCGCTGGGCGTGCTGGAGGACACCGAGGCGCGGCGCCACCTCGTCGTCTGCACCCTCTGCTCCTGTTATCCCCGCGCCGTGCTCGGCTATCCGCCCGGCTGGTTCAAGTCCGCCGCCTATCGCGCACGGGCGGTGCGCGACCCGCGCGGCGTCCTGGCCGAATGGGGCACGGTCCTGCCGGACGGCGTGTCGGTGCGGGTCGTGGACAGCACCGCGGACTATCGCTGGATGGTCCTGCCGCTGCGCCCTCCGGGCACAGAGGGCTGGGATGCGGAGCGGCTGGCGGCGCTGGTGGATGTGGAGGCGATGATGGGCCTCCGCTCGGTGGCGGTGCCAGAGATAGCCTGATACCTCTCATTGTGGAGATTCCATAAATCTCCACTTTGGGTTGCATATTGGGGATGCAGCCCACGCGGCGCTGTCTTATCCTGCGCCGCAATGAGACGCTTCCAACCGCAAGCCGAATGCGATCGCCTGCTGCATTTCCTGCGGCAGCGGATGATCCGGGACGTCACCCTGGACGGGGTCGCGCGTCCTTCCCTGGGCCCGGCCTCGATGCCGGGACCGATGCTGGCCCTGGCGTCAGCGCCGGTGCCGCCCGCCGGCGCGGCGCGCATGCCCGCGAAATCCCCGCCGGCCGCGGCCGAATCCGTCTGGACCGTGGACAATGCGCGGGTGCTGGAGGCGCTGGCGCATCCCGTGCTGCGGGCCACGGCGCCGGAACTCGCCCAGGGACTGCGGGAAACGGTCCTGGCGCTGGGGACGGACGGAATGGCGGCGCGGCGCTGGCTGCCGCCCGTGCTGGAGGTCCGCAGCGACGACCCGCGCGCCTTCGAGGTGGTGACGGGCACCTCCCGCTTCACCGGCGACCTGTCGCGTGGGCTGGTGATCGAATCCCTCTGCGACGGCGACGCGCCGGATGCCGAGGCGGCGCGGCACACGGGCAACCTGGTCGAGTTCCGGCTGGGCCGGCGCGCCCATTGCCTGGATGTCGAGGACAGCATCGCCGATTGCGGCCTGCGCCGCACCGCGGACGGCGTGGTGCTGTTCCACGAAAGCCGGCTCGCCGTGCCAGGCAGCCCGGGGCTGCGCGGACTGCTGCGGCGCGGCCGGCCGCGCCCGGTGGGGACGCTGCGCTATGAATATGCCCTGCGCGCCGGGGATCCGGTGCTGCGGCTGACGGTGACGCTGCGGGCCGAACCGGGCATCCAGCTCCGCGCCGTGCGCGTGACCACGGCCTGGGACGAGCTGAGCCTGAGCCCGCTGCGACGCGGCGTGCTGGGCGGGCGGGATGGGGCGCTGTCGCGTCACGCGCTGCCAGCGGGCGGCGGTGCCGCGCTGCGACTGCATGATGGCCCGCTGGATCATCTGGCCGTGGCGGGCCATGGCGACGCCGCGGACGGCGCCCATGCGCTGCATGCCCGGCCCCGGACGCCCGCGACGGTGGCGAGCGTCACCGCCCATACCGATGGCGCGGGACGGCTGCACTGGCTGCTGGTCCGCCATGGGGTCACCTCCCTGGCGGGTGGCGAGAGCTTCGTGGTGCGGGAGGACCGGTTGCAACTGACCGGAACTGCCGAGGGCGTGGCGCAGGCGGTGCGGACCATGGCGCCCGACGGCACCATGGCCGGTCGCGACCCTTCGCCGCCCGAGGAGCCCGTCGCGGCGCTGCTGGCCGTCGCGGCCACGCTGCTCCTGGCGCCGCCGGAAACCGGGGCGGAGGAAAGGGCGACGCTGCTCTCCTGGTGCCAGGCGCATCTCGGCCCCTTGCTGGAACAGGCCCCCGGCCTGCCCACGCGGTCCCTCTGCGACCTCGTCCTGGCGCTGGATGCCCTGGCCCGCTTGCCGGGCGGGGAATCACGGCGGGATCTGCTGCGGGAACCAGTGCGGACGCTGCTGGCGCGCCAGGCGGACGGGGAGGAAGGCATCTTCGCCGAGGGGCCAGGGCAGGATGGCCAGGAGGCGGGGACGCTTTCCATGGCCAGCCACGCGTCCGGGCTGCTCGCCCTGTCGCGCCTGGCCCTGCTGGACCCGTCCTGGCCCGGCCTGGGCGATGCGCTGGCACGCGGCGTGGCGGCCCTGCGACTGGGGGCCATGGACCTGCCCGGCCGCACCGCGCCGCTGGAAACCATCCTGATCCGCCGCCGGTGCAGCGACGGACCCTGGCAGCGCAGCGGCGTGGTTTCGGCGGAGGAATGCGGGCTGCTGCTGCGCGCGCTGACCGCGCTCGACCTCGTCGCGGAGGAAGGGCGGCTGGAACTGTCCGAGGCGCTGCGCGAAAGGGCCGGGGTGATGATCGGCCAGGGACAGCGCGTGCTGCGCGGGCTGCTCTGGGACCATGGGCCGGACGGGCTGGAGGCGAAGGGCTCGGCGCTCGGCAATGCCAGGGCCGGGCTGGGCCATGGTCGCGCCCAGGCGGCCCTGCTGCTGGCCCTGCTGCCGCCGGAGCCGGAGATCGCCGCGCGCCGACCGGAGCGCGCCGTAACCGGGGTGTCCGGCCCGGAGCAGAACTCCGAGGCCGGGACCGTCCCGGTGGCCGCCGGCTACTGCTGAGCCGCCGGCCGGGGCGCGGGCCTCAGCCCCCGACCCGGGCCAGCAGCACGGCGAGGTCCGCCTGGCTGCCGCAGCCCGTCTTGCGGCGGATCGCGGTAAGCTGGGAACGCAGACTGCCCGGCAGGACCCCCCGCATCTGGGCGATGGCGGCGACGCTCTTGCCCTCCGCCATGGCCGCCGCGAGGGCGGCCTCGGCGGCGGAAAGGCCGAAGAGCCGGCGCAGCAGCCCCTGGGAGGGCGCCTGCCGCCGGCTCGTGTCGAGCACCAGCAGCAGCACCCCGGTGAACCGGCGCGGCAGGCTGGCGAAGCCGCATTCCCCATCCTTCTGGCGCAGCGGCAGGGCCTGGACCAGCCAGGGTGGGGCGCCGGAGGGGCGGGGGATGGCGAAGCTCCCCGCATCGGGCAGCAGCCGCACCTTGCCGCTGGCCGCGGCCTGGGCGGCATTCACCGCGCCGGTCACGGCATGCCGCGCGGCCGCCCCGGCGCAGAGGATCCCCTGCCGGTCGAGGATGAAGCCATCCTCCTGCGCCGCCATGGCCTGAAGCGCCGCATTGGCCAGGACCAACTGCCCTTCGGCCGAAAGCACGGCCACGCCCTGGGTCAGCGCATCCAGCCCCGCCGCCGTGGCCAGCGGCCATTCCGCCGCGTTGAGCCGGGCCTGGGCCACCAGCACGCGCTGGATATGCGGGTAGAGGAACTCCAGGATCTTCTCCTCGCGCGCGCCGAAGGTCTCCTGCCGCATGGGGCGGTGCAGGGCCAGGGCGGCCGACACGTCGCCGACCGTGTGCACACGGGCGCCCATCACGTGGAACGGTGCATCGGGGCCGCGCAGGAAGTCGTTCCAGAAGGCCGTGCGGGTGAGCATCCCGGGCGAGACGAGGCGCGCCATGTTCAGCACGCCGGGGCCATGCCGCAGCGCCGCCTGCCACCACGGGTCCTGATGCACCCAGTGGCGGCCGTATTCCGCCATCCGCGCGGGGTCGAGATTTCCATGGGCGACGGCACTGCCGCGCAGGATCTGCCGTCCGTCGTATTCCGTCACCAGCGCGGCATAGGAGGCGGCGCCCAGAAGCGTCGCGATGCGTTCCAGCACCTGTGGCAGTCCGGTCCCGTCCAGCAACGCGGCATAGAGTTCGAGTGCCAGGCTTTCCGGGGAAGTGTCGTCGCCACGGTTGATCGCGAGCAAGGCCATCTCCCCAGGCTCGATCGAATTAACGGGGAGATTGCAAGTTTTTGAGCGTGTTGCGATCACCCGATCGGGTGATACGGTAAAGAAAAGGTTAACGGGAACACGCGAGGCGGGAAGGCCCCGGGGAAGGCTCCCCCGGGGCGGGCCGGCGGTTACTGGCCGGGCTTGTGGACGCGCAGCGGCCCGAAGCTCTGTGCGACCGGCATGACCTGCAGCATGTTCACGTTGACCCGTGCCGGGCGTGACGCGACCCAGTGGATGGCATCGGCGATGTCGTCCGGCGTCAGCGCGTCCGCGCCCTCATAGACGGCGCCGGCCTTCGCGTCGTCGCCATGGAAGCGGACATTGCTGAACTCCGTGCCGCCCACCAGGCCCGGCTGGATGTCCGTCACCCGCACCGGCGTGCCGAAGAGGTCGGCCCGCAGGTTCAGGCTGAACTGGCGCACGAAGGCCTTGGTGGCGCCATAGACGTTGCCGCCGGGATAGGGCCACTCGCCGGCGGTGGAGCCCAGGTTGATGACATGGCCGCGCTGGCGCTCGATCATGCCCGGCAGCAGCGCCCGGGTCAGGTACATCAGCCCCTTCACGTTGGTGTCCACCATCGTGTCCCAGTCGTCCAGGTCGGCCTTCTGGGCGGGTTCCAGGCCCAGGGCGAGGCCGGCATTGTTCACCAGCACATCGACGGCGGCCCATTCCGCCGGAAGCCCCTCGACGGCCTTCATCACCGCCGCGCGGTCGCGGACATCCAGCACCAGGGGCAGCACCTTGTCGGCGCCCAGCTCGGCCTTCAGCGCCTCCAGCCGCTCCGCCCGGCGGCCGGCGGCGATGACGCGCGCGCCGTCGGCGGCGAAGCGGCGGGCGATGGCGGTGCCGAAACCGGCCGTGGCGCCGGTGACGAGAACGATCATGACAGCGGACTCCCGAAAGGGTCTTGGAGGGGACAGGGGTACAACACCTCGCCGTCCCGATGAAAACCGGCGGCCGGGCGGATCGTCAGCGGAAGCGGTCCAGGCCCTGGCGGAGACGGCCATCCGGGTCCTCGACCAGCCCTTCCCGCAGGAACAGGTCGATCAGCACCAGGTTGACGTTGAACTTCACGCGATCGCCGTCCCGCACCGCCTCCAGCACGCGCGTGGCGGGCCAGAGCTCGAAGCGTTCCACCTCGTCGTCGCCCGGCTCGGGGGTGAAATTCTCCGGCAGCTCGATGTCGAAGCAGTGGAGCACGTCGCGCCGCAGCCCCTCATCCGGATTCGCCATGACATAGGAGACGGTGCCGGCCGCCTTCGCGGTGGCGGCCAGCGAAGCGGGCATGCGCGCCTCCTCCTCCGCCTCCTTCAGCAGCGTGTCGCGGGGCGAGAGCCCGGCCGGGACGCCGCCGGCCACGATGTTGTCGAGCTGCCCCGGCGCCACCGGCTTGTGACGGGACCGCCAGCCGATCCAGAGATGCAGCCCGTCCGCCCGCCGCACCAGGCCGTTGAGATGCGCCCCCTGGCTGGGAATGCCGAGCAGGGCGACGGCGCCCCGGTCCAGCACGGCCAGGACCGGCCCGCCGGGTGCCGCGCGGACATCGAACAGCTCCTTCCGCAGCCGGAAGACCCCCTCGGCGGCGAGCTTCGCCACCAGCTCGGCCAGGGCGGCGGAACGTTCGGCCGGGCTGGCCAGGGCCGGATCGAGCACCACACCCTCCGGCGTCGCCCGCAGATGCGGGGAAAGGGCCGGCAGGCGGGCGGCCAGGGCCGGGGGCAGGTATCCCACCTGCTCCGTACCCCCCCTCTCTCCACCGAAGCGCAGCGGCGTATAGCGGCCCAGATCCGGGTGCTCGTTGCAGGCCTGGATGTGGCGGAAGAGGCGTGTGTCCATCCCCCGCAGATGCGCCACGCCGGACTGGCCTGCAACCATTCGGCTTTGCGGCGCCGGGAAGTCTGCCCATCTGGAAGCAAATCTCGCGAGACTTCCGACTGATGGCCGAATCACCCCCCGCCGGCACGGGCGGCAACCACTTCCAGACCCTGCGCAACCTCGCTCCCTATCTCTGGCCCCGCAACGAGACCGGCCTGCGCGTCCGGGTGGTGCTGGCCCTGGTCTTCCTGGTCTGCGCCAAGGTGGCCAATGTCTATGTGCCCATGGCCTATGCGCGAGCGGTGGACGCGCTGACCCCCCATGCCACCGCGGCCGGCGGCATGGCGGCCATCGCGGCGGTGCCGGTGGCCCTGGTGTTCGGCTACGGGCTGTTGCGGGTGGCGAGTTCGCTCTTCGCCGAGCTGCGCGACGCCATCTTCGTGAAGGTCCAGGCCCGCGCGGCCCGGCGCATCGCCCTGCAGGTCTTCCAGCACCTGCACGCGCTCAGCCTGCGCTTCCACCTCGACCGCCAGACCGGCGGCCTGTCGCGAGTGATCGAGCGCGGGACGCGGGGGATCAATTTCGTCCTCGACTTCATGCTGTTCAACATCATCCCCACGATCTTCGAGATCCTGCTGGTCGCGGCGATCCTGTGGAAGATGTTCTCCTTCGCCTTCGCGGCCGTCACGCTGGGCACGATCGGCATCTACATCGCCTTCACGCTCGCCTTCACGAACTGGCGGCTGCGCTTCCGCCGGGCGATGAACGAGATGGACCAGGACGCCAACACCAAGGCGGTGGACAGCCTGCTGAACTACGAGACGGTGAAGTATTTCGGCAACGAGCGGCACGAGGAGCGGCGCTACGACGCCTCGCTCGCGCGCTACGAGGGCGCCTACACCCGTTCCGAGACCACGCTGAACATGCTCAACGCCGGCCAGGCGGCGATCATCGCGGTGGGGCTGACCACGGTGATGCTGATGGCGGCCAGCCGCGTCGCGGCCGGCACCATGACGGTGGGCGATTTCGTGCTGGTGAACACCTACCTGATCCAGCTCTATTTGCCGCTGAACATGCTGGGCTTCGTCTACCGCGAGGTAAAGCAGGGGCTGGTGGACATGGACGCCATGTTCACCCTGATGCGGGAGGAACGGGAGGTGGCCGACCGCCCCGGCGCCCCGGCCCTGGCGGCGGGGCCCGGCGAGGTGCGGTTCGAAGGCGTGCATTTCGGCTACCGCCCGGACCGGGAGATCCTGAAGGGCGTCTCCTTCACCGTGCCGCCGGGACGGACCCTGGCCATCGTCGGGCCGACGGGGGCGGGCAAGTCCACCATCTCCCGCCTGCTGTTCCGCTTCTACGACGCCTCCTCCGGCCGGGTGCTGCTGGACGGGCAGGACATCCGCGACGTGACGCAGGAATCCCTGCGCGCCGCCATCGGCGTGGTGCCGCAGGACACGGTGCTGTTCAACGACACCATCCGCTACAACATCGCCTATGGCCGCCCCGGCGCGACCCAGGAGGAGGTCGAGCATGCGGCGCGGCTCGCCCAGGTGCACGACTTCGTGCTGCGCCTGCCCGATGGCTACGACACGCGGGTCGGCGAGCGCGGCCTGAAGCTCTCGGGCGGCGAGAAGCAGCGCGTGGCCATCGCCCGGACCATCCTGAAGGACCCGCGCGTGCTGATCCTGGACGAGGCCACCAGCGCCCTCGACACCCGCACCGAGAGCGAGATCCAGTCCGCCCTGCGCGGCGTGGCCCAGGGGCGGACCACGCTGGTGATCGCGCACCGGCTTTCCACCGTGGTGGATGCCGACGAGATCATCGTGTTGCAGGAGGGCCGGGTGGCCGAGCGGGGCAGCCATGCGCGGCTGCTGGCCGAGGACGGGCTTTACGCCGCGATGTGGCGTCGGCAGTCCGAGGCAGTGGCCGCCGCCGAGGCCGCCGCGGCCGCCGATCTGGACGCGGACCGCGGGCCGGAGGCCGCCCGCCGCCGGCACGGCCTGGCCGAAGGGGCTTCCACCCCGGCCACGGCGTGACCATGTTGCGCCCGACTGCATTTTTGAGGAGAGCCCCTGATGGCGTCTGACAACCCGGGGAACAACAAGCTCGACGAAATGGCCCCGGAGGATCTGAGCCATGCCGGTTCCATCGTGGACAAGGCCATCGAGTACATGACGGAGCAGAACATCGCCCCGATCTCGGTCGCCTCGGCCCTGCTGGGCGGCGCGCTGGGGCTGATGGCGCGTTCGATGGAGGACAAGGCCATCGCCCGCGTGCTGCGCAGCGCCCTCGAATCGGTGGAGCGCGGCGAACTGGAAAGCATGCGCGGCTCCCACTGAATCCCGCTCCCGGGGGCGGGATGGTCCTGTCCGGACCGTTCCCCCCGGGAACAAAACTTGACGCCGCGGGCCTGGTGGGCCATAGGGCCGCCCTTCCCGCGCGTTCGCGATTTCGAGGTTTAACGACATGGCCCGCCGCTGTGACATCACCGGCAAGGGCGTGCTGACCGGCAACAACGTCAGCCACGCCAACAACAAGTCCCGCCGCCGTTATCTGCCCAACCTGCAGCAGGCGTCCTTCTTCTCCGATGTGCTCGGCACGGCGGTGCAGCTTCGCCTGACCACCAACGGCATCCGTACGGTGGAGCACAATGGCGGTCTCGACTCCTTCCTGCTCGGCACCGCCGACCGGAAGCTCGGCACCGAGGCCCTGACCCTGAAGCGCCGCATCGTGCGCGCCCAGGTCAAGAAGCAGGCGGCCTAAGTCTTCAGGGGCAATTAACCGATCCTCCCCTATAATGGGGGGGATATGGCTTTCGTTCCGATTCTGACGCTCCTTGCCCTCGTGGCCATCCTGGCCGCGCTGGGCCTGGGAGCCGTCGCCCTGAGGCAGTCCCGCCGGGCCCGTGTGGCCGAGGCGCGGCTGGCCGTGGAGCAGGACGCCCTGGCGGCCCAGCGCCGCCATCTGGGCATCCTGGCCCGCGAGCTGACCCGGCCCGGGCTGGAGCTGATGGCCCTGTCCGAGCGGCTGGCGCAGCACCCGGACCTCACCGTCTCCACCTCCCTCTACCTCCAGACCATCGGCCGGCTCCGCAGCGGCGCCGCGCATCTGCTCAACCTCGCCGACGAAACGAGCGACAGCCTCGCGGAGCATCAGGCCGCGCAGGGACAGGGCCGGCGGCTGACCGAGGAACCCCTGCGGCTCGGCGAGCTGCTCCAGGAAGCCCTGGTTGAGGTGCAGCGCCCCATGGGGGAGGGCATGCGCCTGTGGCGGATCGACCCGGAATGCGAGAATGTCGCCCTGCTCGGCGACCGGCGGGCCATCGGCCGGGTGCTGTTCCAGATCCTGGCGAGGGCGGTGCGGGACACCGGCATGGGCGACTGCATCGCCATCCATATCCGCCGCCAGCCGGGCCGCTTCGCCCTGGTGGTCGAGGATGAGGGCCATGGTGCGACCGTGGCCGATCTCGGCGACACGATGGTCACGCGCGCCGGGACGCGCGGGCTGGAACTCGGCCTCGCCACGTCGCGCGATCTCCTGCACGCGCATGGCGGCGACCTGACGGTCGAGGCCATGAGCGGCATCGGCAGCCGCGTCTGGATGACGCTGCCCGAACACCGCCTGCTCGATTCCGGGGCAGGCGCCTGACGGGGAGGCCCGTCAGAGGCGGACCACCATCAGCAAGGTCCGTTGGATGGGCAGGCCGTTATCGTCCGAGATGAGGGCGGCCAGCCGTTGCCCCCGGTGGTGGAAGACGCTGACCCCTTCCCAGTTGTCCGTGGGCAGCGGGTCGGCCAGGTCCAGAAGCCCATCGCCTTCCAGCACGCTGCCGGCCGCGGCCCGGGTCAGGCGCTCCTCCGGGATGTGGCAGAGCCGCCCACGCAGCCCGTCCAGCCAGGAGAAATGCCGCTCCAGCACCAGCGCGCCGCCATCCGGCAGGGGACAGGCGTCGGAGGGATCGAAGCCCGGTGCGGGGCGATAGGCCAGGGCCTGCCAGCGCCCCGGTCCTCCGATCCAGGCATGGCGCAGCGTGCCGGCCTCGTCCGCATGGTACTTCTCGGCGATGGCGAGCCAGCGTCCGTCCGCCAGCACGGCGAGGCTTTCCAGCCCCCCGTTCAGCGGTGCCTCCTCCAGCCTCGGCGGCGCCTCGACCGGCTCGGCCGGTCCGTTCAGGTCGCGATAGCGCCAGATCCGGTGCCAGCGCTCGAAGCCGACCAGCCAGGAGCCGTCCGGCAGGCGGGCCAGGCTTTCCGCATCGGCCGAGAAGGGAACGGGCAGGGCGCGCCAGCGCGCATCGTGCAGGCGCCCGGTGCGCGGCGCCTCCAGCCGCAGCGGCACGCCCCGCTCATCCAGCACGAGCCGCGCATGGCACCAGGCGCCGCGATCGCCGATCGCGGTGAGGAGAAGCTCGTCGGAGACATGCAGGCCGGACAGGCCCTCGCCACCCAGGCGCCGGGCATCCAACTCCAGCACCCCCAGCACGCGCCCCGCCCCGAAGGGCGGATCGCCCTCCGGTGGCGGCAGGGGGCGCGACAGGGGCCCGCCACCGGGACGCAGGGCCAGGGCGCAGCCGCCCAGCCCGGCCGTGGCGGCCAGCAGCCCGCCCCCGAGCAGGCGACGCCGGCGCAAGCCCGTCAGATCAGGGCGGGGGAGCGTTCCGCGGCGGCGCGCTGATAGGCGGCCGCGGCATCCTCGTCGAACAGCTCGGCCAGCTTCTGCATCATCGTGCCGCCCAGCTCCTCGGCATCCACGATGGTCACGGCGCGGCGGTAATAGCGCGTGACGTCATGGCCGATGCCGATGGCCACCAGCTCCACGATGTCGCGTCCCTCGATATCCGCGATCACCTTGCGCAGATGCCGCTCCAGGTAGTTGCCGGGATTCACCGAGAGGGTGCTGTCATCCACCGGCGCCCCATCCGAGATCACCATCAGGATGCGGCGGTGCTCCGGGCGGGCGAGCATGCGCTTATAGGCCCAGTCCAGCGCCTCGCCGTCGATGTTCTCCTTGAGCAGCCCCTCGCGCAGCATCAGGCCGAGATTCTTGCGCGCCCGGCGCCAGGGCTCGTCCGCCGCCTTGTACACGACATGGCGCAGGTCGTTCAGCCGGCCCGGGTTGCGCGGCTTGCCATCCTGCACCCAGCGCTCGCGCGACTGGCCGCCTTTCCAGGCGCGGGTGGTGAAGCCCAGGATCTCGGTCTTCACCGAGCAGCGCTCCAGCGTGCGGGCCAGGATGTCGCAGCACATGGCGGCCACGGTGATCGGCCGGCCGCGCATCGAGCCGGAATTGTCGATCAGCAGGGTGACGACCGTGTCGCGGAAGTCCGCCTCGCGCTCGCGCTTGTAGGACAGCGAATAGGTCGGGTTGGAGATGACCCGGGCCAGCCGCGCCACGTCCAGCACCCCTTCCTCCAGGTCGAAATCCCAGGCGCGCTGCTGCTGCGCCATCAGGCGGCGCTGCAGCCGGTTGGCCAGCTTGGAGACGACGCCCTGCAGGTGGGAAAGCTGCTGGTCGAGCTGCTGCCGCAGACGGGCCAGCTCCTCCGGATCGCAAAGGTCGTCGGCGCCGACCTCCTCGTCGAACTTCCGCGTATAGGCGCGATAGACGGAGGCATCGTCGGAGGCGGGGACCTCCTTGCGCTGCTGCGGCCCGCCCGGGCGGTCCTCGCCCTCGGCGGCGGAACCGTCCTCCTCCTCGCCCTCGCCCTCATCCTCGGCGGCCTCGCCCTGGGCCTGCTCGGGCTGGGCGCCGAGCATGCTCTCGGCATCCTCGGACTGCGCCTCGCCCTCGCCGGAATTGTCCTGGACCTGGGAGGAATCGGCGCCCTGATCGCCCTGCTGCTCCTCGTCCTCGCTGCTCTCGGCCTCCACCTCGGCCTCGGCGAGGTCGAGCGCGGTCAGCAGCTTGCGGGCGGCGCGGGCAAAGGCGTCCTGGTCCTCGGTGCTGCCCGCCATCTCGTCGAGCGCGGCCTCGGCCCGCTCGCCCAGCGTGTCGCGCCACAGGTCGAGGACGCGGCGGGCGGGCTCGGGCACCGGCTCGCCGGACAGCTTCTCCCGCGCCAGCAGGCCCAGCGCCACCGGCAGCGGCAGCTGGTCCTTGCGGGTCATGCGGTCATAGCCCTCGGCCTCGGCCTGCTCGGTCAGCCGTGCCTGGAGGTTGGCGGCGACGCCCGGCATCGCCCGGCTGCCCACCGCCTCGACGCGCGCCTGCTCCAGCGTGTCGAAGACCTCCTTCGCGTCGCGGCGCGCGGGCAGGCGGGCGGCGTGGGTGGCCTCGTCGTGGTATCGCAGCTTGAGCGCCACGGCATCGGCGGCGCCGCGCAGGCGCGCCATCTCCGCGGGCGGCAGGGCCCGGGTCGGCAGCGGCAGGCGGGCGCGCTTGCCGGTCAGGCCGGAGGGGCCGGGCTGGAAGGCCACCTGCACGTCATCGGTGCGGGCAATGGCGCGGACCGCGCCGGCGGTGGCCCGCTTGAACTCCTCCTGGCGGGACAGATCCTTGGAATTGCTCACGGAAAACCTCTCCCACCAGCCGCAGTCATCCCGTGGGGCGGAGGAAGGGCCCTCCCATCCGCCCCGTCGCCGTCAGGCCTTCACGTAGAGGCCCGTCGGGATCTCCTCGTTGAAGCAGCGCTGGTAGTACTCGGCCACCGTGGCGCGCTCCGCCTCGTCGCACTTGTTGAGGAAGGAAAGGCGGAAGGCGAAGCCGACATCGCCGAAGATCTTGGCGTTCTCGGCCCAGGTGATGACCGTGCGCGGCGACATGACGGTGGAGATGTCGCCGGCGATGAAGCCCGCGCGCGTCAGGTCGGCGAGGCTGACCATCGCCTCGATCTGCTTGCGGCCCTTCGCGTCGGTCACGCCCATCTTGGCGGAAACGATGTCGGTCTCCTGCTTGTGCGGCAGGTAGTTCAGCGTCGCCACGATGTTCCAGCGGTCCATCTGGCCCTGGTTGATCTGCTGCGTGCCGTGATACAGACCGGTCGTGTCGCCCAGGCCCACCGTGTTGGCGGTGGCGAAGATGCGGAAGCCCGGATGCGGGCGGATCACGCGGTTCTGGTCCAGCAGGGTGAGCTTGCCCTCGACCTCCAGCACGCGCTGGATCACGAACATCACGTCCGGGCGGCCGGCATCGTACTCGTCGAACACGATGGCGCAGGGGCGCTGCAGGGCCCAGGGAAGGATGCCTTCCTTGAACTCGGTGACCTGCTTGCCGTCCTTCAGGACGATGGCGTCCTTGCCCACCAGGTCGATGCGGCTGATGTGGCTGTCCAGGTTCACGCGGATGCAGGGCCAGTTCAGCCGGGCGGCCACCTGCTCCACATGGGTGGACTTGCCCGTGCCGTGATAGCCCTGGATCATCACGCGGCGGTTGAAGGCGAAGCCGGCCAGGATGGCGAGCGTCGTGTCGCGGTCGAAGCGATAGGTCGGGTCGCGCTCCGGCACGTGCTCGGTCGGGTTCGAGAAGGCCGGAACCTCGAGATCCGTGTCGATCCCGAAGACCTCGCGCACCTTGACCCGCGCGTCGGGCATGTCGGGACGGCTATCGGGCAAGGTGGCGATGGTGTCCATCGGGGGTGTTCCCGCTTCTCAGTGTCAGTGTGGCAAGGGCCTCAGGCGGCGACGCTGGTCGCCTGGGCCCCCATGGTGGCGAGCCGCTTGCGCAGCAGGCTGTAGGCACGGTTCACGTCCTTCAGACGCTCCTCGGCCGACTTGTCGCCTCCGTTGGTGTCGGGATGATAGCGCTTGGCGAGTTCTTTCCAACGCTCGCGCAGCGCATCCTCTTCGAGAGGCCAGCCGAGGCCCAGCACGTCGAGCGCCGCACGGAGCTCAGCTGGGGCCTTGGTCGCCGACTTTCGAGGGGTGGGCTTGGCGTCGGCGAAGAGGCCGAGCGGGTCCTTGAGCTGCGAGGGATCGAACTTGCCCTGCATGCCGAGGCGGCCAAGCGGCCAGGTCGGGCGCTGCCAGCCGGAATCCTCCTTGAGATGGACCTCGATCTCCTCCGGCGTCATTCCCTTGTAGAAATCCCACGCCTGGTTGTAGGCGCGGACATGTTCCAGACAGAAATGATAATAGTCGCGCAGGCGAGACCGGTCGCGAGGGGCGCGAAACTCCCCGGCCGCCTCGCAGCCGGGGAAATCGCAACGGCGGAAGCTGCTGCTTCCGGGTGAGGGCGGAGTGTGTGTCGTGCCGCGTCGGGCCATGGTGTCCCCCTTATGGGCGTCCGGCGCCATGCGGGCAAGGCAGTATCCTACGCTTCACAAACATCGGTAACGCATGGAAAAAGCGGTTGCATGATCCCAGAGCATCCTCATCCTGCTGGCGCGCGCGCCACCCGACTGCAAGCCGCGCTGGCCAAGGCTTTCCCGGGCGCCGAGATCGCGGTGCGCGATGACAGCCATCAGCACGCCGGCCATTCCGGTGCCCGTCCGGGGGGCGAGACGCATTATACCGTCCGGGTGGTCTGGCCGGGTTTCCTGGGGCAATCCAGGGTGGCGCGGCAGCGCGCCGTGAACATGGCCCTGGCGGGGGAATTCGCCAGTGGCATGCATGCCCTTGCCATCGAAGCCAAGGCGCCGGGCGAGGGCTGAGGGTTCAAGTCGAGAAGGGGCAACAGGAAGGAGGACCGGGGGGAGCCGGTCCGTTTCCAAAACATTTCATGATCCGGATCCCAGCAGTTTTCTTGCTTTCCCGTTTGCCATCATGCGAACGTCTCATGATCCGGATGTAATTTTATTTTAGATTGCATTGAACGCCATGTCTTGTCGGATGGGTTGAATATCCCTCCGCCGGCGCCTCTCTGCTGATCACCAAGGGAGATCAGGACGAATGCCTTCCAGGCGCTATCATGAACTGGACGTCGTGCGAGGTCTCGCCGCTTTCATCGTGCTTCTTCACCATGTGTGGATGTCGTTTCCACAGGCATTCTACGTGCCGCCGCTGACCGAGGCATCCGGTCCGGCCGACTATCTGTTTTTCGCGTTGAAATACACGCCGGCACGCTTCCTGGTGGCCGGGCCGGGCTGCGTCGCGGTGTTCTTCGTGCTGAGCGGCTTCGTCCTCTCCGCATCCTTCGAGAACGGGCGCGGCATCTCCTACGGGCAGTATGTGGTGAAGCGGCTGTGCCGGATCTACCTGCCCTTCGCCGTCGCGGTGCTGGTGGCGGCCGGACTCTATGTTGCAACCTATAAGGGTGCCGTCCCTGGCATGAGCGGCTGGCTGAATGCGACCTCCTGGTCGGTGCCGCTCACGCCGGACCTGCTCCTCGGCCATCTCGCCGCCTATGGCATGGAGCCGTATCACGACCTGAACGCCCCGATGTGGAGCCTGATCGTCGAGTTGCGGGCCTCGCTGCTCTTCCCGCTTGTCTTCCTGCTGGTGCGGAGCCGCAGCCTCTGGGCGCCGCTGCTGGCCCTGGGCCTCTATCTGGTGGCGGCCGGCTTCATGAGCCTGGATGGCCAGACCCTGCCCATGACGATGTTGGGCAGCCTCGCCTTCCTGTTCCAGTGGATGCCGCTCTTCTTCCTCGGCTCGGCGCTCTGGTTCCAGCGCGAGAGGCTGGAGCGGCTCTTCTCCGGCCTGCCCGCCCTGGGCCGGCTGGGGCTGGTGGCCGTGGCGCTGCTGCTGCTGGGCATGCCGGCCTGGGGGCCCGTCTCCACCACGAGCATGGTGATGAAGCTGGTCTGGATGCTGGGCATGAGCCTGGCCGCCACGATCATCATCACCGCCGCGATCAGCACCGCCCTGTTCCATCGCCTGGCGGCCATCCGGCCGCTGCGGCGGCTCGGGGAGATCTCCTACAGCCTGTACCTCTTCCACCAGATCGTCATCCTGGCCCTGGCGCATGGGCTGGTGGGAATCCTGCCGCCCGGCCTCGCGGTGCTGCTGGCGATCCCCGTTTCGCTGGTGGTGGCGGAACTCGGCTACCGGCTGGTCGAGACGCCCAGCATGCGGCTGGGCCAGTGGCTGACGCGTGGCGCCCGGCGTGTCCCGGAGGCCCCGGCGGCGCTGGAGCCGATGGATGCCTCGGAGGACCTCGGCGTCGCCCTGGCGGCCGAACGCCGATAGGGCGCGATCCCCGGCCGGGCCCGGAGGGTCCGGCCGGCCGGCCCCGCGCGATGCCGGACAGCGCGAAGGCCGGGACTTCCGCCCGCCGGTCTCAGCCCTTCCGCCGCCGCACCACGGGGCTGTCGGGCGCATAGGCGTAACAGGTGCCGACGATCCCCGGCGACAAGGGCGGCTCGCCTTCTCCGCTATCCCGGCGCCGGCGGGTGCGGACCGAATGCAGGGTCTGGTAGGCCACCGTGGCCATCTGGGCCAGGAGCTCCCGCAGATGGGTGCACCCCTCCGTGCCGCCGACCCGCTCCTTCACGGCGCGGTTGAAGCCCGGACCGATGCGGACCCCGGCCAGCCGGGCGAAGTTCGGCGCGATGTCCGGGCAGATCGCATAGGGCGAACTGTCCGTCGCCGCCTCGCAGGACAGGATCAGCATGTCGGCATCCACCGTCAGCCGGATCCACATGTCGTGCAGGGCGTCGCCCGGCATCAGGGTGCCGCGGTCCAGATTGGGCAGCGGATAGGCCTTGGTGTCGGTCAGACGGGCCTCGATGTCGAAGGACCCGTCCTCGCGCTCATAGCCGCGCAGGGCAATGTCGCGGTTGTGCTGGAGGCTGCGTGCCACGGGCTGGGAAAGGGGCATGGGCCCCAGCCTAGCCCGTGACCGCCGGCGGCGGAATCGCCGGAAGCGTGAGGGTGGCATAACCCCCGCGACCGGGAGGGCGCGATCCGCGGACCGGCCGGGGCCGCGCCCACGGGAGGGGGCCGCCTCAGCCGGTGGCGCCGTCCTCGCGCAGCAGGGCCGCCACCACGTCTTCCGGCACGTCGCCCGTGGTGAAGACGTCACCGGGCTCCCGGATCAGCACGAAGCGGAGCGCGCCGTCGCGGACCTTCTTGTCCTTGCGCATCCGCCCCAGCAGGGCCTCCACGGTAAAGCGCCGTTCCAGGTCGCCGATCGAGGCGGGCAGCCCCACATCGCGCAGATGCGCCACCACCCGGGCGGGCAGGGCCGGGTCGCAGTGACCCAGCCGGGCGGAGAGCTTCGCCGCCAAGGCGAGGCCGATGGCCACCCCCTCGCCATGCAGCAGGCTGCCGTCATAGCCGCACTCGGCTTCCACCGCATGGCCGAAGGTATGGCCGAGATTCAGCAGCGCCCGGCCGCCCTCGGCGGATTCCTCGCGCTCGTCGGCGGCCACCACGGCGGATTTCAGGCGGCAGGATTCCAGCACCGCGTGGCGCAGCGCCGCCGGGTCCCCGGCCATGGCCGCCGGCCCCTGCGCCTCGCACCAGTCCCAGAGCGATCCCTGAAGCAGCCCGTGCTTGGCGACCTCGGCCCAGCCAGCGCGCAGCTCGCGCGGGGGCAGGGAGGCGAGGGTGCCGATATCGGCCAGCACCATGCGCGGCTGGTGGAAGGCGCCGGCGAGGTTCTTGCCGGCGCGCAGGTTGATCCCGGTCTTGCCGCCGACCGAGGAATCCACCTGGGCCAGCAGGGTCGTCGGCACCTGCACGAAAGGCAGGCCGCGCATGGCAACGGCGGCCGCGAAGCCGGCCAGGTCGCCCACCACGCCGCCGCCCAGGGCGATCACGGTCGTCTTGCGGTCGATCCCGGCGCCGAGCAGCGCGTCCAGCACGGCCTCCAGCGAAGCCATGCTCTTGGAGCCCTCGCCGGGCGGCACGGCGATCTCGGCACGGATCTCGAAGCCCGCATCCTCCAGCCCGGCCCGCAGCCGGGCGCCGTGCAGGGCCGCCACCGCCGCGTCGGACACCACCGCCACGCGGCGCGCCGGCAGCACCGGGGCCAGCAGCCCGCCGGCGCGTTCGAGCAGGTGCCCGCCGATGGCGACCTCGTAGCTGCGCGCGCCCAGCGTGACGGGGAGGCGGGACGGGGCCTCATGGGCGCCGAGCGCCACCTCGACATTGGCGGTGGTCATGTCGGGGGTCTCGTCGGTGCAATCCACCACGATATCGGCTTCCGCATAATAAGGATGGCGCATCTGCATGAGGCCGTGCAGCACCTCGGCCGGGTCGCGCCCGACGAACATCGGGCGGTGGTCCCGCCCGGCCACCCGGCGCACCAGGGCGGAAAGAGAGCAGCGCAGCCAGACCGCGACGGCGCCGGAAGCGCGCACCGAGGCACGGGTGCGCGGGTCGTTGAAGGCGCCGCCCCCCGTGGCCAGCACCACCGGCGGGCCGGCCAGGATGCGGGCAATCACCCGCCGCTCGCCATCGCGGAAATGCGCCTCGCCATAGCGGGCGAAGATCTCGGAGACGGGCAGGCCGGCCGCGGCCTCGATCTCGGCATCGGTGTCGAGGAAGGGGCGGCCGAGCCGCGCCGCGAGTCGCCGGCCGATCGAGGACTTTCCGGCACCCGGCAGGCCAACCAGCACGATGCTGCGGGCCGCGACCGCCGCCATCCGGGCCGGGGCCGTGGAATCCGCGACCGCGCCGGCTTCCCCGCGGATATTCCCCGCTCCGCTCCCCGTCTGGACGTGTTTCGCGGCCCGGTCGGCTTCCGCCGGCGGGGCAGCGGAGCCACGGTTTCGCTCCGAATGCGGATCGGCGAGGATGTCCAGGTTGCGCGACACGGTGCCCAAGGCTAGCACGGCTTCGCCCGCACGCGAGGGACCACGCGCAACTCCATGTTTCGTCGCCCACTGACCCTGATCATTCTCGTCATCATCGCACTGCTCGCCGTGGGCCTGCTCGTCATTGGTGCCTTTCCGCCCGATGTGAGTCCACAGCCGGTGGAGCGCACCATCCCGGCGGAGCGCTTCGGCCCGCGCTGAAGGCGTGGCCGGGGCGGCTCTCCTGCACGCCATGGATGCCCGTGTCGAGGCCTTTCTGGAGATGCTGGCGGCCGAGCGCGGCGCGGCCCGCAACACCCTGGCCGCCTATGAGGCGGACCTGACGGATGTGGCGGGATGGCTGCGCCGGAAAGGCGGGACGCTGGACGGCGCCTCGCCCGAAGCGCTGCGCGCCTATCTCGCCGGGCTCTCGGGCGCGGGGCTTTCGGCGCGCACCGTCGCCCGGCGGCTTTCGGCGCTGCGCCAGTTCTTCCGCTTCCTGGCCCGGGAGGGGATGCGCGGCGACGACCCGACCGCGCTGCTCGACACGCCGCGCCTGCCGCAATCCCTGCCCAAGGCCCTGCGGGAGGAGGAGGTGGAGGCGCTGATCGCCGGCGCGTCCCGCCTCCCCGGGCGCAGCGGCCTGCTGGCCGTGGCGGCCTGCGAGATGCTCTACGGCTCCGGCCTGCGGGTAAGCGAGCTGGTCGCCCTGCCGGCGGCGGCGCTGCGCGACACGGCGCCGCTGGTCGCCATCCGGGGCAAGGGCGGGCGGGAACGCCTGATCCCGATCAGCGCCCGGGCGCGAGAGGCCCTGGCCGGGCTGGCGACAGAGGAGGAAAAGGGCGGGCCGGCCGCGCGCTGGCTCTTTCCCTCCCGCGCCGCGGCAGGGCACCTGACGCGACAACGGCTGAACCAGTTGCTGCGGGCGGCGGCGCTGGAGGCCGGGCTGGACCCGGCGCGGGCGACGCCGCACGTGCTGCGCCACTCCTTCGCCACCCACCTGCTGAACCGGGGCGCGGACCTGCGCTCTCTGCAGGTGCTGCTCGGCCATGCCGATATCGCGACCACGCAGATCTACACCAAGGTGCTGGAGGAACGGCTGCGGGCGGTGATGGAACTGCACCACCCGCTCTCCGACGCCGTCGCGCCGGCGGGGGAACGCGGCACCGGCTGAGCCGTTGCTGCCCGGGATGGCCGTCCGAAGGCCCACCGCCCCATGACCCCCCAAAGGGGCATGCCCAGGAGGAACGACGCGCATGACCCGATTCGAGCACCGCGACGCCACGCCCGAACTGCCGGGGCTGCTCGGCCTGCTGCTGGTGGCGGGCGGGCTGCTGGGCTTCGTGGCACTGGCGGCTCTGGTGCATGGCGACAGCCTGGAAGGTTTCGACCGCCACCTGCTCCTCCTGCTGCGCGACCCGGCCGATCTGGAGCGCCCCATCGGCCCCCATTGGCTGCCGGCGATCGCCCAGGACGTGACCGCCCTGGGCAGCAACGTGATCCTGGTGTCCGTGAGCCTCGTGGTGCTGGGCGGCCTGCTGCTGGAGCGCAAGCGCGGCGCGGCGCTGCTGACCGCCGTGTCCATCCTGGGCGGCACCGTGCTGTCCCTGCTGGTCAAGCTCCTCTTCGAACGGCCGCGCCCGGACGTGGTGCCCCATATGGTGGAGGTCTTCACCGCCAGCTTCCCCAGCGGCCATGCCATGCTCTCGGCCGTCACCTACCTGACCCTGGGGGCGCTGATGACGCGCATCCAGGCGGGGCCGCGGCTGAAGCTCTATGTGATGGCCGTCGCGGTGGCGGTGACGCTGCTGGTGGGCGCCAGCCGGATCTATCTGGGGGTGCACTGGCCGACCGACGTGCTGGCCGGCTGGTGCCTGGGCTCGGCCTGGGCGCTTTCCTGTTGGCTCGTGGCCCTGCGCCTGCAACGGCGCGGCCAGGTCGAGAGGCCAGGCGAGGCGGAGCACTGACAGGGGCCGCCGCCTTCCGGAAAGAGGCCCTTGCCTCCCCGGCCCGTGCCGGGGCATCGCCTTCCCTTCCAGGCGGGGCGGATTCGCGGGTCCGGCGCTTCCCTTCCGGCGCGATCCGCTCTAGCCGCTCCGCACGCCTCCGTGTACGGACCCCCGATGCGTCATTTCCTGGATTTCGAGAAGCCGATCGCCGAGCTGGAAGGCCAGATCGAGGAACTCCGCCGGACCACCGATGCCGGCGGCATCGATGTGGCGGAGGAGGTCGGCCGCCTGCAGGACAAGGCGGAGAAGCTCCTCGCCGCGACCTACAGCAAGCTGACCCCCTGGCAGAAGGCGCAGGTGGCCCGCCACCCGGAGCGGCCGAAATGCCTGGCCTATATCGAGGCGCTGATCGAGGAGTTCACGCCTCTGGCGGGGGACCGCGCCTTCGCCGATGACGAGGCCGTGGTGGGCGGCCTCGGCCGCTTCCACGGGCATTCGGTGATGGTCCTGGGCACCGAGAAGGGCACCGACACCGAGACCCGTATCAAGCACAATTTCGGCAGCGCCAAGCCCGAAGGCTACCGCAAGGCGCGGCGCCTGATCGAGCTCGCCGGCCGCTTCGGCATCCCGATCATCACCTTCGTGGACACGGCGGGCGCCTTCCCCGGCATCGAGGCCGAGGCGCGCGGGCAGGCCGAGGCCATCGCCCGCTCCATCGAGGCCTGCCTGGAAGCACCCGTGCCGGTGGTCGCCACGATCATCGGCGAGGGCGGCTCCGGCGGCGCCATCGCCCTGGCGGCGGCGGACCGCATCCTGATGCTGGAGCACAGCATCTACAGTGTCATCTCGCCGGAAGGCGGCGCCTCCATCCTATGGCGGGACGCTGCGCAGGCGCCCCAGGCGGCCGAAGCCTTCAGGCTGACGGCGGAGGACCTGCTGCGCCTGAACCTCGTGGATGCGGTGGTGCCGGAGCCATTGGGCGGCGCGCACCGCGACCCGACCAAGGCGGTTGCCGATGTCGGGCAGAAGGTCTGGGAGGCCCTGCAGCCGCTGCTGCCCGTCGATGGCGCAACCCTGAAGAGCCGGCGGCGCGAGAAATTCCTGGAAATGGGCCGGCACGGCGTCGCCTGAACAGTTTGGCGCGTGGAAATATCGGGCTTCCCGCGCACTCCGCCTGAGCACAGCCAAAATCTTCTCCGTTGAAGAGTTATGCCGCTAATCTATTCCCCTCTGGGTTGCATGATTCGCTTGGATAGCAGATGATCTCTCGGTTTTGTGAGCGGACGAATCATGCGTGGCGGGGAACTGATCTTGACCAAGCTGGCCTCCCTGGCAGCCCCCCGACGGGACGAGGACCGTCAGTTCCGGCGGGCTGGCGATGAGGCACGGGATCGGAAGGACTGGACGGCTGCGGCGGAACTCTACCGCCTGCATCTGGAGGTAGAGCCGAAGGACGTTCCCATCTGGGTGCAGCTCGGCCACGCGCTCAAGGAGCAAGGGCAGGTCTCCGATGCCCTGCACGCCTATCGCCAGGCGGCGGAACTCGGGACCGAGGACGGCGACGCACAGCTCCAGTTCGGCCGTGCGCTGGTCCTGGCCGGCCGGCGTGGCGAGGCCACCGAGAGCCTTGCCAACGCGTTACGGCTAGGGGCTTCGGCCGACGCCTACCGGGAATTGGTGATGCTGGGCGAGAGCCAACTGGCCTCCGAATTGATGGGCCACTGGACGGAGCAGGAACTCGCCACGGCCACGCTGATGGAGGTGACGGACCTCCTGGTGTACCTGAACGAGCACCGGACCCTGTCGGGGATACAGCGCGTCCAGGCAAATATCATCGAGCAGGTCCTGGCACTGCCGAAGGACCAGCTTTGTGGCTATCGCTTCGTCATCAGCAGCGCCGATGGCTGTATGATGCTGCAGAACAATACACTGTCTCAGCTGGTGTCCCACGCTGCGGGAACGCGGGTCGAGCAGCAACGGCTGAAGGAGTTGGTTGCCGAACTGCGCTCGACCGCCATCCTGATCCCGCCGGCGTCAACGCAAACACTGCTTATCCTGGGTGCCTTCTGGAATGTGCGAGAAGTGGTCCAGACTTGTGCCCGGATGCGTGAATTGGGTCTGCGTGTGGGCCTCTATGTCTATGACCTGATCCCCATCACTCACCCTGAGTTCTGTGCGCCGCTCTTGAGCGTCTGGTTCACCTTGGCAATCGGCGATGGGCTGCGCTGCTTCGATTTTCTCTTCGCCATTAGCGATTATGTGGCGAACGATGTCCGACGCCTGCTGGTAGAGAACGGAATTACGGACATCGATGTCGAGGCGGTGCCTTTGGCTCATGTCCTGAAGCCGGTGAAGCGGCTGGCCGCTGGCCGCAGCGCCCAATGGGAAGGCACAATCGCGCATCTACGCGACCGACGCTTCGTGCTTTCTGTCTCAACCATTGAGGCACGCAAGAACCACGCCTATCTGTTCCGCATCTGGCGGGAGCTTCTATCGCAGGGCGAGGATATGCCGGATCTGGTGTTCATCGGGCGCCAGGGATGGCGTGTCGATGAACTCATGGACCAGATCCGTGACACGAACCAGTTGGAAGACCGACTGCATATTCTTCATGATCTCTCGGACGAGGATCTGGCGACACTCTATCAGAACTGCCTCTTCACGGCGTTTCCATCGTTCTGCGAGGGCTGGGGCCTCCCCGTGGGCGAAAGCCTGACCTACGGTGTGCCGTGTGTCGCCTCCAATGCGACATCCATTCCGGAGGTCGGCCAGGATCTCGTGGATTATGTGGACCCGCTGAATGTTCGTGACGGCATGAGCGTGATGCGTCGCATGCTGTTCGAGCCGGGCTACTTGGAGAAGCGGCGCACGGATATCAGGACGCGCTTCCAGGCACGGACCTGGAACGATGTGGGGCGGGACTTGTTGGCTGCGCTGCAGCGGCAAAAGGAAAGGCCATCCAGGGGTGCATGCGCTGCTGTGGCTCTGATGCCCAGCGGACGAACCTTCAGGCCGGCTGACTACAGTCGGAGCCACGGCATGCCATCCAGCTACATCGCCAACCCGTTGCGATCGACTCTGGTAGAAGGCTGGAACGACTGTGAATCCATCGGTGTCTGGATGACAGGAAAATCGGCGCGGGTCGCATTCTATACGGGCCTCAGCGCCGGCAACGTTATCGTTTACCTTCAACTCTTCGGATCCCCGTCTGCGAACGGGCAAGTCGTGACCGTCGCTCCCCCCAAGGTTCGGCTTATGGCGAGATCTTGTGGTTCCCTCGATCCACGCATCGCCTCCATGACTGCTCAGCCCTGGGTGACCAAGGTGCTGCGCCTCCGTATCCCTGTGTCTGCGGACGGGCTGGTGGATCTGCGCTTCACGCTCGATCGGTCTGCATCATACCTGGGCGAGCATGATCCACGCCGTGCTGCTTTCGGGATGCGGCAAATCGGTTGGGCGAGCGAAGTGGACGCAGCCGAGCGGCAGAATATCGTCGAGCAGCTTCTCTTCGAGAACGTATGAACGGAAGTACGAGCTGCGATGGGCCCGCTGCGGCACGGGCATAATCTCCCGGGCATCCCGAAGCCGCTGGCCGGGGAAGACAACGAACGATGCCTCCGAAAAGGAGCGAACTGATGCCAGACCAGATGGTACGCCCGTTTCTGCCGCCGATCGCGATTATGTCCTTCAACAGGCCCAACTTTCTCGGCCGGGTGTTGAAGAGTCTCAAAGCGCAGAGTGTTGATGTCGAGGACAGATCCGTCCATCTATTCCAGGACGGAGCAAGAAGCCCATTCGGCGGCAGATCCAGGGCAAATCCCGAAGATATTGCTGCCAGTATCGCGGTGTTTCAGCATTACTTTCCCGCTGGGGTGGTTCATCACGCTCCGTACAATCTCGGGGTGGCTCTTAATTTCGAGCGTGCGGAAAAATTCGTCTTTGATGAAATGAAGGCCGATCTTGGCGTATTTTTCGAAGACGACATGGTTCTCTCACGTTACTATCTTGATACGTTACAAAAACTTTCAGATTTTGCGCTGAGTGAAGAACGTGTTGGTTACGTGGCTGCATATGGCGTTCATAGGGCCTCCAATGAGGAGCAGAAGCAGCTAAGACGCCATCTCGTCCCCATGGGCCATAACTGGGGTTTCGCGTTGACTCGCAGGCAGTGGCAGCGTCAGCGCGAAATCGTGGAAGAGTATCTGGGCCTCGTACGGAACAGCCCTTATTCCGAGCGGCCTGATGATCGCATACGGGCCTATTTTTCTTCGCTCGGCCTGCCGATCTTTGGAACATCTCAGGATGCGGCGAAAGAGGTCGCTTGCGCCGCGCTCGGCACCGTCAGACTTATGTGTTTCCCAGCCCAGGGCCATTACATTGGTGATGTCGGCGAGCATTACAATCCAGAGCTGTATAAGAGCATGGGTTATGACGAGACCGTCTTTTTCGACGAGCAACTGACAGGGTTCGATTTTCCGACGTCAGATGATCTGGCCATTATGGCGGCTGAGGCGCGAGTGTCACTCATCGATCGGGAGCAGAGCCTGATGGTAACGGTTGCCGATGAGGAGCTTCCATCGGAGACTTTCGTGCAGTCCCTTTACTGGGGGCTTCTGGAACGGGCTCCAGATCGCCTCGGGTTTGACACCTTTACCTCTGCCCTCAATACCGGCGAGATGCAACCGGCCGAGATCGTGCGCCGTATAGCTAACAGTGAGGAATTCAGGAAAAGGCAACTCGCCCGCATTACGCAGCAGGCCGCGTCGGATATATCTGCGGAACCTCGGGTCCGACAGTCGGTGGAAAGTGCGGAAACTCCGGCCAATGAACTTCAGAGGAAACTGTTCGCCGCGGACGTTTATGCCGGCTTCACTCCCAATGTCCCGGTAGATCTGCAGGGATGGAATAGCCGGCATCCGGCGCTGGAGCGTGAACTCCTCGCCCGTCGCCCTCGCATCGTGATTGATGTCGGTGTCTGGAAGGGGGGCTCGACAATCTACATGGCAAAGCACCTCAAAGCGCAAGGCGTGAACGGGGCCGTGATTGCCATCGACACTTTTCTCGGCAGTCCAGAGCATTGGAACCGCGAATGTCCGGACCGGATTTTCGAGGACCTCAAGATGCGGCACGGCTGGCCGTCACTCTACTGGCAATTCCTATCCAATGTTGTGCATGAGGGGGTGTCGGCCTTCGTCGTACCCCTGGCACAGACTTCCGAAAACGCGATGGTCATTCTCAAACGGCTCGGGGTGCGCGCGGGCGTGATCCATATCGATGCGGCGCATGAGTATGAGGCCGTATTGCGGGATGCTCGCCAGTACTGGGACTTGCTGGAACCGGGTGGCATCCTGATCGGCGACGACTACCCTTGGCCGGGTGTTGCGCGTGCGGCACGGGACTTTGCTACTGAGGTCGGACTGACACTTCGGGTGGAGGATCCGAAATGGCTTATCGAGAAGCCGACTTGAACGGATCTCGGGGTCCGAAGCAGCCGGAGCAGCGCGCCCGCCATATCGTCGGAGGTTGAATCTCCGCTCTCAGGCCACCGACACCGACACCGCCGCCGTGGTCCATTCCTTCGCCGCACCCGGCTCCGGATCGCAGCGGACCTGCATGCCGGTGGCCTGGGCATTCCCCCAGATGGAGCAGAAGGCCACCTGCGAGGCATCCTGCCCCACGGCGATGCGTGCCACCCCGTCCAGCGCGGTCTGGCGCGTGGCGTCGAAGACGTACCAGCACGGTCCCTCCGGCCCCATCAGCAACGCCTCGAAGATCGCGTGGAAATCCGGTGGCTGGAGGTGCGGCGCATAGGCGGCCAGGAAGCGCGCGGGGATCCCCAGCGCGCGGGTCAGCGCGATGCCCAGATGCGCGAAGTCGCGGCACACGCCCGCGGCATCCGTCAGGACGTCCAGCGCCGTGGTCCGCACATCGGTGCTGCCGCGCTGATAGGCGGTGCGCTGGTAGATGTAGTCGCAGACCGCCGCCACGCGGGAATGGCCCTGGGCCATCCCGCCGAACTGCGCCTGGGCGAAACCGGTGAGCCGGTCGCTCTCGCAATAGCGGCTCGGCAACAGGAAGTGCAAAGCCTCCTGCGGCACCTGCTGGACCGGGATCTCCGTGATCCCGGCCGGGTCATGCACCACCGGCTCGCCCTGCACCTCCGCCTCGTAGTGCAGCCGCACGGGGCCGGCCGGGGCCAGGACGCGCAGCCAGCGGATGCCGTCCACGCTGCGCCATTCCTCGCCCGGCTCGCCGGTGGACAGCGTCAGGCTCTCCCGCAGGATCTTCTGGCGTGCGGGCGGGTCCTCCGAAGGACGGACCGCGAAGACGAAGGTGCTCGGCCCGGAGGCCTGATAGTCGAGGGTGCAGCCCAGGCTTCGCGGCGGTCGTGCCATTCAGATGTTTTTCCCGTGGCAGTGCTTGTACTTCTTGCCCGAACCGCAGGGACAGGGCGCGTTGCGCGGCGTCCGGTCCCAGGTGGACGGGTCGTCAGCGCGCACGCCCGGGGAAAGTTGCACCGCCGCATCGGTGGCGGCATGGCCATAGCTGGCGAAGACGACCGGGTCCGCCGGATCGCCATCCAGCGGGGAGGGCGGCGCGGGCTGGCGCGCCTCCGTCACCTGGATCGGCTCGGGGGAGGGCAGCGGCTGCTCCGGCATCAGGTTCACATGCATCAGCCAGCGGGTCACGTCCTCCCGCAGGTCGAAAAGCATGCCGTTGAACAGGTTGAAGGCCTCGGACTTGTACTCGTTCAGCGGGTCGCGCTGGGCATAGGCGCGGAGCCCGATGCCCTGGCGCAGATGGTCGAGGGCGAGGAGATGGTCCTTCCACACCTTGTCGAAGACCATCAGCAACAGGGACTTCTCGATCTCCCGCATCCGCTCCGGGCCGATATTGGCGGCCCGGGCGGCATAGGCCTGGTCCGCGGCCTCCTGGATGCGGTCGCGCAGATGCGCCTCGTCGATCCCTTCCTCGCGGCCCCACTCGGCCACCGGCAGGTCGAGGCCGAGGATCGACAGGACCCGCTCCTGCAACCCCTCCAGGTCCCACTGCTCGGGATAGGAATTCTCCGGCACGGCGCGGGCGACCATGTCGTCCACCAGCTCGCGCCGCATCTCCGTCACGGTCTCGGCGACATCGGCGGCCTGCATGAAGGACCGGCGCTGGGAATAGACCTCCTTGCGCTGGTCGTTCATCACGTCGTCGTACTTCAACACGTTCTTGCGCATGTCGAAGTTGCGCGTCTCGACCTTCTTCTGCGCCTTCTCCAGCGCCTTGTTGATCCAGGGGTGGATGATCGCCTCCCCCTCCTTCAGCCCGAGCTTGGACAGCATCCCGCCCATGCGGTCGGAGCCGAAGATGCGCATCAGGTCGTCTTCCAGGCTCAGGAAGAAGCGCGACGCGCCGGGATCGCCCTGGCGGCCGGAACGGCCGCGGAGCTGGTTGTCGATGCGGCGGCTCTCGTGCCGCTCCGTGCCGATCACGAAGAGGCCACCGGCCTCCTTCACCCGCGCCGCCGCGCCCTCGACCTCGCGCCGGATCTCGGCCATGCGCGCCTCGAATTCCGGCCCCTCCGGCTCGCCGGGGAAGGAGGCGCGGGCCAGCGCCTCGGCATTGCCGCCCAGCTTGATGTCGGTGCCGCGGCCGGCCATGTTCGTGGCGATGGTCACCGCGCCCGGCCGGCCGGCCTGGGCGATGATCGCCGCCTCCTGCTCGTGGTAGCGCGCGTTCAGCACCTGGTGCGGGATGCCCTTCCTGTTGAGCAGGCTGCTCAGCAGCTCGGACTTCTCGATCGAGGTGGTGCCGACCAGGGCCGGCTGGCCGCGCTCGCGGCATTCGGCGATCAGGTTAGCCACGGCCTCGTACTTCTCGGCGGCGCTGCGATAGACCTCGTCATCCTGGTCGTCGCGGGCCACCGGGAGGTTGGTCGGGATCTCCACCACCTCCAGCTTGTAGATCTCGGCGAACTCGTCCGCCTCGGTGGACGCGGTGCCGGTCATGCCCGCCAGCTTGGGGAAGAGCCGGAAATAGTTCTGGAAGGTGATCGAGGCCAGGGTCTGGTTCTCGGGCTGGACCTCGACGTGCTCCTTGGCCTCCAGCGCCTGATGCAGCCCGTCGGAGTAGCGGCGGCCCTCCATGGCGCGGCCGGTGAACTCGTCGATGATGACCACCTTGCCGCCCCGGACCATGTAATCCACGTCCCGGGTGAAGAGGGCATGAGCGCGCAGGCTCTGGTTCACGTGGTGGACCAGGGTGATGTTGCTGGCGTCATAGAGGTCGCCCTCGGTCAGCAGCCCGGCCTCGGTCAGCGCATTGGCCATGGCCTCGGTGCCGGCCTCCGTCATCACGACGGTGCGCTGCTTCTCGTCCTTCTCAAAGGTGGTCTTGTCCTTCACCACCTCGCGGACCACCGCATCGACCTGGCCATAGAGCTCGGAACTCTCGTCCGAGGGGCCGGAGATGATCAGCGGGGTGCGGGCCTCGTCGATCAGGATGCTGTCCACCTCGTCCACGATCGCGAAGTGGAAGTCGCGCTGGACCATCTCGTCCAGCCGGTACTTCATGTTGTCGCGGAGATAGTCGAAGCCGAACTCGTTGTTGGTGCCGTAGGTGATGTCGCAGGCATAGGCGGCCCGCCGTTCCACGTCGTTCAGCCCATAGACGATCACCCCGGTGGACAGGCCGAGGAAGCCGTAGAGACGGCTCATCTCCCCGGAATCGCGCTGGGCGAGGTAGTCGTTCACCGTCACCACATGCACGCCCTTGCCGGCCAGCGCATTCAGATAGACGGCGAGCGTGGCGACCAGGGTCTTGCCCTCGCCGGTCTTCATCTCGGCGATGCGCCCCTCGTGCAGCACCATGCCGCCGATCAGCTGGACATCGAAATGGCGCATGCCCAGCACGCGCTTGCTGGCCTCGCGGCAGACGGCGAAGGCTTCCGGCAGCAGGGCGTCCAGCGTCTCGCCCCGGGCCAGCCGGTCGCGGAATTCCTGGGTCCTGGCGCGCAGCCCCTCGTCGCTCAGGGCGGCCACCTGCGGTTCCAGCGCGTTGATGGCAGGCACGCGCGCCTGATAGCGCTTCACGGCGCGGTCGTTCGAGGTACCGATGATGGCGCGGGCGAGGCGTGCGAACATGTGCTTTCCGGGTCTCTCCAGGCTCCCGGGGGCAGGAGCGGTCCCGCGGGCGCGGCATCGGCCCGGCGGCAAGGGGCCGCCGGGTATGCCGCCGGACAGATAGGGGCCAGCGGGTACGGGGTCAACGAAATGGCGGCGCGCACCGGCACCGCGCCTCCGGAAAATCCGCCCTGAGCCGCGCGCGAAAGGGTGATCGGGGCCCCGGGGTCCGGGCCGTTTTCTTACAGAGAAGAAAATTGCCGGACGGCGCCAGGACAGGTCAGCCTCCCTGTCGCTTCCCCGCCCTCCAGGCGGGGATTCGGAGGCGACGTCTCATGTGGGTTCTGCTTCTGCTGCCCTTTGTCGGGCTGCTCTGGGTCCCGTTCTACAATCACATGCAGCCGGAACTCTTCGGCTTCCCCTTCTTCTACTGGTACCAGCTCCTCTGGGTGCCGATCACCTCCTTCCTGACCTGGCTCTGCTACCGCGCCATCCGGAAGCGGGAGGAAGGCCGGTGAGCGGGGGCATCGACTGGACGGCCCTCTGGGTCTTCATCGGCTTCTTCATCCTCGTCACCGCCATGGGCTTCTTCGCGGCCCGCTGGCGCCGGCCCGAGAACCTGGCGCACCTGGACGAATGGGGCCTGGGCGGCCGCAACTTCGGCACCTGGATCACCTGGTTCCTGGTCGGCGGCGACTTCTACACCGCCTATACGGTGATCGCCGTCCCGGCGGTGGTCTACGCGGTCGGTGCCTACGGCTTCTTCGCGCTGCCCTATACGATCATCGTCTATCCGATCGTCTTCGCCATCATGCCGAAGCTCTGGGCCGTGGCGGCCGCGGGCGGGCATGTGACGGCGGCCGACGTGGTGCATGCCCGGTACAACTCCCGGCCCCTGGAACTGGCGGTGGCCATCACCGGGGTGCTCGCCACCATGCCCTATATCGCGCTCCAGCTCGTCGGCATGGAGGTGGTGCTGGGCGCGCTGGGCCTGACCGGGGAGGTGCCGCTGGCCGTCGCCTTCATCATCCTGGCCCTCTACACCTATTCCTCGGGGCTGCGGGCGCCGGCGCTGATCGCCTTCGTCAAGGACATCATGATCTACATCGTGGTGATCGTGGCGGTGGCCATCATCCCGATGAAGCTCGGCGGCTATGCCAATGTCTTCGCCTCGGCGGAGCGGGTCTTCGCGGCCAAGGGCGGCGCCACCGGCCTGATCCTGGCCCCCGGCCAGTACCTCCCCTATGCCACGCTGGCACTGGGCTCCGCGATGGCGGCCTTCATGTACCCGCACACGCTGACCGGCATCTTCGCCAGCAACTCGGGCAACACGATCCGCAAGAACGCGGTGCTGCTGCCGGCCTACACCATCCTGCTCGGCCTGATCGCCCTGATGGGCTACATGGCCCATGCGGCGGGGATCGTGACCACCACCCCGACCGCCGTGGTGCCCCTGCTCTTCAAGGCGCTGTTCGACAGCTGGTTCGCCGGCTTCGCCTTCGCCGCCATCGCCATCGGCGCGCTGGTGCCGGCGGCGGTGATGAGCATCGGCGCCGCCAACCTCTTCACCCGGAATTTCTGGAAGGCCTACGTGAACCCGCAGGTCTCCCATGCCGGGGAGGCGCAGGTCGCCAAGGTCACCTCGCTGGCGGTGAAGGTGGGGGCGCTGGCCTGCATCCTCTTCCTGCCGACCCAGTTCGCGCTGGACCTCCAGCTCCTGGGCGGCCTCTGGATCCTGCAGACCTTCCCCGCCGTGGTCTTCGGCCTCTTCACCGGCTGGTTCCGCGGCGGCCCCCTGCTGCTCGGCTGGGCCGTCGGCTTCCTCGGCGGCTCCTGGATGGCCTGGAGCGACGGGCTGAAGCCGCTGCACAGCATGGTCTTCGGGGGCGGGACCTACACCGCCTATGTCGGCCTGCTGGCGCTGATCGCGAACGTGCTGGTCGCCGTGCTGGCCAATCTGGTGCTGCGCGTGGTGCAGCCGGAACGGGTGGCGCGCACCGCCTGATACGGCAGGCGCAATGCGCCGCGTGGAGGGTCCGGCGCGGCTTGCCCTGTCCGCCCCCGGGGAAGAGGCTCTGCCTCTCCCCCGGACCCCCTCACCGTCAGGACACTGCGTGCCCTGAACCCGGGGAACTGGCGCCACCGGTCGCCGTCGGCCCGCCGATCCCATCCCGTAGGACCGGTGGAGACAGCGGGCACCGGAACCAGAAAGACAAACACCCTGTCCGCACGCCTGGCACCGACCGTCGCCGGAGAGCATGGCTCTCCGGCGCGATCCCGCCGCGGCAAGAGCCCGCGAAGGGAGGTCCAGGAGCCACTGGCTCCTGGCGGATGGGGGTATCGAGGGCAAGGCGGAGCCTTCCCCCGGGCCACGATCCCGCCGCCGGAATGGATGGGAGCATGACCACCGCAAAAGCCCCTTGCCCTCCCACACCCACCCGGGATATAGGAATATAGTCAACTCATCGCCCTGCCGCACCGTCTCCTGCCTCCTCGGCAGAACCAGTTTGCCGTCCAGACCGGAGGCCTGCATCCAGGGATAAAGGGCTAAAATCCTAAAACGCTAAAACCCTAAAGTGGCACGGATGGCGCCATGTCCGGGCCGTGACGAGGGGAGGGCGGATGCCCCCGGCCGCCCACCCCACCCAGGAAATCCATGCCCGCATCTCCGGCATCCGGAAGGCATGCCTACAAATCGGCGCATCCCGCTCTTCACCTGATCCAAGCCGCTTCCCAACCCCTTTCCTGGACAGGAAACGGCCGGGCCCACCCTCACGGATCGGCGCAGGCGAAGCTCGCGGCCTCCGCGACCGACCCCTTGCCGTCATGGCGCGGCACCTGCGGCCAGGGGCAGGCAGGGCGGCTCCAGAGGCGCTGCCCGCCGGTCGCGGTCTTGGTGGTGGCCAGTTGCGCGGGCGCCTCGCCCCGCTCCACCCAGGCCTCCAGCGCGCCGAGCGGGTCGAAGCCGTTCTGGTCGATGCCCGGCCCGGCATTCGACAACCCGCAATGATCGAAACCCGGCAGCATGAAGAGCCGCGCCGTGCCGGCCATGGCGTCGCGGCCGGCGGCGGCGCTCGCCGCCTCGAACCACTGCACCGTCCGCTCCGGCGTCACGATCGCATCCGCCCAGCCGTGATAGACGATCAGCTTTCCGCCCCGCGCGCGGAAGCGGGCGAGGTCGGGCGAAGCAGCATTGTACAGCGCGCCCATGGCGGCCAGGCGCGGCGGATCGCGGTCGAAATCGAAGGTGAGGGGGTCGTAGCTCTCGCCCGGGTCCTCGGCGAAGGCCATGTAGCGGAGGAAGTCCCGGTTGAAGAGCGGGTTGAGCGGCGGTGTCGCGGCGGTGCCCGCCAGCCAGACGGGCCAGAAGGGCTCCGAACCCAGCGGGATGCCGCCGGGATAGAGGCTCTCCCCCCGGCTGTTGCGCGGCGGGGCGTACCAGGCCTTCAGCACCCCGACCTCGGCCTCGCCCAGGCAGTCCGGCCCATTCTGCCCGGCGCCGCATTGCAGCTTCGCCGGGTCGAACCCGCAATGGCGCGGGTCCGAGACCAGCCCGTCCTTCAGCCCGTCGGCGCCGTCGCAGGCCTCGGCCACGGCCTTCTGCACCAGGGGCACATGGGCGGGATCGAAGAGCCGCCTGCCATCCGGTCCGGCATTGGCGCGGGTGGTCCAGGCCATGGCTGTGGCAACGAGGCCGGTATAGTCCAGCGCCGGGGAGCCCGCGATGATGCCGTCGAAGTCATCCGGGAAGCGCTGTGCCTCCATCAGCGCCTGCCGCCCGCCTGTGGAGCAGCCGGCGAAATAGGACTTCGCGGCGGGACGCTCATAAAGGGCGTTGACCAGCAGCTTGGAAACGCGCGTTACCTCCGGCACCGCCCGCGTGCCCCAGTCGATCTCCGCCAGCCGGTTGTTCCAGGCCCAGCGCCCATCGGTGGAGCCGGTGCCCCAATGGCCGGAATCCGTGGTCGCGGCGGCATAGCCGCGCCGCAGCCCGTAATTCAGCGCATTGGTGAAGCCCGGCGCATCGCCCAGGACCTTGCCGCAATAGCCGCCGCAGCCGGTCATGTAGAACTTGCCGTTCCAGCCGGCGAGCGGCAGGCGCAGCTCGAAATTGATCGCCGGGCGGACATAGCCCAGCACCCGGCAATGCGCCGGCAGGTCCCCGGTGGCGGGGACGGCCGTGGCCGAAAGCAGGTTGGTGTCGTCGATGCGCATCCCCGCCAGCGCGGCACAGCGGGCGGCCTCGCCGCCTCCGGAAGCGGGCGTGGAAGAAGGCGCCTGGGCCGCCGCCGGGAGGAGGCCGAGCAGGGCCAGGAACACAGCGGCGAGCGCTCCTCCGCGCCCTGTGGCAATCCGGAGGGCAGCCCGTGAGGCATCCTCCGGGGCCGCGCGCCGGCCGGGGCGGTCCGCCGGCGCTGGACGTCGGGCGGTCCCGGAATGGGGGACCGGCATCCGGTCGGGCATGGGTCTTCTCCTCCCTTGGGCACCCCTTTGCCGGGGTGCCTCCGGCAAGGAGGATAGGCGAGGAACCGTGCGGCGTCGGCGGATTCTCGCCCCGCCGGAACCGGCGCGGCGATGGCCGTGTTTCGGCCTGTTGCCTTCCCCTCCGGCCTGCGCGCCAGCGAAAGGTTTCGGTACGGAGGCGTGCCTTGCCGTCCCGCGGCATGCGCGTCATGGTGCCGCGCCCTTTTCGACCGGACTTGTCTGATGCGTTTCCCTGTTCTGATCCTGTCGCTCGGACTGCTGTCCGGACCCCTGGCCCTCCCGCTGGCGGGTGCCGCCCTGGCGCAGACGCCGGCCCCGGCCGCCCCGGCCGCCCCGTCCGCCCAGCAACCCGCCGACCCGGTGGTGGCGACGGTGAACGGCGAGAATATCCGCCTGAGCGATGTCCGCGACGCGGCGCAGGACCTGCCCGCCGAGGCGCGCAACGCCCCGCCGCAGGTGCTCTTCCCGCTGATCGTGGACCAGCTCATCGCGCAGAAGGCCGTGGCCGCCGCTGCCCGCGCCCAGGGCCTGGAGAAGGACCCCGAGGTGCAGCACCGCATCGCCGTCGCCACGGACCAGGAGCTGCAGCAGGCGCTGATCCGCCGCGACGTGGCCCCGGCCCTGACCGACGAGGCGCTGCGCAAGCGCTTCGAGGCCGAGCAGAAGAACCAGCCCGCCGAGGAGGAGGTGCATGCGCGCCACATCCTCGTCTCCAGCAAGGAGGAGGCGGACAAGGTCCTGGCCGAGGTGAAGAAGCCGGGGGCGGATTTCGGGGCGATCGCGCAGAAATATTCGACCGACCCCAGCGGCAAGGGCAATGGCGGCGACCTGGGCTTCTTCAAGAAGTCCGACATGGTGCCGGAATTCGCCGAGGCCGCCTTCGCGCTGAAGCCCGGCCAGATCAGCCCGGCGCCGGTGAAGTCGGCCTTCGGCTGGCACATCATCAAGGTCGAGGAGCGCCGCGCCGCGCCGCCCAAGAGCTTCGAGGAGCAGCGCGCCTCGCTGCGCCAGGCGGCCTTCGAGGAGGCGGTGAACGCCTCGCTGGAGAAGTACAAGGCCGGCGCCAAGGTGGAGCGCTTCAACCTCGACGGCACGCCGCAGCGCCAGCCCTCGCCGCTGGACGGCGCCACGCCGCCCGCGCCCGCCCAGAAGAACTGACGCTAGAACCGACCCTATACACGAGCACCGAGAACACCATGGCCAAGGACCTTCCGGTTTCCCCCCTCGCGGTGCCCATGCCCGCCTTGCCGCCCGTCGCGGGCGTCCGCCTCGGCACGGTGGCGGCGGGCATCCGCTACAAGGGGCGCGACGACCTGATGATGATGGTCTTCGCCCCCGGCACCACGGCGGCGGGCGTCTTCACTAAGTCGAAGTGCCCCGGCGCCCCGGTGGACTGGTGCCGCAAGGCCCTGGCCGGCGGCACGGCGCGCGCGGTGGTGGTGAATGCCGGCAACGCCAACGTCTTCACCGGCCGTGCCGGGGAGGAGGCCGCGCGCCTCTCCGCCGAGGCGGCGGCGAAGCTGGTGGGCTGCGCGCCCTCCGAGGTCTTCCTGGCCTCGACCGGCGTGATCGGCGAGGTGCTGCCGCACGGGAAGCTGACCGCCGCCCTGCCGGCCCTGCATGACGGCCTCTCGCCGGAGGCCTGGGCGGAGGCGGCGCGCGGCATCATGACCACCGACACCTTCCCCAAGGCGGTGACGCGGCAGGCCAGCATCGGCGGCGCGCCGGTGACCATCACCGGCATCGCCAAGGGATCGGGCATGATCGCGCCCGACATGGCGACGATGCTCTGCTTCGTGGCGACGGATGCGAAGATCCCCGCCGCCGCGCTGCAATCGGCGCTGAAGGCCGGGGTCGAGACCTCCTTCAACTGCACCACGGTGGACAGCGACACCTCCACCTCCGACACGGTGCTGCTCTTCGCCACCGGGCAGGCGGAGCATCCCGAGGTTCCGGCCGAGGGCGGCGAGATCCTGGCCGGGTTCCGCGAGGCGCTGGCCGGGCTGCTGCACGAGCTGGCCCTCCAGGTGGTGCGGGACGGGGAGGGTGCGCAGAAGCTGATCCAGGTGACGGTGCGCGGCGCGGTTTCCGACGCTTCGGCCAAGGTGGTGGCGCTCGCCATCGCGAACTCGCCGCTGGTGAAGACCGCCATCGCCGGCGAGGACGCGAACTGGGGCCGCATCGTCATGGCGGTCGGCAAGGCCGGCGAGCCGGCGGACCGCGACCGGCTGTCCGTGGCCGTCGGCGGCACCTGGATGGCGCGCGAGGGCGGCGTGGTGCCGGGCTATGACGAAGCCCCGGTGGTCGCGCACATGAAGGGCGGGGAGATCGAAATCGAGGTGGATCTCGGCCTGGGCGAGGGCAAGGCCACGGTTTGGACCTGCGACCTCACCCATGGCTACATCGACATCAACGGCTCCTACCGGAGCTGACCGGGCATCCGGGGGGGGAGGCGCTCCGTCTCCCCAGGAAGCCGGCATCAGTGCAACCGCGAGCGCAGGTCGCGGACCATGATTGTCTCGGAACTGCCTCACAAGCCATGACACCCGGGCTGGCGCCGAATGGCGCCACCCCGCGATCCTTCAACGCCCGCCGCGATAGGCGCGCAGGATGGCCTCTCCCTCCGGCCCGGCCCGTTGCACCCAGGCGGCCTGGACGGGCGCCGCTGCCGTCTCCAGCGCCGACCGCAGTCCCGGCGCGGTGGCGATCGTCATGCCATGCGTCCGCATCCGCGCCTCGTTCTCCGCCATGCGGGTGGCGATGGCCTTGAACTGGCGCGCCTCGGTGGCCTTTCCTGCCCGCGCCACCGCCGCCTGGCCCGCGTCCGGCAGGGCTTGCAGGGCCGCCGTGTTGCAGAAGGCGAGGCTCAGCGGCCAAGCGTAGTCGATAGCGGTGAAGTGCGGCAGGATCTCCCAGAGCCGCGCCCCGGCACCGCCGTCGCCGGAGGACAGGACCGCATCCATCTCGCCGGATTTCAGCCTCGGCAGCGCGTCGGCGAAGGAGATCTGCGACGGCTCCGCGCCCGCCGCGCGCATCACCATGGTCCCGGCCTCGTCATAGGTGCGCACGCGCAGCCCCTTCAGCGATTCGGGGCCGGAGACCGGCTTGCGCGACCACAACCCGGTGGCGGGCCAGGGCGTGGCATAAAGCAGGGTGAGGCCGCGCTCCGAGAGCGCCTTCACATAGGCGGGGCGCGCCGCCTCCAGCAGGCGGCGCGTGTCGTCAGCGGAGCCGGTGAGGAAGGGCAGGGCGGAAAGCTGGAAGATCGGCGCCAGCCCGGCCATCGCGCCGGTGAAGGCGTCGGCGGCCTCTGGTTTTCCCTGGCCCACGGCGGCCGGCATCTTGGCGGAACGCAGGCCATCCGGCGCGTCGAAGGCCGGGCGGACCCCCAGGATGCCATGCGCCTCCTGGTTCACCGTCTCGGCGAAGAAGGCGATTCCCTCGCCCGGCATGGCGGTGGCCGGGTATTCGGTGGCGATGCCCCATTCCGCCGTCCCGGCCCGTGCCGGATAGGCGGCCAGGCCCAGCAGCGGCGCCATGGCCATCAGGGCGCGTCGCGTCGTCATGTGATCCATTCCCCGGTCAGGCTCAGCCCCCGCGGCAAACGGCGGCGCGCCATGTCTTTGTGAGGTTGTGCCGATAACAGATTCATCATCTCATGGCTGCAAGCTGCATTCCAGCAGCGCGGCCAGGGATACCGGATCGATCCGGTAGCACCGCGGGGCTTTCAGCAGGGTCCGGCGGATATCCCGCAAAGGCCCGGAGGCGACATGACGGCGAAGGGTGGAATGGCGCGGTTGCCGGACGCCGCACCGGTGGAAAGCAGGACTGGCCGCCGGGGGAGGCTCCGCGCCGCCGCCGCATGGTTCGGCGCCGATCTCGGCCTGATTCTGGCGATCCTGGTCTTGTTCTGGGGCGGCATCGCCCTGCACCTGCAACGCGAACACCAGCGGACGCTGGACGACGCGACGCGCAACGCCGGCAACCTGGCCGGGGCCGCGCAGCAGATCATCGCCCGGACGGTGGAGGCCATCGACCAGCGCCTGCTCTTCATCCGCGAGGCCTACCGGCACGACCCGGCCGATTTCAGCCTCGACTTCCTGCGCCGGGAACATGGCTTCCAGCAGGACATGTCGCTGCAGACCGCGGTGATCGGCCCCTCGGGGCGGCTCTGGCTCAGCAATCTGGGGCCGGTCCAGAACGGGGTGGACCTTTCCGACCGCGCGCATTTCCGGGTGCACCTCGATCCTCAGCGGGACGATCTCTTCATCAGCGTGCCGGTGATGGGGCGCGAATCCGGCCGCTGGTCGGTGCAGTTCACACGCAAGCTGCTGACGGGCGACGGCCGCTTCGGCGGCGTGGTGGTGATCTCGCTGAACCCCTATTGGCTGACCCAGGTCTACGACACGCTGGATATCGGCCACGGTGCCGTGACCCTGGTCGGGCTCGACGGGATCATCCGGGCGCGGGCACCGGAGGAAGCCGGGATGCTCGGCAGCAGCATCGCCGGCGGCAACCTGATGGCGGAGGCGCTGATCCGTCCGCAGGGCACCCTCCGCAGCCGGGACAAGGCCGATGGAACCGAGCGGCTGACCGCCTTCCGGCGCGTCGAATCCTTTCCGCTGATCGTGGCCGTCAGCAACGACATGGCGGAGATCCTGCAGGGCTACGACGCCTACCGGCGCAGCATCCTGTCCTCCGGCGCGCTGCTGACGCTGCTGATCCTGGGGGCGGGGCTCCTGCTGATCCGTCGCAGGAAGCAGCGGGCACGGTCCCAGCAGGCGCTATCCGATGCGATCGAGAACATCAGCCAGGGCCTGGTCATGGTGGCGCCGGATGGCCGCATGCCGGTGGTGAACCGCCGCGCCATGGACCTGCTCGGCGTGCCGGAAGGGCGACAGGCCTCCTTCCTGCGCGCCGGGCAGGGCCGGGACATCCTGCCGGAGGACTGCACGCAGGACCGGGAGGACGCTGCCGCGCCGCTCTATCGCTGCACGCGTCCCGACGGCACGGTGCTGGAGGTCCGCAGCCAGGTTCTGGACAATGGCGGGCTTGTGCGGACCTTCACCGACGTCACGGAGCAGACCCTGTCGGAACGGCGGGTGCGCTTCCTGGCGCACCATGACCCGCTGACCGGCCTAGCCAACCGCATCCTGCTGCATGAGCGGCTCGGCGAGGCGATCGGGGAGGCAGGCGGGCGGGCGGGCCAGCTCGTGGTGCTGGCGCTGGATCTCGATCGCTTCAAGGTGGTGAACGACACCTATGGCCATGCCGCGGGCGATCAGCTCCTGCGCCAGGTGGCGGAGCGGCTGCGCGAGCTGGTCGGCCCGGACGACACGGTGTCCCGCCTCGGCGGCGACGAGTTCGTGATCCTGTGGCGCGGCGCGGCCTCGCGCGACGGGGTGGAGCCCCTGGCCCGCCGGATCGTGCGGAACCTGGTCACGCCCTTCATCCTCGACGGCAACATGGCGCAGGTCGGCACCAGCGTCGGCATCGCCCTGCATCCACAGGATGGCGCGACACCGGAAAGCCTGCTGCGCAACGCGGACACCGCCCTGTACCGCGCCAAGTCCGAGGGGCGCGGCACGGTGCGCTTCTTCGAGCCCGCCATGGAGGTGGAACTCCGCGAGCGGCGGGAGATGGAGCAGGACCTGCGGCTGGCCCTGCAGGCCGATGTGCTGGAACTGCACTACCAGCCGATCATGACCTGCGGGAACGGCGCGATCCGCGGCTTCGAGGCATTGCTGCGCTGGACGCATCCGGTGCGCGGAGCGGTGCCGCCCGCCACCTTCATCCCCGTGGCGGAGGAGAGCGGGCTGATCCTGCCGCTTGGCCGCTGGGTCATGGAGCGCGCCTGCGCCGAGGCCGCCACCTGGCCGGAGCCGCTGCGGCTGGCGGTGAACCTGTCGCCGGCGCAGTTCCGCAGCGGCAACCTGCCGGCCATCGTGGACCGGGCGCTGGAGCTTTCGGGCCTGCCGGCGGAACGGCTGGAGTTGGAGATCACCGAGGGACTGCTGATCGGCGATGCCGAGGAGGCGCTGAACGCGATCCATGCGCTGAAGCGCCGGGGCGTGCGGATCGCGCTGGACGATTTCGGCACGGGCTATGCCAGCCTCGGCTATCTGCACCGCTTCCCCTTCGACCGGATCAAGGTGGACCGTTCCTTCGTCCATGCGATCGGCCGGCGGAACGGCGCGCATGCCATCGTGGAGGCGGTGCTCGCCATGAGCAGCAACCTGGGCATGGAAGTGACGGCGGAGGGCGTGGAGACCGAGGAGCAACTGCGCTTCCTGCAGCACCGTGCCTGCGACGAGGTGCAGGGCTTCCTGCTGGGCCGACCGATGAGCCGGGAAGCCGTGGCGCAGCTCCTGCGGGCGCATGGGCTGCGGGATGAGCGTCTTACCCTGCCCTGAGGCGCGGTGAACTGTGAAGGCGACCTGTCTGTGGAGTGATGACGGGTGCTCGGCCCGTACCATGGAGGGGATCAATGTCCTCAATGGCATGCGATTTATTTTGAGCGAGTAATTTAATTCCATTAAATCAATGCGGGTGGAATTCATTAATACTATGTTTTTTCGGAAGAATTCATTTTATACTTAGTTTACATCGCGTGTTTCGGTTTGTATCAACCCCGCCCGCAGCAGATTACGCGGAAAGCGGGCATGAAGTGGTACAAGGCTACCGACCTACCGGGCGAACTCGAAATCGTCTGGATCGACGATCCGAAATGGGGACTGACCGTCGGTTGCGTCCGGCGCGGCCTCTGGGAAGTCCCTGGAGAGGGGCCAGGTTCCGCGAAGCCGACGAGATGGGCGCGAATGCGCGAGGATGGTCCCACGCCCGCCCAGATCCAAAGGCCGAAGCCACCCTATCGGCGGTAGCCCGTCATCCCCACCGCTGTCCTGACAGCTTGAGGGGGGCGGCATAAGCCGTGGAGGGAGGCCTCGTATAATGCACGAGGAAACCGCTTCCGAAACAGTCCGGGAATATCAGGGGAAAACCGTGGTGCTGCTGGAGAGATTCGAACTCTCGACCTCTCCCTTACCAAGGGACGGAGCGCGCTCCTTATCCAGCGAAATCAACACGCTGTCACTGTCCACGCTGTAAACAGAATACGATCAAACCGAGCATATACCGGGAACGCTGACCTAGGCTTCCTAGGTCAGTCGCGGTGGCCATCCAGGGCATGCGCTGCGGCGCGCAGATGGTCCGGATGATGGTGGGCGTAGATCTTTTCGACCATCGCCACGCTGTTCCCCAGGAAGGCCGCGATCTCCTCGAAGGACCGGCCGGCCTGCGCCATCCAGGTGGCCGCCGTGTGCCGTAGGACGTGCGGCGTCACCCCTGTCAGGTCCGCCTTCCGGGCGGCGCTCTGGAAGGCCTTCTTGAGGCTGCCGATCCGCTCCCCGCGCCATTCCAGGACAAACTCCGGGGCGTGATGCCCCGCCCTCCGGGCCGCCTCCCGCTCCGCCCATGCCTCCTCCAGCAGCGGTCGCAGGGTCCGGGCGATAGGCACCACGGCGCGGCGCTTGTTCCCGACGCCACGGCCCAGGGCGATAAGACCGGCGCCGAGCTGCACCTGGTCCCAGCGCAATTCCGTCAGCGCGCCGTGCCGGGCCGCGGTGTACAGCGCCAGGGCGACGAAGAGCTTGATGTGCGGCTGCTCGCAATGCCGCATCAGACGATCGGCCTCCTCCCGGGTCAGCCATCGGTCGCGCGGCGGTGGCGCGCTGGGCACTTCGATGTGCGGGGCCTCGGGGATCATCTTGTCTTCGACGGCCCAGCGAAGCGCGGCGCGCAGGGTGACCAGCTCCCGGATCAGGGTGCCGTTGCTGAGCAAGGCGGGGGTCTTCCGGTGCTTCGCCGGGGCGCCGCCGCGGCCCATCTTCCGCCGCTCCCGCATGTAGAAGCGGACCCGCTCCTTGTTCAGCAGGTTGACCGGCAGGTCCCCCAGCACGCCGGCCAACTGCCGGCAGGAATAGACGATGGTCTGGCTGGCGACCTTGCCCTCCTTGTCCAGCCGGTAGGCCTCCAGCACCTCCCCCACGGTCGGGAACTCCGGCCGGGGAGGGGCGGCCAGGGTGGCCTTGAAGCTGGCTAGGAAGCGCCGCGCCTCCGCAAGACTGTCAGTGCGGCAAGAGACCCTTTGGGTAGCCCCGTTCTCCCACCACTGGACGTAATAGCGGCCGCCTCGGACAGCGAGGCTGTAGGTCGGGCTCTCTGCTCTCGGGCGGGCCATGAACTCTTCTCGTAGGCTTCGATTTCGGAGGTGCGGAACCGGAGGAGGCTCCCGATCTTGACGGTCGGGATCTCCCCTCGGGCAGCGAGGTTGTAGACGTGCTGGCGAGAGCAGGCCCAACGGGCGGCCAGCGCCGGCACGGTCAGGAACTGCTCAGCCATCGCGGCCCACCACTTCACGCAGGACGCGCTTGATCCTCTCGAACCGCTCGTGGGAGATCGAGATGAAGGTGGATTGCTTCGGCAGGGCCGGGTCGATCCGGATCTGATCGAGATCCCGCAGGAGGACGGCAATCTCGGCTGCCTGTTCCCGGCCGATCACCAGCACCGTCACGTCATTCCAGGCGGCAATGGCTTCGGCTTCGGTGGCGCACTCTGGGCCGTGGTTGCCGCAGTCGCCGCAGGACACGCAGAATGCGTCGATGACGCTGAGTACCTGCGGCGCCCAGTCACCGCAGAAAGGGCAGTCCTGGGGCTTGGTCAGGTCAGCCACAACCACCTCCCATCCGCCGCCGGATCGCTGCGGCGATGGCCTTCGCGCCGTGGTGCTGGGCGCTGTGGATCGTGCCATCCATCTGGCAGCGCGCGGACAGGCTCAGCGCCTCCGGGCTGGCATCGGATCGCATCAAGAGAGGGTCGAGCAGCACGGTGTCCCCGGCCGACCGGATGGCGTCTTCGGCCGCCAAGTCCGCGATGGTGGCCGCGACCTCCAGGCCGCGCAGGAATTCGGGGTGGAGGTCAGCCATTGTGGTGTGCCCAGATGGCGAGCCCGATGGACACGCCGAGGAAAATCCCCCAGCCGAAGTCCCCGGATATCGCGAGTGCGGCGGCAGTGCCGGCGAAAATCACAGCCAGCACGCAACCCGTGACCGCGCCGATCCGGGCGACCTGGATGTTCACGTTCCACTGGCGCGACACGGGGTCAGGATCAGCCATTTTCGCCGTCCTTCTCCTTGATGGCGGACACGCACAGATCCACGCACTCGTCGCAGATGTTGACGCCCGGACCCGCCATCAACCGCCGCGCCTCATGCTGGCTCTTGCCGCAGAAGGAGCAGTAGAGGGTGTTGCCCCTCTTGGGCGCCGCCTGACCCTCAGCATTGCTGAGGGTATGCTTCTCGGGTGCGGCTGCGACTGCCGGCGCCTCCTCCAGCGCCATGGCGATCCGTTCGATGGTCTGGGCGATGATGCCCATGGTCCCGGAGCGCACCACAAGCTGGCTCCGCTCGATATGATCGTCCGTGAGGAGCCGGTCCTTCTGGGCCAGGTTGTGCTTGATCTCCCGCCGGAGGCGCGCCGCCTCCATCTGGAACACGGTGGCGAGGCTCATCGCGTGACGCTCCCCAGCCAGCTCGGCACGTCGGGATGGACGTGGGAGACCAGCCGCGCGGCGCGGCGATAGTCCGGGCGCTTCTCGATCCAGTCGGCCACCCAGGTCTTGCGGTGTGGCAGAAGCCAGGACCGGCCGGCGTCGCGCCAGGGCTGGTGTTCCGCCAGGGCGTAGAACGCCGCCTGCTCCAAGCAGTCGATCTCCGTTTCCCCCAGCAACTCCAGTACGCCTGCGATGATGAGGCCCAGCGCGAGACCTCCGAGCGCCTTGGGCATGTTCCCCAGGACAGGCAACTGATTGCCCAGGAACCCCATCAGGTACTCCGACCGCTCATACCAGCGGCGGCGGTCCAGCAGGTCGTTCGCGATGGCGTCGGCGCAGTCGCGGACGCTGAACCCGTCCCGGTTCGAGAACGGCCCGTCCCGGTCGGTCGGCATCGTGCTGTAGACCGGGGCCACCGCCGGAATGATGCTGCGGCGCGGGACCTTCTGGCCGCCGAACTCGCTGATGAAGTCCAGCGGCATGCCGCCATGCTCCCTGGCGGCTTTGCCGGCAGCCTCGATGAACGCGCGACGCTTGGCCGGATCGTGGATGCCGCCCATCAGCGCGCAGGCTTCCAGGCCGACCGCGAAGCTGTCCTCGTCGTCCTCCCGGGCGTCCGGGTTCCGGTGGACCTCGACCTCGATGCCATAGGGGGTGTGGAGAGTGCCGAAGGGCTCTGGCGTGGTCATGCCTGGGCACTCCCCTGCATGGTGCGGAACGCGGCCGCCAGCACCAGCTTCACCTTGTCCCGGAGCGGCTTGTCAGTCCTGGGCTCGTTGGCATTGGCCCAGAGGAGCGCGCGCTCCCCGGCGTCCACCATCGCCTCGGTCACCTTGGGTTGCTCGTTCTCCCGCAGGGCCTCCAGCCCCATCACCAGGAGCCGGTGGAAATCCCGCTCCACCAGAAGCACCCCTTCCGTGCTGGTGTTGAGCCAGATCTGGGTCAGGTCTTCGTTGTCCAGCGTCGCGATCAGCTTCTCGACGGTCCCGTTTGCCAGGGCGCGTTCCAGCAGCACGTCGTCGGGATAGTAGGGGTCGGGGTCCATGTGGATCTCGGGCATCAGATGCCGTCCTCCTGACGCCAGTTGTGGCCGAGCAATGGGCAGAGCGCGGAGTGCATCATAGCCACCGCTCCCGGCTGTTCGCAGATGCATTCGCAGATGTCGCAGGCGAACCGGGCGCCATCGGGGTCCTTCTTCCGGCGCGCTTCGGAGGCCTGCACCACGAACAGGCTGTGCAGGTAGTCCAGTGCCCTGTCGCTGATGGCGATCAGGCCCAGGTCGCCCTCCGGGTCTTCGCGGGCGCCATCGAAGGCATCCGCGGCCAGGATATCGCTCATGTGCCGTAGAAGCGCCTCGTCGGTGATGACGGGCTCCAGCACCCTCTCGATGTGCTGAGACAGGGTCCATTCCCCCACCGCCTGCAACGAGACCACATCAGCCTGATGCTGACGCGACCAGCGTGCGGCATCGGCGACCACGATCTTTGCTTCGGCCGAGCCGAGGTGGATAGCGGCGTTGAGCAGTTCCTCCGCCGAAAGCGGAGGGGTGTTCATTGCGAAGGGGTGGGTCACAGGATTTCCCCCTCCGCCGGGTGGTTCATCGCATGCGCGCCAAAGCTAAGGGCGCGGGTGCCGAGGTCGTCGTCTTTCACCCCGGTCAGGCGGGACAGCCCGGCCAGCGCAGCACAGAGCTGGTCCACGGCTTCGGATAATTCTTCCTCCACGGCTGGGGTGAGTTTGAAGCCAGTGAGATTGTTGATCTCGCTGCCGATGCAGCGGAGACGGAGTACGGCCTCCGTCACGGTTGTTGCGGGAGTTGCCCGGATCAGCGCCTCCAGCGCCTCCTCTTGTGCGTAGACGCGATTACGGGCGGCATCGTGAGTACGCCGCTTACCGGAATTCGGCTCAGCCTCAGTCGCCAGCCCATCGTGACGGTTATACTGGACGCTGAGTTCGCGCATGCGATGGGCCATCGTCGTAATCGACAGGCCCGGCGCCGTGGTTTCGTGAGACTGCGGCGCAGCGACAACCTCCGGCGTCCCGAACAGCCGCAGCAGGTCGTTCACCAGATCCCAGGACCAAGTTGCGGCCATCGTGCCGTCCGGGTTCTCGGTGCCGTCCTTGTTGGCGGCCTCGGCCTTCGCGGCGTGCGCCTTCGCCAGCATCCCGGAGATGCTCTTCGGCTCGAAGTCGCTGATGGCGTCGCGGCTCTGCTCGTAGGCCTTCCAGAGCGGGTCCTTCTCCAACTCCAGATCGCCGCCGTGCAGGTTGTATGCCTTGATGTAGGCGGGATGCAGGTGGCATGTCCGGATCAGATCGGTGTCCGCCGCCGCCGCGGTGGCCGGCGACCACAGGCACTCGTGGGCCGTCATCAGCGCGGACCAGATGTACTGGTTCACGTTGGCCCGCTCGATCACGTCGTCCTCGATCCGCGCGGCCATCAGCTTGAACAGCGTCTGGGCCTGATCCGCCGTCTCGGGGCGCAGCCCGGCGATACGCTCCAGCACCTTCGCCTCGGCCAGTACCCACCGGTCCGTCCAGTCGTTGTCCTCTTCGAGGGGGTACGGCGCGCGGGTCGGGTCCGGATCGTTCAGCCGGTCCAGTTCGATCAGGCAGGACATGAGGTCCGGCAGCGCGGTTGCCGTGTCCACCGCCTGGATTACCGCCGCGAGACGCGGGATCGGGTCCCACCGAGGGACAGGAAACAGCGGCGCGTCAGGCGCCACAGCGCCGGGCTGCATGGCGAAATCGGGGTTCACCGCGCCGTCCAGCGCCGGCTCGACCGGCGGCGCGACGGGCTGGGCCATCTTCTTCGCCCGGCCGCCGCGCTTGCCGGTGGCGGGCTGCTTGCTGGTCGGGGGAGGGCGCACCCCTCCCCGATCACGCAGGTTCTGGGTGCGCATCAGGCCTGATCCCCCAGATCCATCGCGTCCTGCATCGCGTCGAAGCGAGCGATGGCGCCGATCGCGTGATCCAACTCTTCCTGCGTGGCCGACATGTTGAACTGAGCGCGCTCCGTGAGCGTTCGCAGGGCCTCGACGGCTTCCTCCCACTGGGCGAACAGCACGTCGATCTCCTGGTCCGGGCTGATCCGGGAAGCGGGCGCGCCCATCAGCCGACATCCTCCGGCTGCTCGACCATCTCCGGCACGATCTGCGCTGGGTCGATGGTCGCCAGCAGAACCAGCGTGCGCGGGCTCTGCATGAAGGCGTGGATCACGTAGCCGTAGGTCCCGGCGGAAGCGCGGATGAAGTCAGGGGACCGCGCGTCCCGCTCCAGACCGTCTGCCGTCCGGCTCATCGAGGCGGCGACGTTCTCGGCCCCCTCGGCATGAGGGTTCAGCTTCGCCACCGCTGCGGCGACGGCGCCGAAGTCCTGGCGCAGCACGTTGAAGATGGCGGGGTGGGTGACGGACAGACCCATTACCGGGGCACTCCCACGAACACGGCCGCCGCCAGGGCGCCGATGGTGAACATCTCGATCGCGAGCAGGATCTGGGACGGGGTGACGCGGCGCGCGGCCTCGATGGCGGCGGCGACGGCGCTGGCCAGGACCGTGCTGGCCGGGAAGGTCGGGGCCATCAGCGGGTCGCCTCGATCCAGGCGGTGATGGCGAGGGCGCTGGCATGCCCCTCACGCTCGGCTGCCAGGGCGCAGTTCGACGCGCTGCCGGCATTAAGGTTGCCGATTGGAGCGGAGGATGATCGCGGTGGTGCGCCGAGGTGCGTGATGCTGCGGATGGCAGCTAGTGCGGCGGTAGGCATGAAGGCCTCCTGGGGTGGACAACCCCAGGAATGCCAAAATGGGTTTACCCTGTCAATGCCAAAATGGGGTTATCAGTCCCGGATCACCTGCGAAGATGCCCATCCCGGGGGTAAGCCCATCGCTTCTCGCCAGGGGACGATCCGAGAATGGGCGGCATACGAGTAAGGTGCATCGCTTTCAAAGGGCGGATACGCCTCCCCATAGTGCGCGATGAGATACTCGTCGGTCGGCTGTTCGTCGCGAGCGATCTGGAAAAGCCCGTAGTCATCGCGCTGTGGCGGTCTCGTTAGTTCGACAAAAATAGGGTCATCCAAGTGGAACCGATCGTTTTCTGGAAGGGACGAATGGTCTAGAGCACTTATAACTATGAGATTTGGGACCATTAGTATTGGACCCTGTAGTGGAAGAACTCCCTCCGGATGTGCCGTAATTCGAATTAGTCGTGGGTCGTTCTTACTGTTTCTTGCGCTGTAGAAAGGTACATGACCGAACGGGCGGGCTCGGCCAGACGGCTTTCCCATAAGAACAGGAAGCCGCACCGTTTCGAGCGGGAGTGCGTATAAGTTGCGATCTGATGCGGTCGCACCGCCAAGAAGCGCTTCTGTTGTTGTCCCGAATGCCTGTGCGATGCGCTCAAGCCAATCGACGGTCAGGCGCCTGTCTCCTTTCTCTAGGCGGTCCACCTGCGACTGGGATGTCCCCAACTTCTCGGCGAGAGCTGCCTGCGACCATCCTCGCTCCTGTCTTAGGGCGCGGATCGTGTTTTGCGGTGTCTTCATGGTCAATCTATGCCGCTAAGGATTTGGGTTGGCTAACACCAAAACGGTGTTGACGATTAACCCCGAAATGGCATATCCCTGGGGTTATGAACCTCCAGAGCTTTCTCGTGGCCGAGAAACTCACTGAAAGTGCGTTCGCGGCCCTCGTCGGCGTTTCCCAGGGTACCATCAACCGGTACGCCCGCGGGCTGCGCTTTCCTCGCCCAAAGCATATGGAAGCGATCGAGCGGGTGACCCAAGGTAGGGTCACTGCCGCCGATATGTTCCGGTTCTGGCGAAGCAACTCGGCGACCGAACGTCGAGCCAGCTCGCCCGTCGGATCAGCCCAGCACCGGCTCGCCGGCTGACCTCGGATGATCGACTTCTCCGACATCGAGGTGGATCTGCTGGCCGATGCCATCGAGGTCTGCCCCATCGATCCCTGGCGCGTCCGCATCAGGCCTGGCCGCCTGTTGAAGACGACAGGTCCAGGGAGTGGGCCAGGGCGGTCACGATACGCCTCGCGAAGTCCTGGGCCGCCGGGTCCGGGTGATGCGGCTGCTTCGTCCGAAGCAGGGTCGCAATAGCTCCGGGGCGCACCGCGCCCGCCTCCTCAATCGCATGGATTACCGCAGCCATGGTCAGCATCACTGCTGTGGCCTGGGCCTCGTATGCCTGCTGGGCCGTCAGGGTCTTCTTCTCCGACATCGCTATCTCCTTTGGTCTCGGTGAGACCCTTAATGCCCCGCCTGGGGCGCGTTGTGTTGCGTGTCGCTCGCACGCGGTTGCGCGTCCATGAGGGCGACCGCCGAAGCCATCGCGGCGGAGATGACCGCGATCATCCAGGAAGCGGTCATGGCCTCCCGCGCCGTCCAGGGGGACCTCAAGAGGGCCATCCCGGACGTGGCGCGGCGCTACCGCCTGACCGAGCGCCGGGTCCAGTCCTACTGGTGGTCCCAGGTGAAGGTCGTGCCCGCGCACGAGCGGGAACTGATCCTGCGGGCGCGGGAGAAGGACCTGATGGTCCGCGCCTCGCAGCAGGAACTGGCCCTGGCCAGGACACGAGCAGCCCTTGAACGACAGAGGAGCGCCGATGCGGATACTCGCAGCGCGCATGCTGGAGGCCCTGGCCTCTGGGCTCATCTCGGCCTCCAGCGCCGGAAACCGGGTCGCGCAGCGGCTGCTGGCGATGGCGGCGGGGCTCAGATCCCCCTGAATTTCGGGTGCCCCTGATGCAGGCCGCACCTCATCCCACACTGTGGAAGTGGCCGCGGAACACCTCCGCCGCCTCAAATCGCGCCCGGGTCATCACACGGGGCGAGTGGTGGAAAGCGCGCCGCGCTGGCGCGCTAAATGTGCCTGAGGGGCACATTACCTCTGGCGAACCTCCCCACCCTGGGGAGGGGGCCGCACAGTCAGCGGACCCTCAGCCCGCCGTGCGATGCCGGACCTGCCAGTGGCCGATGTGGGGAGACAGCGATCCGGTCCCGCGGCCGCCCCTGTTCTGCGGCGAGGCCGTGCCGGGGAGGGGGCCGTACTGCGAGGCCCATCATCGACGCGCCTACTCCCGCCGTCCGGTCAAGGCGCTCGCGGAATGAGCGCCGCCCTCCAGATCCCGCGCATCACGCCGGGCGCCATCCTCGGGCCGGCGACCAGCCTCCGCGGCTACCAGTCCGAGATGGTCGGGAATATCCAGGTCGAGTTCCGGAACGATATCCGTCGCGTGCTGGCGGTGTTGGCAACGGGCGGCGGCAAGACCCGGATCTTCGCCTACACTACGGCCGCCACCGCGGCCCGTGGCAAGCGCGTGCTGATCTTGGCGCACCGGAAGGAGCTGATCCGGCAGGCCAGCGAGAAGCTGCGCGAGGCAGGGGTGCCGCAGCATGGCATCGTCTCCCCCGACTTTCCCATGACGAACGACCCGGTGCAGGTGGCATCGGTCCAGACGCTGGCGCGACGGCTCGGGCAGCCGGGCCTGGAGCACTTCGACCTGATCATCGCCGACGAGGCGCACCACGCCGTCGCCGGCCAGTGGAAGACGATCCTGGAGGCCTACCCGAAGGCCTTCGTGCTGGGCGTTACCGCGACACCGGAGCGGGGCGACGGGAAGGGCCTGGGCGTCGAGGCGGGCGGCATCTTCGAGCGGATGGTCACTGGCCCCAGCATCGGGTGGCTGATCGAGCAGGGTTATCTGTGCCCATCGGTCGTCTACGCGCCGCAGCAGGGTGGTCCTGACCTGTCCGGCGTCCGGACCATGGGCGGCGACTTCGAAGCCGCCGCGCTGGCGGAGGCGATGGACCGCCCGTCCATCACGGGCGATGCGGTCGAGCACTATCGGCGCCTGGCGTCCGGACGGCCGGCGGTGGCGTTCTGCGCCTCGGTCTACCATGCCGAGAAGGTGGCCGAGGCATTCCGCGCCGCCGGGTTCCGAGCACGCGCCGCCTCCGGGAAGACCCCGGCCGAGGAGCGGGACGCCGCGATCAACGGGCTGGCGACCGGCGCCGTCGAGGTGCTGTGCAGTTGCGACCTGATCAGCGAGGGCCTGGACGTGCCAGCCGTCGCCTGCGTGATCCTGCTGCGGCCGACCCAGAGCGTGGGGCTGTTCATGCAGCAGATCGGGCGGGGGATGCGCCCCGCTCCCGGCAAGAACCACCTCATCATCCTGGACCATGCCGGCAACACCCTGCGTCACGGCATGCCGGACGAAGCGCGGGAATGGAGCCTTGCCGGGCGCAAGAAGAAGAAGGGCAAGCCGCCCACCTTCGCCATCAAGCAGTGCCCGCACTGCTTCGCCATGCACCGGCCGGCGCCGAAATGCCCGGAGTGCGGACACATCTACGAGACGCAGGTCCGCGAGGTCGAGGAGGTTGCCGGCGAGCTGGTGGCCCTGACGCCGGAGCGCCTTGCCGAGATGCGCGACACTCCGACCAGGGATTTGCTGCGGCCGGGGATATCGCTGGACGAGCTGCGGCTGATCCAGCGCGTCAAACAGTACAAGCCAGGCTGGATCTATTTCGTCCAGCGCGAACTGCGAGCCGAGGCCGAGGCCAAGGCGCAGAGGGGGATGATGCCTTGAGAGAGAACGATGTCATGCCCCGGGTGCTGCTGGCGCTCGGCAGGCGGGCGGATGTGCGCATGTTCCGCAACACCTGCGGTGTCGGCTGGACCGGACAGGTGGTGCAGGAGGACCGCGCCACGGGGATGGTGCTCCTGCAGAACGCCCGCCGGGTGCAGTTCGGCCTCGCGCCGGGCAGCTCCGACCTGATCGGGGTGCAGGCGGTGCTGATCACCCCGGAGATGGTCGGCCAGACCATCGGGCGGTTCACCGCGGTGGAGACCAAGGGCGCGAAGACCCGCGTCGAGGCCCACCAGATCGCATTCATCGAGACCATGAGGCGCTTCGGGGCCGTGGGCGGCATCGCCCGCTCGGCTGACGAGGCGCTGGCTCTCCTGACCACCACCAGCAACCAGGGGGCCGCATGAGGGCCGCGCCGTTCGTCACGATCGAACAGCTATCCATCTACCCGCAATGGGTGGCGTGGCAGGAGGAGCTTCGCCAGGGGCAGGAAGAGCCCACGAAGACGCCGTACAGTCCGGTCAAATGGGGGCGGGCGAAGGCGGACGATCCGCAGACCTGGGGGACGCGGGCGCAGGCGCTGGAGCGGCTGGAGCGGCTGCCGAAGCCCTATGCCGCATACGGCGTCGGCCTGGAGTTCGCGCCGTTGGAGGTGCCAGGCATGGCGCACCTGGCGCTGAGTGGGGTGGATCTGGACTGCTGCCGCGACAAGGAGACCGGCAGGATCGAGGAATGGGCGTGGGAGGTGATCCGGCGCTTCAACTCGTACACGGAAGTCTCCCCGTCCGGCACGGGCGTGAAGACGTTCTTCCTGCACGTCACGGCGGACTGGCCGCTGATCGAACCGGCGCTGGGACCGACCTCGAAGAACGGCCGGCAGTTCAAGCGCGGCACTGGCCGGCACCCGCCAGCGATCGAACTCTACCTGCGCGCCCGGTACTTCGCCGTGACCGGCGAGCGGCTGGACGAGATCACGAACGAGATCCGCGTGGTCCCGACCGACGATATCCTGTGGGTGATCCAGGATGCCGGCCCCGCCTTCAAGGCGGGCGGCACGCGGCCGGAAGAGACCATCGACATGGGCTTCGACATCCCGCCCGGCGGGGTGTTCGAGGACCAGCCACCGCCGGGTGGCGACGATCTGATGGACCGGCTGGCCGCGGCGATGAAGCGCCGGAAGAAGGTGGCCGCGCGCTGGAACGGCAACACCGAAGGCCTGGAGGACACCAGCCGGTCCGGCATGGACATGTCCATGATGGCCATGCTCCGGCGGGTCGGGTTCAAGTTCGAGGAGTGCAAGACCATCCTGCTGCGCTGGCCCCACGGGGCCGGCAGCACAAAGGCCGGCGACGATCGCTACTGGCTGCGGATGTGGGAGCGCGGCGCCAAGCCGGAGGACATGGCGCGTGCCGAGACCCGCGCGAACATGCCGGTGATCCGGGTGGTGAAGGGGAGCCTGTCGCACATCGTGGATCAGGCCGAGCAGGCCCTCATCCAGGCCGGGCTCGGGCTCTACCAGCGCGGGTCCATGCTGGTCCGGCCCGGCATCGCACGCCTCAGCGCGGCCAAGGACGAGATGACCGAGGCACAGGAGGCGATGGCGCTGGGCGAGATGGCCATGGTGGAGGCCATGACCACGGCGGCGGTCTGGGAGAAGTGGGACGGCCGCACCGACGACTGGGTAGTGGCGGACGCGCCGAAGGACATCGCCCGGATCTACATGCAGCGCGTCGGACGCTGGCGGCTGCCGGTGCTGGCGGGGATCATCGCCTCGCCGACCATCCGCAAGGACGGGTCGATCCTGGCGACCGAAGGGTATGACGCCAAGACCGGGCTGCTCCTGGAGTTCCGGGGGCAGACGTTCCCCCCGGTGCCGGATCGCCCCACGCCGCAGCAGGCCGAGGCGGCGTTGCAGGTGCTGATCCACCTGATCCAGACCTTCCCCTTCGAGAAGCCGTCCCACCGCTCAGTCATGCTCTCGGCCATCCTGACGGCGGTGGCGCGCCGGTCGATGGACACGGCGCCCCTGCACGGCTTCTCGGCGCACACGGCCGGCTCCGGCAAGTCCATGCTGGTGAACATCGCCTCGATGATCGCCACCGGCCAGAAGGCCCCCGTGATCGCGCAGGGGGACAAGCCCGAGGAGTTCGAGAAGCGGCTGGTCTCGATGCTGCGGCAGGCCAACGCGATCATCTCGATCGACAACGTGAACCACGTTCTCGACGGCGACCTGCTGAACCAGATGCTGACCGAGCCGGTAGTGCGCGGCCGCATCCTGGGCGTGTCGGAGGCGCCCCAGCTCATCAGCAACGCCTTTGTCGCGGCCACGGGCAACAACCTGGTGCTGGGCGGGGACATGACCCGGCGCAGCCTGCTCTGCGTCATCGACCCTGGGGTGGAGCGGCCGGAGCACCGGGAATTTGCCCAGGACCCGATCGCGCTGATCCGGGCAGACCGGGGGCGCTACGTCGCTGCGGCGCTGACCATTCTGCGGGCCTATTTCGTGGCTGGGCGCCCGCCCAAGAACAAGCCCCTGGGCTCCTTCGTGGAGTGGAGCCGCATGGTTCGGGACGCCCTGTGCTGGCTGGGAGAGGCCGATCCGGTGGAGACGGTCGAGGAGGTGCGCGCCGCCGATCCGAGGCTGGAACGGCTGGTCGCGGTGCTGGAACAGTGGTCAGGTGTGATCGGGACAGCGGAGGTTTCGACCGAGAACGTAATTCAGCACGCAACATCCCAGCAAACCGCCACCGACCCGGAATGGATTAAAACGAGGCGGGAAGGTTCACCGCCAAAGATGGAATTCCGGCATCCTGAGTTTCGAGCCGCATTGCTCCGCGTCGGTGGCGAGCGTGGCGCAATCGATAGCGAAAAGCTCGGGAAATGGCTGCGCTCGAATAAGGGGCGTGTGGCGAACGGATTTCGCATCGACAACGTGGCGCCTCCGAAAAAGCAGGCGCGATGGAAACTGGAAATCATCAAGGAGGATCAGAAATGATCAGCGAAGAGACTGTCACCTGCTGGCGCGCCGGAAAGGGTTTTGAAACAGTCGATAAGCCGTCCTGGTGGCAGGACGAGTGGAACCGGATATGGCCGGGAGGACTGGAAACGAAATCCCCGGGACCGGATATGACTTTCGGTGAACCCAGATCCCATGGATTGCGGGCTTTTATCCTCACGGAGGAACGCGGCTGGCTCGTGGATTTCGATAATATCGATCGGTACCTAAGCGTCTGGTGCCCCGACAACGCAGCCTATCTCGACCTGATCACTTCGCGCGCTGCGGCCTGGCTGCGCATCGGCGAGATGACCACGGTTGAAAGCAGCCTGGAAAAGATCGCCAATACCGTGATCGGCTATGCGCGCTATGGCCAGGGCACGCACAACGACCGGGACGGGGAGCAGAACTGGATCGACCGGAAGAAGTTCAGCAGCCAAGGGAGCTAGTATGTTTCGTTAACGTACAGATGGGGGGGATAGGGGGGATAAACTGTGATTTGTACTCTACGCCTAGGAAGTGTCAGACGAATAATTTCATACACGTAACGAACATGCTCGTTTGACACTTTCTAGAGGGTGAGGTGAAGAACCCCCTCTATCCCTACTATCCCCCCCACTGTGGGAAATCCCCACAGTGCTTCGCCCCGACGGGACAGCATAAATCCGAGCGAATTCAATGTTCTGGTCTCTTGAGCCGAAACCCCGCCGATAGTTCTGGACAGCGTTTCCGGGATATGGATAGGGCTGGAATGGCGAACCGTTCCTCAGCTTTATCAGTCAGCTATCAGCGGCAGGTGGATGTTCGGGACTACGGTCCCGCCATCCGGATGAGGGAGAAGGGGGCTCCGCAGAACCCTCGTGATGTGGTGGTCTCCGCTGGGCCTGATCCCGATGATCCGAAGGTGCAGGTCCAACGGGCCAAGCGGCTGGTCCAGTACGAGGCGATGCACGAGCGCGGCACCATCTCGGGCGCTCACCTGGAGGTCTGCGAACGGTATCTGGCCGAGGCAGAGGCCGCATCGGGCTCTCGGGACCGTCCTACCGTCCCCTGTGGCCGTCTGCCGCCCTGGATGCAGGGTCACCCCACGGAACGGCAGGTGAGGGCCACGGTTGATCTCCGCAGCGCGCGTGCTGCTATCGGGCTGAACGGCCGGGCGCTGATGGACCTGCTGGTGATCGAGAACCTATCGGTCAGCACCATCGCCGAGCGGCGGTACGAGGACCGCAAATCCACCCTGGGCCAGATCCTGGCCACGCTGACCCGGCTTGCGGAGCATTGGGACATCCCTTGACGGCTGGGCCAGCCAAGGCTATCTGATCATTACTTTGCATAGTTGCGCCCATGGCCCCGCTGGCTTCCGCCGGACGGGGCTTTTTCATGCCTGGAGCCTGCCGTGACCGGCCGTCCGTCGAGCTACACCCCAGAGCTTGCTGCGGAGATCTGCCGGCGTATCAGCGAGGGCGAGAGCCTCAAGCGCGTTTGCGGTGATGAGGGGATGCCCGCGAGGTCCACGGTCCAGCTCTGGATCATCAACGACACGTCGGGCTTTTCGGGCATGTACGCGCGGGCGCGCGAGGCTCAGGCGCATGCCTGGGCAGATGAGATCCTGGACGTGGCGGAGGACGGCTCCAACGACTGGATGGAGCGGACGGGCAAGGATGACGCCCCCGGCTACGTCCTGAACGGCGAGCACGTCCAGCGGTCCCGCCTCCGGGTCGATACCCGCAAGTGGCTGATGAGCAAGATGCTGCCGAAGGTCTACGGCGAGAAGCTGGAGGTCGAGGCGACGGTCAAGCAGGCCACCCTGACGGACGAGCCCCTGAACGAAGATGACTGGTCCAAGCGATACGGCCCCGGTGGCGTGGCGGCCTCAGGCGGGTCCGCAGAAGGCGCTGGTTGACTGCCCGTTCCCGGAGATCCTGTTCGGTGGAGCGCGCGGCGGCGGGAAGACTGATGGCGTCCTGGGCAAGTTCGGCCTCAAGGAGCGGCGCTACGGCCGGGGCTTCAACGCGGTGTTCTTCCGCCGGGAGATGCCGCAGGCGGACGATCTGATCGAGCGGGCGAAGGAAATCTACCTGCCTTGCGGCGCCGAATGGCGGGAGCAGAGCAAGACCTTCATCATGCCCCATGGCGGGCGGGTGCGCTTCCGGCCGCTGGAGAACGTGCAGGACGCGGCGAAGTACCAGGGCCAGAACCTGAGCGATGCCGCGGTGGAAGAGGCCGGTAACTACGCCAGCCCGGCGCCCATCGACATGCTGTTCGGCGCCTTGCGGTCGAAGTCCGGGACGCCGATCCAGCTCATCCTGACGGCCAACCCCGGCGGCGCTGGGCAGCACTGGCTCCGGGCGCGGTTCATCGAGCCGGCCCCCCTGGGCATGACGCCCATCCAGCGGTTCCGGGCGGACGGGACGCCGCTCAAGCACCGGGCGATGTACATCCCGTCCCGGCTGACCGACAACCGGCTGCTGCTGGCGGCGGATCCCGAATACGAGGACCGTCTGCACCTCGCGGGCTCCCCGGAGCTGGTGCGCGCCTGGCTGAACGGCGACTGGAGCGTGGTGGCGGGTGCGTTCTTCCCCGAATGGGGGCAGCGCCACGTCATCGCGCCGGTCGAACTGCCGCAGGACTGGGAGCGGTTCCGGTCCTTCGACTGGGGTAGCGCCAAGCCGTTCTCGGTGGGCTGGTGGGCAGTGTCCGATGGCAGCCTGCCGCAGTTCCCGCGCGGGGCGCTGATCCGCTACCGCGAGTGGTACGGCATGGTGCCTGGGCAGCCGAACACGGGCCTGAAGATGACCGCCGAGGCGGTGGCTGCCGGCATCCGGGAGCGCGAGCAGGGCGACCTGCGGCAGGGCGAGACCATGCTGGGCGTGGCCGATCCGGCGATCTTCACGCAGGACGGCGGCCCGTCAATCGCGGAGCGGATGAACGCCGCGGCCGGGGTGATCTGGCGGCGGGCGGACAACAAGCGGGTGCCTGGCGCTGGCGCGATGGGTGGCTGGGATCAGGTCCGGTCCCGCCTCATCGGCGAGGACGGGCGCCCGATGCTCTATGTGTTCAGCACCTGCGTGGATCTGATCCGGACCCTGCCGGCGCTCCAGCACGACAAGAGCCGGGCCGAGGACGTGGATACGGACGGCGAGGACCATGCGGCCGACGAAGCCCGATACGCCTGCATGAGCAGGCCCTTCGTCCGGAACGTCCGGCCGCCCCCGCAGAAGCGGGACACCTGGGCGCGGGCGTTCTCGATGGCTGATGACGACGATGGCGGAGACTGGCGCACCGCATAGCGAGAGGGAGGGGTTATGTCTGGATCGGGCCTGAGCCGCTTCCTGGCGATGCACAACGAGGGCTCGCCGGTCGAGCGGAAGCAGTCTGGCCGGGGTCAGGTGGCGCGGGAGGGCGATCCGAACCCGGAGACGCCCGGCACCCGGATCATGATCGGCGCCAGCAAGAGCAAGCCCGGCGACGCGCTGGCCACCTTCCTGGCCATGGACGACATGGGCTCGCCCTACGAGATGCAGCGCCGCGGCATGACGCAGGCGGAGGCCGAGGGCGTCGAGGGCGAGATCCTGGGGCGCGACGGCCGGGCGGTCTATCCGGGCGACCTGGACGAAACGCACACCAAGCTGGTCGGCTACTTCGAGGAGGCCGAGCGGAACAGCGACAGCGCCCGGCGGGCGGCCGAGCGGGATCGCGATTACTTCGATGACAAGCAGTGGACCGCGAAGGAGATGGAGGCCCTGCGCAAGCGCGGCCAGCCGGACCTGACGATCAACTACGTCAAGCGCAAGGTCGAGCTGCTGTCGGGCCTGGAGCGCCGCAGCCGCACCGATCCGAAGGCCTTTCCGCGCACCCCAACCGAAGAGGACCGGGCCGACGCCGCGACCCAGAGCCTGCGCTACGTGGCGGATGCCACGCACTTCGGGCAGGTGCGGTCGGACGTGTACCAGAACATGCTGATCGAGGGCTTCGGCGGCTGCGAGATCGGGCTGGAGGATGACGGCAAGGGCGGGGCGGAGATCACCCTCACGCACGTCCCCTGGGACCGGCTGTTCCACGACCCGCATTCCCGCCGTGCCGACTTCTCGGACGCTCGCTATCTGGGCATCGTGATCTGGATGGACCGGGACCAGCTCCTGGAGATGTTCCCGAACGCGGATGAGGTGGTCGCGGAGACCTTCGCGCCGTCCTCCGGCACCTACGAGGACAAGCCCGGGCACGTCGCGTGGCAAGACAACCAGCGCAAGCGCAGCCGGATCGTGCAGGTCTACTGGCTGGAGGGCGGCGACTGGTGGGGCGCCACCATCAGCCGCGCCGGGTTCCTGTCGGAGCCGCAGCGGTCGCCCTTCAAGGATCACCGCGGGCGTAGCACCTGCCCCCTGCGGCTGCGCAGTGCCTATGTTGACCGGGAGAACAACCGCTACGGTGCTGCCCGGACGCTGATCGGGCTCCAGGACGAGATCAACAAGCGGCGCTCCAAGGCGCTGCACCTGCTGAGCGTGAACCGGATCATCGCCGAGAAGGGCGCTGTCCAGGATGTGGATCGCGCGCGGCGCGAGGTGGCGCGGCCGGACGGGTATATCGAGGTTGCGCCGCAGATGCGGTTCGAGGTGGCGCCGGCTGGCGATCTCTCGGCTGGGCAATTCCAGCTTCTCCAGCACGCGACCCAGGAGATGCAGGCCTCCGGGCCGAACGCCTCCATGGCCGGCAATGACCCGCGCGATCTGTCTGGCAAGGCCATCATGGCGCAGCAGGCCGGTGGGGCGGCGCAGAATGAGCCCCTGGCCGATGCCCTGCGGCAGTGGTCGCGCGAGGTCTACGAGGTCGTGTGGCAGGCGATCCGGGAGTTCTGGACCGGCGAGAAGTGGCTGCGCGTCACCGACGACATGGGCAAGCTCCAGTGGGTCGGGCTGAACCATCGCGTCACGCTCCAGGAGGAGCTGGCGAAGATGCCGGAGGATCAGCGGGCCATGGCCATGCAGCGGATGATGCTGCAGCCAGGCGATCCGCGCCTGATGCAGGTGATCCGGATCGAGAACGAGGTGTCCGACCTGGAGGTGGATATCACGATCGAGGAAGGGCCGGACAGCCCGTCGATGCAGGCCGAGCAGTTCCAGCAACTCACGCAGCTCGCGGGCGCGCTCCCCCCGGGCACCATCCCGCCGGACGTAATCATCGCGGCCTCGTCCCTGCGGAACAAGGAACAGCTCCTCGATATGCTCAAGCAGCAGCGCGAGGCGCAGGCCCAGCAGCAGCAGGCCCAGGCGCCGATCGCGCAGGCGCATGCGGTGGCCGAGGTCCGGCAGAAGGATGCCCAGGCCCAGGCCAACGAAGCGCTGGCGGCCGAGCGCCGGGCGAAGGCTGTACACCAGGTCGCGCAGACGCACCGCACCGCCGCCGAGAGCCCTGCCGTCCCGGTGGGTCCTGTCGGTCCGGACGGTCAGCCGATCCTGCCGGGCCAGATGCGGGTCGCGTATCCCGCGCCCGCCCAAGAGATGGGCGCTCCGCTCCAGTAGCGGGCGCCATCGGTGCCGCCGACCGCAACGGGCGCAGGGCCGTCGCCGGGCCATACCGGGCGTGATGGAGAACCACAGTGCAGAACATGATGGGCCTCGCGGCGACCCCGCGTGACTACCAGAACACGTTCAACCCGTCGTCGCTCGGGCAGCCTCAGCCGACCGAGCCGCCGGCATTCGCGCATCTGTCGATGCGTCTCGCGAAGGTAATCGACCGGCTGCGGGACACCAATCTCGCGAACATGCAGACGGCGGATCGTCTGTTCGGTCCCCGTGGCGACGGCAAGTGCGATGCGTCCTCGCGTCCGCCGGTTCCGGAGGGCGAGATCGCTGCGCTGCACGATCAGGTGGATCAGTTCATCCGGCAGGTCGAACTGGCCGAAGACCTCCAGCGCCGCTTCCAGGCGCTCTGAGGGAGGCGACGATGGCAACACTGGACGACTTCCTGGCCAGCGAGGCCGAGGAGGAACAGGGCACCGCGCCCGCGGCGCAGCCTGCGGCGGATGCTGTGCCTCCGGCCGCTGAGGGCGAGGCTCAGCCGGGCGCAGAGGCGCAGGCCCCCACCGATGCACCGGAGGGCGAGCAGCAGGCCACCCGCGACGGTCGCACGGTGCCGCTGAGCGCCCTGGAGGGCGAGCGGCGCCAGCGGCAGGACTGGAAGGAAAAGGCCCTCAAGGCGGACGGTGAGATTGCCGAGCTGCGCCGCCAGTTGGAGGAGGCCCGCAAGGCGCCCCCGCAGCAGGTCCAGCAGCCGGCGGCGGCGCAGGATCTGGCGTGGATCGACCCCCGCGAAGACCCCGTGGGTTACCACGAGCGCGTCCAGGCAAAGATCTTGGACGGCCATCTGAACATAAGCGAGGCCATGCTGCGGCAGACGGTGAATGACGATGCCGCGGTAGACGAGGCGGTCGCCATTTTCAAGCAGGCGGCCGAGCAGAACCCGGGCCTGTGGAACGAGCTGTACAGCCAGCGGCATCCCTACGGCTGGATGTTCAAGAAGTTCGAGGCTCTGCGGGTGCAGCGCGAGATGGGGGACGACCCCGCCGCGTACCGCGCCCGGATGGAGGCCGAGATCCGGGCCAAGATCGAAGAGGAATTTCGGGGAGGAGGGCAGGGCGGCGCGGCGCCGCAGCAGCCCGTCAGCCCCGTGGCCGGCCGCGCTCCGTCGCTGGCTGGCGTCCGCAGCGCCGCGGCACGATCCGCGCCTGTGATCAGCGGCCCAACGCCGCTGGGTGACATCTTCGCCCGCTGAGAGGCGGGCGGCACTACCGCGTGAACCCGTCGCCGGGGTTAACGGGCGTCTTCGCGGGCCATCCCGGCGTCACAGGGATCGGAAGCCGTCGCCGGGCATGCCGGGCGTGATCCCCCGAAAATCACACCCATAGGAGCCACATCGTGGCCGACATGAACATCACCCCGGCCCGCCCGGGGCTTACCCCTGTCCAGTGGGACAACAAGTTCTTCACGGAGTACGTCCGGAAGAACCAGTTTGCCCGCTACATGGGCACCTCCATGAACGACATGATCCAGGTGAAGGAGGATCTGACCCGCAAGCCGGGCGATCGCGTGAACTTCTCCGCGGTGCGTCGTCTGGTGGGCGCTGGCGTGACCGGCAACCAGATCCTGGAGGGCAACGAGGAGCTGCTGAACGCCCGCTCGATGCAGCTCTCGGTCAACGTCTTCCGGCACGGCGTCGCGGTCTCGGACTGGGACGAGCAGAAGAGCGTCATCGACCTGCGCGAGGCCGCCAAGGACGCGCTCCAGGTCTGGTCGCTGGAGAAGATGCGCGCGGACATCATCCTGGCGCTGTCCTCCATCACGGGCGACGGCTACACCTCCGTGCCGTTCGCCTCGGCCACCGCCACCCAGCGGAACTACTGGCTGGCGAACAACGCCGATCGCGTGCTGTTCGGCAACTCCAAGGCGAACGGCTCGTCCAACGTGATGGCCACCGCCCTGGCGACCATCAACGCCACCACGGGCAAGCTGACCGGCGCGACGCTCAAGCTGGCGAAGCGCCTGGCGAAGAACGCCAACCCCCGCCTGCGGCCGATCACGGTCAAGCAGGACGAGGAGTGGTGGATCTTCTTCGCGAACAGCGACCAGTTCCGCGACCTGTCGGAAGACCCGAACGTCATCGACGCGCAGATGTTCGCGGCCAACCGCGGTGCCGACAACCCGCTCTTCACGGGCGGCGACCTGATCTACAGCGGCATCATCATCCGGGAGATCCCGGAGCTGCCGAAGATCACGGGCGCGGGTGCGAGCGGCATCGACGTGGCGGCCGGCTACCTGTGCGGTGCGCAGGCTCTGGGCGCTGCCTGGGCGCAGCGGTCGAAGACCACCACCAACGTGCGCGACTACGGATACATGCACGGCGTGGGCATCCAGGAGATCCGCGGCATCGACAAGCTGCGGTTCGGCAAGGACGCCACCACCGATGCCACGGCGCCCGTGGACAACGGCGTCTTCACCGTCTTCAGCGCGTCGGTCGCCGACGCATAAGGGAGGCTGACATGTCCGAAGAGAAGACCCCCACCGCCCCCGGGAACCCGTCCCGGGGGGCACAGGTGGTGCTGGCCGGCGAAGCCCAGACGGCCGCCCGTGGCGGCGTCGGTGGCGACATCGAGACCAACACCCTGCACAAGCGTGCCCTGGAGGTCCGCGGCGAGCAGGCGGACGGCTCCACGCCGGACGGTTCGACCCTGACCGGCGAGCCGCCCCCGGACGTGGTGGTCCGCGAGGTCGAGCCGCTGGCGGAAAGTTCCGCCAATGCGGCGGCCGCGCCCGCCACCGACGCTGAGAAGGCCGAGACCAAGGCCTCCAGCAAGAAGACGACCAGCAAGAAGGACTGACGGATGGTCACGGTGGCAGAACTCGGGCAGCGTGCGCTGCGCCGCCTGGGCGTTGCCATCGTGCCTCCCTCGGCACGTCCTGCGGCGGGTGCTGCTGTAGGCGTGGCGGACGTGGCCAACCGCGCGCTCCGTCGTCTGGGCGTGATCGTGGTGCCCACCGGGGAAGGCCCGGGGGCGCTGGCGATCACGACCGTGGCCACGCTGGCTGAGCGTGCGCTGCGGCAACTCGGCATCAACCCCTATCCCGCGCTGAGCCAGTTGGGCACCGATCAGGTACCCTGGACCATGGCCATGATCGGCACCGCGGCCCTGCAACGGCTTGGGGTGCTGAACGGCGACGAGGGGCCGAGCGCCACGGATGCGGCTCTGGCTTTGCAGAAGGTCCGGACCGTCCACGACCTGCTGGTGCGCCTGAGCATCGCGGGCGGCTGGCCGGCTGACGGCATCCCCTCGGGCGCGGCCGAGATGTACGTCATCATGGTAGCGCAGGAGCTTGCCCCCGCCTTCGGCAAGCCGGCCGACATGCAGCTCTTCGCGCAGGCGAAGGATCTGCTGAAGCTGGAGGCCATCTCCGGCGCCTACGGCCAGACCCTGGCCGAGGGACATGTCCGTGCGGTGCATGACAGCCTGGCTGCGGCCGGGCTGGTGGATTTTGCGGCGGACGCCATTCCGCAGGCTTATTCCGACGACTACGTGGAACTGACTGCGGCCCACCTGGCGCCAGCCGTCGGCAAGACGGCCGACGTGGCAGGCGCAGCCGCCGCGACGGAAGCCCGGGTCAGGCGCGCCATGCTGCTCAAGCGGGCCTCCGTCATCGCCGCTGAGAAGGTCGAAGCATTCCACCAGGGGCTGAACGCGCAGGGGCTGGTGGAATGGACCTCCGCCGCTGTCCCGGCCGCGCACGCGGAGGACTATGCCGAGGCCGTCGCGGCGATCCTGGCGCCCATGTTCGACAAGCCGGTGCCGCCCGACGCCATCGCGCAGGCCGAGATCCGCATTCGGCGGGCGTCCATCCTGCGCCGGGCGCCGGAACTGGCGACCGAGAAGGTGCAGGCCGTGCACGCCCGCCTGGACGCCATCGGCATGATCCGGTGGTCCAGTCTCGACATCCCGGACTATGCCGAGGAGCCTTACGTCCTGATGGCGGCGAACCTGCTGGCGCCCCTGTTCGAGCGACAGGCGAGCGACGCGGACGAGATCGCGGCCATGCGGCTGATCACCAAGGCGACCAGTCTCTCCAGCGCCGGAGAGCCGGTGCGGGCGGAGTATTTCTGATGCCCGGCATCTTCATGACCATGCCCCTGGCGCGCCGTTCCCCATCGGTGGTGCCGCGGCGCTTCCTGTCCATGCCGGCGGGGGAAGGGCTGTTGCTCGCGGTCACGGTGGTGACCGACGACACGCCCTCTGCTGCGCCCGTGGCGCTGGGCGGATCGGACGTGCGGACGCCGCGCTTCCTCCTCTACCGGCCGGTGCAGTTCCGCGATTATGGGCTGAGCCTGTACAATGCATCCCTGCTCCAGGCGATCGACGGCGTGCTGGTGCCGAGCGTGCCGGGGCGGATCAACTTCACGATCACTCCGGACGAGATCGGCCGCTACGGCTGGGCCGTCACGCTGGGCCAGGAGGCGACCAGCCAGCGCCTGGCCTGGGGCGTGCTCCAGGTGTCCGCCGATCCGCTGGTGAGCCCATGAGCCTGACCCGCCTGCCGTTCGCGCGGAATACCTACACGGGGCCAGGCCCGTTTTCGGCGCAGCGCCTATGCAACATGTATGCCGAGACGCTACCGGACGACGCCTCTCAGCCCTTCGTGGTGCGATCCGCCCCTGGGCTGGTCGCCACCTACACGATTGGCCCAGGCCCGATCCGGGCGATGAATGCCGACCTGCCGGGCCGCGTGTACATCGTGTCCGGCAACGAGCTTTGGCGCATGCCGCCGGACCAGGACGAGGCGCCGAGCTTCATGGGTTTCGTCGGCGCCACCGGCATGGCCACGATCGCGGTGGGGCCGGTGAACGGCTGCGTCTGCACCGGCCCGGACGCCTATGCGTTCAACCACGCCGGCACGGAGTTTCGGCAGATCTCGGGTGACGACTGGCAGGGCGCCAGCTCCGTGACCTATCTGGACGGGTACTTCGTCTTCACCAGCATCGAGGCGACCTCGCAGTTCTTCGTGTCCGCGCTGTTCGATGCCGAGGCCGTCGATCCGCTGGATTTCGCCTACTCGGACGGCGTGCCCAACGTGGTCCGGCGCGGGATCACGCACAACCGGCAACTCTGGCTGGCCGGCGAGGGCGCCCTGGAAGTCTGGTACAACTCCGGCGACAGCGATTTCCCGTTCCGCCCGGTCAGCGGCGGCGTCCTGACGCCTGGAACCGTGTCGCCGCGCTCGGTCGCGACGATCGACAACAGCGTCTGGTGGCTGGGCAAGGACGGGGTGGTGTACCGCTCGCAGGGCTATCAGGCCGTGCGGGTCAGCACCTTCGCCATCGAGCGGATCATCAAGCCGTACCAGCTCAGCAACGACAACATCACCGTCGCCTTCAAGCACGAGGGGCATACCTTCGTCGCCATCACCCTGGACATCGCGACCCTGACCCCGCGAACGATCGTCTACGACTGCGCCACGCAGCTCTGGCATGAGCGGGCCTCGTCCTCCGATGGGACGAACCGGTGGCGTGTCAGCGCGGCTGGCGAGCGGGACCGCTTCCTCCTGGGTGACAGCGAGACGGCGCACCTGCATGTGCTGGACAGCGAGGCGCCGAGCGACAACGGCATTCCGTTGTACCGGGAGGCGACCCTGCCCACTCTGACGGCCCATGGCCCGCGTTGCTTCATGCCGCGGCTGGAGGTCGAGGCGGAACTGGCGACGCTGCATACGCCGGGTAGCCTGCTGATGGATTACAGCGACGATGGCGGCCAGACCTTCGGCCCTCTGCGGACGGCCACGACCAGCCAGAAGCGGGCGACGTTCAACCGGCTGGGCTCCTACCGCCAGCGCGTCATCCGCCTCCGGGCTACCGGGCTTCTGACGCTGTACGGCGCCACGGCCGAGATCGAGACGGGGGATAGCTGATGGCCAATGTGCGGGCGCAGCCCGGCCTGCCGGCGCCTGAGCCGGTCACGCGGCCGGACGGGAACGGCGACCAGATCATGACGCCGGCCTGGCTACAGTTCCTCCAGCAGTTGAAGCGCGACCTGGACGATGCCCGGAAGCGGATCGCCACGCTGGAGGCTGGGTCGTGAAGTACTTCGACCGTGTGTTCGAGGGGCTGGACGTGGCGCCGATCCTCGCCGAGCTGGATGCCCAGCCGGACCTGTGGGATGCGCACCGCGCCCGGACGTTGGTGGCTGATGGCCCGATGGCCGGTACGTCCGATGTCTGGTTGCGGTATTTTCCGCAGGAGGTGCTGCGCCAGCCGGAGGACTTCCTGGCCGAAGGGCCGCGCATGGTGTTCTATCCGGCCTGGGACCGGCTGCCGGCGTTGCACGAGGTCGCCCATACGCTGATGCACTTCTGCCGCGGCGTGGAACTGGGCGGATGCCTGATCAGCCGCATTCCGCCGGGCGGCGAGGTCGGGACGCACACCGATGGCGCGGCGTGGAGCGCCCGCTACTACACGCGGAAATTCTACGTCCCGCTCCGGGCGAACGACCAATGCCTGAACGTCACGCTGGACGAGACGGTGGTCATGCAGCCCGGCGAGATCTGGCAGTTCGACAACCTGGTGCCGCACTCCGTCCACAACGGCGGGGAGACCGAGCGGCTGAACCTGATCATCTCCATCCGGAGTGCCGACGCATGACCTGTTCCGGCAACTGCGGCGCCTGCACGCCGCCCCTGGTTCGCGCGGTGAACCAGCCTGAGGAAGGCGAGGCGACCCTGTATGGCGACGTGTGGGTGAAGCCCTGGCGCATGCCGGATGCCGGCATGCTGGTGCCGCAGCATGCCCACACGTACCCCCACCAGTCGTTCGTCGCGCGTGGCGCGGTCCGCGTCTGGCAGGACGGTCAGGACATGGGCGTCATCCGTGCCCCGGCTGCCGTGCGTGTCCCCGCCCGGGTGAAGCACGCTTTCGAGGTGCTGGAGGCGGACACGCTGATCCTGTGCATCCACAACGCCGCCCATGGCGAGGCGGCCGATATCCATGAGGAACACCACCTCATGCTGGAGGGCTGAGCCATGCCATTCGCAGCCGCTGCGGCCGTGGTCGGGGCTGGTGCCACGATGTACGCCGCGAACAAGTCCTCGAAGTCCGTCAGTCAGGCGAACCAGCAGGCTCAGGCGCAGTACGAGCAGAGCCGGCAGGATCTGCTGCCGTACATGACGGCCGGGCAGAACGCCCTGTCACCTACGCAGGATCTGCTCGGGCTGAACGGGCAGGAGGCGGCCGATGCCGCCATGGCGAATTTCCAGCAGTCCCCGAGCTACCAGTACCAGTTGGACCAGGGGCTTCGTGCGGTCGATGCCGGCGCCGCGGCGAAGGGTATGCTGCGCTCCGGGGCGACGCTCAAGGCCGAGCAGACGCTGGGCAACAACCTCGCCGCCCAGGATTTCAGCACCTACTACAACCGGCTGAACAGCCTGGCGAACATGGGCCTGTCGGCCGGCAGCGCCGCGGCGGGCGTGAGCAACAACGCTGCCCAGACGGCCACCAGCGCGGCGACGGCTGACGCGAACATCGCCAGCAACACCGCGTCCGGCATCAGCAGCAGCGTGAACAATGCCCTGAACAACTACGCCTACATGCAGCGCACGAGCGCGTATCAGCCCACGTCACCGGCAGTGCAGCAGTCCAACAGGCTGACCGGGCAGGGCATCTACTAGCGCGTTGTCGTGCAGGATACTCCGCCTCCGAAGGTCGGATTGCAGTTGGTGATGGTTGGCGTTGGGATCGGGCGATAGGTTGGGGCTTGCATCATCGGCGGCGGTTCCATGGCCAGCGCCGAGAGCGCGGCATTCCTCCGGGCCTGCTGCCGGTCGATGATCTCGGTTCTCACCTGAGCAATCTGTAGATCGCCTTCCTCGGGTGATATGGCGCCTCTGTCTATCGAACCGGCGATGCTGGCTCGCTTCGCGATGAACAGGCTGGCCAGATCAGCCGGGAAGCCATTCGCCGTCATAGCCGCCATCTGCGCGTCAGCTTCACATCTGGCCTTCGACAGGTAGTTGCCGAGCTTCTGAGGAAATCGTTCGGCACAGCCAGCCCGCACAGTATCGAAGGTCGCCGCTGTGTCCTGGGCGCGCTGCTGAGCCGGGTTGGCACATCCCGCCGCCGCCAAACAGACCACCAACGCTAGTCTCCGCATGGATGTTCCTCAACCTCAGGGTGTGGGGACCATATCGCACAAGGACCGTTCATGGCTACCTTCGGAACGATCGCCAGCCCGGCGCCGAACGTGCTGTTCGACCTCTCGAAGATCGACGCCGCAGCCTCGGCGGAGCGCCGGAACCAGCTCCTGATCCAGAAGTCCCAGCAGGATCAGGCGGACCATGAGGCGATCCGCGCCCTCGGCCCCGCGCTGGCGCAGCAGGACAAGACGGCCCTGGGGCAGCTTGCGGCGATCAACCCGCTGGCGGCGGCCTCTCTGGGCAACGCGTGGTCCCTCCAGGCGCAGCGCGAGCAGGAGGCCCGGAAGCTCCGGATGCAGCAGGAAATCCTGTCGCAGCCGCTGCCTGGGATGCCGGGCTCGGCGCCTGCCGCCAGTTCCGCTGTGCCGGCGACGGGCGGGAAGCCCTTCGTGGCGGCGAACCTGCCGGAAGGGGTGGATGCCGGCACCGACCAGATCGTGCGGACGGTGTGGGGCGAGGCGCGCGGCGAGGACCCGGCCGGACAGCAGGCGGTGGCGGCGGTGATCCGGAACCGGGCCGGCGGTGGCGACCCGGCCGGTGTGATCTTCGCGCCGAACCAGTTCGAGCCCTGGAACAACCCGCAGACGCGTGCCAAGCTTGAGGCTCTGGACCCGCGCTCCCCGGAGTACCAGGCGATCCTGGCGAACGTCCGGCCGGTGCTGAACGGCCAGGCGCCCGACCCGACCAACGGCGCGACCCACTTCTACAGTCCGTCCGCGCAGGCGGCCCTGGGCCGTCCGGCGCCATCCTGGGCGCAGGGGGAGGGACAGGATATCGGGCGCCACCGCTTCTACCGGCTGCCGGCACCCGCTCCCGGTGCGGTTGCCGGTGCGGCGCAGCAGGGCGGCATGGCTACCCCGGTCTCGGGCCGGGATATGGACACGCCCATCGGCACGACGGCACCCGCCGGCAACGACGCGGCGCCGGTTGCGCGCCCCACGGCGCCCGACCCGAACGCGCTTCGTGCCCGGGCGGGACAGCTCCGCGCGGCCGGCGCCGATGGCGCGGCCGGCTCCCTTGAGCGCCAGGCCGAGGCGATCGATCGGGCGCGGGAGCGGCAGGAGGCAGCAGACAACCAGCGCCAGTGGCAGGCGCAGCAAACGGCAGATCGCCGGGCGTGGCAGGCGCAGCAGACGCAGGCGGCCCGCGATGCCCGGGTGCCCCCAGGGTATCGCTGGGGCCAGGACGGCGCGTCGCTGGAGGTGATCCCCGGTGGTCCGGCTGATCCGGCCGTGCAGCAGCGGGGGGCGGAGGCGCGGGGGGCCGCAAAGCCCGCGCGCCCGCTGGCGGACGGAACTCGCAACACCCTGGTTGGTGACAGCGGCCGGCTGAGTGAACTGGAGAGGCTGGGCAGTTCCTTCCAGAACGACTTCGGCGGCTACCGGATGGGCGCCCTGGGCGACATGGCGAACGCCATCGCTCGGAACACGCCGGGCGAAAGCCCCCGCGCAGACTGGTGGTCCGGCTACCAGAGCCTCAAGAACCAGGTCCGGAACCAGTTGTTCGGTGCGGCGCTGACCGCGACCGAGGCGGCCGAGTTCGAGAAGGCGGACATCAATCCTGGCATGAGCCCGGAGGCGATCCGCAAGAACCTCCAACGTCAGGGTGAAATCGTGCGTGGTGCCCTGGGCCGCCGGGCGCGCAGCCTTGTGGCGGACGGCTACGGCAAGGAGGCCATCGAGCAGGCCACCGGGTTCAGCCTCGGCGACCTGCACGGCCCGAACGACGCCGCGCCGGCAAATGCCGGGAAACCCGGCAATAACGGCAAGGTCGATACGGTCCCCAATCCGCTGGGTGGCGGCTCGGCGCCCTCCGGGGTGCCGCCGCTGCCGCCTGGCTTCAAGGTGGTGCAGTAAATGCCGATCGCGAGCGACGGTAAGGGCAACTGGCTCAGCCTGAATGACGGCGGCGAGTGGGTGGCGGCGACGCGCGCCCGCAATCCGGAGACCGGGGCGGAACTGATCCTGGATGGCCAGGACTGGAAGCCGCTCCCGGCCCCGACGCAGGCGCAACCCAGCGTCGGACAGCAGGCGGCGCGCGGGCTCGGCCTGGGCGTGCGCGACGTGATCGAGGGCGCGGCTGCCATCCCCGGAATGATCGTGGATGCGGCCGGCTATCCGGTGCGCGCAGGGCTGCGTGCCCTGGGCTACAGTACGGAGACCCCGACCGAGGCGCTGAGCCGCGGCTTGACCGCTGTCGGGCTGCCGGAGCCGTCCAACTCCACGGAACAGGCGATCTCCGGTCTGAACCGAGGCGCGGTGGCGGCGCTGCCGACGATGGGCGCCGGCATGGCGCTCCAGGCCGCCGGACGGGCGCCCATCGTGGCGAACGCCCTGGCGGACGGCTTCATGGCGCAGGGTGTCGGTGGCGCGGCCGGCGGACTGGCGCAGGACGTGGCGCGGCAGAACGATCTCGGCCCCGCTGCGGAGATGGGGGCGGCCCTGGTCGGCGGCGCAGCCGGTGCCGGCGCGGTAGGGGCAGCCCAGATGGCGGGGCGCGGTGCGGTGGCGCTGGCGCAGCCGTTCACGCGCGGCGGTCGCGAGGCCATCGTCAACGACCTGATGCTGCGTTCCAGCGCCAGGCCGGAAACCCTGCCGTCGCGGGTGGCGGCAGGCGCTGACCCCATCGTGCCGGGCAGTGTCCCGACCACCGCCGAGGCGGCGCGGGATAGCGGCTTGTCGGCGCTCCAGCGCGGGGTGCAGGGCATGGACCCCGCCACCTCGGACGCCTTCGCACTGCGGGATGCCAGCCGGGATGCCGCCCGCCGCGCCGAGTTGGCGGCGGTCGAGCCGGATGCCGGCGGCGCTGCCGCCGCGGCGCAGGCTGTCAGGACCGGCGTGGCGCAGGAGGAAGCGCGGTTCGAGCGGACGGCCGGCGCCGCGGATGCCCGGCTGCGGGATCGCCTGGGCCAGCTTCCCGACCGCACCCGCCCGGAAGAGGCCGGGCAGGCGATCCGGGAAACGCTGTCGCAGGGGCGGGACGAAGCCCGCGCCGTCACCTCGCGGACCTTCGAGGCGATCGATCCCGAGGGCGTCGCGCAGATGCCGTTCGGGCCGATCCAGCAAGCGGCGCGGGAAGCCGAGGCGCAGTATTTCGGGCCGCTCTCCGGCCCCGCGCCCGCCGCCCTGCGTGGCGCCCTGGATGACGTGCAGGACATCGCCAACGACACGATGTCCTGGCGGGCGATGCAGAACCTGCGCTCCCGGCTGGGCACGCTGGCCGGCGATCCCGACCCCCGCGTTAAGGCGGTGGCCGGCCAGATCCGCGCCGCGATCGATGACGTGTCGGAGCGGGCGGCTCAGCCGTTCGACCGGCCGTCCCGCCCGCGTGGTCTGGCGGATATCGAGGCGGAGGCGGCCCGCGAGGGTGCTGCCCAGCATCCGGACGTGGCGGCGCAGCTCAACGCAGGCGGGCTCTACGACCCGACGCAGGCGGCGCCGGTCGGTCGCAGTCTCGTGCAGTGGCTTCGGGCCAACGGTGGTCTTCGGGATGACCTGGGCGACCTCGGCGCGGTCATGGGCGGTACCAGCCGCACCATGCCGGGGCTGTGGAGCCACCGGGGTATGTCCTTGGACGAAGCGGCGCAGCGGGCGTTCCGCGAGGGGTATCTGGAGGGCAACCCGGCGCACATGTCGGGACCCACCGGCACCTCCGGCGCCGCCCTGATCGATGCCATCGAGGCGGAGCTTCGGGGAGCCGAGTTTCGCTATCCGGGCGGCGACGTGCGCGCGTCGCGCGGCGCTGGCGCGACGGCGGCTGACGACTTGGCGCGGGAGGTGGAGGCGCGGGGCGGGCAGTTCGTCCGCAACGACCCCGACGCCACCTTGCGCAGCCTCCACGCGACGCCGGAGAACGGCCCGGCTGCCGGCGCCGAGGTGCCGGAGCGGTTCGCGCCGATCGAGAACGCGTTCACCCCGGAGCAAGCCGAGGCCTGGCGGGCCGCGCAGCAGGCCCGTGCCGAGCAGGGGCGGCTGTATGACCGGGGCGCCACGCGGCGGGTGCTGGACACCCGCATGGGGCAGCCGGTCACGCCGGCCAGTCAGGTGCCGGGCGTGTTCTTCGGGCCGAATTCCACCCCGGAGAACATCCGGCAGGTGTTGGAGGCCGCCGGGGACCGGTCGGTGGCGTCCCGGGCGCTGGAGGGTTATGCGGCCACCTCGCTGCGGGACTATGCGGCCCGTCCGGACGGCACGCTCGACCCCACCCGTTGGCGCGCGTGGATGCAGCGGCACGAGGCGGTGCTGGCCGAACTGCCGGAACTGCGTCGCAGCATGGCGTCGGTGGGCGAGGCCGCGGCGACGGTCGATCGGGTGGCGGGCCTGCGCAAGGCCTCGATGAAGGAGATCGAGACGGGGGCGGCGCGGTACTTCCTGGGCCGTGAGCCTGACCGGGCTATGCGCGGTGTGCTCGCGTCCGGCGACCCCGTGTCCGGTATCCGGGAACTCCGGCGGCTGGTCGGGAACGATCCGCAGGCCGTGGCGGGGCTGCGGCGCGCGTACCTGGACGAATGGCTCCGCAAGGCCACCACCACGACCCTGGACGCCCAGGGCGAGTTCCGGCTGTCGCCCGCGATGGCACAGCGGTTCTTCCGGGACAACGGCGGAGCGGCCCGGGAGCTGTTCGGCGAGGCTGATCTGGCGCGGATGCGGGCGGTGGCGGACGACATGGCGAGTTCCGCCTTCCCCGCCTCAGCCGGCAAGGCGGCTGGCTCGAACACCTACCAGAACCTCAGCACGGGCAACTTCATCGCCCGGATGAGCAATGGGACCATCGACCCGAACAACGCGATCGCGCAGGCCCTGGGCTCAGGCTTCGGCGTCCTCCAGAAGCTGGTCTATGCCCAGCCGGAGATGCTGATGCGCGACCTGCTGCGCGAGGCGATGCTGGACCCGAAGCTGGCGGCGGACATGCTCAGCCGTGCCAGCCCGGCCAGCATCCGCAGGGCCATGGGCTACGTGGATAAGGACATGGCCGAGCGCGCCGGAGATGCCGTCCGGGCGGCGGTGATCCGGGGCGGCGCCCGTCAGGTCTCGGCCCAGGGGAATTCGCGGAGCGGGCGGGAGAACCCGTTGCTCGGCGGCCGTCCCCAGGCCGCGCCTCGTAACTCCCTGCTGCGGTAGCGGCACCACTCAACCCCGACAATTCGAGGACCAGGAAACCATGGCTTACCCACGGGGCCGCGGTGCCCAGGTGCGTCTGCACGCCGACGAACAGAACGTCGCGCGTGGCGGCACGGGCAATCTGCTGATGGACAACATCCTCGCCAAGCGGGTGATGGAGGATACCGGACAGGCGGCCGATGGCGAAGGGCCGGACGGCAGCTTCGGCGGTCGCCTGGCGCTGGATGAGGTGCTGCTGCCGGGTGGCATCCTCGACTGGGTTGACCCAGGTCAGTTCGGCGCGGTGGGCGATGGCGTGGCCAACGACCGCGCGGCGCTCCAGGCGGCGATCGACGCCGTGTACGTCCGCGGCGGCGGCGAGATCCTGCTGACGAAGCGGTATCTGGTCGAGGGCGGGGACCTCGTGGTCCGGGACGGCGTGGCGCTGCTCGGCCCCTGGCGCGGCGGCGGGCAGATGCAGGGCGCGGACTATTCCGACATCGCGCCGGCCATCATCCTGAACCCGGCCAACCCCATCCGGCTGATGCGGCACGCCGTGGTGACTGGCTTCGCTGTGCTGCGGAAGGGTCTTTTCAAGCCGACGACCCTGCGCGACTGCTTCCGCATCCAGGATGAGATGACGGGCACGGCGATCGTGTTGGGCGACGCCGTGAACTACGGGTCGAACGCCTATGGCTCCGGCTTCCTGACGGGGACCAATGCGAATATCGCGGCCGACGCCAAGGTGCTGAACATGTTCATCCTGGGCTTCGACCTGGGCATCTACAGCGACTTCAACAACCGGATCACGATCCGGGATGTCTATGGCGACTGCCGGAACGGCACCCTCATCCGGCGCTGCTACGACGTGCCGCGCTTCGAGAACATCCACTTCTGGCCCTACCTGACCGGCAACACGGTGGCGGCCATGGGGCGCTTCGACGTGACCGCCTGCGCCGCCGGCACGGGCAATGTGATCCGCCTGACCACGGCCCAGGCGCACGGGCTCCAGCCTGGGGACCGGGTGAACATCCGGGACATCTCCGGTGTCCCCGGCGCTGCGGGCCGGAAGACCATCTCGGCCGTCTCCACCTACTGGATCGAGTTGGCCGGCACGGCCTTCTCCGGTGCCCCGGTGTTCGGCGCCACGCCCCAGGTGATCGTCTGGGGGAACCGGCGGAGCGGCACGTGCTTCGCCTTCGAGAGCATCGACTGGGGCACCCTGATCGGCAGCTTCGGCTATGCCTTCGACCGCGGTTTCTACGCCCATGACGCGGTGGTGGGGATGGCGCTGCTAGGGGTGGCGTTCGATGACCACCTGGACGTGCAGGACACGGAAGGGGTGGGCTTCGACTGGAACGGCGGGGTCTACTGGTGCTCGGTGCGCGGCATCTCCACCAGCTCCTACCACACCGCCATCAAGCACCGCCCGACGAACGGCGGGCGCGTCGTGGCGAGCGGCGGGCTCCTCGGCGGGACGCAGGTCGCGAATGCCCAGAACATCCAGATCCTGGGCGGCAGCCTGGAGCTGGAGGGCGTCGAGGCGGCGGGGTGCAACGCCTATATCGCCGACGCGGCCACGGCTTTCCGGCTGGCGGGCGGTTCCTTCGGGGGCGTCACCGCGCAGTCGGCGGCGAGCTATGCGAAGCTGTTCCGGCAGGGGCAGGCTTCCAGCGCGGGCAACAGCCGCTACACGGCGGCGTCCACTGTCTTCGATGAGGTCGGGACGGGCGGCACGCGCCGCCGGATGGAACTCAACCCAGACGGCCGGACGATCCTGGGCGCACGGGGGTTCGGCTCGGGCAATGGCTCGCGCCTGGACCTGACCCGCGCCACGGATGGCGCGACCGTCGCGGTCCTGTCGGTCGGCGGGGGCAACACCCCGTCCATGACGTTGGCCGGGGACGGCACCAACAACCCCGGTGCCGCTTTGCAGGTGGGTGGCGTGGGCGCTAGCGCAGTGGCCCAGGCGATCTATCCGGTGCGCCAGGACCCGAGCATCGCCGCGGCGTCGGCGGTGGGCATCCTGGGCTTCCAGGCGTCGAACCAGGGCGGCGCGGCGACGGTCCAGTATGCCGGCATCACGGCGGTCGCGGACGGCATCACGGCTGGGGCCGAGAAGGGCCGCCTGGACGTGGGCGTGCTGGCCAGCGGCACCTATCGGGTTGCGCTGCGCCTGAGCGAGAGCAGGGCGCAGGTCTTCCAGCCCCTCCAGGTGGCGGGCTACGCCGTGGCCGATCTGCCTCCGGCGACCGACTACGCCACGCCGGCCATCGTCTACTGCTCCAACGGCGACGGCGGGAACCCCTGCCTGGCGGCGGCCATCGCGGGCGTCTGGCGCCGCATCACCTGGGGCAACGTCGTCAGCGCGAGCTGATCCCAGCCCTCCAACCCTTCGACAATCTGAGCGCACCCCAGCGACGGCCACAGGTCCGGCGCCGCTGGGCGTTGCGCGCTTCCCAGAGGACCACGCAATGGCCCGAGTTGATGCGTTCCGCAAATATCGTGCTGACATGCACCGTCGTGCGCGAGGGCAGGGGTTAGATGCCGTCGGCGCGGGGCTGGTGGGGGGTGGCCTCCTGCCACTCCCGCTGAACGCTCGCATCGGTTACGTGGGCGACAGCTACACCGACTTCGGGCACTACCAGACGACCGCCACGAGCCGAACGATTTCCCAGGCTTATACGCAGGGCATCACCGATCTGCTGATGGGCCGGATCAGGAACGATCCGGCGACCGAGAATTGGGGCATCGCCGGGCAGAACATTGCGCAGGTACTGGCCCGGATGCCGACGATCATCTCCGAGGCGCAGGCGCGCGGCGTGAAGCTGCTGGTGATCCCGGTGGGCAAGAATGACGAGGGGATGGCTGGCAATCCGACGCCGTTCGCGGATCAGATCTCCGGTCTACAGCAGATCTGGGATTTGGCCGCGGCGGCGGGGCTCGGCGTCCTCGACATGATCCAGCCCTGGCGCATCACGGCGCAGGGCGGATGGAGTGGCAGCTTTACCGCCGCCGACATCACGGCGCGCAAGAACCTGATCGATCAGGTCGCCGCGTGGCGCCTCGCACAGAATGGCCGGCGGCCAAACTTCCGCTCCATCGATACCCGTCCCCTCCTGGCCGATCCCGGCATGGATCGGGAGAGCTACTCCTGGTCGATGGCGGACGGCGTGCATCCGGTGTGGTGCGGCACCTACTTCATGTCGAAGGCAGGTGCCGCCGAGGTCTATCCGCTGCTCAGCACGCCTAGCCCGATCGTTGCCGACGATACGGGAAACCTGATCACCAACGGCGTGCTGGCCGGCACGGCTGGCGGCAAGGGTGCCAATGTCAGCGGCTCCATCGCGGACGGCTGGCAGGCGCAGTTGGTGGCGGGCTCCGGGGCGACCTATGCCTCAGGCTCCGTCGTTGCCTCGAAGGCGAGCTACACCAGCAAGACGGGGCAGGTGCTGCCGAGCCAGCGGTTCGATTTCAGCAATCTGCTCTACACGGGAGGCGCTGGCTCGAACATCTGGCTGAACCGGACCATGACGCTCGACAATGCGCTTCCGGCCGGGAATTACCGGCTGCTAGTGCCCTACCGGATCGTGAGCCCCGGGAACATGCGGGGGCCGTTCGTCCGGATCACCGAGAACGATGGCGCCAGCGCCTTCCAGTACAACCAGTCGGCTCCCAACAGTGGTGCCGGGACGCTGCGCGAGGGCTACGAGGGATGCATCTGCGGGGAGAATATCGCGGTGCGCGCTTATAGCGGCTCCGGGACGCGCAGCCTCCAGGTGATCATCAGCACCACCATGGATCAGGCGGCCGTGCCGTTGACTGGGTCCATCGAGTTCGGCCCCGTGTCCCTGCGGGCAGCCTGATGACCGCCGCCTCCGAGAGCCAGGGGAGGGGGTGATGAGCACACCGCGCGTGGTGCGCAACATCGCGGCCTTCCTGGCCGGCATCCTGAGCCGGGACCGCTACCTGATGGAGCTGCTGGCCGCCTGCGTCACCTTCGGCGTGGGCGTGCTGGCGTCGGTGTCCCAGGCCGCGCTGGAAGGGCGCCCGTCGATGAGCGGCTTCCGGGACATGCCGTGCCCCGAGGGCTGGGTGATCGCGTTCGCGGTACCCGGCATCTGGGCATCGCTCCGGCTCTGGTGGGAGGGCGAGCGGCACGAGGGGCGGGTGTCCCTGGGCGTCATGGGCTCCTTCGTCGCGCTGGGCATCGTCAGCATGGCGCTCGACCTCGACAACTGGGGGTTCTGGGCCCTGTTCGCGCTGCTGCTGGGCGTCATGAAGACCTACGCGCTGATCCGCGAGTGGGGCTACCTGCGCTGGGGCGTGGCCGTCATGGGCGCCTTCTTCTGGATCAGCCTGACGCTCAGCATCGCCCAGAACTCGGGCGAGGCGTTGCCTCTGGCCATCGCGCCGTACAGCGGCTTCGCGGCGGCCAACCTTCTGTCGGTCTGGCGTGCGAGGGGAAAGCGTGGAGCATGAACGAATGGTTTGGCCCCGACGCGTGGCGCTGGATCTGGATACCCGCTCTGTCGGCCGGCCTGATCTGGCTGGCCACGACGTGGAAGACGACGGCTGACAGCCGCACCGCCCGCGACGCCCGGCTGGACAGCCGCCAGGACCGGGAACTCGTCCGCATGGACGGGGAACTGGAAGAGGAGCGCGAGCGCGGCAACCGCGGCTGGGGGCTGGCCCATGCCTGGTTCGGCATCTGTCATGACCTGCGGATCACGGCCAACGGCCGGATCGTAGCGCTCGGCGGCACCAAAGACGACCTCCTGCCGCCGCTGCCCGCCCTGGAAGAGCCGCTCTCTCGGCAGCCAGGGGAGTAACCCGCCGCCGGTCGGAAACCGGCATCCCAAGGAGACACCCTATGGACTGGACTGCCATCGGCGATGCCGTGGTGGCGCAGATCGTCATGCCCGTCCTGCTGGCGGTCATCGGCGTGATTGGCGCCTGGCTGGTGACCAAGGTGCCCGGCCCGCTGCGAGACTTCCTCCAGAGCGGGACGCACCAGCGCGACATGGAGCTCCTGCTGGGCGTGATCGCCCGCGGGGCCAAGGCCGCGCTCCTGGCCGGCATGACGGACCGGTCGGCCGTAACGGCTGCGGTCGGCTACGCGGCCAAGAGCATCCCGGAAACCCTGGAGAAGCTCGGCCCCAGCACCCAGACGCTGGAGACCATGGCGGCGGCTGCGGTGACGGACGCGCTGGCCAAGGCGAAGGCGGCTGTGCCGGTGGCGGGCCAATGACGCCACCGCGCATCCGCCCCGTCCAGCGGGGTTGGCCGTCGGAGGGCTGAGGTAGGTCCGATCGGACGACGGAATTGACGCCGCCCTACAGGCTGTAGGGCTCATCAAACACTCATCAGACCCCAGGGCGCCATCCGGTCGGAGATGGCGCCCTTTCCTTTGCCTGGAGCCCCCATGAGCGAGACCCTGAGTGTCCCGGCCTCCGCCGTGGAGCTGCTGCACCACTATGAGAGTTGCGCTCGGAAACTGGCGGATGGCCGGATCGCGCCCTACCGCGACGCAGTGGGGATCGTGACCATCGGCTGGGGCAACACCCGGTTCGAGAACGGCGCCGCCGTGAAGATGACGGACGGCCCGATCTCCCAGAAGCGGGCCGACGCGCTCTTTGCCTACTGGCTGGCGGACTTCGACCGAAAAGTGCGGGCGTTCCTGCCGGTGGGATGTGGGGAAGGGCCGCACGCCGCCTTCCTGAGCTTCGCCTACAATGCGGGCGTGACAGCAGCCGAGAACAGCACGGCGGCGACGCGCCTGCGGAACGGCGACCTCAAGGGTGCCGGCGAGGCCCTGACATGGTGGAACAAGGCGGGCGGAAAGGTGTTGAAAGGGCTCCAGCGCCGCCGTGAGGCTGAGCGTCTGGTGCTGCTGGGCGCCACGGCTGAGAGCGCGATCGCGGCTGCTGAGAAGGCGTTTCCGTAGGGACGATTTCCTTGCCCTAGCGCACGGATTTTGCTAGGTTTGCGGGTCTGCGGGCCGTGGGCGAGGGGCTTATGCCACCCGTGCACGGGAGCAGGGTAGGACCGCGGAAAACCGCCCTGCCGTGGGTTCAAATCCCACCGGCCCGCAGCGACAGTTGCAACGCCAGGGACCTAAGCGGGTCTCCCGTCTATGTCCTTGGCACCCCCGCTCAGCATGCTGTCGGGGATTTCTCCATCGGGGAGAACACCCCGAGCTCTGTCTCACCGGGCATGCGGCTTGGATGAGGGTGCAGAGTGTGGGCCTGGGCCTCTGCTCCTTGGGTCTTTCGAGACGCTTGGAAGTACGCTCAGGTCGTCATTGGATAGCGGGCAAACCCGAAAGGGCCGCGTCCATTCCAGGCGGCGACATAAAGGGTAGCCGTTCTGGGTTACAGCAAACCGCTCGGGGCTTCGGCTCCGGGCGGTTTTTGCGTTCAGGCCTCCGGCGCCAGGAAGATCTCGTCTTCCAGGAAGGGTTCTCCATCTTCCAGACGGATCACCCCCACCAGCCGTGGCTGCTCCCATGGTGAAGTCGGAACCCGCTCACCGGGCTTGCCAGGCTTGGCCGCAGTGGCCAGCACCTCGGAGACTTTTGCCCGGGCTTGCTCTTCATCACTCGCCACGATCCTGACTATCCCTTGCCTGGTGCTGGCACGCCAGTCCGGGTCATCAAGGAGGGACGGGAGAGGCACCAATCGGAAGCTCGGCATAGGTCAGATCCTGGCGACCCCGGTTGCGTCATCCGATCTTGCTGCGATGCACCCAATACGTCTAGGCTTCGTCCATCCCTAAACTACCCGACTTCACCGCCCGGGGCACTGTCCTCGGGCGGTTTTCTGTTGCGTCGCAACATGCGGACTTGGCAGCATTCCGTTGCCATGACGAACCACCCCACCCCTGCGCGCCAGGCCCTCGAAGCAGAGGCCGACCGCCTGTTCGGCTCGTACCTCCGGGTCAGCTTGTTCTGCCAGAAGCACCGGCTCGGATTTCTTGAGGGTGGCGCGGAAGCGGTAGCGATTGGGCTGATCCCGGCAGAGGACTGGGATCTGATCCGCGAGATGGCGAATGGCCCCAGCGAGGCTGAGGAACGGTGGCGCCACCGACTGGACGCCAACCCGCGTTCGCTTGGTTAAGATCACAAGTGCGCGATGATGGAATGGGCAGTCGTCGGCATTACCGGCGCGGAACGATCCGACATTTTCTAGGCATCTGACCTAGAAAACATGTCTCCGAAGACGAGAGGCTATCTCCGGTGCATCCAAGGAAATCAATGAGATGCGATGGTGCTGCTGGAGAGATTCGAACTCTCGACCTCTCCCTTACCAAGGGAGTGCTCTACCCCTGAGCTACAGCAGCAATCGCGGGGTGGGCGCTCCTTAACCGCAGACGGCAGGCAGGGCAAGCCCCGCCCGGCGGCTCACCGCAGGAAAAGCGGGGATGGCTCCCATGCCCGTGACCGGCCTGCCTCCGAAGCACAGCCAAAGGTGCTTCAACAGGAACACATCATGAACTAATATGCCGCCGGGATATCGGGCCGGAAGGGAAAGAGACCCATGGCTGGGAATCGGCAGGGCGCGCCTCAGGCGCCGGAGCGCCAGGCCCTGGCGCGGCTCGCGGAACTGGCGGGCAAGGGCGCGGCGCCCGATCGCGTGCGGCGGGAGGTCGAGACCATCGTGGAGGACTGGCGCCGTGGCGTGCTCGGCTATGACGAGCGCACGGCACTGCGCGAGCGGTTGGAGGAGATGCACGGGCAGCTCGCCGAAGGCGTGGAATCGGTGGAGGAGCAGATGGCCGAGATCGGCCAGGACGAGCGCGCCGCGCTCGTGGCCGGACGGCGCTCCCTGGCCGCCCTGGTGGCCGCACGCGATGCGCTGGCCCGGGCCCATAGCGCGCTGCTGCCGGCCTGAACGGCGATCTGCTCTATTCTGCCGTCAGGGCCGGCGAGTCCGGCACCGGAGAGCGACAGAGGGAGAGCGGCCGTGCGGGAGAACAGGGTCAGGACGTTGTGGAGCCGGGGCGAGGCGGTGGTGAATGGCTGGCTCGCCATCCCGAACGTCTTTTCCGCCGAGACCATGGCGCATGCGGGCTGGGATTCGCTCACCATCGACATGCAGCACGGCGTGGTGGACTACGCCGCCGCCGTGTCGATGCTGACGGCAATCTCCACCACGGAAACCACGCCCATGGTGCGTGTGCCCTGGCTGGACCCTGGCATCATCATGAAGATGCTCGACGCCGGCGCCTATGGCGTGATCTGTCCGATGATCAACACCCGCGCCGATGCGGAACTCTTCGTCTCCGCGCTGCGCTACCCGCCGCGCGGCATGCGCTCCTTCGGTCCGATCCGTGCGCTGCTGCATGCCGGGCCGGACTATGCGAAGCACGCCAATGACACGGTCTTCGGCCTGGCGATGATCGAGACGCGCCAGGCGCTCGACAATCTCGAAGAGATCCTGTCGGTCGAGGGGCTGGACGCCGTCTATATCGGCCCCGCCGACCTTTCCCTCGCCCTGGGCTGCACGCCGCGCTTCGACCAGGAGGAGAAACCGGTGGTCGAGGCCATCGAGATGATCCTGGCCAAGGCGAAGGAGCACGGCGTGGTGCCCTGCATCCACAACGGCACGGCGGAATACGCGCTGCGCATGGTGGAGAAGGGCTTCCGCTTCGTCACCGTGGCCTCCGACGCCAGGTTGATGGCGGCAGGGGCGCAGGCGACGGTGGCGGCGATGCGGGGCGGGCCGAGGCCGAAAGGCCCCGGTACATCCGGAACCTACTGAACCGCCCCACCCGGACGATGCCTATTGCCCCAGCCGCATGGCGATGCTGCGGGCATGGGCGCCCAGCCCTTCGGCTTCCGCCAGGGTGACGGCGGCGGGGCCGATGCGGTGCAGCCCGGCCTCGGTGGCGGAGACCCAGGTGGTGCGCTTCAGGAAGTCATAGACGCTGAGGCCGGAGGCGAAGCGGGCGGTGCGGCCGGTGGGCAGGACATGGTTCGGCCCGGCCACGTAGTCCCCCAGCGCCTCCGGGCACCAGCCGCCGAGGAAGGCCGCCCCGGCATGGCGGATGCGGGCGAAGAGCGCCTCCGGCTTCTCCACCAGCAGTTCCAGGTGCTCCGGCGCCAGCCGGTCGCAGAGCGCCACGCCTTCCTCCCAGTCCCGCACCAACAGGATGGCACCATGCGCCTCCCAGGAGGCGCGGGCGATCGCTTCGCGCGGCAGGCTGCGGAGGGCATCCTCCACGGCGATGGCAACGGCTTCGGCCATGGCTGCGCTGTCGGTGATCAGGATGGCCTGGGCGGCCTCGTCATGCTCGGCCTGGGCCAGCAGGTCGATGGCCACCCGCGCCGGGTCCTGCGCCCCGTCGGCCAGCACCACGACCTCCGAGGGGCCGGCGATCGAATCGATGCCCACCCGCCCGAAGACCTGGCGCTTGGCCTCCGCCACATAGGCGTTGCCGGGGCCGACGATCTTGTCCACCGGCCGGATCGAGGCGGTGCCCCAGGCCAGGGCGGCCACGGCCTGCGCCCCGCCGATGCGCCAGATCTCGGTGACGCCGGCGCGGTCGGCGGCGGCCAGAACCAGCGGCGAGATCTCGCCATCCGGGGTCGGCACGGTCATCACCACACGCCCCACCCCCGCGACGCGGGCGGGCAGGGCGTTCATCAGCACCGAGGAGGGATAGGCCGCCTTGCCGCCGGGAACGTAGAGGCCGGCCGCGTCCACCGCGTTCCAGCGCATGCCGAGCATGATGCCATCCTCGGGCAGGACCATGTCATGCGGCATCTGCGCGGCGTGGAAGCGCTCGATCCGCTCCGCCGCCACGTCCAGCGCCGCCAGCAGCTCCGGCCGGCAGCGGGACTTGGCCTCGGCCACCTCCGCCGCGCTGACCCGCAGCGCCCCGATGCCCGAGGGAGTCCAGCGGTCGAAGCGCGCGGTGAGGTCCAGCAGCGCCGCGTCGCCTTCCGCCCGCACCCGGGCGATGATCCCGGCCACCGGCCCGTCCACCCGCGCGGTCGTGTCCCGTGCCGTGTCGAGCAGGGCTTCGAACTCGGGGGCGAATTGCGGGTCGCGCGTGTCGAGGCGCTTCATGCGGGTGGGTCCTTAGCCATGGCGGTTCGCGTGGCCCGCGAGGGGAGCCTCCCGCACCCTCCACGGGGAGACCCCGCGGACCTCGGACCCCGCCTTGCGTTGGCCTGGCTGGCAGGGGGCCACGCCCCCTGCCAGCCAGGCCAAACCAAACGAATGGGAGGTCGAGGAACCTCAGGTTCCTCGTGGGAGAGCGCGAGAGGGCGACGCCCTCTCGTGAACCACGCGCGCGAGGCCTACAGGCAAAGCCCGCCCGGCTTCAACCCTTCGCGTCAACCCTCCAGGGCCGCCCGCAACCGGGCGATCCAGGCGCCGATGGCCTCGGGCTCGGTCTTGAGCGCGGTGCGGTTGACGATGAGGCGGGAGGTGACGGGAGCGATGACCTCGGTCTCCGCGAGGCCATTGGCCTTCAGCGTGCCACCGGTCTGCACCAGGTCCACGATCAGCCGGGACAGGCCCATCGAGGGGGCGAGCTCCATGGCCCCGTTCAGGTGCACGATCTCCGCCTGCACGCCCCGGGCGGCGAAGTGCCGGGCGGCGATGCGGGGGTACTTCGTCGCGACGGTGACGGTGCTCCAGCGGCTGGGATCGTCGGTCGCGGCGCGCTCCACCGGCTCGGCCACGCTGACGCGGCAGGCGCCGATGCGCAGATCGAGGGGCGCGTAGATCTCCGGGTAATCGTGCTCCATCAGCACGTCGGCGCCGCAGACGCCGATCTGCGCCGCGCCGAAGGCCACGAAGGTCGCCACGTCGAAGGAGCGGACGCGGATCACGTCCAGCCCCGGATGATTGGTGGCGAAGCGCAGCTTGCGGCTGGATTCGGAGGAGAAGTCCGGCTCCGGATGCAGCCCGGCCTTCGCCAGCAGCGGCGTCAGCTCCTTCAGGATCCGCCCCTTGGGCAGAGCCATGACGAGCCCGGTCTCGGCATCGCGGAAACCCGCGGCATCGGGAAGCGGAAGGTCCATGGCGGCGCCTATGTCCCAGGCCCTGCCCGGGGCGCAAGCGCCCAAAACGCAGGACTCGGCCGCGCGGAGGGCGGCCGGCCCCGTCACGGAGCCCCCCGGTCAGTCCCGCAGGCGCTCGATCTCGGCGCCCACCGCCGCCAGCTTCGCTTCCACGGACTCGTAGCCGCGGTCGAGGTGATAGACCCGGTTCACCACCGTCTCCCCCTCGGCGGCCAACCCGGCCAGGATCAGCGAGACCGAGGCGCGCAGGTCGGTGGCCATGACCGGGGCGCCGGAGAGCTTCGGTACGCCGCGCACGATGGCCGAGGAGCCATGGACGTTGATCCGGGCGCCCATGCGGGTCAGCTCCGGCACGTGCATGAAGCGGTTCTCGAAGATCGTCTCGGTGAGCATCGAGGCGCCGTCGGCCACGCACATCAGCGCCATGGTCTGGGCCTGCATGTCGGTGGCGAAGCCGGGGAAGGGCTCGGTCATCACGTCCACGCCGTGCAGCCCGTTCAGGCGGCGGACATGCAGCCCGCCCGGCTGGTCCTCCAGCACCACGCCGGCCTCCTGCAGCACCCGGGCGCAGGCGCCGAGCTGAAGGACGCTGGCACCCTCCAGCAGCACCTCGCCACCGGTGATGGCGGCGGCGCAGGCATAGGTGCCGGCCTCGATCCGGTCGGGGATGATTGGGTGGGTGGCGGCATGCAGGCTGTCCACGCCCTCGACGGTCAGCCGGTCGGTGCCGACGCCCTCGATCCGCGCGCCCATGGCGATCAGGCACTGCGCGAGGTCGCCGATCTCCGGCTCGCGCGCGGCATTCACCAACTCGGTCGTGCCTTCGGCCAGGGCAGCGGCCATCAGCAGGTTCTCGGTGGCGCCCACGGAGACCTTGGGGAAGACCACCCGCGCACCCTTGAGCCGTCCCTCCACCTGGGCGTCGATATAGCCGCCGGTCAGGTCGATGCGGGCGCCCAGCGCCTCCAGCGCGCTGAGGTGGATGTCCACCGGGCGGGTGCCGATGGCGCAGCCGCCGGGCAGGCTGACCTTGGCGCGGCCATAGCGGGCCAGCAGCGGCCCCAGCACCAGCACGGACGCGCGCATCTTCCGCACGAGGTCATAGGGCGCCTCCAGGTTGGTGGCCTGGCCCGACATGCTGATGCGGCGGCTGCCGGTGTCGTGCTCCACCGCGAGGCCATGCTGCGCCAGCAGCTTGCCCATGGTGCGCACGTCCTCCAGCGCCGGGGCATTGGTCAGGACCAGCTCCTCCGGCGTCAGCAGCGCCGCCGCCATCAGCGGCAGCGCGGCGTTCTTGGCGCCCCCGATGGGAATGCGGCCGCGCAGGGGCCTGCCCCCGCGCACACGAATACGGTCCATGTGTAAGCCCCCTCTGTTTCCCTACGTCCTGTCGTCAGCCATCCGGGGTCACAGGCGGGGCAAGGCAACGCCACGCTGGCGCATGTACTTGCCCGCCCGGTCGGCATAGCTGACCTCGGGCGCCCCCGCGCCCTGCAGGAAGAGGAACTGGCAGATCCCCTCATTGGCGTAGATACGCGCCGGGAGGGGAGTCGTGTTGGAAATCTCGATCGTGACCTGGCCTTCCCATTCGGGCTCCAGGGGGGTGACGTTCACGATCAGCCCGCAGCGGGCATAGGTGCTCTTGCCGAGGCAGATCACCAGCACATCGCGCGGGATGCGGAAATACTCGACCGTATGCGCCAGGGCGAAGGAGTTCGGCGGGATGATGCAGGTCGCGCCCCGGCGGGTGACGAAGCTGTCCTCGGCGAAGTGCTTCGGGTCCACCAGCGCGTTGTCCACGTTGGTGAAGACCTTGAACTCGTCGGCCACGCGGGCGTCGTAGCCGAAGGAGGAGAGGCCGTAGGAGATCACGCCCTCCCGCCGCTGCGCCTCCACGAAGGGTTCGATCATCCCGTGTTCCGTCGCCATGCGGCGGATCCAGGTATCGGGCATGATCGACATGGGCAGGCGGGTCCGGCGGAAAAGGCGGCGAAGGACGGGGACTTAGCCCGCCGGGGCGGGGCGGGGCAACCGCGCGCCGCGCGGTTCAGCCTCCCGAGTCGGTGGCGCGGGCGCAGGGACGCGTCCCCGGTTTCTCCACCTCGTCCCCGTCTCCGGTCCCGGCGGGGGCTGGAGAGGCTCCGGCACCGGTTTCCGGTTTCGCGGCCGCCGCGTCCGGCATGGTCCCCGGTGCCGTTTCCTGGGTGGCGCGGGCGCGGCCCTGGGCCTTGCGGCGGCGCAGGTTCTCGCGCAGCGCCCGGGCAAGGCGCTCCTGCCGCTCGATCTCCGTGGCGGCGCGGGGGCGTTCCGGCGGGGCGGCCGGGGGATCGGCGGAAGGGTCGCGGTCCTGCATGGCGCCTGGGTGCCGCGAAGCGCCCGGGCGGGTCAAGCGCGAGCGGCCCCATAGGGCAGCCCCCGGGTTGGCAGCGAAGGGGAGGGCATCGCACCCGGCGTTGGTCCGCCCCATGAAAGACGTGGTTGTGCCGGGCATGTCCCGGCGCCAAACCGGCCTCATGCCGCTGCCTCAAGCCCCCGCCGCCGTCATCTTCGATATGGATGGCCTGCTCTTCGACAGCGAGACCCTGTACCGGGAGGCGCTGTTCTCCGCCGGGGCGGAGACGAACCTGCCGGTGAGCGAGGCACTGTACCGGCAGATGGTCGGCAATCCCTGGCCCACCATCTGGAGGCTGCTGCTGGACCTCTACGGCTCCGAGGACGACGTCGCGCGGCTGCGGGCCGCCTGGTCGCAGGGCTTCGAATCCCTGGCGGCGACGCGGCTGGCACTGAAGACAGGTGTGGTGGAAATCCTGGACGCGCTGGACCGGCTCGGCCTGCCGCGGGCCATCGCCACCTCCTCCCAGCACCACAAGGTGGAGCACCATCTCGGGATGCACGGGCTGGCCGGGCGCTTCCATGCCGTGGTGGCGCAGGGTGACTATGCCGCCGGCAAGCCGGCGCCCGACCCCTTCCTGCGCGCGGCGGAACGGCTGGGCGTGGCGCCGGAACTCTGCCTGGCGCTGGAAGATTCGCACAACGGCGTCCGTTCCGCCGCCTCGGCCGGGATGATGACCGTGATGGTCCCTGACCTTCTGGAGGCGACCGACGAGATGCGCGGCCTCTGCCGCGCCGTGGCGCGCGACCTGCACGAGGTGCGCCTCTTCCTGCTGCGCTCGCACGGCGTGGCGGCGGACTGAGCCGGGCCACTCCCTGCGGCACTTCCTGCGGCCCCGCCGCATGGCTGGTCCCTGCCGCGACGTCCTTGCTTGACCGGAAGGGGCGTCAAGACCATGTTCCGCCCCGTTCACGCTCCCCCCGGGCGCGCCCGCGCGCGTCCGCAACCCAAGAGGATGCATGTCGAAAGAAGACATGATCGAGTTCAGCGGCCAGGTCGTCGAGCTGCTGCCCAACGCGATGTTCCGAGTGAAGCTCGACAACGATCACATGGTCCTGGCCCATACCAGCGGGAAGATGCGCAAGAACCGCATCCGCGTGCTGGCCGGCGACCGCGTGAATGTCGAGATGACGCCCTACGACCTGACCAAGGGCCGGATCACCTTCCGGTTCAAGTGAGCCGGTTCCGGTCTGTTGGCCGATCCCGTTGACCTGACCACCCGCCGGACACGGCGTGTCCCGCCGGTGGCCAGCGAAGAGGTTCCCCCGATGGAACGGCCCCTCCCGGCGGAGCGGCCGCCGCTCGTGCTGGCCAGTGCCAGCCCCCGGCGGCTGGATCTCCTGGCCCGGTTCGGCGTGGTGCCCGACCGGGTCGAACCCGCCGATATCGACGAGACCCCCGGCAAGGACGAGTTGCCGCGCCTGCTGGCGGCCCGACTGGCCCGTGGCAAGGCGGATGCCGCCGCCGCCCGCGCGCCGGATGCGCTGGTGCTCGCCGCCGACACGGTGGTGGGGGCCGGGCGCCGCTGCCTCGGCAAGCCAGCGGACGAAGCGGAGGCGCGGCGCTTCCTGGAGCTGCTTTCCGGTCGGCGGCACCGGGTGACCACCGGCGTCTGCCTCGTCACCCCCGGTGGGACGCGGCGGGAGCGGCTGGTGACGACGATCCTCGCCTTCCAGCGGCTGACCCGTGCCCAGATCGACCAGTACCTGGAGGGTGGCGAATGGCGCGGCTGCGCCGGCGGCTATTCCATCCAGGGACAGGCCGAGGCCTTCGTCCGCTTCCTGTCCGGCAGCCATTCAAACGTGGTCGGCCTGCCGATGTTCGAGACCGCGCAGCTCCTGCGTGGCGTGGGATGGCTGCGGCCCTGACGCGCCCCATGCGAGGCACCTCATGCCGGAGATGCTGATCCTGCACAACGCCTCGCCCGGCGAGCGCCGGACGGCGCTGTTGCGCGACGGCGTGCTGGAGGAGGCCTGGATCGAGCGCCCCGCCCGGCCGGATGGGGTGGGCGACATCCTTGTCGGCCGCGTCACCGCCCGCGTCCCGGCCCTGTCCGGCGTCTTCCTGGCCTTGCCGGGGGAGGAGAGCGGCTTCCTGCCCGATGCCCAAGGCGGGGTTCAGGGTGGGGAAGGGGTTTCGGAAGGAACCCACATCGCCGTGCGCGTGGTCCGTGGCGCGCAGGGCGGCAAGGGGCCCCGGCTGGACCGCAAGCTGCCGAAGGGGTTGGACCTGCCTTCCCCCCTGCGTGGCCCGCCGCGCCTGCTGCAACCGGGGCCGGCGGCGGTGGAGCGCCTGGCGCAGGCCTTTCCGAAAGCCGTGCTGCGGACCGATTCCGCCGAAACCGTTCGGGCGCTGCGCCCCCTGGGGGTGGAGCGGCTGTCGCTGGCGACTGAGCCGGTCTTCGGCGAGGATCTGGAGGAGGCTTTCGACGCCCTGGCACGGCCGGAGGTGCCCTTGTCGGGCGGCGGCAGGCTGCTGATCCACCCCACGCCGGCCCTGGTGGCGATCGACGTGGATACCGGCGCGGCGACGGGGCGGGACCGCGCGGCCCAGGCCCGGGTGAACGAGGCCGCGCTGGCCGAGGCGGCGCGGCAGATTCGCTTGCGCCGGCTGGCGGGGCCGATCCTGATCGATCTCGCCGGCATGGCCCCCAAGGCGCGGGGCACCTTCCTGCCGGCGCTGCGCGAGGCGGCGCGCCCTGACACACAGCTTCGGATCATGGGACTGACGGCGCTCGGGCTGATCGAATGCGTGCGGACGCGGGTGCATCCACCGCTACACGAGATCACCGGCCAGCCACCCATGCCGCTGACGCTGGGCCTGGCGGCGCTGCGCCGCGTGCTGCGCGCGCTCCGTCACCAGCCCGGCCTGCGCCCGGCCCTGCGGGCGCACCCACGCGTCCTCGCGGCGCTGCGGGAATGGCCCGGTGCGCTGGAGGAGTTCGAGGCCATGGCCGCGCTGCCCCTGGTCCTGCGGCCCGATGCCGCCATCGCTTTCGGAGAGGAACTCGCCGAGGATGCCTGACCGCCCGCCCGCTGCCCCGCCGGGTTCCGCCACCAGGCCGGAACGTGCCCAGCGCGGCGCCCGCTGCCCCATCTGCGGCCGCCCGGTGGTGCCCGCGCACCGGCCCTTCTGCTCGCCGCGCTGCCGGCAGGTCGATCTCGGCCACTGGCTGACCGGCAGCTACGCTATTCCGGGCGAGCCGGTCGGGGAACGCGATCCCGATCTGGAGGATTGATGCCGGCCTCCGCCCCATGCCGGATGCGACAAAAAGATTGCGGCGGGCGGCTGGACACTGGCCGGGGGCTGGGCTAATTCCGCGCCACGCCAAGAGCGCTGTGCCCAGGTAGCTCAGTTGGTAGAGCATGCGACTGAAAATCGCAGTGTCGGTGGTTCGATTCCGCCCCTGGGCACCATTCCTTCCCTGATTCTTCAAGCCCTCGCCTACCCGTGCGCCTCATGGCATGGATCAGGTCACTTCCCCTCCTGTTTTCACTGATCTGTCCGCACCGGCCCGTGGAACTGCGGTTGGTTTCCCGGCCCGACAGGGACAATCTGTTTCCCGTTCCCCCCGGGCACGGATGTGCCGGAAGCCGCCGATGCGATTGCTGGCGGCGAGATCATGCCCGGGCGCCATGACGATCAGGACTGGAGGACGGGGTGTGAGCGATTTTCCCGATTCTGGAGGCTTCGACGCTGATGGCGTCCGCGCCTGGATGGAGCGGCAGCGGGCGGAGCGCGAGGAGGAGGCAAGACGTGCCGAGGAGGAGAAGCAGGCCGGCATGTCGGATCTGCGCCGCTCCTTCGAGGAACGGGAACTGCCGCCGGATGCGTTGACGAAGCTGCAGGGCATGATCCGGCGGGCCGCGCTGGATGGGGAACGGGAGGCGCTGGTCCTGCACTTCCCCTCGCAATGGATGAAGGACAGCGGCCGCTCCATCACCAGCGGGCTCGACACCTGGTCGGAGCAACTCACCGGCTTTGCGCGGCGTGCCTACGATTTCTACGAGCGGGAACTGGCGCCGCGTGGCTTCGGCATCCGGCCGGTGATCCTGGATTACCCGAATGGCATGCCGGGCGATGTCGGCTTCTACATCACCTGGAAGACCGATCTGGACTGAGGCCCGCCGGAACCGGCGAGGCCGCGTCCCGCTCCTTGGCCGCACGTCCCCAAGGTGCCATCAGGGGTTGTCAGCCCTGGCGGCGGGCGACAGGCTGTGCCGGGCTTGGCCGGGAGCAGCCTGCCCCCGGTCCTGGACAGGGAGAAGCTGGACACATGCGATACCTCCTCGCTTCGGCTGCCGTCGCGGCCATGCTGGGTGCCGCGGCGCCCGTGATGGCGCAGTCATCGGCGAGCGGCACGCCCACTGCCGTCAGCACCACCGCCGATCTCGCCGAGATCTGCCTGCCGACCACCCAGGGCGTGCAACGGCTGGAAGCCATCGCCTATTGCCAGGGCTATTTCACGGCGGCGGGCCAGTATCACGCGGCGCTGCATCCCGCCTCGTCGCGGCGGCCTCCGCTGTTCTGCCCGCCCAGTCCTGCGCCGACCGTGGCGCAGTCGGCGATCGCCTTCGCCAACTGGGCGAAGCAGAACCCGCAATATGGCAGCGAGCCGGCCCTCGATGGCCTGCTCCGCTGGGCGCAGGCCACCTATCCCTGCCCGCAGCCCGCTGCCCGTTCCACCCGCCCGGCCCGCTGATCATGAGGACGACCATGACGCTCCGTTCCGCCCGTTTCGTCCTGCCCCTCCTGGCGCTGGGGAGCCTCGGCGCCTGCGAGGGCATGAGCGACTCGCAGCGCCGTGTCGGCACGGGAGCGGCCGGCGGCGCTGCGCTGGGTGCCGTCGCCGGTTCCTTCAGCGGCAATGCCGGCTGGGGCGCGCTGATCGGCGCGGGTGCCGGCGCGGCCGGCGGCTATCTCTGGGACCAGTCCGAGCGGGCCCAGGACCGGGCCTTCCGGCAGGGCTACCAGCAAGGTCGCCGGGGCCGCTGAGACAGGGCCCGGAAGGGGTGACGAGGAAGGCATGAAAAAAGGGGGCGCCGGTGGCGCCCCCTTTCCGCTTTTCCGGCCCCTGGGGCCGAACCGGTTCAGGTGTTGTTGCTGACATCCAGCGGCGTGGCACCGAAGCTGTTGCTCGTCACCGGCGGGTTGCCCTGCGGGGCGCCGCCCACCGCGGAGGAGCCGGCATTGCTTTCGTTCAGCACCGTGGCGCCGAAGCGGCCGCTCGTCACCGGCAGGTCCGCCGAGGGCATGCCGCGCACGGCGGAGGAACCGGTGCCACTGACATCGCGCGGAGTGGAGCCGGCAGTGAAGCGGGAGTAGCCGCCGCCCTCGGCCGCGGAGGCGACGACCGGGGCGACGGCCAGGATCGCTGCAGCCAGGAGGGGGGCAATGCCGCAGCGAAGGGAAACACGCATGAAAGGCGTCCTTGTTATTCTTCAGGCGGATCGTGACCGACCCGCGACGGCGTCTAGATAGCTTCCTAACTGAAGCGAAAATCCGGCGATTTGAGGATAGTCTGTCCGGAAATTCCGGACAAAACATCGAATAGTCATTTTGTCGTCATGGGCAACCGGCTCGGCGGGCCGGGCGGCACACGCCCCACCCCGACGGCGGAGATCCTGGAAAAACGTGCAACGACAATGATTTGGCGGGTTGGGCAGAGTAGCCTTATAGGCATCGGAGAAGGGGTGGGCCCATGGATCAATCCGCTTTCCAACTTGGCCAGACCGGCCATGCCCTGACACGCCGACGGCCGCGTGCGGTGCCGCATGGCTGGCCTGCGCGGGCCTTTCCCTGCCGCAACCCGGCCGGAGGGAACATCCATGCGCGCCCGTGACCTCGGGCTGGCCTGCGGCAGCCTGCCGCCGGGCAGCGGGAACAGCCTGGCCGATGTGCCGGGCGTGACGGTCGGCCACCGCACGCTGATCCGGGGCGAGGAGATCCGCACCGGCGTCACCGCCATCCTGCCGCATGGGGGCCGCCTGTTCCGGGAGAAGCTCCCCGCCGCCGTGCATGTGCTGAACGGCTTCGGCAAGAGCACCGGGCTCGTGCAGGTCGAGGAGCTGGGCGAGATCGAGACGCCGATCCTGCTGACCAACACCTTCGGCGTGGCGGCCTGCGCCGAGGCGCTGATCCGGCATGCGGTGGCGGAGGAGCCGCGCATCGGGCGGCGCACCTCCACGGTCAATCCGGTGGTGCTGGAATGCAATGACGGGCACCTGAACGACATCCAGGCGCTGGCGGTCACGGCGGAGGATGCGGCGGCCGCCATCGCCGCGGCCGGGCCGGATTTCGCCTCGGGCGTGGTGGGCGCGGGCACGGGGATGAGCTGCTTCGGCCTCAAGGGCGGGATCGGCACCGCCTCGCGGCGGCTCCGCCTGGATGACACGGAATTCCACCTCGGCACGCTGGTCCTGGCCAATTTCGGCCGGGCGGGCGACCTGCGCCTGCCGGACGGGCGGCGCATCGACCCGCGTGGCGAGGATGTGCCGGAGCGCGGCTCCGTGATCGTGGTGCTCGCGACGGATGTGCCGCTGGATTCCCGGCAGCTCCGCCGCGTCGCGACGCGCGCCGGGGCGGGCATCGCCTGGACAGGCTCCTTCTGGGGCCATGGCAGCGGTGACATCTTCCTCGCCTTCTCCACGGCGGAGCGAATCCCGCATAGTCCGAAGACGGACCTCCTGCCGCGCCGCGTCCTGGCCGAGGGGAGGATCGACCTGCTCTTCCAGGCGGCGGCCGAGGCGACCCAGGAGGCCGTGCTGGATGCGCTGGCCGCCGCGGAGCCGATGACCGGCTTCCGCGGCCATCACCGTCGCGCGCTCAGGGAGTTCCTTGCGTGAAGATCTATGTCTCCGCCGATATCGAGGGCGTGGCCGGCGTGGTCTCGCCACAGCAGGGCCAGCCCGGCAACCCGGAATACGAGCGCGCCCGGCGCCTGATGACCGAGGAAGTCAGCGCCGTGGTGGCGGGTGCCTTCGCCGGCGGGGCCACGGAGGTGCTGGTCAACGATTCCCACGGCCCGATGACCAACCTTATCCCGGAGTTGCTGGACCCCCGCGCCGAGCTGATCCTGGGCAAGCCCAAGCCGATGAACATGTGTGCCGGCCTGGACGGCAGCTTCGGTGGGGTGATGTTCACCGGCTACCACACCGGGGCGGGCCGGCATGGCGTGCTGGCGCATACGGTGAACGGCTTCGCCTTCCGTGCCATCCGCCTGAACGGACAGCCCTGTTCCGAGGCGACGCTCAACGGCGCCTATGCCGGCAGCCTGGGCGTGCCGGTGGTGCTGATTTCCGGCGACGACCTGACGGCGGAGGAATGTGGCGAGCATTTCCTCGACGCGCGGCGGGTCGTGACGAAGCAGGCGCTCGGCGCCCGGGCCGCGCGGGCCATCTCGCCCGCCCTGGCGCGGGAGCGGCTGCGCATCGAGGCGGAGGCGGCAGTGCGGGAGGCCCGGACGCGCCGGCTGGCGCTCTTCACCGTCGCGCCGCCCTATCGGCTGGAGATCGTGCTGAACACGCCGGCCCTGGCCGATCTCGCCGCCATCATCCCGGCGGCGGAGCGGCTCGACCCGGTGACGGTCGGCTTCGATGCCACCCGGATGGAGGATGTGCTGGGCTGGGTGAACACCGTCTCGGCGCTTTCGGCCTTTCTGCGCTGAAGGCCGCCATGTGGTTCCCGGAGGAGGCGGGCCTCCTCCGGGGATCGGATCTCAGCGCCCGTTGGCCTTCCGCCATTCGGCGAAGATTTCCAGGTTCTTCTCGTCCGTCGCGGGATAGAGGCCCACGATGGTGTGGCCGGCGCGGACGCGCTCGGTGACGAAGTCCTCATAGGCGGTCATGCCGACCGCTTCCTCGGCGATCTCGTCGGCCAGCGCGGCGGGGAGGATGATCACCCCGTCATTGTCGCCGACCACGACGTCGCCCGGGAAGACCGGCGCATCGCCGCAGCCGATCGGCACGTTGATGTCGATTGCCTGGTTCAGCGTCAGGTTGGTCGGCGCCGAGGGGCGGCTGTGGAAGGCGGGCATGTCGAGCGTGGCGATCTCCGCGGAGTCGCGGAAGCCGCCATCCGTCACCACGCCGGCCACGCCGCGCGCCTGCAGGCGCGTCACCAGGATGCCGCCGGCCGAGGCGGCGCGGGCATCCTTGCGGCTGTCCATCACCAGCACGGCGCCCGGCGGGCAGATCTCGACAGCCCGGCGCTGCGGATGCTCCGGGTTGCGGAAAACCGACATGTCGTTCAGGTCCTCGCGCGCCGGCATGTAGCGCAGCGTGAAGGCCTCGCCGACCATGCTCTCCTTCAGCGGGTGCAGCGGCCGCACGTCCTGGATGAACTGGTTCCGCAACCCGCGCTTGTATAGGATGCTGGCGAGCGTCGCGGTGCTGACACCCTTGAGCTTGTCCCGGGTCTCGGGCTTGAGCGTGGACATGGCGTTTCCTCAGAAGATCACGGGTTCGGAGACGGGCGCGCCGAAATCGGTGCGCAGGAAGTCGAAGTCGCAGCCCTGGTCGGCCTGCTGGATGTGCTGGCTGAACATCCAGCCATAGCCGCGCTCGAAGCGCTTCTCCGGCTGCTTCCACTCGGCGCGGCGACGCTCCAGCTCCTCATCCGTCACTTCCATGTGGATGGTGCGGGCATCGACGTCGATGCTGATGATGTCACCGGTCTTGAGCAGCGCCAGCGGTCCGCCGACGAAGCTTTCCGGCGCCACATGCAGGATGCAGGCGCCGTAGGAGGTGCCGGACATGCGTGCGTCGGACAGGCGCAGCATGTCGCGCAGGCCCATCTTCAGCAGCTTCTTCGGCATCGGCAGCATGCCCCATTCCGGCATGCCCGGCCCACCCTGCGGTCCGGCATTGCGCAGCACGAGGACGGAGTCCGGCGTGAAGGGATAGTTCTCGTCCTCCACCGCCTTCTTCATCGAGGGATAGTCGTCGAAGACGAAGGCCGGGCCGGAATGCTTGAGGAACTTCTGGTCCATCGCGGCGGGCTTGATGACGCAGCCGGAGGGGGCGAGGTTGCCCTTCAGCACCGCCAGCGAGCCCTCGCCGTAGATCGGGTTGCTCAGCGGCCGGATGACGTCGTCGTTATAGACTTTCGCGCCCTCGATGTTCTCGCCCAGCGTGCGGCCCGAGACGGTCAGGCAGCCGAGATGCAGGAACTCGCGGATCTCGTTCATCAACGCGCGGATGCCGCCGGCGTAGAAGAAGTCCTCCATCAGGTAGGCATTGCCCGAAGGGCGGACATTGCCGATCACCGGCACCTTGCGGCTGTAGCGCTCGAAATCGTCGAGGCCGATATCCTGGCCGGCGCGGCGGGCCATGGCGATCAGGTGGATGATCGCGTTGGTCGAGCAGCCCATGGCCATGGCGACGGCGATGGCGTTCTCGAAGGCCTCGCGCGTCTGGATCTTCTGCGGCGTCAGGTCCTCCCAGACCATCTCCACGATCCGGCGGCCGCTCTCGGAGGCGAGGCGGATATGGCCCGCATCGGCGGCGAGGATCGAGGAGCCGCCCGGCAGCACCATGCCGACCGATTCCGCGATTGCCGTCATGGTGGAGGCGGTGCCCATGGTCATGCAGGTGCCGTAGGAACGGGCGATGCCGCCCTCGACGCCCAGCCAGTCCTGGTCGGTGATCTTGCCGGCGCGCAGCTCGTCCCAGTACTTCCAGCTGTCGGAGCCGGAGCCGAGCGTCTTGCCCTGCCAGTTGCCGCGCAGCATGGGGCCGGCGGGCAGGAAGATCGCCGGGATGTTCATGCTGGTGGCGCCGAGCAGCAGGCCCGGCGTGGTCTTGTCGCAGCCGCCCATCAGCACCGCGCCGTCGATGGGGTGGGAGCGCAGCAGCTCCTCCGTCTCCATCGCCAGGAAGTTGCGGTACATCATGGTGGTCGGCTTGACGTAGCTCTCGCTCACCGAGATCGCCGGCAGCTCCACCGGGAAGCCGCCCGCCATCAGGATGCCGCGCTTCACGTCATCGACGCGCTGCTTGAAGTGGACGTGGCAGGGGTTCAGGTCGGACCAGGTGTTGATGATCCCGATCACCGGCTTGCCGGTCCATTCCTCCGGCGCGTAGCCCATCTGCATGGCGCGGGAGCGGTGGCCGAAGGAGCGGAGATCGGCCGGGCCGAACCAGCGGCGGGAACGCAGCTCCTCGAGCGGCTTGCGGTGAGGGAGCGGTGAGTTCTCGCCGCTCTCGGCCTCCAGTTCGCGCGGAGGCAGGTCGGGGGTCGCCTCGGGGGTCTCAGGCATCGGAAGACGAATCCGTTTCTTGCTTCGGTTCTTGTTCGGATGGGTCGCGGGCCGGCACGCCGCCGGCCCGCGGCAGCCTTGCTTCAGTTCTTGCCCAGAGCGCCGTCGATGCGGCGCCAGAGGCCGAGCGGGTTGCCGTCGCGCAGCGCCTCCGGCAGCAGCTCGGTCGGGAAGTCCTGGTAGCAGACCGGGCGCAGGAAGCGGCGGATCGCCAGCGTGCCGACCGAGGTGGTGCGGCCGTCGGAGGTGGAGGGGTAGGGGCCGCCATGCACCATGGCGTGGCTGACCTCGACGCCCGTGGGGAAGCCGTTGATCAGGATGCGGCCGACGCGGCGCTCCAGGATCGGCAGCAGCGCCCGGGCGAAGTCCATGTCCTCCGGCTCCATCAGGACGGTGGCGGTGAGCTGGCCCTCCAGCTTCTCCGCCATCTCCTTCATCTTCTCGACCTCCTGGCAGCGGATGACGAGCGAGGCGGCGCCGAAGACCTCCTCCTCCATCGACGGGTCGGCGATGAAGTCCTCCGCCTTCGTGGCGAAGATCGCCGCCTGGCCCTGCGTGTCGCCGGAAGCGATCTGGCCCTCCGCCACCTTCTCGACCCGCTTGTTGGTGGCGAGCTTGCCGACGCCTTCCTGATAGGCCTTGAGGATGCCCGGGGTGAGCATGGTCTGGGCCGGCACGCCGCCCAGCGCTTCGGTCGCGGCGCCGAGGAAGCGGGTCAGGTCGGGGCCCTCCGCCGCCATCACCAGGCCGGGATTGGTGCAGAACTGGCCGGCGCCCAGGGTGAGCGAGCCGACGAAGCCCTTGCCCAGCGCCTCGGCCCGCTTGGCCAGCGCGTGCGGCAGCAGGAAGACCGGGTTGATCGAGCTCATCTCGGCATAGACGGGGATCGGCTCGGGCCGGGCGGCGGCGGTCTTCATCAGCGCCGTGCCGCCGGAGCGGGAGCCGGTGAAGCCCACCGCCTTGATATGCGGGTTCGCCACCAGCCCCTGGCCGACCACGGCGCCGGAGCCGTAGAGCAGGGAGAAGGTGCCTTCCGGCAGCCCGCACTGCTTCACCGCGGCCTGGATCGCGCGGCCCACCATCTCGGAGGTGCCGGGATGCGCCGAATGGGCCTTCACCACCACCGGGCAGCCGGCGGCCAGCGCCGAGGCGGTGTCGCCGCCTGCCACGGAGAAGGCGAGGGGGAAGTTGGAGGCACCGAAGACGGCGACCGGGCCGAGCGCGACATGGCGCTGGCGCAGGTCCACGCGCGGCAGCGGCTTGCGGTCCGGCAGCGGCGGGTCGATCCGCGCCTCCAGCCAGGACCCCTCGCGCACCACCTCGGCGAAGAGTCGGAGCTGGCCGGTGGTGCGGCCCCGCTCGCCCTCGATGCGCCCGCGCGGCAGGCCGCTCTCGGCCATGGTGCGCTCGATCAGGGCGTCGCCCAGATCCATGATGTTGCTGGCGATGGCCTCCAGGAACCGCGCCCGGTCCTCCAGCGAGGTCTCGCGATAGGTGTCGAAGGCGGCCCAGGCGAGGTCGCAGGCGCGGTCCACATCCGCCGCGCTGCCGCCGCCATAGCGGGGCTCCATCGGCTTGCCGGTCTGGGCCTCGATGGCCTGGACGGGCTTGTCGGTGCCGCGCACGGCGCTGGCGCCGATCAGCATTTCGCCGGTGAGCTGCATGGTCGCTCCTCCTGTTTCTGGATCGGGCGCGGCGGGGTTGTCCCGCTTTCGCCCAATGATCCTCGCCGGGCGCCACCCTCCCACAGTCCGGGACGAGCGGGGAGCGCCAAGCTGTCGGCCAAGGCTTGTAAGAGTTACATCTATGCCGGTCCAACTCATAAAATGGATGCGATCATGCAGGAATTGGATCGATGTTCGAGCTGAGCCAGCTTCGCTGCTTCGTCGCGGTGGCCGAGGAACTGCATTTCGGCCGCGCGGCTGCCCGTCTCCACATGACCCAGCCACCCCTCAGCCGGCAGATCCAGCTCCTGGAACACGCCCTGGATGTCCGGCTGCTGGAACGGAGCAGCCGCTCGGTGCGCCTCACCCAGGCCGGGCGGGCCTTCTTTCCCGAGGCGCGGCGGCTGCTGCAGTTCTCGGAAGGGGCGGCGCTGGCGGTGCGGCGCGTGGCACGGGGGGAGGCGGGCTCCGTCACCATCGGCTTCACCGCCGGCACCAGCTTCGGCTTCCTGCCGCGCTTCGTCTCGATGGTTCGCCGCAGCCTGCCGCGCATCGACATGGCGCTGAAGGAGATGGTGACGCGGGACCAGATGGAGGCGCTGGCGGCGCAGCGGATCGACCTCGGCTTCGTCCGGCCGCCCTTCGACCGGCGGGGGGTGGAAACCTTTCCCGTCTGGCGCGAGCCCCTGGTCCTCGCCGTGCCGGAAATGCACCCCTTCGCCGAGGAGCATGCGGGGCAGGGGCCCTTCCGCATCGCCGACCTCAACGGACAGGACATGGTCATGTACTCGCCGACCGAGGGGCAGTACTTCCACGGCCTCGTCTCGGACATGGTCCGCTCGGCCGGGGCGCTGCCGAACTACGTGCAGTATATCAGCCAGATCCACACCATCCTGCCGCTGGTCGGCACCGGCCTGGGCCTGGCCATCGTGCCGGCCTCGGCCCGCCGCCTCGGCCTTCCGGGCATCCGATACCGGGACCTGCCGGGCGCGCCCTCGGCCGACCTCTTCGCGGTGGTCCGCAACGGCGACGGCCTGCCGGCGCTGCGGATGATCCTGGAGCTGCTGCGCGGCCCGGCCATGCGGTCGGAGGCGGCGTGACGGGGCCATGCACGGGGAAAGCGCCGCCATCCCCCCGGATGACGGCGCCCCCTTCGCCAGTCCATGGCCCCGCCGCCTAGCCGAAGGCGAAGTCGCTCGCGGAGAAGGCGGCGATGGTCATGTTCTGGAAGACGATGATCTCCCCGTTGTCCAGGGTCAGCTTCACGTTCGATCCGGACTGGGTCATGTCGGCGACGACCTCGTCGAAGCCGGTCAGGCCGAAGCCGCTCAGATCGACCACGTCACCATCGCTGCTGCTGAAATCGGCGATGACGTCCTTGCCGGCGCCGTCGCTGGCCTGGAAGACGAAGGTGTCGGCGCCGGTCCCGCCCTTGAGGGTGTCGTTGCCCGCGCCGCCGACGAGCCTGTCGCTGCCCTCATTGCCATAGAGCGTGTCGTTTCCGGCCATGCCTTGGAGCGTGTCGGTGCCGCTGCTGCCATAGAGGATGTTGGCCAGGGCATTGCCTGTGCCCGTCAGCCCCTCGGCGGTGAGCTTCAGGCGCTCGACATTGTCGGGCAGGGTGTAGCTGATGGAGGAATAGACCCGGTCGTCGCCCTCGTCCGCGGCTTCGGTCACCACGTCGCCGCTGTCATCCACCGTATAGCTGTCGTCGCCCGCGCCGCCGGCCATGCTGTCGGCGCCCGTGCCACCCTGGAGGATGTCGTTGCCATCGCCGCCGTAGAGCGTGTCATCGCCCGCCCCGCCATAGAGCACGTCCTTGCCGGCCAGGCCGTAGAGGGTGTCCGTGCCGCCGCTGCCGTAGAGGACGTTGTCGAGCGCGTTGCCCGTGCCCGTCAGCCCTTCGGCGGTGAGCTTCAGCCGCTCGACATTGTCGGGGAGGGTGTAGCTGATGGAGGAATAGACCCGGTCATCGCCCGCATCAGCCGATTCCGTCACCACGTCACCCGTATTGTCCACAAAATAGACGTCATCGCCGGCTCCGCCCGACATGGTGTCGGCGCCCGTGCCGCCGTTGAGGCGGTCGTTCCCGCTGCCGCCGGTCAGCGTATCGCTGCCCGCCATGCCGGACAGCGTGTCGCCCGCATCGTTGGCGGTAATGGTGTTGTCGAGCGCATTGCCGACGCCGGACACGGCATCCGAGCCGGTCAGGACGAGATCGGTTTCGGCCGAGGAAAGCGTCGTGCTGACAGCGCTGGTCACGGCGGTCGTGGTGCCGCCGGCACCGCTTAGCTCGATGATCAGAGGATGGTCGTTGATGCTGATCGAGATGCTGCTGACATTGGAGTAGGTCGCGATGGCGTCCGTGCCGTCGAGCGGGTCATAGACCGTCACCGTGGCGAAGACCTGGCCGAGCGAGACGGTGACGGTCGTGGCCTCGGTGGCGATCTCGGTGTTCGTGGTGCTGTCCCAGATCTGCTGCTCGTTCCAGACGGCGAGTTCGTAGGTGCCGTCGGACTTCTCGAACAGCAGGCTGTGCCCAGAGGAGGGCAGGTTCTCCACCGTGTAATCCAGCGTGCCGGTGGTGAAGCTCTCCGCCGTGTCGGCGGTGTCGGAAAGGATCGCGGTCAGGTTGTGCAGCGCCACCGCCGCTTCCTTGGCCGTGCCGTCATAGTCGAAGAGGCCGTAATGCGCCTCCTGGTTCGTACCGTCGCTGTCCTCGTAGGAATCGAAGAGCTCGTAGATGTAGGTGACGGCGATGCCGAGGCTGTAGGCATCCAGCAGCAGGTCCAGCGTGTACTTGGCCTGCACCGTCTCGTCCACGCCCTGGTTCCCGGCGCCGGTGGTGAGCGTCGGATAGCCCGTCTCCGTGACATACATCGGGTCGCCCGGGTCCATCAGGTTGGCCATGGCGACATAGGTTTCGAGCACGCTGTAGGGCGTGGCGCCGTAGCCGTAGTAGATATGGGCCGCGCCGTAATCCGCATAGGCGGAGTTGTCGCCATAGGAGGAGAAGGTCGCCTCGTCAGCCGCGGCGACGGTGAAGTTCACCACCACCGCGTCGCTCAGCGCGCTGCTGGATTTCACGAAGCTGTAGATGGCTTCCTGCATCGCCTGCGCGGCGCTGGTGCCTGTCTCGCCATCGTAGGTGACGGTCCAGTAGTTGACCTCGTTCGGCCCTTCCACCGAGCGGACATAGGCCGCCAGGGCCTCGACCATGGCAAACTGGCTGTCGTAGTCGTCGCCCTGCACGCCGGTGACAAGATCGAGCTTGATGCCGGCCTCGCCCAGTGTCTCCAGCCGGTCCTGCTGGTATTCGGGCCAGGCCGTGGTGTCACGGACATTGTCGATGCCGAGATATTCCAGCGCGGCCAGGATGCTGCTGACATCCCCATAGGGGGTATCCCAGAAGCCGGTGTGAATGTTCACGCCGATGGATTCTATGAAGTCCTCGGTCCGGATGGCGGTCGTTGATGTCATGAATTCAACCTATGGTTGTATTTCGAGTCAAAGAACGTCCCGGTGTCCCGTCATTTCTTCGGGATACTTCAAGGGGGAAGGTTTTTTAGCACTCCCTGAATACAACTTTAGGTAGCATTAACCTTTACGAAGCCGCGAGCGACAAATCGCCCGTTTCCATTCTCTCCTGTCGGAACACCCCGCCGCCGGTCGCACGGCTCGTTACAGGCGGCCGGGCCGCCCGGCGGCATTTCCTTCTCGGATCGGGGACAGGCTGCAATCCCCGCGCGTCCTGACACGGCGGCAAGCCTCAGCCGCGCGGGGCACGGATGATCAATTCAACAATCATATGGATCGATGCCGTTTCTGGCTTGGACCGTTATCGCCCCGCTCCCCTATTGGTCTTGCATCAGTTGCATGACGTCTGAGCCGCTTCCGATCCCCGGCGAAGGGAAGGGCGAGCGGATATGGGCACGCAAGAACAAGGAGGGGCGGCAGGCATGGCCGCCGCCTTTCCGGGAAAGGTCCGCATGAGCAGCACGACATCCATCGGCAGCATGGCCGTCCCGACCGTGAAGGCCACCCGCGTCCGCTACGCGATCCTGGGCCTGCTCTTTCTCGTCACCGCCATCAACTACGCCGACCGCGCGACGCTCTCGATCGCCGGCACGGCCCTGGCGCGCGAGCTGAACTTCGACCCGATCGGCATGGGCTATCTCTTCTCGGCCTTCGGCTGGGCCTATGTGATCGGGCAGATCCCCGGCGGCTGGCTGCTGGACCGCTACGGCTCGAAGCTCATCTACGGGCTCAGCCTGTTCTCCTGGTCGCTCTTCACGCTGCTGCAGGGCGGCGTGGGCTTTTTCCACCCGACCTCGGCCTTCGTGATGCTCTTCGCCGTCCGCTTCGCGCTGGGCCTTGTGGAATCGCCGGCCTTCCCGGCGAACAACCGCATCGTCGCCGCCTGGTTCCCGACGGCGGAACGCGGCACGGCCACGGCGATCTTCAACTCCGCCCAGTATGCGGCGGTGGCCTTCTTCGCGCCCATCATGGGCTGGATCACCGCGAGCTTCGGCTGGGAATACATCTTTCTCTTCATGGGCGCCCTGGGCATCCTGCTGAGCCTCGCCTGGCCCTGGTTGATCCACAATCCCAAGGATCACCCGCGCGCCAATGCCGCCGAGATCGAGCACCTGGAGAAGGGCGGCGCGCTGGTGGACATGGACCGCGCCGGCGCCGCGCCGCCGGTGAAGATCCGCTGGGCACATGTGAAGCAGTTGCTGAGCCACCGCCTGCTGCTCGGTGCCTATGCGGGCCAGTACGCCATCACCGCGCTGACCTACTTCTTCATCACCTGGTTCCCGATCTATCTCGTGCAGGCGCGCGGCATGTCGATCATGAAGGTCGGCTTCGTGGCGGCCCTGCCGGCCATCTGCGGCTTCCTGGGCGGCGTGTGCAGCGGCATGCTCTCCGACGCGCTGCTGCGCCGGGGTATCTCGCTGTCGGCCGCGCGCAAGACGCCCTTCGTGATCGGCATGGCGCTGGCGACCACGCTGGTGGCCTGCAACGTCGTCGCGGCGGAATGGGCGGTGATCGCCATCATGGCGCTGGCCTTCTTCGGCAAGGGCCTCGCCGCCATCGGCTGGGCCGTCATCTCCGATGCCGCGCCCAGGGAGATCACCGGCCTCACCGGCGGCATGTTCAATGCCATCGGCAACATCGCGGGCATCGTGACGCCGATCGTCAGCGGCTACATCATCGTCGCCACCGGCTCCTATGACGGCGTGCTGGTCTTTGTCGCGGCGCATGCCGTGCTGGCGATCCTGGCCTATCTCTTCCTGATGGGGCCGATCCACCGCCTGACGCTGCGACAGGCGTGATCCCGAACCTCCGCCCTCCCTCGTGGGAGGGCGGCCTTGCCCCGGCGCCGCCGCCAGGCTTTCCCGACCGCAGAAGACAGAGTGACGCCGTGAAGCCAGACATCCTCCTGCTCCAGGCCATGCCGGAACCGGTCGAGGCCGCGCTCGATGCCGCCTATGCCGTCCATCGCCTGCACAAGGCCGCCGACCCGCAGCGGCTGCTGCGCGAGATGGGGCCCTCGATCCGCGGCGTGGTCACCGGCGGCGTGAAGGGTGCGTCCCGGAGCCTCATGGAAGCCCTGCCGAAGCTGGAGATCGTCGCGGTCAGCGGCGTCGGCACGGATGCGGTGGACCTCGCCTTCGCGCGCGAGCATGGCATCCGCGTGACCACCACCCCGGGCGTCCTGACCGATGATGTCGCCGACATGGCCATGGCGCTGATCCTCTCCGTGCTGCGCATGACCGCCTTCAACGACCGCTTCGTGCGGGCGGGGCGCTGGCGGGCGGGCGAGGCGCCGCCGCTGGCGCGCAAGGTCACCGGCCGCCGCCTGGGCATCCTGGGCCTGGGCCAGATCGGCCGCGCCATCGCCCGCCGGGCCGAGGGCTTCTCCATGGAGATCGCCTATACCGACCTGCGGCCGCTGCCCGGCTCCGCCTATCGCTTCGAGCCGGATCTCCGCGCCCTGGCGGAAGCCAGCGACGTGCTGGTCGTGGCAGCCTCCGGCGGGGAACAGTCGCGCGGCATCGTCGGGCGCACGGTGCTCGATGCGCTCGGGCCGCGCGGCTTCCTGGTCAATGTCGCGCGCGGCAGCGTGGTCGATGAGGCGGAGCTGGTCGCGGCACTGGCGGAGAAGCGCCTGGGCGGCGCCGGGCTCGATGTCTTCGTCGAGGAGCCGAACGTGCCGGAGGCGCTGCTGGGCATGGACAACGTCGTGCTGCAGCCGCACCGCGCCAGCGCCACCGAGGAAACGCGCCTCACCATGGGGCAGGTCGTGCTGGACAACCTCGCCGCCCAGTTCGCCGGCCGGCCCCTGCCTTCCGCGGTGGCGTAGCTGCCGCCGGGCCTTCCCGGCGGCGTATGGATCAGATCGTGCCTTGTTCCCGCCATTGCGCGATCTCCGCCTCGGACGCGCCGAGGCGTTCGCGCAGCACCGCCTCGGTATGTTCGCCGAGGCGGGGAGGCGCCTGCTCATAGGCGATCGGGGTGCGGGAGAAGCGCATCGGGCTGGCCACGCCCGGGACGGTGCCCAGCTCGGGGTGCTGCATCTCCAGCCGCATCCCGCGCGCCTGGGCCTGCGGATCGGCAAAGGCGGCGGCCACGCCGTTCACCGGGCCGCAGGGCACGCCCAGCGGTTCCAACTGCTCCAGCCACTGCGCCGTGGTCTGCCCGGCGATCAGGTCGCGCAGCAGCGGCACCAGAACCTCCCGGTTCCGCACGCGACCCGTGTTGGTGCGGAAGCGTTCGTCCTCCGCCAGGTCCGGCCGTCCGGCAGAGGTGACGAAGCGGCGGAACTGCTCGTCATTGCCCACCGCCAGCACGATGTCGCCATCCACCGTGGGAAAGGACTGGTAGGGCACGATGCTGGGATGCGCATTGCCCAGCCGCCACGGTTCCCGCCCCGAGACGAGGTAGTTCAGCGCCTGGTTGGCCAGGGTCGCGATCTGCACGTCGAAGAGGGCGAGATCGATATGCTGGCCCTCACCGCTGCGCCCCCGCTCGTGCAGCGCCGCCAGGATGGCGGTGGAGGCGTACATGCCGGTGAGGATGTCGGTGATGGCGACGCCCACCTTCATCGGCTCGCCACCCGGCTCGCCGGTGACGCTCATCAGCCCGCCCATGGCCTGGAGCAGGAAGTCGTAGCCCGTGCGCTGGCGATAGGGGCCGGTCTGCCCGAAGCCGGTGATGGAGCAGTAGATCAGCCGCGGATTCACCGCCCGCAGGCTGTCATGGTCCAGCCCGTACTTCCTCAGCCCCCCGAACTTGTAGTTCTCCAGCACCACGTCGCTCTCGGCGGCGAGGCGGCGGAGGATCTCCTGTCCCTCGGGGCGGGTGAAATCCACCGTGACCGAGCGCTTTCCCCGGTTGGCCGAGAGGAAATAGGCGCTGACCTCGGTGGGCTGCCCCGCCGCATCCTCGACATAGGGCGGCCCCCAGCCACGGGTGTCGTCCCCCGCACCCGGGCGCTCGACCTTGATCACCTCTGCACCCAGGTCGGCCAGGTTCTGGCTCGCCCAGGGGCCAGCGAGAACGCGGCTCAGATCGAGGACGCGCACGCCCTCCAGCGGACCGGCCATGCTGCTATCCGCCCGCTCAGAACGCGTTGAGGCCGGTCTGGGCGCGGCCCAGGATCAGGGCATGGACGTCGTGGGTGCCCTCGTAGGTGTTCACCGTCTCCAGGTTCATGGCGTGGCGGATGACGTGGTACTCGTCCACGATGCCGTTGCCGCCGTGCATGTCGCGGGCCATGCGGGCGATGTCGAGCGCCTTGCCGCAGTTGTTGCGCTTGACCAGGGAGATCATCTCCGGCGCCGCCTTGTGCTCGTCGAACAGCCGCCCCACGCGCAGCGAGGCCTGCAGCCCCAGCGTGATCTCCGTCTGCATGTCGGCGAGCTTCTTCTGGATCAGCTGCGTCTGCGCCAGGGGGCGGCCGAACATGATGCGGTTCAGGGTGTAGTCGCGGGCGCGGTGCCAGCAGTCCTCGGCCGCCCCCAGCACGCCCCAGGAGATGCCGTAGCGGGCGCGGTTGAGGCAGGAGAAGGGGCCGGCGAAGCTCTTCACCCCCGGCAGCCGGTTCTCCTCGGGCACGAAGACCTCGTCCATCATGATCATGCCGGTGACCGAGGCGCGCAGGCTGAACTTGCCCTCGATCTTGGGCGCGGTGAGCCCCTTCATCCCCTTCTCCAGGATGAAGCCCCGCAAGGTGCCCTCGTCGTCCTTGGCCCAGACCACGAAGACGTCGGCGATGGGCGAGTTGCTGATCCAGGTCTTGGAGCCGGAAACGAGGTAGCCGCCATCGGCCTTCCTCGCCCGCGTCCGCATGGAGTTGGGGTCGGAGCCGGCATCGGGCTCGGTCAGGCCGAAGCAGCCGACCCATTCGCCGCTGCGCAGCTTCGGCAGGTACTTCTCCTTCTGCGCCTCGGAGCCGAAGGCGTGGATCGGGTACATCACCAGCGAGGACTGCACCGAGAAGGCGGAGCGGTAGCCGGAATCGACCCGCTCCACCTCGCGCGAGATCAGCCCGTAGGAGACATAGCCGACGCCTGCGCAGCCATAGCCCTCCAGCGTCGCGCCCAGGAAGCCCTGCTCGCCGAACTCGTTCATGATCTCGCGGTCGAAATGCTCGCGCCGGTTGGCCTCCAGCACGCGGGGCATCAGCCGGTCCTGGCAGAAGGCGCGCGCCGCGTCGCGGATCATGCGCTCCTCCTCGTTCAGCTGCTCCTCCAGCAGCAACGCGTCATCCCAATGAAAGACGGGGCGGGGGGCCTTGGCCTTCGACTCGCTGCCGGGGATGGCGTTCATCTGGATCCTCCTTCTTCGGCTCGCTTTCCGCGTGCGGCCGTCTGGACAAGGGGCCGCATCGGGGGTGCCGTCGCGGCCTGAGCCTGCGGGCGGCATTCCGGCCCCGGGGCAAGGGGAGGTCTATCCCCTTCGCGCGGGAAACGCGACACCGCCGGGCGCTGAAAGGCGGCGGGACGGCGGGCCTCAGCCCTCCCGTATGAGCTCCCGCACGGTTTCGGCGAGCGAGGACATGGTCAGGGGCTTCGACAGGGCGCGATCCCGGTTGCCGAAGCGCCGGTTCTCATAGACCCAGGGCCGGCCGGTGATGAACACGACCGGCAGGTCCGGGAAGCGCTGGCGCAGCATGGCCGCGACGTCGAAGCCGTCCTGCGGCATGCCGAGGTTGATGTCGGTCAGTAGCAGGCGGCAGCGTTCCGGCCCGGCGCAGGCGCCCAGCGCTTCGGCGGGGCTGCGGGCCTCCCGCACCGTCCAGCCCTCATCCTCCATCACGGAAGCGAGTGTCGCCCGCACCAGATCGTCGTCGTCCACGATCAGCACGTCATAGACGGCATTCTCCGTGCGGTCCTGTCCGATGGGGCTGAGTGCGTTCACGTGGGGAAGCTGCATGGATTTCGGGCGAAGGGACCATGAAGGGAAGGGATAGGGACGCGGTCGCGGGCCGTGGAAAGGTCCGGGCGGCTGCATGGGAGCCGGATGGCCCGCCCGGCTGCCCGTCATGGCATCGGGAGGGGGGAGGTTGCTCCGGATAACGTCATATGAGGGACCCCAGCCGCTACCGGCACAAAAGGTTGCATGCGAAACGTCGTGTGTCTACCTGGGATTGTATTCCGGTGTGCCCTAGCCCTGCCCCGGAAGGCCATGCCGGGCCGCCGCGGTCACATCCGGGGCCGGCTGGACCACCGCGCTGGCCAGCAGGAGCAGCAGGACCGAAAGCGGAAGGAAGGCGACCAGCCCGATATGGCTGAAGCCCAGCGCGCCCAGCACCCCGCCGACGAAGAAGCAGCCGAGGAAGCTGGACAGCAGGCGCAGCTTGGCGCGGTCGGCCCGGACATGCGGGGCGTTCGCCTCGGTCACATGGATGTTCCAGTAGAAGAGCTTGCCGAGCTCGATCCCGATATCGGTCACGATGCCGGTCATGTGGGTGGTGCGGATCCGCGCGCCGGAGATCTTGGTGATGGTGGCGTTCTGCAAACCCATCAGGAAGCAGAGCAGCGGCACCAGCACCGCGACGGCGATGCCGGGCGGAAGATGCTCCCCCAGCAGTCCCAGGCCCGCCACCAGCAGGGCCTCCAGGAGCAGGGGCAGCGCATACTGGCTGCGCGCATGGTGCCGGCGACACCAGTTGATGAGGATGGCCGAGCAGGCGGCGCCGGCCAGGAAGGAACACAGGGCCGCCAGCCCGGCGAGGAGCAGGGCCCAGGCCCCCGCCGCGGCGCCATCCGCCATGGCCGAGACAATGCCCGACATGTGGGAGGTGTACTGCCCCACGATCATGAAGCCGCCGGCATTGATGGCCCCGGCGATGAAGGCCAGGGTCAGGCCGAACTGGACCTCGTTCGGCTCCGACCGGAACAGCATCCTCCAGCCGTTCTGCACCGGCCAGAAGGTGTTCGGACGGTTCCAGGAACCCGGCTGCAATGCCTCATCTCCCGACATCACGGGCTCCCCGGCGAGATGGTCCAGGCGTCCCCTGCCCATGCCGTCATTGCGCCCATGCCGCATTCTGCGCGTACGGAGCCGGCCTGTCGCGCCCAAAGAGGCGCTTCCAGTCCCGCGCCGGGCGCAGGGGCCAAGCGAAGGACCGAGCGCAAGGGAAGGCTCCGGGATGCGCGACGGGTGCCCGCCTGCCTCAAATCTCGGCGTGGGGCATCGTCGCTCCGGGGGCCTGGCCGCGCCCGCCGGGCGCATCCGCGCTGCGCCGGCGGGGTGACCCGGCCTCCAGCGCGGCGGCGAGGTCGCTCAGGGCGTCAAGAGCCTGCTCGGCCTTGTTGCGCCAGAAGAAGTTGGTGGCGAGGGCAGGGTGGCCGAGCAACTGCTCCTCCACCAATTTGGCCAGGACACGGGCGCGATGGACCGCCTCCTGGTGTCCGGGGACGGGGGTGAACTCCTCCTGCTCTGCCTTCATACCGGTTCGCTCCCTGTTCGAAACCACGAAGATAGGGAGGGTCGCCATCGCCGGGGATAGGTGATCCGCGCCGCCGGCCCCCCATCTCCGGCGGATGTGATGGGTGGGCACCCAGGCCCGCCGGCCGGAACGTGTCCCGGAGAGCATGGAACGGCCGCCATGCCACTCTTGCGATGGACCCGCGGCGCATCCGGCGCCACAAGGACGGACGGATTGCATGTCGCTCCGGAAGCCTCCTCCGGCCGCCACGACATCACGAAAGGATGCCCATGACGGACGCCGCCGAACTGCCGCCGGTCAGCCTCGCCGGGGACGGCTTCCAGCCGCATACCTCCCACTGGGGCGTCTTCTCGGCGCGAATGCGCGACGGCACTCTGGATGTCCGCCCCTATGCGGGCGATCCCGACCCGAACGGCATCATCGGCAACTTCCCCGCCGCGCTGCGCCACCGCGCCCGCATCGCCCAGCCCATGATCCGCCGTGGCTGGCTGGAGCGTGGCCCCGGCCCCGATGACCGGCGCGGGCGGGACGAGTTCGTGCCCGTGTCCTGGGACGAGGTGCTGGACCGGCTGGGCGCCGAGCTGGGCCGCGTCCGCGACACCCATGGGCCGGGGGCGGTCTTCGGCGGCTCCTATGGCTGGGCCAGCGCCGGGCGCTTCCATCACGCGCAGAGCCAGGTCCACCGCTTCCTGAACATCGCCATGGGCGGCTATGTGCGCTCGGTGAACACCTACAGCTCCGGCGCGGCCAGCGTGATCGTGCCGCATGTGCTGGGCAGCTACGACGACCTCACCCGCCGCAACGTCACCTGGGAGCAGATCGCCGAGCACACCGAGGCAGTGATCGCCTTCGGCGGCATGGCGCTCAAGAACAGCATGGTGGCGGGCGGTAGCATCAGCCAGCATGTCGAGCGCGGCGCCATGGCCCGCGCCCGTGCCCGGGGTTGCGACTTCCTGCTGGTCGGGCCGCTGCGCAGCGACCTGCCGCCGGAGGCCGGCGCCGAATGGATCGCCAACATCCCCGGCAGCGACACGGCGCTGATGCTGGCGCTGGTGCATACGCTGGTGGCGGAGGGGCTGCACGACCGCGCCTTCCTCGACCGCCACACCGAGGGCTGGCCGGTCTTCGAGCGCTACCTGATGGGCGAGGCGGATGGCCAGCCCAAGGATGCTGACTGGGCCGCGCCGATCGCCGGCCGGCCTGCCGAGGAGATCCGCGCCCTGGCCCGCCGCCTGCACGGGAAGCGCGTGCTGGTGGTGGTGGCCCATTCCCTGCAACGCGCCGAGCATGGCGAGCAGCCCGTCTGGATGGGCGCCGTGCTGGCGGCGGCGCTCGGGCAGATCGGGCTGCCGGGCGGCGGCTACGGCTACGCGCTGGGTGCCATCGGCTATTACGGCCGCCGCAACAGCGCGGTGCCGCTGCCGACGCTGGCGCAGGGGCGCAACCGCGTCGCCGACTACATCCCGGTGGCGCGTATCTCCGACATGCTGCTGAACCCGGGCGGGACCTACCGCTACAATGGGCAGACGCGAACCTATCCGGATATCCGCCTCGTCTACTGGGCGGGCGGCAACCCCTTCCACCACCACCAGGACCTAAACCGCCTGCGCCGCGCCTTCGCCCGGGTGGACACGCTGGTGGTGCACGAGCTGGCCTGGACCGCCACGGCGCGGCACGCGGACATCGTCCTGCCCTGCACCATGACGCTAGAGCGCGAGGATATCGGTGCCAGCTCCAACGACCCGCTGATGGTGGCCATGCACCGCGTGGCCGAGCCCTTCGGCGAGGCGAGGGACGACTACGCCATCTTCGCCGGCCTGGCGGAGCGCCTGGGCCGGGGCGCGGAATTCACCGAGGGCCGCGATGCCCGGCAGTGGCTGGAGCACCTCTACGAGCGCACCCGCAAGGGACTGGAGGAGAAAGGGCTGCCGGCGCCGGATTTCGCGCGCTTCTGGGAGGCGGGCAGCCTGACCCTGCCGCAGGAGGAGGATGACGGCGGCGAACTGCGCCGCTTCCGCGAGGACCCGGTGGCGAACCCGTTGCCCACCCCTTCGGGTCGCATCGAGGTTTTCTCCGGCACCATCGCCTCCTATGGCGAGGCCGATTGCCCCGGCCACCCCGCCTGGCTGCCGCCCGAGGACGCGCCTCGTCCCGGAGCCCCGCTCTTCCTGGTGTCGAACCAGCCCGCGACGCGGCTGCACAGCCAGCTCGACTTCGGCGATCACAGCGCCGGAGCCAAGCATCGCGGCCGCGAGGTAGCGCGGATGCACCCGGCGGATGCGGCGGCGCGCGGCATCGCGGAGGGCGACATCGTCCGCCTCTTCAACGCGCGCGGCGCCTGCCTCGCGGCGGTGACGGTGACGGAGGATGTGCGGCAGGGCGTGGTGCAGCTTCCCACCGGCGCCTGGTACGACCCGGCCGATCCGGAGGAGGAGGCGCCGCTCTGCGTTCATGGCAATCCCAACGTGCTGACGCGGGATGTCGGGACCTCCTCCCTGGCGCAGGGCTGCACCGGCCAGCTTACCACGGTCGAGGTGGAGCGCTTCACGGGCAACCTGCCGCCGGTCCGCGCCTTCGACCCGCCCGGCGGCTGAAGGACGCACCGGCGCCCCCCCGGCCACGGGCCAGGGAAGGGCGCGCCGATCCCGGTGGCCTTCCCCATCATCCGGTTCCGAAATGAAAAGCGGATGGCCGGGTTCACCGATACTTGTCTGCTCTGTGGCCATGCTTTGCCAATATTTGCCATCTTCGCGGCGTTCCATGTCCGGACAACCCGGAAGAACGGGTGGACATGAGGTAGTACATGCTGCTGCGTAACAAGCGTCGTCTGTTCGGGGTTCTGGCCCTCGTGCTGCTGGCGGGGAGCCTGTCAGCCTGTGGCTGCGGCCCTCTTGGCCTCAACTGGTGCGGCGGCTACGGCGGCCCCGGCGGCGGGCCTGGCTGGGGCGGGCACCATGGTGGTCCCCCTGGCGGCCCCGGCGGTCCTGGCCCCGGTGGTCCCGGCGGCTGGCGCTGAGCTCTTCGCGGCCTGTGACAGCGGCGGCGGTTCCGGCCAGGAGCCGTCGCTGCCCCGGCTGCGACCGGACGTCATCCATCCCGATGAGAGCCGCCGATCCCCCTGTGTCCGGCGTCACTGACGGGCCGCGCCATGCCAGCCCAGAACGCCAGGGACAATGGACGCGGCACGCCAAGGCCGGCCCGGTTGTCTTCATCCGCCTTCGGTATGTCACCGGGGGGTAACGCAAGGCCTGCATGGCCGAACGGCTGCCATGCAGCAAAAGCCTTAGTTGATTGGGGGAAAGGAGCCCCATTTCCGCGCCATGGATACGATTCCGCTTGGGGACCTGTTCACGATTCTCGGTGGCCTGTTCTGCACGGCCGCCGCTGTTCTCGTGTTGCTCGCCATCCGCAGCTTCCTGAGGGAAGGGGAGGGCTGACGGCCTTGCAGGCACCCTTTCCGCAATGCGCCGCGAGGAAGGGGCTGCTGCCCTGGCAGGTCCTGCTGCTGCCGCTTCTGCTGGCCGGCTGCGGCATGCCCGGGCCGGAGGCCACCGCGGTGCCGGAAAGTGCCCCGGTCGCGGGCGCACCGCCGAAGCTGTCCGTCGGCGGCTTCATGGGGTCCAGCTACATCAACACCCGCTGACCGGACCCGGGCACCGGCGTCACGTCACGCAGGCGCCGCGCAGGTCCTTGCGCTCGGCCGCAGTCAGTTCCTCGCCCAGTTGGGCCCGCTGCAACAGCATCCGGCAACGCAGGGCCGGCGTCAGCCTCGCCTCGCGGGCGGTCATGGCACCGTCCCACACCGGCAAAGCGAGGGGCACGGGCGCCGCGATGGCCGGAACCGGCGGCGAAGCCTGGAGCGGCGCCGGGACGACAGGCCCCGCCAGAAGGATCTGCGGAATCACGGGCACCTGCGCGGGCGGTTCCGCCAGGGGCATTTCCACCATCGGTGTTTCCACAACAGGGGCTGCTTCCGCCGTGGCCAGGGCGGGCGATGGGGCTTCCACGTCCCGGGTCTCGGCAGCGGCTTCCGCCATGGCGCTCCCGGAAACCGGCGCCGGTCCGTCATCCGGTGCCGCCGCTGCGACCTGCTCACCCGGTGGGGGCGGCGGCGGGAGGGGGATGGCGGAAGGCGCCTCGATCCGGGCGATCCTTTCCAGCAGCCGCGTCTGCGCGTCCCGCAGCGCATAGAGCCGTCGCAGCAGCTCTCCCCCACTGGCGCCGCCGCGCTCCGGACTGTCCGGCGGTAACTCGATGCGGGCCAGCAGGCGCTCCATGGCGGCATCGAAGCGATCGACCCGCGCCATCAGGTCTTCCGCGCTCTCCGCATCCTCAGGCACCGGGTCCGGTCCACTCAGAAGATCGGCGTCCGGGTCCTGCGCGGTCGGGCGATCGGTCGCCGGGGCCGATGTGGCGGTCAGCAGAAGGGACTTGCGATCCACCTGGCCCAGCCGGTCGAGGATCAACTGCCGCTCCTGGCCCAGGGCTTCCAGAAGGGGGGCGGGATCGCTCTCCCGCGCGGGACCCCAGGGATCGGCCTTCCGCGACGTCATCACCACGCCGGCCAGGATGCGGTCGATCGTCAGGCCGATCTGAGCGAGGCGCTCCTGGAGCACGGTGCGCTCCTGTTCCAGCGCCGACAGGCTTTCCGGCAGGCCGGCGGACCAGGGCACGCCAGCCAGGGCCAGCTTGTCCGGAGCGGTCTGCGAAACGGCGTCCGACACCGGCCGGTCCGGCCTTGCGGCACGGGCATGTTGCCAGGGCGTCAGGGCCGCCAGGCCCAGCGAGCCACCGAAGAGGAGCAGGCTGGCCAGAGTGCCGGAAGGGCGCATGCCGTTCTTGTCCTCACCCCCGAAGCATCCGCCTGTCTCTTTTGCTGCAGTGCGGTGCAATTTTCACGATTCTAGACGATAATTGCGACCAAGGAAAGTTTCATGCGGGAAAGGTGGCGAGGGATGCCGGTGGCGTCGTCACTCTACCGGTGCGCCGGCCGGAAGGCGGGAGCGCGCTGCCTGCCGGGCACGGGGTGCCGGGGCGGCGGCGGGCGCGGCCTGTGGCGCCGGATCGAAGCGCGTCCAGCCCGGCAGCGTCGCGGCGAGGTTCACGTCGCGCCATTTCGGGTGCCGTGGCGGCTGCAGGAAGGCATCGAATTTCTGCGTGAAGGCGCGGGAGAAACGCTGCAGCCGTTCGCGCCGGATCGGGTTCTGGTGGTTGTAGCAGGCGAGGACCGCGCCCACCGCCACCGTGTCCACGCTCTCGCCCTCCGGGATCACACCGGGATAGTCCCGCGCCGTGAAGGTGGCGGGGAGATAGGCCTCCAGCAACGGGTCGGACAGCGGGATCGGCAGGAGGCGCGTGCCTTCGGGCAGGGGGGTGGAGAAGCGGGCCGGCTTGCCGGCGATGCGCACCAGCGCGTCGATCTCGCCCCGGCGCAGCAGCTCCGTGGCATCGTTCGAAGGAAGGTTCACCGTCTGCACCCGCAGGCCGAGCTGCGCGAACAGGAACTGCGCCGTCATCGCCGTGCCGGACTGGCGGCTTTCCACATTCACCCGCCGCCCGGCGAGGTCCTCCAGCCGCGCGATGCCGGGGCGGGCGAAGATGTGCACCTCCTCGTCATAGAGCTTGGCGATGTAGTTCACCTGCTGTTGCAGGCCGGAGAAGAGCCGCTGCTGCGCGGCCGCGGCCAGCACGTCCGACTGCACGAAAGCGAGGTCCACCCGGGGCAGATAGAGCAGGTCTGACAGGTTCTGCAGCGAGCCGCGCCCGACCATGGCCAGGATACGCAGCCCCTCCACCCCGTCGAGCACGTTGGAGATATCGTCGGCGAAGCGGATATAGGTTCCGTCCAGCCCGGCAGCCATGATGCCCAGGGTGTCGTCGTTGCGCAGTGGCGCGGTGGCCCCGGATGGTGGCACGAGCGGGGGCAGAGCCTGCGCGTCGGCGGCGGCCGCACGAAGGGCGAGGCCGCCGGCCAGCCCGGCCAGCAGGTTTCGGCGGTTCATGGCGCTGTGTTCCTCCTGTGGCGTGCGGCATGTGGCGTCATGGCAGCCGGCTCAGCACGCGATCGGCGGCGGGATGGCCCAGCGCCCGCGCGCGCTCGTACCATTCGCGTGCCTTGGCCGCGTCGATCAGCCCGCCGCCCCGGGCCTCGATCGTGGCCAGCATGTTCGGGTCATAGGTGGAGCCCAGGGACAGGCAGGCGGCGGCCGATTGCGGGTCGAGCGCCACGGCCCGCTGGTAGATGGCCCGGGCGCGTGACACGTCGCCGCGCAGCATCGCCTGGTCCCCGGCGCGCATCAGCGCATCGAAGGAGGCACTACTCCCGGCCCCTGGGCGGTCGGGGACGGGGCGGGGGGAGGCCTGCACGGGCAGGAGGGCCACGGACCCATCCGGGACCACCGCCGCATGGGCCGGGGATGTGGTGCCCAGGAAAAGGCCGGGCAACAGCAGCGCCAGGAAGACGGGCCGCGGCCGGACGCCCTGCTCCGGCCCTCGCTGGCAACGAGCCTCACCTTCCCGCTGGTCCATTGCATCTCCCCTGGGATGCTTATGCACGTTTTGGGAAAAGACAGGGCTAAATTTTGGAATGATCCTGCAAAAAAAGAAGACCCTCGTTCTTTGGTGGCCGGACAGAAAAAGGCCGGGCCCTGGAAGGCCCGGCCCCGCCGGTATCGGTCCGATCCTGTCCTTTGTGGCGAGAGGCGTCAGACGTCCAGGTTGGCGACCTTCAACGCATTGCCCACGATAAACTCGCGGCGCGGCTCGACCACGTCGCCCATCAGCGTCGCGAAGATCTGCCCCGCCTCGTCGGCGTCGTCGATCCTAACCCGCAGCATGGTGCGCGCCGCCGGGTCCAGCGTGGTCTTCCAGAGCTGGTCCGGGTTCATCTCGCCCAGCCCCTTGAAGCGTTGGATGGTCAGGCCCTTGCGGCCCTGCTGGAAGACACGGTCCAGCGCCGAGAGCGGCCCGTGCGAGCGCTCCTCGCGCCCCTCGAAGCGCAGGGTGACGCTGCTGCCATAGCGCCCGGCCAGGGACTCCCGCCGTTCCTCCAGCCAGAGCGCATCGGCGCCACGCAGCAGGGCGGGTTCCAGGGAATAGCGCTCTGCCACGCCACGCACGGTGCGGCCCAGCTTGAGCCCGGCCTCGTCCAGCGAGGCGGACCAGCCGCGCTCCGTCTCCAGCGACAGCTCGTTCAGCCGCCGCGCCAGGGCCTGCGCCGCCTGACCGTCATTGGCCATGGCCATGGCGCCGGCGAGCGCCGCCTGCTCGCCGATCCAGACCGGCAGGTTGCCCGAGGCGCGGCGGATGCGGCGCGAGACCTCGCGCAGCTTCTGCACCTCCTCGCGCAGTGCCTCGCCTTCCAGCACCCTGCCGTCGCTGAGCGTCATCGCCGCGTTGTGTAGCGCCTTTTCCAGCAGGTACTCTTCCAGCGCCGCATCGTCCTTGAGGTAGCGCTCCTCGTTGCCGCGCTTGGCGCGATAGAGCGGCGCCTGGGCGATGAAGAGATGCCCGCGCTCGATCAGTTCCGGCATCTGGCGGAAGAAGAAGGTCAGCAGCAGCGTGCGGATGTGGGAGCCGTCCACGTCCGCGTCGGTCATGATGCAGATCTTGCCGTAGCGCAGCTTGGCGGGGTCGAAGCCACCATTCGCCGGGTCGGGGCCGATGCCGGCGCCGAGCGCGGTGATCAGCGTGCCGATCTGTTCCGAGGACAGCATCTTGTCGAAGCGCGCACGCTCGACGTTCAGCACCTTGCCGCGCAGCGGCAGGATCGCCTGGAAGGCGCGGTCGCGGCCCTGCTTGGCGGAACCGCCGGCCGAGTCACCCTCGACGATGAAGATCTCGGCCTTGCTCGGGTCGCGCTCCTGGCAATCGGCGAGCTTGCCGGGCAGGGAGGAGATGTCGAGCACGCCCTTGCGCCGCGTCAGGTCGCGTGCCTTGCGGGCGGCCTCGCGCGCCGCGGCGGCGTCGAGGCACTTGCGGACGATCTCGTTGGCTTCCTTGGGATGCGTCTCGAACCAGTGGTCCAGCGCATCGGCGACGACCGAATGCACCACCGGCTGCACCTCGGAGGAAACCAGCTTCTCCTTGGTCTGGGAGGAGAATTTCGGGTCCGGCACCTTCACCGACAGCACGGCGGTCAGGCCCTCGCGCATGTCCTCGCCGGACAGCGCGGTCTTGTCCTTCTTCGCCGCCTGCTCCGCCACCTTGCCCAGCACCCGCGTCAGCGCCTGGCGGAAGCCCGCGAGATGCGAGCCGCCATCCCGCTGCGGGATGTTGTTGGTGAAGCAGTGCATGGTCTCGTGGAAGCTGTCGGTCCAGCGCAGCGCGAACTCGACGCGGATCGTCTTGCTCTCGCCGTTGCGCTCCACCGTCTGCTCGCCCGTCGCGGCGGCGGGGGGCGAGAAGATCGGCTTGTTGGAGCGGTCGAGATACTCGACGAAGGCGGCAAGCCCGCCCTCGTAGTAAAAGACCGTGCGGCGCGGCTCTGAACCCTCGGTCGCGCCCTCCACCGGCCGGTCGTCCCGCAGCGTGATTCGCAGGCCGGAATTGAGGAAGGCCAGTTCGCGCAGCCGCTTCTCCAGCCGCTCGTAGTCGAACTCGGTCTTCGAGAAGGTCGCGGCGCTGGGCTTGAAGGTGACCTGCGTGCCGGTGGGATGGCCGGAGGCGCCGATATCCTCCAGCGGCGCCACCGTGTCGCCATGGGCGAAGCGGATCAGATGCTCGCGCCCGTTCTTCCAGATGCGCGCCTCCATCCGCTCGGACAGGGCGTTCACCACCGCCGCGCCGACGCCGTGCAGGCCACCGGAAACCTTGTAGGAATTCTGGTTGAACTTGCCGCCGGCATGCAGCCGCGTCAGCACCACCTCGGCGGCGGAGATGCCTTCCTCGGCATGCATGTCCACGGGGATGCCGCGGCCGTCATCGGTGACGGTGACGGAGCCGTCGGCGTTGATCACCACATCGACATGGGTGGCATAACCCGCCTGGGCCTCGTCCACGGAATTGTCGACGATCTCGAAGACCATGTGGTGCAGGCCGGACCCGTCATCCGTGTCGCCGATATACATGCCCGGTCGCTTGCGGACGGCGTCCAGGCCACGCAGCACGGTGATGGAGGCACTGTCATAGGCTTCCCCGCCCTCCTGGCCGGAAGGGGACTGTTCTGGAAGCGCGGGGTCGGACATCAGGCGATGGAACCTTTCGGAAAACCGTAGTCGAATCTCCCGCCCAATATAGGGATTCCGCCGCCTCGCCGCATCGGGAATCCTCGGCTTTTCCCTTGGCAAATCTGGATTTTCCGCCATCTGCACAGGTCCCGCGCGGCGTGGGCCGAACTCAGGCGGCGCGCAGGCCCTGGTGATCGGCCAGGAAGGCCTGGGAACGGTCCTGCAGGGGCGCGAAGACCTCCGGGTCCGTGCCCGTCAGGAAGCATTGCGCCGGCAGGGCGGCCAGCGCCTCGAACAGTGCCGTGCGGCGGACCGCGTCGAGATGCGCCGCCACCTCGTCCAGCAGCAGAAGGGGGGCGAAGCCCCGGGCGGCGGCGATCAGCGCGGCATGGGCGAGGATCACGGAGACCAGCAGCGCCTTCTGTTCCCCCGTGGAGCAGATCTCGGCCGGCAGGTCGCGCGGCAGGTGTCGCATTAGCAGGTCGCAGCGATGCGGGCCTTCCGTCGCCAGCCCCGCCGCCGCGTCGCGCCCCCGGTTGGCGGCGAGGCGCTCGCGCAGCGCATCCTCCACCGCCAGGGCGGGCTGCTCCTCCAGCATCGCCGCGATCTCGCAGGACAGGGCGCAGCGGGCGGCCGGGAAGGCCCCGGCGGTGCCGCCCTCCAGCGCCGCGTTCAGCCGGGCGATCAAGGCGCGGCGGGCGGCGGCCACGGCCACGCCGTGCCGGGCCATGGCATCCTCCAGCGAGGCGATCCAGGCCGGGTCGCGCCGGGTTTCGGAGAGCAACCGGTTGCGCCCGGCCATGGCGGTCTCATAGCCCGCGACCTCGCGCGCATGGCCGGGCTCCAGCGCCCAGACCAGGCGGTCGAGGAAACGTCGGCGGCCAGAGGCGCCTTCCTGGAAGAGCCGGTCCATCTGCGGCGTCAGCCAGACCGCGGCGACCAGTGCGCCGAGCTCGGCCTGGGAGCGCACCGGCCCGTCGTTCAGGCGCAGCACGCGCTTGTCCATCGGCCCTTCCGGCGGCGTGCCGGTGCCGAGGTCGAAGGGGCCGTGCGGTGCCTCGAAACGGCCGCTGACGGCCCAGGGGAGGGGCCCCTCCGCTGTGCGGCGGCAGAAGTCGAGGTTGCGCGCCCCCCGCAACCCCCGCCCGGGGCCCAGCAGGCTGATCGCTTCCAACAGGTTGGTCTTGCCGGTGCCGTTCTCCCCCGCCACCACCACCAGCGGCGATTCCAGGCGCAGATCCGTCGCGGCATGGCTGCGGAAATCCCGCAGCATCAGCCGTGTCAGGCGCAGGCCGGGCGGGGCATTCTGGAAGGGAAGGGTCAAGCGGGTCCCGGAGGCTTCCTAAGGGCGGCGCCACGCCCCCCGGGGCCGGACCGGCCTGTCTCCCCGGGCGGGGAAGGGAGGTGGGTTCCGGCGGGAGCGGGCCGCCGCATCGCCATCACAGATGGCGATGCGGCGGCGCCCGGACAATCCGTGCCAGTGGCCGCGCGAGAGGCAGGGAAGGGCGGGTCAGACCCGCATCGGCATCAGCACGTAGAGGGCGCTGGCCTTGTCCTCGTCCTGCACGATGGTGGGGGCGGAACCATCCGAGAAGCGGAACACCACCTGGCCCTGCACCTGGTCGGTGATGTCCTTCAGGTAGCGGGCCTGGAAGCCGATCTCCAGCGGCGTGGAGGCGTAGCTGACGGCATCCGCATCCAGCTCCTCGCGTGCCTGCCCCTGCTCGGGGGAGGAGGCGGTGAGGACGAGCTGGTTCTTGCCCAGTGCCAGCTTCACCGGGCGCGAACGCTCGGAGGAGATCGCCGCCACCCGGTCCACCGCCTGGGCGAAGAGGGCGCGATCGACCTTGAGCTCCTTGTCGTTGCCCTTGGGAATGACGCGCTCGTATTCCGGGAAGGTGCCGTCGATCAGCTTCGAGGTCAGCGTCACCGGGCCCAGGCGGAACTGGATCTTGGTGTCGGAAAGCCGCACCTCGACCGTCGCCTCCTCGCCCGAGGCTTCGTCGGCCAGCTTGCGCACCTCGCCCACCGTCTTGCGCGGCACGATCACCCCCGGCATGCCCGAGGCCCCCTCGGGAAGCGGCGCCTCGACACGGGCGAGGCGGTGCCCGTCGGTCGCCACGGCGCGGAGCACCTTGCCGTCCTCGCCCTCCGCGACATGCAGGTAGATGCCATTCAGGTAGTAGCGCGTCTCCTCGGTGGAGATGGCGAAGCGGGTGCGGTCCACCAGCTCGCGCAGCGTCGCGGCCGGCAGGACGAAGCGGTGCGGCAGTTTGCCCTCCGTCATCGCCGGGAAGTCCTCGACCGGCAGCACCATCAGCGAGGTCACGTAGCGCCCGGCGCGCAGGCCCAGCGGCGCGTCGCCGCCCGCCTGGTCGAACTCCACCTTCAGCCCGTCGCCCAGCTTGCGCGCGATCTCGTAGAGCGTCGCCGCCGGGGCGGTGCAACGGCCCGGCTGCGTCACCTCCACGCCGGCGGTGATCTCCTCCACCACCGCGATCTCCATGTCCGTGGCGGTCAGCGTCAGCCGGCCTTCCGCAGCCTCCAACAGGACATTGGCCAGGATGGGGATGGTGTTGCGACGCTCGACGACGCTCTGGACATGCGCGAGCGCCTTCAGCAGCACCGCCCGGTCCACCGTGAACTTCATCGGCGCCTATCCTCGAAGCTGTTGGGGGTCCCGGAGCCAGGGACCCTGTGTTGACAAGGGGACATTCCTATCACCCCGCCCAAACCCGGGGAAGCGGGGCCACCGGCCGCATTTCAGCACGGAAAAGCAGATAGGAAGGTGCCGAAGCCGGAGACCGGCCGGAGATCAGGTCTCCAGCATCCGCCGCAGCAGCTCGACATCCTCGGCGAAGCCGGCATCCTGCTGCATCAGCTCCTGTACCTTGGCCACCGCGTGCATGACCGTGGTGTGGTCGCGGTTGCCGAACTTGCGCCCGATCTCGGGCAGCGAGCGCGAGGTGAGCTGCTTGGCCAGGTACATCGCCACCTGCCGCGGCCGGGCCACGTTGCGGGCGCGGCGGGCCGAGGACATGTCGGCGAGGCGCATGTTGTAGTGCTCGGCGACGCGCTTCTGGATCTCCTCGATCGTCACGCGGCGATCATGGGCGCGCAGGATGTCGTGCAGGACCTCCTGGCAGCTTTCCAGCGTCACCGGGCGGCCGAACAGGCCGGAATGGGCGATCAGCCGGTTCAGCGCGCCCTCCAGCTCCCGCACGTTGGAGGTGATCTTGTGCGCGAGGTATTCCAGCACCCGCGCCGGCACGGGGATGCCCGCCACCTGCGCCTTGGCCTCCAGGATCGAGATGCGCAGCTCGTAGGTGGTGGCATGGATATCGGCCACCATGCCGCAGCCGAGCCGCGTGCGCAGCCGGTCCTCCAGCCCCGACAGGTCGGAGGGCGACTTGTCGGCGGAAACCACGATCTGCTTGCCGGCATCCACCAGCGCGTTGAAGGTGTGGAAGAACTCCTCCTGCGTGTTGTCCTTGCCGATCAGGAACTGCAGGTCGTCGATCATCAGCACGTCGACGGAACGGAGGCTCTCCTTGAACTCCATCGTGCTCTGCGAGCGCAGCGCCGCGATGAAGCGGTACATGAACTTCTCGGCGGACATATAGGCCACCGAGCGGTCGAGGCCCGGCTCGCGCAGCGCCCAGGCGATCGAGTGCATCAGATGCGTCTTGCCCAGCCCGACGCCGCCATAGAGGAAGAGCGGGTTGAAGCCCGGGCTCGCCGGCTTCTCCGCCACGCGGCGGGCGCAGGCATAGGCGAACTCGTTCGGCTTGCCGACCACGAAGCTGTCGAAGGTGAAGCGCGGATCGAGCGGTGCCGCCCAGTCATTCCGTGGATCGGCATTCCGGGGATCGGCATTGCGGGCGTCGGCAGCACGGGCCTCGGCCGGGCGCGCCTGCTCGGGCAGGGCGCGCGGCACGGCCTCGCCATCCACCGGCGCGCCATCGGACGCCGAGGCCGGCGCCACGCGGATATCCACCCGGCGCACGCCCAGGTTCTCGGCCTGCCAGAGCGCGCGCAGCCTGTCCCCGTACTGGCTGCGCAGCCAGTCGCGCAGGAAGCGCGAAGGCACCTGCACCACCGCTTCCTCGCCCTCGATGGCCGCCAGCGTCATCTGGCGCATCCAGGTGCGGTACTCGATCTCGCCGATTTCCTCGCGCAGGCGGCCGCGGATGCGCGCCCAGGCCTCGGTGACGTTGGCGGAATCCAGACCGGTGCCGGAGAGGGCGGGAGAGGTGCTGCCGAGGTCTTCCTGCTGCATGAGCATCCGCATCCTCTCTCCGAACCGCGGCTCGCGCCGCTCTCCCTCGACCGGCCGACAGGGCCGGACATTCTGGCCTGACCCCGGCCGGACCCGCCACCCCCGGAAGGGGGTGGAGCACCTCGCGCGGAGCCCACCGACCGGGGTGGGAGGGGCACAACAGCGCGAAGCTCGGAACCGATCAAGAAGAGTCAGAGCGGCGCTCCGACTCCGGAGTCACACTGTTGCAACGAAGCCGTGAAGAACCAACCGAAATTCGGATGGCGCCTTAAGGTCGTTGGCTAAATGCTTTGAAAAGCCTGCAAAAATTACGGCCCGAATCAGAATGATCCGGGCCGTCAACACACCTACCGGAGGTGTGATCGAATTTTTAGCCCTGCGCCGTGGCGCCCAGCGCCTTCACGCGGGCGGACAGGCGGGAGAGCCTGCGGCCCACGGTGTTGGCGTGCAGGACGCCCTTCGTGACGGCGCGCATCATCTCCGGCTGGAAGGCCTGGAAGGCGGCCTGGGCCTGGGTCTTGTCGCCGGCGGCCAGCGCGTCCTCGAGCTTGCGCAGGAAGGTGCGCACGCGGGAACGGCGGGCGGTGTTGCGCGCGTTGCGCTTCTCGGTCTGACGGATGCGCTTACGCGCAGAGGGCGTGTTCGCCATGAGCTGTACTGACTGCCGATCTGTCTGTGGAACGCCGCCACCCTCCAGGACAGGACCAAGGGGGACAGCAGAAGGTCGGGGCTTCTAGACCCCGTGCGGGCGCGAAGTCAACCGCAAACCCCCCGCGCGGCGGCTGCCGGAGGTCTCTCCGGAAGCCGCAAGGGGCGCGACGGGGAGCCTTGGAGGGAACCCCCCAGGCAGAGTGGCGTTCAGCCGCGCCCGAAATCCGGCTTCCGCTTCTCGACGAAGGCAGCCATGCCCTCGACCTGCCCCGCCGTGCCGAAGAGGCTGAGGAAGAGCTGCCGCTCCAGCCGCACGCCTTCCCGCAGCGTGGTCTCGAAGGCGGCGTTGACGGCGGCCTTGGCCATGGCGACCGAGGTCGGGGGCAGGGCGGCGATCCGCGCTGCCATCTCCAGGACCTGGGGCAGCAACTCCGCCGCCGGCACCACCCGGGCCACCAGCCCGCTGCGCTCGGCCTCGGCGGCGTCCATGATCCGCGCCGTCAGGATCAGGTCCATGGCCTTGGACTTGCCCACCGCCCGCGTCAGCCGCTGCGTGCCCCCGGCGCCGGGCAGGATGCCGATATTGATCTCCGGCTGGCCGAACTTCGCCGTGTCGGCGGCGACGATCATGTCGCACATCATCGCCAGCTCGCAGCCGCCGCCCAGCGCATGGCCCGCCACCGCCGCGATCACCGGCTTGCGCACCTGCAGGATCGTCTCCCAGCGCTGGCCGATGAAGTCGTTCCGGTACACGTCCGGAAAGCGGCGGTCCTTCATCTCCCGGATATCGGCCCCGGCGGCGAAGGCGCGCTCGCTGCCGGTCAGCACGATGGCGCCGATCTCGTCATCGGCGTCGAAGGCGAGCAACGCCTCGCCCAGTTGCGCCATCAGCGAATCGCTGAGCGCGTTGAGCGCCTTGGGGCGGTCGAGCGTGATCAGCCCCACCCGCCCCTGCCGCTCCGACAGGACCAGTTTCTCGTCGGCCATCGGGGTTCCTCCGCTGCGTGGCGGGGAAGCTGTGGCCTGCGGCCGGCGAGGTCAATCCGCCCGGCCGGCAGCCCTGCCCTCCGGACGGGGCCATGGCCGGGCGAGGCGCGGCGTCGTCAGACGTGCTCCGCCGCCGCAGCCGCCGTGGTGGCCTCGCTGCGGGCCTGCTCGCGGCTGCCCAGGCCGTTGAAGAAGGCGTTCAGGGCCACCGCGACGATGGAGGCGAGCAGGATGCCGGATTCCAGCAGCGGGTGCAGCTCATGCGGCAGGGCCCGGAAGAAGTTCGGCGCCGCCAGCGGGATCATGCCGAAGCCCACGGACAGGGCGACGACGAAGAGGTTGTTCTGGTTGTTGCGGAAATCGACATGGGTGAGGATGCGGGCCCCGGTGGCCGCCACCATGCCGAACATCACCAGCCCGGCGCCGCCGAGCACGACCTGCGGCACCGCCTCCACCAGCGCCGACATCTTCGGCAGCAGGCCGAGCGCCAGCATGATCACGCCGGCCGCCACGGTCACCCAGCGCGAGCGCACGCCGGTGATGCCCACCAGTCCGACATTCTGTGAGAAGGAGGTGTAGGGGAAGGTGTTGAAGATGCCGCCCAGCAGCGTGCCCAGCCCGTCGGCGCGCAGCCCGCGGCTCAGCGCATCCTGGTCCACCGGGCGGCCGGTCATGTCGCCCAGGGCCAGGAACATGCCCAGGGATTCGATCATCACCACGACCATCACGATGCACATCGTGACGATGGGCACGAGGTGGAAGCTCGGCATGCCGAAATGGAAGGGCGTCACCACGGCGAACCAGGGGGCGGCCAGGACGCGCTCGAAATGCATCACCCCCATCAGGCTGGCCAGCACCGAGCCCGCCACGATGCCCAGCAGCACCGCGACATTGGCCACGAAGCCGCGCCCCCACTTGATCAGCGCCAGGATCACCAGCAGCACGAACAGCGCGATCCCCAGCCCGGTGAGCTGGCCGTAATTCGGGTTGGCATAGGAATAGGGCACGCCATCGACGACGCGCGTGAGCATGGGCAGCCCGCCGCCGGCCCAGTTGATGCCCACCCGCATCAGCGAGATGCCGATCACCAGGATGATGGTGCCCGTGACCACGGGCGGGAAGAGCGGCAGCAGCCGGCTGACGAAGGGGGCCACCAGCACCCCGAAGATGCCGGCGGCGATCACCGAGCCGTAGATGCCCAGCAGCCCGACATCCGGCGTGGCGGCCATGGAGAGCATCGGCCCCACGGCGGCGAAGGTCACACCCATCATCACCGGCAGGCGGATGCCGAAGCCGGGGAAGCCCAGGCATTGCACCAGCGTCGCCAGGCCGCAGGCGAAGAGGTCCGCCGAGATCAGGAAGGCGACCTCCTGCGGCGACAGGTTCAGCGCCCGCCCGATGATCAGCGGCACCGCCACGGCGCCCGCATACATGACCAGCACGTGCTGGAGCGCGAGCGGCACCAGCTTCGGCAGCGGCATCATCCGGTCCACCGGATGCGGGGCCGTTCCCGCCCGGACATCCCCCGCCTCGACCCGTCCCGACATCAACAACCCCCTGTTTTCCCTGGTTCCGGGCGGGGCCTGGGGCGACCGCCGGATGCGAAGCTGGAACAATCCGCAAGCAAGGCTCATGCCGATGACCGGGCATGGCCGGACACGGCCATCCGCTGAGAAAACAGGCTGTCTGCCTCGGAAATGGGTCTCTTTCGCGTGAAGCTGTGGCAGGCGGGCATTGCGGTCGTCTGTCTGGCGCCCGCATTCCCAACAGGATAGAGCGCTTTGCCAGGAATCTGGCGATCCGCTGGCTCCGGCTGGCGGATCGCCTGTCCGGCGGGCCGCCGCCCGCATCTCGGCCACTCACCGGACAGGCGATCCATGGACGACACCGACCGGAAGCTCATCGCGCTGCTGCGGGACAATGCCCGCCTGCCGGTGGCAACCCTGGCCGCCTTGCTGAAGGTCTCGCGCGGCACGGTGCAGAACCGCCTGGACCGCCTCCAGGCCTCCGGCGTGATCCAGGGCTTCACCCTGCGGCTGATGCCGGAGGCGGAGGCGGAGGCGGGGCGGATCCGCGCCATCACGCTGATCGAGGTGGCAGGGGAGCGGACCGAGGCGGTGCTGCGCTCCCTGCGCGGCATGGCGGAGGTGTCGGCGGTCCACAGCACGAACGGGCGCTGGGACCTCGTGGTGGAACTGACGACCGGAACCCTGGAAGGCTTCGATGCCGCGCTCCAGCGGATCCGCCAGATCCGGGGCGTGGCGGCCACCGAGACGAGCCTGCTGCTGACCACGCACAAGATCTGAGAGCGGCCACATGGGGTGGTTCGGGCTTGATACGGCACCCCCATCCGTCATGTTGCGTTGCAATATATTCGGAGGGGCGGCGGTTTCCGACTCAACCCTGCGGTGCGGCGGATGTTGGGCGCCCCAGAACCAGCAAGCAGGACGACCGGCATGGACCAAGTCGTGACCGCGGCCACCCCCACTTCCAGCCACCCTGGCGCCGAATGGTGGCGCTCGGCCGTGATCTACCAGATCTACCCGCGCTCCTTCGCGGACTCCGATGGCGACGGGATGGGGGACCTGCCGGGCATCGCCGCCCGCCTGCCCCATGTAGCGCGGCTCGGGGTGGATGCGGTCTGGCTCTCGCCCTTCTACCGCTCGCCGCAGGCCGATGGGGGCTACGATGTCGCGGACTACCGGGACGTGGACCCGCTCTTCGGCACGCTGGCGGATTTCGATCGCCTGCTGCAACGGGCCCATGCGCTGGGGCTGCGGGTGATCGTGGATCTGGTGCCGAACCACAGCTCGGACGAGCATCCCTGGTTCCAGGCCGCCCTCCGCACCCCGCCCGGCAGCCCGGAGCGCGCACGCTATATCTTCCGCGATGGGCGCGGCCCCGGCGGGGAGGTGCCGCCCAATGACTGGCGCAGCGTCTTCGGCGGCTCCGCCTGGTCGCGCGCGCCCGGCGACAGGCAGTGGTACCTGCACCTCTTCGACCGGCGGCAGCCGGATTTCGACTGGGGCCACCCCGAGGTCCGCGCCGAGTTCGAGGGCATCCTCCGCTTCTGGCTCGACCGGGGCGTGGACGGCTTCCGCGTCGATGTCGCGCACGGCCTGGTCAAGGCCCCGGGCCTGCCGGAATGGAGCGGGCAGGCCACCATGATCGAGGGCGAGGAGCGCCGCGACATGGGACCGATGTGGGACCAGGAGGAGGTGCACGCGATTTACCGCGACTGGCACCGCGTGCTGGCCGCCTATCCTGGCGACCGGATGATGGTGGCGGAGGCCTGGGTGAAGCCGCAGTCCCGCCTCGCCCGCTATGTCCGCCCGGACGAGATGCATCAGGCCTTCAACTTCGACTACCTGACCGCGCTCTGGGACGCGGCCGAGCTCCGGCAGGTGATCGACGCCTCCCTCCAGGCGGCCGCCGCCGTGGGTGCGCCGACCACCTGGGTCCTGTCCAACCACGACACGGTGCGCCATGCCTCGCGCTACGGGCTGGCCGTGCCGGGCTCCCGCCCGCTCGGCATCGACGCGGCGGGCGAGCAGCCGGACGAGGCGCTGGGGCTGCGCCGTGCCCGGGCCATGGCGCTGCTGACCCTGGCCCTGCCGGGCTCGGCCTATATCTACCAGGGCGAGGAGCTGGGCCTGCCGGAGCACACCACGCTGGAGGCCCGCCACCGCCAGGACCCCTCCTTCTTCCGCACCGGCGGGGTGGAGACCGGCCGCGACGGCTGCCGCGTGCCGATCCCCTGGGAGGCGGAGGCGCCGGGCTTCGGCTTCGGCCCCACCGCCGCGACCTGGCTGCCGCAGCCGGAGGGCTTCCGCGCCTATGCCGCGGACCGGCAGGAGGGCGTGCCGGATTCCACGCTGGAACTCTATCGCCGCCTGCTCCGCCTGCGCCGGGAGCATGGGCTGGGGCGGGGGGAACTGGCCTGGGAGGCCGGCGCGCCCTGCGTCCTGACGCTGCGCAACGGGGCCGTGCGGGCGGTCATCAACCTGGGGGACGCGCCGGTCCCCCTGCCGGCGGGCCGCGTCCTCGCTGCCAGCCTGCCACTGGCCAGCCTGCCACTGGAAGGAGCGGCGGAGCTTCCCGGCAATGCGGCAGCCTGGCTGGAGGCGGGCTGAGCCCGCTTCCGAGAGCGCGCTTCCGGCAGACCTGCCTTGCCCCGGGGAGCGCCCCCGGGCGCCGGGGCCTTGCCCCGGGCCGCGGAAGGCCCGACCTAGGGCTCCGTGACAGGGGCGCCCTCCAGCGCCCCCCAGCCGAGGATTCCGGATGCCTTCCTACGACTTCGACCTCTTCGTGATCGGCGGCGGCAGCGCCGGCGTGCGCTGCGCCCGCATCGCCGCCGGGCATGGCGCGCGGGTGGGTATCGCGGAAAGCCGCTTCTGGGGCGGCACCTGCGTCAATGTCGGCTGCGTGCCCAAGAAGATCATGGTGCAGGCCGCCGAATACGGGCAGTGGGCGGCGGATGCCGGCGCCTTCGGCTGGGACATCGAGAACCGCGGCCATGACTGGTCCGTGCTGAGGGAGGCGCGGGACCGCGAGGTCGCACGCCTCAACGGCATCTACCGCCGGCTGCTGGAGGGCAACGGCGCCCGGGTCTTCGAGGCGCATGCCCGCTTCCTGGACGCGCACACCCTGCAGGTCGGCGAGGAGCGGGTGACCGCGGAGCGCATCGTCATCGCCGTGGGCGGCCGCCCGATCCGGCCGGACCTGCCGGGCATCGACTGCGTGATGATCTCGGACGACCTCTTCACCCTGGAGAAGCGGCCGGAGAAGATCATCATCGTTGGCGGCGGCTATATCGGCGTGGAATTCGCCGGGCTGCTGCACGCGCTGGGCTCGGAGGTGGTGCTGACCTACCGCCAGAGATGGCCTCTGCGCGGCTTCGACCAGGAACTGCGCGAAGGGCTGGCCGAGGCACTGACCGCTCAGGGCATCAAGATCAACCCGGGCGAGACCATCACCGGCTTCGGCGCGGCGGGCGACGGGCGGATCGTCGAGCTGGCCTCCGGCCGGGTGCTGGAGGCCGATGCCGTGCTGGTGGCGGTGGGGCGTGAGCCGGCGACCCAGGGGCTGGGGCTGGAGGAAGCCGGGGTGGCGGTGGACGCGCGCGGCGCCGTGGCGGTGGACGAGGACCACGTCACCAGCGTCCCGCACATCTATGCCATCGGCGATGTCACGGACCGGCTGAACCTGACCCCCATGGCGACGGCGGTGGGCCATGCCCTGGCCGACACGTTGTTCGGCGGCCGGCCGCGCCGCGCGTCCTATGACAACGTGCCCAAGGCCGTCTTCTCCTCGCCGCCAATCGGCAGCGTCGGCCTGACCGAGGAGGAGGCCGCGGCACGGGGCCCGACCGACATCTACCTCACCCGCTTCACCCCGATGCGGCACACGATCAGCAAGCGGGAAGGGCGTCGCAGCCTGATGAAGGTGGTGGTGGATGCGAAGACCGACCGCCTTCTCGGCATCCACATGCTGGGCGAGGACGCGCCGGAGATCCTGCAGGGCTTCGCCGTGGCGGTGGTGAACGGGCTCACCAAGGCGCAGCTCGACGCCACCATCGGCATCCATCCGACCGCCGCCGAGGAGTTCGTCACCCTCCGCTCCCCCGCCCGGCGCGCGGGAGATACGCAGGATGAAGGGGGGCGGGAGGAGGTCTGACCCTCCGCCGGAACTTCCCTAGGAGCTTTCCCTGGGGGCTTTCCCTGGGGGCGGAACCGCCGCTATGGTCCCGCCCCCGAAAACGGAAGCGCCACAACGATGACCAGCAAGGACTGGCACCCCGGATCCTGGCGCGACATGCCGATCCGCCAGGTGCCCGACTACCCCGACAGCAACGACCTCGCGGCCGCGGAGGCGAAGCTCGCCTCCTTTCCGCCGCTGGTCTTTGCCGGGGAGGCCGACCGCCTGACCGCCCGCCTCGCCGATGCCGCGGAAGGCCGCGCCTTCGTCCTCCAGGGCGGCGACTGCGCAGAATCCTTCGCGGATTTCCGGGCCGACAACATCCGCGACACCTTCAAGGTGCTGTTGCAGATGGCGGTGGTGCTGACCTTCGGCGCCTCCCTGCCGGTGGTGAAGCTGGGCCGCATGGCCGGGCAGTTCGCCAAGCCGCGCTCCTCCGACACGGAAACGCGCCATGGCGAGACGCTGCCCTCCTATCGTGGGGACATCGTCAACGGGCCCGAATTCACCGCCGCCGCCCGGGTGCCCGACCCGTCGCGGATGGAATTCGCCTATCTGCAATCGGCGGCGACGCTGAACCTGCTGCGCGCCTTCGCCACCGGCGGCTTCGCCGACCTGAACCAGGTGCATCGCTGGAATCTGGGCTTCGTGGAGCGCTCGCCGCTGGCGGAACGCTACCAGGACCTCGCGGCGCGCATCGACGAGACGCTGCGCTTCATGAAGGCCTGCGGCATGGAGAACGCGCCGCAGCTCCACGAGACGGAATTCTACACCTCGCACGAGGCGCTGCTGCTCGGCTACGAGCAGGCGCTGACGCGCGAGCCCTCGACGCATCCGCGCCGGCACTATGCCTGCTCGGCGCATTTCCTCTGGATCGGCGACCGCACGCGGCAGCCGGACGGCGCGCATGTCGAGTTCCTGAGCGGCGTGGCCAACCCGATCGGCTTCAAGGTCGGGCCGACCACCTCGGTGGAGGACCTGCTGCGGCTCACCGAGCGGCTGAACCCGCGCAACGTGCCGGGGCGGCTGACGCTGATCACCCGCATGGGCGCCGGCAAGGTGGAGCAGCATCTTCCCGCCCTGGTGCGCGCGGTGAAGGCCGAGGGGCGCAAGGTCACCTGGATCACCGACCCGATGCACGGCAACACCGTGCCGGCCGGCGGCTACAAGACCCGCTCCTTCGACGCCATCCTACGCGAGGTCCGGAGCTTCTTCGACGTGCACCAGGCCGAGGGCACCTGGCCCGGCGGCGTGCATGTGGAGATGACGGGCGCCGACGTGACGGAATGCCTGGGCGGCGCCCACCGTCTGACCGAGGCCGACCTGTCGCGCTCCTATGCCACCGCCTGCGACCCCCGCCTGAACGCGGAGCAGTCGCTGGAACTGGCCTTCCTGGTGGCGGAGGAACTCAAGGCCCGCCGGCCAGGCACGAGCAGCCTGCCGCTCCAGGCCGCGCAGTAGCTTCAGCCCCGCCGGGGCGGTGCGGATCTGCATCGCCCCGGCGGCATGGGCGCTCTCCCGGCGGCATGCCACAGTCGGTCCCGCCGGGCGGGGCGATGCTGCGGCCGGGACGACGCGCGGTGCCTGTCATGCCGCGCGGGACGATGGATCGAGGGAAGGACAGAGGCATGGCGGAGCCCCCGGCAGGACCGGCCCTGAACAGGGCGGAGATGGACGCGGAGATCACCGCCCGCACCGACAGCTACTTCAACCGCACCAGGGCGATCGTGGCGGCGCATGGCGACTGCCGCGTTACCTATGCCGTCTTCCTGCGCCGCCCGGTGATCTCCGCGCCGCGCCTCGCGCTGGAATGGCTGCGGCGGGTGACGGCCGAGCGCGGGCTGGATGTGCAGATCGACCTGATGCATCCCGAGGGGAGCTGGGTCGGCGCGGGCGATCCGCTGCTCTATCTCACCGGCTCCTTCGTCGGGCTGGTGGATCTGGAAACGCTGCTGCTGCAGCAGGTGGGGCCGCCCTGCGTTGCCGCCCACAACGCCTACCAGATGTGCCTGGAACTGCCGAAGACCCCCTTCCTGGCCATGGATGCCCGGCACTGCGCCGGCGCCGACATGCAGGAAATGATGGCCTATGCCGCCGCCACCGGTGGCAATGCCGCCCGGCAGGAAGGCGCGCGCGGCTTCGTGGGCAATGCGAGCAACGCCACCGCGCACTGGTTCGGCACGGAGGCCGGGCTGGGTACGATGCCGCATGCGCTGATCGGCTATGCCGGCTCCACCCTGCGCGCCGCGGAGATGTTCCGCGAGACCTATCCGGACGACGACCTCACCGTGCTCACCGACTATTTCGGGCGGGAGATCACGGACGGGCTGGAGGTCTGCCGCCGCTTCCCGGATCTCGCCGCCGCGGGCCGGGTCTCGGTACGGCTGGACACGCATGGCGGCCGCTACCTGGAAACGCTGGACCCCGGCGAATCCTACGCGGTTCTGGAGCGCAACATGCCCGGCGCCATCCGCCGCTACCGCACCGAGGAGGAGTTGCGCTTCCTGGTCGGCACCGGCGTTTCCGCCGCCGCCATCTGGCGGATGCGGGAGGCGCTGGACAAGGCCGGCTTCCCCAAGGTGCGGATCATCGCCTCCTCCGGCTTCTCCGTCGCCAAGTGCCGCGTGATGGCGGAGGCCAAGGCGCCGCTCGATGTCGTCGGCACCGGGTCCTTCATCCCCGACCGCTGGAGCGAGACCTACGCCACGGCGGATATCGTGGCCTATGACGGCGTGCCGCGGGTCAAGGTCGGGCGCGAGTTCCTGCTGCGCGCGGCCAATCCCGGCTGAGGCGAGGCGCCGCAGGGCTTCCGCCCCCGGCGGAGCCTCCGGCCTTTCCCGGTCAGAAGAGCGAGAAGCTTCTGGCGGTGTCGAGGATGCCCGGCCCGAAATGCCGGTAGGCATCCTCCATCAGCCTGACGGTCAGGACCGTCAGCGCGACCACGATCATGCCCAGGGCGGTCCTCGTCCCGGTCTGGGCCACCTGCAGGGCCTGCATGTTCTGCGCCGTCCCGGGCCTGCCGACCTGACGTGACCACAGGTGGAGCCGCTGCTTCCACTCCTCGAGCATCCTGCATAACCCCACAATCATAGTGAATGGCGGCCCCTCGCTCCCGAAGTTTGCCATCGGTCCATGTTGTGAGAAAGAGGGTAAATTTTGAAACGCCGTATGCCATGTCAGCCTTCCAGGCCGGGACTTCTCGGTGGGCACCGTCCGGCATTCACCGGCATTTCACCTTTCCACCTCATCCTTCCCGCATTTGAGTGCTGGGGGTTTGGATGCGCCTGTATCGTGATCTTTCCGTGGGGCGGAAGCTGGCCGTCTCCGCCGGGCTGACGCTTCTTCTCCTGGGAATGCTGCCGGCCGTGATCTGGCAGGAGGTCGGTTCCATCGGACAGCAGGCGGAAGAGTTCTCGCGGGCCAACAGGACGGCGCTGCATCTCAACGACCTGTCCGACACGGTCCAGGACGTTCCGGCCCTGGCCCTCACCCTGCGCGCGGCTCAGACCACGGAGGCCGTGCGGGATGTCAGGGAACGGGCACGGAACCTGCTGCGGCGAGCGGAGACGCAGGGGGAGGATCTGCTGCGCGACGTGCCGGACGCGCTGCGGGGAAGGCTCGGGGAGCTGCCAGCGCTGTTGCAGGCCTATGCCGGCGCGGTCGATGACATGGCCAGCAGCCGCCAGCACCTGCTGCAGGCGCGCGACGACCGCTTCTATCCCACCAGCGGCGCCATCGATCAGGCGCTGGAAAGCGTCTTCGGCGCCATCGAGTTCGACACGGACAGCAATTCCGCGGCCACCGAGCTGCGGGACCGGATGACGAGCTTCCAGAACGCGGTGAACGACATCCGCTTCGGGCTGCAGCGCTTCCTGATCACGCAGGACGGCCAGCAGTCGCGCCGCATCCGCTCGGCCATCGCGCAGCAGAGGGTCCATCTGCAATCGGCCCTCAACGTGCCGATGGCGGAGCGGCTGAAGGAGGATGTGAGCAAGGTGGGCCGCCTGGCGGGTGAGATGATCGCGGCGACGGAGGAGATCCTGGGATCTGGCGAGGCGCTGGAGGGCATCATGGTCCAGAAGGTCCAGCCCGGCGCCCGGGCCCTGCGGGAGATCGGCGACAGCGCCGGCCAGACGCTGGCCCAGCGCGTCGTCCAGGCGGATGCGGGGGTGGAGCGCTCGATCCAGCGGCTGTGGAAGCTGCCGCTGGTCCTGGGCGGCATCGTGGCGCTGCTGCTGGTGCTCTCGGGCTGGATCAATGCGCGCGCCATCGGGGCGCCGATGCGTCGCCTCGCCGCGGCGGTCGCCGCCATCGCCGTCGGCGATGTCAGGCAGCCCGTGCCCGACCGCGACCGGCGTGACGAGATCGGGGCGATCGCCCAGGCGCTGGAACGGCTGCGCGCGGTGGCGGGCGAGGCTTTCGCGCGCGGGCAGATGATCGAGCAGTTGCCGGTCGGCATCATGACCGCCGACCCGAAGGACGAGTTCCGCATCACCTATGTGAATGCCGGCATGACCGCGCTGCTGGAGCGGCTGCGCGGCGTGCTGCCCTGCGCGCCGGAGGCGGTGAAGGGCCAGAGCATCGACATCTTCCACCGCCACGTGCAGGACGCGCGCGCCATCCTGTCCGACCCGTCGCGCCTGCCCCACCGCACCCGGGTCACGCTGGGCGGGGAGGTCTGCGACCTGAGGGCCACGGCCATCATCGATGCCGCCGGCGGCTATGTCGGCCCAATGCTGAGCTGGACCGTGGTGACGGAGCAGGCGCGGCTGGCCGATGTCTTCGAGGCGGAGGTGAGCCGCCAGGTGGAGGGCGTGGCCAGCCGCGCCGACGAGCTGCGCCAGGCGGTGACGGCGGTCTCCGCCTCCGCCGCGGATTCCGGCGAGCGCGCGCGGGAGGTGGCCGAGATCTCGCGCCAGTCCAGTGCCGATGTGCAGGCGGTGGCGGCGGCGGCGGAGGAGATGGCCGCCAGCGTGAGCGAGATCACCCGCCGCGTCGGCGAGGCCGCGACCGTGGCGGGGCAGGCGGTGAGCGAGGTGCAGTCCACTGATTCCATCGTGCGCTCGCTGAGCGAGGGCGCCAGGCGGATCGGCGACGTGGTGCGGCTGATCTCCGACATCGCGGGACAGACCAACCTGCTGGCGCTGAACGCGACGATCGAGGCGGCGCGGGCCGGCGAGGCGGGCAAGGGCTTCGCGGTGGTGGCCGGGGAGGTGAAGGGCCTGGCCGCGCAGACCGCCCGCGCCACCGAGGAGATCACCGCGCAGATCGGCCAGATGCAGTCGGCGACCGCCGAGGCGGTTTCCGCCATCCAGGGCATCGGCAGCACGGTGGAGCGCACCAGCGAGATCGCCACGGCCATCGCGGCGGCGGTGGAGCAGCAGGGCAGCACGACGCGCGAGATCGCCCGCTCGGCGGCGCAGATGGCGGAGGGCAGCGGCATGGTGGCCGATGCCATCGGCCAGGTGCAGGGCGCGGCGGAGCAGACCGGCGCGGCGGCGGCGCAGATCATGGCCGCCAGCGGCGACCTGTCCGAACGCGCCGCCAGCCTGCGCGCCCAGGCGGGCAGCTTCCTGGGGGCGATCCGGGCCGCGTGACGGCCGGGTGGGGCGCCGGACGGGGGGCTCAGCCCTGCATCCGGACGGCGCCCTCCTGGCCGGCACCGCGCTGGCGGATCATCTCCTGCTCCGCCTGCGCGCCCTCGGCATCGGTGAAGAAGGTGAAGATGGCGAAGCGGCGCCCGCGCGTGACCGGCAGGGCCTCGTGCAGTAGGTCGCAGCAGAACACCGCGCCGCCGCCGGCCGCCGGCGCATACCGGTCGGGGCCGAATTCGGGGAAGGTGAGGGTGCCGCCGTCGTAGTCCATCCCCTGGCTGTTCAGGTTCAGGCTGAGCGCGAAGCGGCGGTGCCGGGTGAAGGGGGTACGGTTGTCGCGATGCGCACCGAAGGCCCCGGCATCGGCGGAATCGTAGCAGCCGATGCGAGGCGGCTCGAAGCTCGCGGCGCGGAAGCGGAAGGCACGCATCATCTCCGGCAGCACGCGCCGCTTCAGGCGCTCGGCGAAACCCGCATAGAGCTGCCGGTCATCCAGCGCGACATCGGCGCGCCGCTTGATGCCGGCGGCGGCCTTGGCGGCCCCGGCGGCGCTGGCCACGCGGTCCTTCATCTTCTCCCCGGCCTGCCAGTGCCGCAGCAGGGCGGAGACCAGCGCCGGCTCCAGGATGTCCGGGATGATCAGCACCGGGGCCGGGGTGCCACGCAGCACCGGCGGGGCGGGCGGCACCAGCGTGTCCAGCACCTCCTCCAGCGCCCCGGGACCGGCCGCGACATGGCCGATCTTGCCGCGCGCCAGCAGCACCGCCGCGCCGCCCTCCGCCCCCAGGCCAAGCATGCCGGCGAGTTGCCGCTCCGGATCGAAGACGCGGGACAGCGCTTCCTCGCGCAGGATGCCATCCGGCGGCGCGGCCTCCACCAGCACCAGCATGGCGCCGAGGGCACGGGCCTTGCGCTCCGCCTCCAGCAGCGCCGCCTCCGCCGGGAAGGGCGGCAGCAGCAGGATGCGGTGCAGGTGGGCGATGGACTGGTGCGACACGTCCCAGGCCCCGCCCTGCGCATCCGGCAGGGTCAGCGCGGCGACGAAATCCCCAGGGCTGAGGCGCGGCAGGGTCTGGCTCATGCCCGGGTTTGTCCCGCGCCGCGGCTGGGGATGGCAAGAGGGCGGCACCAGGGGAAACAGCGCGCCATCGGCAGGGGCGCATGGCAGGCGGGGACATTGGAATGGACAGCGATGCTGACCTGCCGCAGTCTCGGCCGCCATGCCCGATTGCGTCGCCCGGCCCCTGCCGTCCAGCTCCTCCACGAAGCGCCCGGCGCCGGCGGAGGAGGACACCCTGCCCGGGTGCGCGCCCCGCGACCCCACGGAGGCGGCCCGGGAATGGCGGCTGGGCCTGCTCTGCATGCTGGGCGTGCTGGTCTGCTGGTCGGGCTTCCTGCTCTCCGGACGGCTCTCGACCAGGCAGGCCTTCACCCCGGGCGACATGGCGGCGTTGCGCTTCACCGGCAGCCTGCTGGCCGGGCTCGCGGTGGTGGCCTGGCGGGGCTGGCCGCGCCTATCCCTGGCCAGGGGGGCCGCGCTCGCCTTCTGCGCCGGCTTCGGCTACGCGCTGCCCGTCTATGCGGGCTTCGCCTATGCGCCGACCGCCCATGCCGGGGTGATGCTGATCGGCACGCTGCCCTTCGTCACCACCGCCCTGGCGGTCGTCTTCCTGGGCGAGCGCTGGACGCGGCAGCGCGTGCTGTCCCTGCTGGTGGTGGCGCTCGGCATCGCGCTGCTGGCCGGGGCGACGCTGGGCGAGCATCCGGGCGCCTGGCGGGGCGACCTGCTCTTCCTCCTCGCGGGCGTGTTCTGGTCCATCTACACGCTGCTGGTGCGACGCTGGCGCGTGCCGGCGCTGACGGCGGTGCTGGCCGTGGCGTTGCTGCCGGCGCCGGTCTTCCTGCCGCTCTGGTGGCTGTGCCTGCCGAGCAACCTGCCGGCCATCGGCTGGGGGCCGGTGCTCTGGCAGTTCGCCTACCAGGGCATCATCGCGGCGGTGATGGCGAGCTTCCTCTACACCCGCGCGGTGAACGCGCTGGGGGCGGCGACGGCCACGACCATCACCGCCTTCGTGCCCGCCCTGGCCACGATCGCCGCCTGGCCGCTGCTGGGCGAGGCGCTGTCGCCCGGCGGGCTGGCCGGGGTGGCGCTGGTCTCCGCAGGGATCATCCTGGGCGTGCTGGGACCCTGGGGCGGCCGCCGCGCGGCCCGGGGATAGGGCTGGGGATAGGGCTGGGGCAGGGGCCTCGGGGCTGCTCTGGGCCGCCCTCTCGCACCGCTCTCAACGTCACCAATTAATACTTTGTTTTACGCGGATATTTTCCCCCATCCGTGAATTCCCCCGGGAGACGCTCTGATTTAGCCTCCTGGCCATGCCGGAATCCGCCTCCCTGCGCATCGCCTTGGCCCAGACCGATCCCTGGATGGGGGACATAAGGCGCAACGCCGCCCGTCTCCTGGCGCTGCGCGCGGAGGCCGCCGCGCAGGGGGCCGACCTGCTGGTGGCGCCGCGTCTCGCCCTGCTGGGCGCGCCGCCCGAGGACCTGGCGCGCGATCCCGCCGTGCTGGCCGCCTGCGAGGCGGCGATCCGGCATCTGGCCGAGGCCACGGGCGATGGCGGGCCCGGCCTACTGCTCGGCGCCCCCTGGCGGGAGGCTGGGCGCTGCCACGACGCCGCCATCCTCCTCGATGGCGGACAGGTCCGCGCGCGGCGGGCGCGGCACGAACCCGGCGAGCCCGGGCTGGCAGAGGACGTGACTCTCTTCGCGACCGGCCCGGCCCCCGGGCCGATGGTCTTCCGCGGCCTGCGCCTCGGCGTGATGGTGGGGCCGGATTCCGCCGGGCCGGCGGTGGCGGAGACCCTGTCCGAAAGCGGCGCCGAGCTCCTGCTGGTCCTGGAGGCCGAGCCCTTCCGGCCGGGCGGGGCGGAGCGGCGCATCGACCGGGCGGTGGCCCGGGTGGTGGAGACCGGCCTGCCGCTGCTCTCGGTCAATCTCGCCGGGGCGCAGGACGGCATCGCCTTCGACGGCGCCTCCTTCGCCCTGAATGCCGACCGCCGGCTGGCCTTGCGCCTGCCCGGCCTGGCCGAGACCCTGTGCCTCTCGGATTGGCGGCAGGGCGACGCGGGGTGGGAGGCGGTGCCGCAGCCCCTGCCCGAAGCACCCGGGGAGCCGGGGGTGCTCTGGGAGGCGCTGCTGACAGGGCTTCGCGCCCATCTGCTGAAGAACGGCCATCGCGAGATCCTGATGGAGCTGGATGGCACCCCGGCGGCCGCGCTGACGGCCCTGCTGGCGGTGGAGGCCATCGGGGCGGCCCATGTGCGGGCGGTGCTGCTGCCGGGGCTCGGCATCCGCTCCGGCCGGCGGGCGGCGGAATGCGCCCTGCGCCTGGGCATCGGCACCGACACCCTGCCGACCGGTTCCGCCACCGGCGCGGTCCATTCGGTGCTGGGAGCGGAGGCCCGGGACCTCGACGTCTCGCCGCGCCTGCGCCACCTGCTGCTGGAGGCGCTGGCCGAGGCGCGTGGGGCGTTGCTGCTATCCTCCGGTACGCGGTCCCGATACCTGCTGGGGCTGATGGGGCCGGGGGCCTATGCGCCGCTTTCCGGCCTTTATGATAGCGAGGCCGCCGTGCTCGCCCGCTGGGGGCTGGAGCGGGGCTGGCTGACCGAGGTGCTGCTGCGCCCCTCCGAGGCTCCCGCGCCGGACCTGCCCGCCGGCCTGCCCCCGGCGGAACGGCTCGACCCCATCCTGCGGGCCCTGGCCGGGGAGGCCGGGCCGGATGACGGGTCGCCCCTGGACGCGCTGCTGCGGGACGGGCATGACCGGGCGACGGTGCTGCGGGTCTGGCGTTTGATGGACGGGGCCGCGTACAAGCGCCGGACCTCGCCGCCGGGCTGGGGGATCGGTCCCGCCGGCCCGGCCCGGCGCACCCCGATCACGAACGGATTTACGGCCCAACTGGCATGACGCTTCCGGCATGAGCGACCTTTTCTCCCCCGAGGGCGGCTATGCCGTCCGCATCCGCGACCTCTCCGGCGGCAATGGCGCCGAGCCGGTGGAGACGATCCGCGGCTTCGAGAGCCTGGCCCACGCCAATGCCTTCGCCCGCCGCTATGTGCGGGATTCCGTCGAGCGCTGCCGCGCCCCCGGCATGACCGGGGAGGAGGTGCTCGCCGCCTGGTTCGCCTTCGGCGAGGATGCCGACGTGACCGGCGCGGGCGGCGAGGGTTGGACCAGCGGCGCCGAGGTGAAGGGCTTCGCCGCGACGCGCGCCGCCGATGCCGAGGAGCGTAACTGGCGCGTGCTCGACCCGCGCCGGCTGGACGGGGACGAGGAAGGGGAGGACGAGGCATGAAGGTCCGCTTCGCCCCCAGCCCGACCGGCTACATCCATGTCGGCAATGCCCGGGCCGCGCTGGCCAACTGGCTCTTCGCGCGCCGCCAGGGCGGGCAGTTCCTCCTGCGCCTGGACGACACCGACACGGAGCGCTCCAAGCCCGAATATGCCCGGGCGATCGAGGAGGATCTCCGCTGGCTCGGCCTCGACTGGGACGCGTTCCTGCGCCAGTCCGACCGCACCGCCCTCTACGCCGCCGCCGCCGAGAAGCTGAAGGCGCAGGGCCGGCTCTATCCCTGCCTGGAAAGCGAGGAGGAGCTGGAGTTCAAGCGCGAGCAGCGCCGCCGCCAGGGCAAGGCGCCCGTCTATGACCGCGCCGCGCTGCGGATGACGCCGGAGCAGCTCGCCAAGGCCGAGGCGAACGGCAAGCGGCCCTACTGGCGCTTCAAGCTCTCGGGCGGCGAAGTGGGCTGGCGCGACATGGTGCTGGGCGACCGGCGGGTGAAGCTCCCGGCCCTGTCCGACCCGGTGCTGGTGCGCGCGGACGGCACCTTCCTCTATACCTTCACCTCGGTGGTGGACGACCTGGAAACGGGGATCACCCATGTCATCCGGGGGGAGGACCACGTCACCAACACCGGCATCCAGCTCGACATCATGGGCGCGCTGGGCATGGGGCGGGAGATCCGCTTCGCCCATCTGCCGCTGCTGGTGGATGCCGAGGGCGCGCCGCTGTCGAAGCGGCTGAACAGCGTCTCGCTGCGCCAGTTCCGCCGCGACGGGATCGAGCCGGCGGCGCTGGCCGGCTACCTCGCCGCGCTGGGCTCGCCGCGCGACCCGGTGCCCGCCATGCCGGCCAACCTGGTGGCGGGCTGGTCGCTGGAGGGGCTGTCCCGCTCCGCCGCGCGCTTCGACCCGCGGCAGATGATGGCGCTGAACCGGAAATACCTGCACGGGCTGGACTTCGCCGCCCTGCGCGACCGGCTGCCGCCCGAGGCCACGGAGGAGTTCTGGCTGGCGGTCCGGGGCAATCTCGACACGCTCGGGGAAGCAAAGGACTGGCTCGACGTGGTGGAGGGGGATATCCTTCCCTCCGAGCAGCCCGAGGAAGCGGATTTTCTCCGCGCCGCCCTGGCCTGCCTGCCCGAGGAGCCCTGGAACGGTGACACCTGGTCGCGATGGACGGCGGAACTGGCGGGACGCACGGGGCGCAAGGGCCGCGTGTTGTTCTGGCCGCTGCGCCGGGCGCTGACCGGCGAGGAACACGGGCCCGACCTCAAGGCCCTCCTGCCGCTGATCGGGCGCGACCGCGCCGTGCAGCGGCTCACCGCCTCGGCGGGATGAGTACCGATTGATGCAGATCCAGCTCCACGACAGCGCCCAGCGGCGCAAGCGCGACTTCACGCCGATCGACCCGAAGAACATCCGCCTCTATGTCTGCGGCCCGACGGTCTATGACCTCGCGCATCTCGGCAATGCGCGGCCGGTCGTCGTCTTCGACGTGCTCACGCGCTTCCTGCGCCGCGCTTTCCCGCGCGTCACCTATGTCCGCAACATCACGGACGTGGACGACAAGATCAACGCGCGCTCCCGCGAGACGGGCGAGCCGATCGCCGCCATCACCGCGCGCACGGCGGCGGATTTCCACGCGGACATGGCGGCGCTGAACTGCGCGCCGCCGGACCACGAGCCGCGTGCGACCGAGACGATCCCCGAGATGATCGCGATCATCGAGCGGCTGATCGCCAACGACTATGCCTATGTGGCGGAGGGGCATGTGCTCTTTTCCGTCTCCGCCTATGCCGAGTACGGGCGGCTCTCGGGCCGCGATCCGGAGGAGATGCTGGCCGGCGCCCGTGTCGAGGTCGCGCCCTACAAGCGCGATCCGGGCGATTTCGTGCTGTGGAAGCCCTCGGACGACGAGACGCCGGGCTGGGACAGCCCCTGGGGCCGTGGGCGCCCCGGCTGGCATATCGAATGCTCCGCCATGTCGTGGAAGTATCTCGGCGAGGAGTTCGACATCCATGGCGGCGGGCAGGACCTGCTCTTCCCGCACCATGAGAACGAGGTGGCGCAGAGCTGCTGCGCCTTCCCCGGCAGCCATTTCGCGCATTACTGGATGCACAACGGCATGCTCCGGGTGAACGGCGAGAAGATGTCGAAGTCGCTCGGCAACTTCCTCACCGTGCGCGACATCCTGGCCAACGGGCCCTGGGCGGGCGAGGCCTTCCGCCTGCTGCTGCTGCGCACCCATTACCGCTCCGAGATCGACTACACGCAGGAGCGGCTGGAGGAGGCGAAGCGGGAGCTGGACGACTTCTACGCCCTGCTGGCCCGCATTCCCTCGGATGCCGCGGCGGATGAGGATCAGGCCGCGCAACTCGCCGCCTGGGCGGTGGAGCCGCTGGCCGACGACCTGAACACGCCGCTGGCGCTCGCCCGGCTGCGCGACCTGCGGACGCTGGCCAATATCGGCGCCGTGGGCGGCTCCGCGACCGTGGTGCTGGGCCGCGTCGGCCTCGCCGAGGCTCCTGCGCCCGGCACGGCGGCGGCGGCGCTGCGCGAGGCCGCCGGGGTGCTGGGGCTGCTCGGCAGCGATCCGCAGGTCTGGCGCCAGGGCGGGGACGCCGGCGCGGATGGCGAGGCAGCGGTGGTCGAAGCCGCCATCGCCGCGCGCCTCGCCGCCCGCAAGGCACGCGATTGGGCGGAGGCCGACCGCATCCGCGACGACCTCGCCGCGAAGGGCATCGTGCTGGAGGACGGCCCCAAGGGCACGACCTGGCGCCGGGCCTGAGCGGTGGCGCGAGGCGCTCCCTCGGCCGGGAGCGCCTCAGCCCTTCCGCGCGCGGATATGCAGGAAAAGCGGCACCACCCGCGTGTCGGCCACGCCCGGCACCTCCCGCGCCACCTCCTCGCTGGCCGAGGGCTCGCCCATCGCCTCGATCCGCAGCCCGGCCGCCAGGATGATCCCGACCCAGCCGGACAGGGTCCGGTGGAAGCGCGGCACGCGGAAGGGCGGCACGCGGGTGCGTTCCGCCGGGGGCAGGGTGGAGAAGTGCCATTCCTCCACGGCCCCGGCGGTGTCCTCGAAGTAGCGCGCCAGCTCGACGCCGCGCACCCGGCCATCGGCCTCGCGCAGCACCTTCCGGTGCGGCGGCGCGAAGCAGGGGTGCAGGATCGAGAACTGCAGGAAGCCACCGGGGCGCAGCACCCGCGCCGTCTCGCGCAGTGCCAGCGCCTGATCCGGCATGTCCATCAGCGACATGAACGCCGTGGCGAAGTCGAAGCGCGCATCGGGAAAGGGCAGGGCGGTGCCGTCCCCCACGCCATAGGCGATGCCGAGCGGCTCCGCCGCCTCGGCTTCCCGCGCATGGCGGATGAAGGTGGGGGCGATGTCCACCGCCCGCATCCGGGCGCCGTGCCGGGCGAGCTGGCGGGTGTTGGCCCCTTCGCCACAGCCGATGTCGAGCCCTTCCAGCTTCGCTACGGGTGGGAGCATGGCCAGGAAGGCCGGCGTGTTCAGAGCGTCACGATAGACATCGAGCCCGGCACGGACCTGCCGCGTCCAGTGCTCCGCATTCGCCTCCCACAGCGTGGTGACCTTGGCTTGGTGCATGGCGCGTTTCCCTGATCCCGGCGGGGGGGGCGAGGGGTGGCCCGGATACCGGGCCCGGTCCAGTGAAATGCCGATGACGCCCTGGCCGGACGGAGGCGGAGGAACACGCCCAGGGACAGCGGCGGCGCCAAACGTGTCGGGAAAGCGCGCAAAGGCCTCTTGCCTTCCCGCAAGGGGAAGGCCGCAGCCCTGTTTCTCCGCAATCCGGGAAGGAGAAACCCAATGTTCCGTGCCCTGCTGCTTTTGGGAGGGCTGACCCTCGCCGTGCCGGCCATGGCGCAGATGTCCGGCCATACAGGCCACGGCGCCTCGCCATCCGCCCCCGCCGCCCCCGCCACGGGGCAGGCCGCGTCGAGCCCCAGCACGGCGGAATACCGCGCCGCCATGGAGAAGATGCACGGGGCCATGGCCATCCCCTATACGGGCGATGCCGACAAGGATTTCGTGGCCGGGATGATCCCGCACCACCAGGGCGCCATCGACATGGCCCGGATCGTGCTGAAATACGGCAAGGACCCGGAGATCCGGAAGATCGCCCAGGATGTGGTCTCGGCGCAGGAGCGGGAGATCCGGGAGCTGGAGGCGATCCGCAAGCGGCTGAACTGAGCCCCGCGCGGCGGCCCCTTGCTCCGGCGCCTCCGGCGACGCATGCACGCGGCCTGACATGGGCGCGAGGCGGGAGAGCGAGGGCATGACGGGACGGGATGGCGGCGCGGACCTGCATCCGGCACCGGGCGAGAGCCCGATCGTGGTGCTGGTCCGGCCGCAACTGGCGGACAATATCGGCGCCGTGGCGCGGGCCATGGCCAATGGCGGGCTGTTCCATCTGCGCCTCGTGGCGCCCCGCGACGGCTGGCCACAGGAGCGCGCCTGGGCCACGGCGAGCGGCGCCGGGCGCATCCTCGATGCCGCCACGGTGCATGCGACGGTGGCGGAGGCGGTGGGGGATTGCCAGCGCGTCTTCGCCACCTGCCCACGCCCGCGCCATGTGATCATCCCCGTGCGCACGGCGCGAGCGGCGGCCGAGGACCTGCGCGAGATCAACGGGCGCGGGCTGCGGGCGGCGGTGCTGTTCGGGCCGGAGCGGGCCGGGCTGGACAACGAGGACATGGCGCGGGCGGACACGCTGGTGCGCTACCCGCTGAACCCCGCCCATATGTCGCTGAACCTCGCCCAGGCGGTGATGGTGCTGGCCTATGAGTGGTGGACCGCCGCCGAGGCGACGCCGCAGCGCCAGCTCATGACCAACGAGACGCATGTCGCCACCAAGGAGGAGCTGGAAGGCTTCCTCGGGCGCCTGACCTCGGAACTGGATGCCTGCGGCTTCCTCAGCAACGCGCAGAAGCGGCCGGGGATGATCCGCAACCTGCGCCACCTCTTCCAGCGCGGCGAGGTGACGGAACAGGAGTTGCGGACCCTGCACGGCGTGGTGAGCGAGCTGTCGCGCGGCCGGATGAAGCGCGGACGGCCGGAGGATGAGGAGGGGTTGGTCTGACCTTCACTCCGCCGGCTGCCCCGGCCCGGCCCGGCCCTCCTGGCGTAGCAGGGAGTGGCGGCGGCCGTAGAGCGCATAGATCACCAGCCCCACCGCCATCCACACCACCAGCCGCAGCCAGGTGTCGAACGGCAGTCCCGCCATCAGCAGCAGGCTGAAGCCGATGCCCAGCACCGGCACGACCGGCACGCCCGGCGCGCGGAAGGGCCGGTCCATGCGCGGCGCGTGGCGGCGGAGATAGAGCACCGCGCCGCAGACCATCACGAAGGCGAAGAGCGTGCCGATGCTCACCATCTCGCCCAGGATGCCGATGGGCAGCACCGCCGCGATCAGCGCCACGATGGAGCCGATCGCGATCTGGCTGATCCAGGGCGTGTGCCGCCGCGGATGGATGCGCGAGAAGACCGGTGGCAGCAGCCCGTCGCGGGAGATGGTGAGGAAGATCCGGCTCTGCCCATAGAGCAGGACGAGGATCACCGTGGTCAGCCCGGCGATGGCGCCGATCTTGATCAGGCCGGAAAGCCAGGGCAGGCCCATGGCATCGACGCCCTTGGCGATGGGATCGGCGACGTTGAGCTGCGCATAGGGCACGAGCCCGGTGAGCACCGCCGCCACCAGCACATAGAGCAGGGTGCAGACGGCCAGCGAGGCGAGGATGCCGATGGGCATGTCGCGTTGGGGCGACTTCGCCTCCTGCGCCGCGGTGGAGATGGCGTCGAAGCCGATGAAGGCGAAGAACACCACGCCCGCGCCGCGCAGCACGCCGCTCCAGCCGAAATGGCCGAACTCGCCGGTGTTCGCGGGCAGGAAGGGCTGCCAGTGGGCCGGGCTGACATAGGCCGCGCCGACCAGGATGAAGGCCAGCACGATGGCCAGCTTCACCGCCACCATGATGTTGTTCAGCCGCGAGGACTCCCGCGTGCCCAGCACCAGCAGCGCGGTCAGCGCCAGCACGATCAGCGCGGCGGGCAGGTTGAGCAGCGCCCGCGCCTCGCTGCCATCGGCCAGATGCACGACGGTGCCGGTCGCCTGCGTCAGCGCCGGCGGCAGGTGCAGGCCGAACCCGCCCAGCAGGCTGCCCACATAGCCCGACCAGCCAACCGCCACGGTCGCCGCGCCCATGGCGTATTCCAGGATCAGGTCCCAGCCGATGATCCAGGCGGCCAGCTCGCCCAGCGTGGCATAGGTATAGGTATAGGAACTGCCGCTGACGGGGATCAGCGCCGCCAGCTCGGCGTAGCAGAGGCCGACGAAGGCGCAGGCGATGCCGCCGAGCAAGAAGCTCAGCATCAGCGCCGGCCCCGCATACTGTGCCGCCGCCGTGCCGGTCAGCACGAAGATGCCGGCGCCGATGATCGCGCCGATGCCCATGGCGGTGATGCTGACGGGGCCCAGGCTCTTGCGCAGCGGCGCCTCGCCGCCATCGGCGGAGGCGACGATGTCGGGGATGCTCTTGCGCGCGGTGAGGGCGGAACTGTCCATCGGCGGACCGCTCCCTTTCCATGGAACCGGTCCGGTAATGCCGGGTGTGACGGAACGGTTGCGTCGGCGGCGCTACCGCCGCGCCTGCTCCAGCACGAAACGCACGCCGGACTTCGCCAGCCCGCCCGCCACGCCGATGGGCGTGCCATCGGCACGCCAGCAGGCGGCGCCGGTCATCGTGCCACCCTCCCCGAAAGCGATCAGGTTCATGCCGCCGCCCACGGTCGGCACCGTCGCGACCTTGTGGCCCATGGCGGCGAGTTCCTCCCGCACCGTCGGGGCGACGCCGCCCTCGGCCTCCAGCGCCAGGCCCTGGGTCCAGATCCGGGGGGCTTCCACAGCCTCCTGCGGGCTCATGCCATGGTCGATCATGTTCAACACCGCCTGCATCGCGGAGCCGAAGATCTTCAGCCCGCCCGGCAGGCCCAGCGCGAAGACCGGCCTGCCGTCGCGCAGCACGATGGTCGGTGCCATGGAGGTGGTGATGCGCTTGCCCGGCGCCACGGACTGGGTCAGGCCGGGCCGGGGGTCGAAGTTGCACATGTAGTTGTTGGGGATCAGCCCCAGCCCGGGGATGCGGACCCGCGCGCCGAAAAGGCCGTTGATGGTCTGCGTCATGGCCACGACATTGCCGGCGGCGTCGGCGGTGGTGACATGGGTGGTGTCGGCGCTCTCGGCCAGCGGCGCGAGGCCGGGCGCCCAGTCGCGCGCGTGGCCGGGGTCGAATTCCGCGCGGCGCTCCCCGGCATAGTCCCTGGAGATCAGCCGCTCCACCGGGATGCGCACGAAAGCCGGATCGGCGGTGACCATGGCGCGGTCGGCGAAGGCGAGCTTCAGCGCCTCGGCGATCCGGTGCAGGGTCGGCGCCGTGCCGAAGCCCAGGGCACGGAGATCGAAGCCCTCCAGGAAGTTCAGCATCTGCACTATGTGCATGCCGCCGGCGGAGGGAGCGGGCGGGCCGACCACCTCATGCCCGCGATAGGTGCCGCGCACCGGCTCGCGCTCGACCGGCGCGGTGCTGGCGAGGTCCTCCCGCGTCAGGATGCCGCCGTTCCGGGCAAACCAGTCGCAGGCGGCCTGCCCCAGCGCGCCCCGGTAGAAGGCGTCCGGCCCTTCCTGGGCGATGGTGCGCAGCGTCTCGGCCGTGTCGCCCTGGACCAGCCGCGCCCCGGCCTTCAGCGGCGTGCCGCCGGGCAGGAAGACCCGCGCCATCTCCGGGTCCAGCGCCAGGTCCGCCGCCGCGTCGGCGATGCAGTCGGCGAGATAGGTGGTGACGATGAAGCCCCGGCTGGCATGGCGGATCGCCGGCTCCATCACATCCGCGAGCGGCAACGTGCCATAGCGGGCCAGGATGTCGCACCAGGCGCGCAGCGCGCCCGGCGAGGCGACGGCCAGGGGCCCGACCGTGTTGGCCCGGCCCAGCGTCTCCATGCGCCGCGCCGGGTCGTCGGAGGCCGGGGTGTACATGCTCCCCGACCCGGCCAGCGGCGCGGCGGAAAGCCCGTCCACGATGACGTGGCGCCCATCGGCGAGGCGCAGATGCGTCAGGCCACCGCCCAGCGGCCCGGTCATCATCGGCTCCACCACCGAGAGGGTGAAGAAGGCGGCGATGGCGGCGTCCACCGCGTTGCCCCCGGCCGCCAGCATCTCGGCCGCGGCGGCGGAGCCCAGCGGGTGGTTGGTCACCGCCATGCCACGGCTGCCGGTGGCCGGTGCCTTCTGCGTGGTGAAGATCGATCCCGCCCGAGCGCGCCAGCCGCCGTCCATGACTTCCCCTCGCGATGAAACGGGCGCACCATCCTCCCGGCCGTCCGCCAAGCCAAGACCGGAATCCCCGTTCCGGCCCGGTTTTTGCCTCTCGCCCTGGTGGTGGCCCCTCCTGTCGAGTGGGCCGACGGCCCGCCTCATCTGTCCTGCCCCATCTGGGCCGCATACCGATCCGTCCGCTTCCGGAGGCCACGCCATGCCCGATACGACCATGCCCGATCCCACCCGCATGCGCTTCGCCGTGGGCCAGCCGGTCACGCGGCGGGAGGACCCGATGCTGCTGCGGGGCGAGGGGCGCTACACGGACGACCTGCAGGCCGAGGGGCAGGCCTATGCTTGGATGGTGCGCAGCCCCTATGCCCACGGCGTGATCAACGGCATCGACACGGCCGAGGCGAAGTCCATGCCGGGCGTGCTGGCGATCTACACCGGGGCCGATCTCGCGGAATACGGCCCGATCAAATGCGCCATGCCGCTGAAGAACCGCGACGGCAGCCCGCTTTCCTCGCCGGTCCGCCCGGCCCTGGCGATGGACCGCGTGCGCTATGTCGGCGACCCCGTGGCCATCGTCATCGCCGAGACGCCGGCCGAGGCGCGCGACGCGGCGGAGGCGGTGATGCTGGACATCGACCCGCTCGACGCCGTCACCGAGGCCTCCGCCGCCGCCGCGCCGGGCGCGCCACAACTCTACGACGACGTGCCGGGCAACGTGGTGCTGGACTGGCATTCGGGCGATGCGGAAAAGGTCGCCGCCGCCTTCGCCGGCGCCGCGCACCGGGTGAAGCTGTCGCTGCGCAACAACCGCATCGTGGTGGCCGCGATGGAGCCGCGTGCCGCCATCGCGGAATACGACGCGGAGAGCGGTCGCTACACGCTGCGCGCCTGCTCGCAGGGCGTCTTCGGCCTGCGCCGCCAGATCGCCGAGGACATCCTCAGGGTGCCGGTGGAGAAGGTGCATGTGCTGACCACCCAGGTCGGCGGCTCCTTCGGCATGAAGGGCACGGTCTATCCGGAATATCCCGGCATGTTCCACGCGGCGCGGCTGCTGGGCCGGCCGGTGAAGTGGACGGACGAGCGCTCCGGCTCCTTCGTCTCCGACCAGCACGGGCGCGACCACGAGACGGTGGCGGAACTGGCGCTGGACGCGGAGGGGCGCTTCCTGGCGGTGCGGCTGACCTCCTTCGCCAATATGGGCGCCTACCTCACCACGGTCGGCCCGCTGATGGGCACGATGGGCTTCGTCAAGAACATCCAGTCCAACTACGCCACGCCGCTGATCGAGGTGGATACCAAGTCGGTCTTCACCAACACCAGCCCCGTCGGCGCCTATCGCGGCGCCGGGCGCCCCGAGGGCAACTACTACATGGAGCGGCTGGTCGAGGCCGCCGCGGCGCAGATCGGCATGGACCCGCTGGAACTGCGCCGCCGCAACCACATCCAGCCCGGGCAGATGCCCTACAGCACCGCCGCCGGCACACAGTATGACGGCGGCGAGTTCACCGCGCTGATGGAGGAGGCGCTGCGCCAGGCCGACTGGGACAGCTTCGCCGCGCGCCGGGAAGACAGCGCCTCGCGCGGGCTGTTGCGCGGGCGCGGGCTCGGCAACTACCTCGAATGCACCGCCCCCGCCGGCAAGGAGCATGGCGGCGTTCGCTTCGAGGAGGATGGCGGCGTCACCATCATCACCGGCACGCTCGACTACGGCCAGGGCCACTGGACTCCCTTCGCGCAGCTCCTCGGCAGCCGCCTCGGCGTGCCCTTCGACCGGATCAGGCTGATCCAGGGCGATTCCGACCTGCTGAAGCACGGTGGCGGCACCGGCGGGTCGCGCTCCATGATGTCCTCCGGCACCGCGATCATCGAGGCCTCGGAGAAGGTGATCGAGAAGGGCCGCGAAGCCGCCTCGCACCTCCTCGAAGCCGCCGTGGCGGATATCGAGTTCGACCCGGAGAATGGCCGCTTCGCCATCGCCGGCACGGATCGCGGCATCGGCATCCTGGAACTGGCCGCGCGCATGCGGACCGCGCCGGAACTGCCGGAGGAGCTGCGCTCCCTCGACGTGACGCATGTCACCGAGGACAAGCCGATGGCCTATCCCAATGGCTGCCACGTCGCCGAGGTCGAGGTCGATCCGGAAACCGGCCATGTGCATCTCGTGCGCTACCTCGCCGTCAGCGATTTCGGCGTCGAGGTGAACCCGATGATGGTGCAGGGGCAGGTGCATGGCGGCGTCGCCCAGGGCATCGGCCAGGCGCTGATGGAGCGCGTCTCCTATGACGAGGGCGGGCAGATCCTGTCCGCCTCCTTCATGGACTACGCCCTGCCGCGCGCCGAGGACCTGCCGCCGATCCTCACCGCCTCCCGGCCCGTCCCGGCCAAGACCAACCCGGTCGGTGCCAAGGGCTGCGGCGAGGCCGGCTGCGCCGGCTCACTGCCGGCGGTGATGAACGCGCTCGCTGATGCGCTGCGCGCCGCCGGGGCCGAGCCGGTGGACATGCCCGCCACGCCGGAGAAGGTCTGGATGGCGCTGCAGCGCGCGTCGCGGGGCTGAGCAGCCTTGCCGTGCTCCGGGGGGAGGGTGTCCCCCCGGGGGCACTCACGGAAGCCTGTCAGGCTCCGGGCGCGATCAGGGTGACGGAGGGGAAATAGCTGCGGTAGCGTCCGACATCCCGCGTGAGCAGGGGCAGTTTCGCGACGGCAGCATGGGAGCCGATCAGGAAGTCCGGAAGCACACCTGTCCGTGACCCGCCGCGCGCCCGGTAGTTCTGGAAGGCCTTGCCAGCCAGGAACAAGGCTGCCCGGGGCATCGGCTGCAACACGACTCCGGCCCCTTCCAGAAAGGCATCCACGGCTTCGATCGCCGGGAAGCGAACCGACAATTCCGCATAGACGATGTCGTTGATCAGCAATGGGCCGGCAACGGTCGCGGCATCGAGTTGCCGGATGGACCAGTCCACCCAGTTCGGGTCGTCGGTGGCGAGGTCGAGCAGGATATTGGTATCGACCAGCGTCATACCCCAGGTTCGCCCTCCGGGCCCGGCTCGCTCGCTTCCTTAGTCACCCCGCGTCAGGGCCATGATCTCGTCGGTGCTCATGCCATGCCCGGCCGCCCCCCGCAGCCGCTCGAAGCGGCTGCGGGGGGCGGCCGTGTCATCGGCGCGTGCCAGCACCACTCGGCCATCCGGTGCGACCTGGAATTCGACGGCGGTGCCGGTGGTGATGCCAAGCAGGTCTCGGACCGGCTTCGGGATGGTGACCTGCCCCTTGCTGGTGACGATGGTGGCCATGGCTTGCTTCCGGTAATACCGATGTTTCCTTTGGGTATTACCCTGGCCTCCGCCACGGCCGTGTCAAGCCCGTGGCGGAGGCCATGGCCCCCACCAGGGCCATCGGCGATGCCTCAGAGCGTCTCGATCAGCCCCGCCAGCACCTGCCCCCGCGCGGCGAGGTCGCGCCACAGGATATGCTCGTGCGGCGCATGGGCGCCCGCGCCGGTACAGCCCAGCCCGTCCAGGGTCGGGATGCCGAGCGCGGCGGTGAAGTTGCCGTCCGAACCGCCGCCGCGATGCTGCTTCGGCAGGTCATAGCCCGCCTGCCGCGCCAGTTGGCACGCCGTCTCGTAAAGGCGCAGGGTTTCCGCCGTCTCCTCCATCGGCGGGCGGTTCATGCCGCCGGTGATCTCGATGCGGATGCCGTCCCGTTCCCCGGCGAGGGCCAGGATGGCCCGCTCCATCGCCACGCCATCCGCCTCGTTGGCAACGCGCAGGTCGATCTCGCAGCCGGCCTCGGGCGGGACGACATTGGGGCGGGTGCCGCCCCAGACGGGGGCCACGTTGGTGGTCACGCCGCGCTCCAGGTCCACCATCCCGTGCACCTTCAGCACCAGCTCGGACAGCGCCACCACGGCGCTGCGCCCCTCGCTCCAGTTGCCGCCGGCATGGGCGGAAACGCCATGGATCTTCACCACGAAGCGCCCCACGCCCTTGCGCGCGGTGACGCAGGCGCCCTGCGGCCCGCCCGCCGGCTCGGCGATCAGCACGGCCGAGGCGTCGCGCGCCTCGCGCTCGATGATGGCGCGGGAGGTGGGGGAGCCGACCTCTTCGTCCGGCGTCATGATCAGCGTGACCGGGCTCCGCGTCGCCACCTTCTGCCGCAGGATCTCGCGCACCGCGTGGAAGGCGAGGAAGGAGCCCGCCTTCATGTCGTAGATGCCGGGGCCATAGGCCTTGTCGCCCTCGACCCGGAAGGGCATCGAGGAAGCGAGGGTGCCGTTGTCCCACACCGTGTCGAGATGCACGCAGACCACCACCGGCTTGCGGTTGCTGCCGGCGGGGCCGGGCAGGCGGGCGATCAGGTTGTCGCCATAGCCGTCGCGGCCGGGGATGCGCTCCAGCGCGGCGCCGGCCTCGCGCAGCCCGGCCTCGGCACGGTCCACCAGCCGGTTCACCGCGGCGGGATCGGTGGTCGGGGTCTCCGTCTCGACCCAGAGGCGCAGTTCCTCCAGCAGTCTCTCGCTGGTTCCGATCTCGGTGGCGGGCATGCAGGCTCCTCGCGGCAAGGCGGCCTGTCCCAGGGGGCTTGGCGCCCGCCCGGCGGCAGGTCCCCGGTTGGAAAGCGGGTGGTGTCGCGCCGCCCGCCCGGCTTGTCCACGGGGGGTGGCGGGGATTCGCGATGCGGGAGGGGCGGCGCCCCGCCTGAGCGGATCGTCATCCCGGCCCGCTTTCCCCGGCGGCGCCGATGCCCTTAGATCAGGGCCATGGAAGAGACGAAGACGTTGAAGCGTGTCTGTGTGTTCTGCGGCGCCAGCGGCGGCGCCCGCCCGGTCTATGCCGAGACCGCCCGCGCCCTGGGCGAGGCGATCGCGGCGCGGGGACTGGACCTGGTCTATGGCGGCGGCAAGGTCGGGCTGATGGGCGTGGTGGCCGATGCCGCCCTGGCGAACGGCTCCGAGGTGGATGGGGTGATCCCCGAGGCGCTGATGCAGCGCGAGGTCGGGCACGGCTCGGTGACGCGGCTGCATGTCGTGGGATCGATGCACGAGCGCAAGGCGATGATGGCGGAGCTGTCGGACGGCTTCGTGATCCTGCCCGGCGGCTTCGGCACGATGGAGGAGGTCTTCGAAGTGCTGACCTGGTCGCAGCTCGGCCTGCACACCAAGGGCGCGGTCTTCCTCGATGTCGATGGCTATTGGACGCATCTCATGAAGGCGCTGGACGGGATGCAGGCGGAAGGCTTCCTGAAGCCCGAGCACCGCTTGCTGGCCATGCGGGCGGAAACGCCGGACCAGGCGCTGGACATGCTGGCCGCCTTCCGCCCGCCCGAGGTGGCGCGCTGGATCGTCAGCCCGGCCCAGACCTGAGCGGCTGCAGCGGGGTTCCGGCCATGACCCAGTCTTCCGTTCCCGAAGCGGAGTGCCTGTTGCTCACGGACTGGCGCGACGTGCCGGCGGCGGCACGCGGCGCGGCCGTGGCGCTGGGCAATTTCGACGGCGTGCATCGCGGCCACCGGGCGGTGCTGGGCGCGGCCCACGCCGCGCGGCCTGACCTGCCCCTGGCGGCGCTCACCTTCGAGCCGCATCCGCGCGAGTATTTCCGCCCCGACGACCCGCCCTTCCGGCTGACGCCCCTGCCGGCGAAGCGGCGGGCGCTGGCGGCGGGGGGCTGCCGCATCGTCTATGCGCTGCCCTTCGGACCCGAACTGGCGGCGATGAGCGCGGAGGACTTCGTGGAGGAGGTGCTGCATCGTGGGCTCGGGGCGCGTCACCTGGCCTGCGGCGCCGACTTCGCCTTCGGGCACCGGCGGGGCGGCGACACCGCCTTCCTGGCCCATGCGGCGGAGGCGCGCGGCATCGGCCTGTCCGTGGTGCCGCCGGTATCGGATGCCGAGGGCACCCTGTCCTCCACCCGCATCCGCCGCGCCCTGCAGGACGGCTATCCGGAGCGCGCCACGCGCGACCTGGGCCGGGTCTGGGAGATCGCGGGGGAGGTCGTGCATGGCGACAAGCTGGGCCGCGTCCTGGGCTGGCCCACGGCCAATCTCTGGCTCGGCCGGTACCTGGAGCCGGCGCGCGGCGTCTATGCCGTGACCGTGGCGCTGCCGGATGGGCGGGAGGCGAAGGGCGTCGCCAATATCGGGCGCCGCCCTACCCTGGGAGGGGACCCGCAAACCCGGCTGGAGGTCTATCTCTTCGACTTCTCCGGCGACCTCTACGGACAGGAGATCCGGGTTCGGCTGGTGCACTTCCTGCGGGCGGACGCGACCTTCGCCGGGCTGGAGGAACTCAAGGCCGCCATCGCCCAGGATGCCGAGGACGCCCGGCGGGTGCTGCGCCAGGACCGTCCCGCTCCCTAGGATGCGGCCCCCGGGTGGCGGGGTGCTGTTTGTATTCCGGCCCGCCACCCGCTGTCCGCGGACATGCCCGTGGATCGCCCGGGCGGCCCGGCGATGATGGACCTGCGACGGACGGCCGCGTCGTCGTGGCTGGCCTGCCCGCCCCCGGCCGCGCCGGAACGCCACCCACCTGGGGAAGACCCGCGACAAGGGGCCGCCATTCCCGGAACCGGACCGGCTCGCGCATAATCTATATGATACATGACCAAGTTGATTGGGTCGTACATAAGACAAATGGCTCGGAACTTACATAAGACACGGCGGATTTTGACTTGGGGCCAATTCAGGCATTCAAGAACAGCGGGTCAGGATGCCCCGTTTATGCTTGAATGACGCGCCGCAGCGAAGCATCTTGATGCTCAGCTCACAGGCCGGATCAGACCGGCCGAGCCAAGAGGTCATCCCATGCTTGAAGTCGTGTTCGTTGCTGTTCTCGCGGCGCTCGCCGGCGGCAATGTCGCCGCTCAGGTCGTGATGGGCACGCTCTACCCGAACGGCCTGCCGCCGCGCCTGCGGATGGCCGACTGACCGAAACGGGCTCCGGCCTTCCGCCGGCGCCTCCCGTGATGTCCTGCCGGGCGGAGGATGGCGCAGCGCCTTCTCCGCCGGCCCGGACCGAAGGAGTTCCCTGCCATGTTCGCTCTGGTGCTCAGCATCGCTGCCCTCGGCGCTTCCCTCGTCGGCAACATCGTGGCCCGCCAGCACATGGACCATCTGCCCGCCAGCCTGCTCGACAGCGCGGCCCGCACGGCCCAGTAACCAGTTCAGTAACCGGCCCGGTAACGGCGCCGCAAAGGGCTGGACCCGCAACGGGCCGCGCGGCGGCCTCCGGCGGCCAGCCCCTCGCTGACGGACGGCCCGGCGACGGACCGTCCATGCTTTCCCGGCGATCGCCTTCCCGGCCCGCCGGATCATCCTCCCAGGGCTTGCGCCGGGAGAGACCGGCCCCGGCAGCCCCCGCTGCGACGGGGGGGCTTCAGCCATCCCCCCTTCCGTACCTTCGCTATCCCGGATTTGCCGGCCAGAGCTTCCGCCCCGCATCGCCGCCTCCGCTGGCTGAGGCCCGGCCGCGTGGCCGCGCCATGGCGCGCGACTTGACCGGAACGGACCGGCCTCCGCATAAGGCGCCCATGTCCAGGCGGCACACAGCGCGAATTACCCGCCCGGCCCTCGGCTGAGGGCCGGGTTCCCCTTGTCCTTCGCGCCTTCCCCCGCCATTGCCATGGCCGACCGCCCGGAACTGCCCCGATGAACGACGCCCCCACCCCCGACACCGCCCCCGCCCGGGATTGGCGCGACACGGTCTTCCTGCCGCGCACCTCCTTCCCGATGAAGGGCGACCTGCCGAAGCGCGAGCCCGGCCGGCTCGATCGCTGGCAGGAGACCGGGCTGCGCGACCGCCTGCGCGCCCAGTCCGCTGGGATGCCGAAATTCGTTCTGCATGACGGCCCGCCCTATGCGAACGGCCCGCTGCATATCGGCCACGCCCTGAACAAGATCCTCAAGGACGTGATCAATCGCGCCGCCCAGATGTCGGGCAAGGACGCGAACTACGTCCCCGGCTGGGATTGCCACGGCCTGCCGATCGAGTGGAAGGTCGAGGAGGAGTACCGCAAGAAGGGCCTCGACAAGGATGCGGTGCCCATCCTCGACTTCCGGGCCGAGTGCCGCGCCTATGCCGGCCACTGGCTGAACGTGCAGCGGGAGGAGTTCCAGCGCCTGGGCGTGCTCGGCGACTGGGAGCACCCCTACGCCACGATGAACTTCTCCTCCGAGGCGGTAATCGCGGGGGAGATCGGCAAGTTCCTGCTGAACGGCTCGCTCTATCGCGGCCTGCGCCCGGTGATGTGGAGCCCGGTCGAGAAGACCGCCCTGGCCGATGCCGAGGTCGAGTACCACGACCACACCAGCCCGACGCTGCATGCCCGCTTCCGCGTGCTGCGCTCCCCGGCCGAGGCCGCGGTGGGCGCCAGCGTGGTGATCTGGACCACCACCCCCTGGACCATGCCGGGCAACCGCGCCGTCGCCTATGGGGAGGAGATCGACTACGCCCTGCTGCATGTGGAAGGCGTGGCCGAGGGCTCGCTGCTGCAGCCCGGCGAGAACCTGCTGATCGCCCTGCCGCTGCTGGAGAGCTTCGCGAAGGAGGCCGGCCTCGGCGCCCATTCCATCCGCCGCGTCTTCAAGGGCGCGGAGCTGGCGGGCACCGTCCTCGCGCATCCGCTGCGGGGCTGGGCGCCCGCGGCCCAGGGGGACAAGGGCGGCTACGACTTCGACGTGCCGCTGCTGCCAGGCGATTTCGTCACCGCCGATGCGGGCACGGGCTTCGTCCATATCGCCCCGGGCCATGGCGAGGACGACTTCAGCCTCGGCCGCCAGTTCGGCCTGCCGGTGCCGGAAACGGTGAACGACGACGGCACCTATTCGGTGCAGTCGCCGGGCTTCACCGGCATCCATGTCTTCAAGGCGCACGAGCCCGTCTGGGCCGCCATGGAGAGCATGGGCACGCTGGCCGCGAAGGGCTCGCTGCGGCATTCCTACCCGCATTCCTGGCGCTCCAAGAAGCCGGTGATCTTCCGCGCCACGCCGCAATGGTTCATCGCCATGGATGACGGCAACCAGATCCGCGCCAAGGCGCTGGACGCGCTGGCCGTCACCCATTTCGTGCCGGAGGTCGGGCGCAACCGCATCACCTCCATGGTCGCGGCCCGGCCGGACTGGTGCATCAGCCGCCAGCGCGCCTGGGGCGTGCCCATCCCCGTCTTCGTGGAGAAGCGGACCGGCGAGCCGCTGCGCGACCCGGCGGTGCTGGAGCGCGTGACCTGCGCCTTCCGCGAGGAAGGGGCGGATGCCTGGTACAAGCCCGGCGCCGCGCAGCGCTTCCTGGGCAACGACCGCAACCCGGACGACTACGAGCAGGTGATGGACATCGTGGATGTGTGGTTCGAGTCCGGCTCGACCCATGCCTTCACCCTGACGCCGGAGCGCGGCCTGCCTTTCCCGGCGGACCTGTATCTGGAGGGGTCGGACCAGCATCGCGGCTGGTTCCATTCCTCGCTGCTGGAAAGCATCGGCACCCGGGGCGTGGCGCCCTACAAGGCGCTGCTGACCCATGGCTTCACGCTCGACGAGTCCGGGCGGAAGATGTCCAAGTCCCTGGGCAACGTCACCGCCCCGCAGGAAGTCACCAAGAAATACGGCGCCGACATCCTGCGCCTGTGGGTGATGAATGCCGACACCACCGAGGACCAGCGCATCGGCCCGCGCATCCTGGAGCAGACGGCGGAGCTCTACCGGCGCCTGCGCAACACGCTGCGCTGGCTGCTGGGCAATCTCGACGGCTTCTCCGAGGCCGAGCGCGTGCCCCATGCCGAGCTGCCAGAGCTGGAGCGCTGGGTGCTGCACCGGCTGACGCAGCTCGACGCCCGCATCCGCGGGGCGGTCGAAAGCTATGACTGGTCCGGCGTGGTGCCGGAGATCCATGCCTTCTGCGCCGCTGACCTCTCGGCCTTCTACTTCGACATCCGCAAGGACAGCCTCTACTGCGACGCGGCGGACAGCCCGCGCCGCCGGGCCGCCCGCACCGTGCTGGACGTGCTGCACCGCTGCCTCGCCACCTGGCTGGCCCCGGTGCTGCCCTTCACCGCGGAGGAGGCTTGGCTGGCCCGCTTCCCCTCGGAGAGCGACTCCGTCCATCTCCAGCTCTTCCCCGAGGTCCCGGCGGAATGGCGGGACGAGGCGCTGGCCGCCAAATGGGCACGGGTGCGCGAGCTGCGCGGCGTGGTGACGGCGGAGCTGGAGAAGGCCCGCGCCGCCGGCACCATCGGCTCCAGCCTCCAGGCCGCGCCGGTCCTGGCCCTGCCCGGGGCCGATGCCGGGCTCCTCTCGCCGGAACTCTGGGCGGAGACCTGCATCACCTCCGGCTTCGGGCTGGCGCCCGGGGCGGAGACGCCCGCCGCGGAATTCCGCCCGGCCGAGGGCGCGAAATGCGCCCGCTGCTGGCGGGTGCTGCCGGAAGTCGGCACCCCGGGCCGGCGCCATGCGGATCTCTGCCTGCGCTGCGAGGCCGCGGTCGCCTGATGCCCAGCCCCGCGACTCCGGCCCGGATGATCCCGCTCGGCCTCGTGGCCGCCGTGCTGGTCCTGGTGGCCGACCAGGCGAGCAAGTGGTGGATGGGGGAGGTGCTGCGCCTTCCCGAGCGGGGCCATGTCCCGCTCTTCTCGGCGGGGCCCTTCAGCCTGGACCTTTCCATGGTCTGGAACCGGGGCGTCACCTTCGGCCTCATGGCTGGGGACGCGCCCTGGCATGGCTGGTTGCTTGCCGGCCTCGCCCTGGTGATCACGCTGATCCTGCTGCGCTGGATGGCCCGGGCGGAGACCCGGCCGGTCGCCGTCGCCCTGGGCGCGGTGATCGGCGGCGCCATCGGCAATGTCATCGACCGCCTGCGTTTCGGCGCGGTCTTCGACTTCGTCGATGCCTCCTTCGGGGGGTGGCACTGGTATGTCTTCAACATTGCCGACGCGGCCATCGTGCTGGGCGTGATCGCCCTGGTGGCGGACGCGCTCTTCCGTCCCCCCTCGACCGGACGCGACGGCGTGGCTAAGGAGCCCGTATGAGGATGCCCCAACGCCGGACCGTGGCCCTGGCCCTGCCGGCCGCCCTTTCCCTCGGCCTGCTCGCCGGATGCGGCGGTGACACGGCCCGTACCCTGGGCTTCACCCGGGACGCCCCGGACGAGTTCCAGGTGGTGACCCGCGCGCCGCTCTCGCTGCCGCCGGACATGAACAACCTGCCCGTACCCCGCCCCGGCGCGGCGCGGCCGCAGGAGCTCTCGGCCCGCGAGCAGGGGGAAAGCGCCCTGGTGCCCGGCGCCGTCCTGGAATCCACCCAGGCGAGCCGCCAGTCCTCGGGCGAAAGCGCGCTGGTCGCCCGGGCCGGGGGGACGGTCGATCCCGCCATCCGCCGGAGGGTGGACGAGGAAAGCCTGCGGCTGAACCAGCCCAGCCAGACCGTGGTGGACCGGCTGATGTTCTGGCGCGACGCGCCGCAGCCGGGCGTGGTGGTGGACCCGCAGAAGGAAAGCCAGCGCCTGCGCGAGAACTTTGCCCTGGGCCGCCCGCCGGGGGATGGCGAGACGCCGATCATCCAGCGCAAGGAACGCGGCATCTTCGACGGGCTGTTCTGAGCCCTTCCTCGTTCCGGCCGGGACGGGGCGTTTTCCCGCTTCCCGGCCGCCTGTGGCTTTGATAGGGCTCCGCGCCGTGGCACGCCCGAGAAAGATCTTCCATTCCCATCGCAGGCCGCAGCGCCGCCGCGCCCCGCTGGCGCTCGGCCTGGGTGCCCTGCTCCTGCTCGCCATCGGCGGCGTCCTCCTGTACGCCCGGGATGGGGCGGGCCTCGCCGGACAGGTCCGGCCGATCCTGGCCGCCGTGCCCGGCCTCGCCCCTCAGGCCCCGCCCCCGGCCGCCTCGCTGTTGCCGGAAGGGCCGCTCCAGGCCGATCCCACGGATATCCATGTGGTGGATGGGGAAACCCTGCGCCTGCAAGGGCAGGTGGTGCGGCTGGAAGGTCTCCAGGCGCCCTCGCGCGGGGAAACCTGTGCCGATACGGCGGGCCAGGGTTTCGATTGCGGCGTGGCTGCGGCGGACCGGCTGGCCCATCTGGTGGCGAACCACGCCCTGGTCTGCGAGTTGCACGGGCAGGATGTGTTTCGCCGTCCGCTGGCTATCTGTGAGGCAAACGGCAAGGTTTTGAACGCTATGCTCGTGTCATCGGGCTGGGCTCTCGCGAGTTCGGAGAATTTCTCCGAGGCCGAGGCCGGGGCTCGCCAGGCGGGGCGTGGTCTCTGGGCCGACGGCATCGTACCGCCCGAGGAATGGAGGGAGCGCCGGTAAGCACCACCACCGGCCGGTGCAGCCCCGGCGGCGACCGGGGGGCGGTGGACAAGACAGATTCTCGGCGCATATTTGCGCCGCAGCATAACATGATCCCGGACCCTGACGGTACGGGAGGCAATGAGGAGCCAAGCATGAGCAACAGCGGTCACGGGTCGGTCACGATCACGCTGGACGGGACGAACAAGAGTAGTTCCGCTCCTCTGGTTTCTGGCTCCATCGGCCCCTCCGTCGCGGATATCCGCAAGATCTATGCCGATCTCGGGGTCTTCACCTTCGACCCCGGCTTCGGCATGACCGCGGCCTGCGAAAGCAAGATCACCTATATCGATGGCGACGAGGGCGTCCTGCTCTATCGCGGCTATCCGATCGAGCAGCTGGCCGAGAAGTCGGACTTCGTGGAGGTCTGCTACCTCCTCCTGAACGGCGAGCTGCCGGACGAGAAGCAGCTCAAGGAATTCCGGCATGGCGTGACCATGCACACCATGCTGCACGAGCAGCTCCGCCGCTTCTACGACGGCTTCCGCCGCGACGCGCACCCGATGGCGATCATCTGCGGCGTGGTGGGCGCGCTCTCCGCCTTCTACCATGACAGCCTGGACATCAACGACGAGAAGCAGCGCGAGATCAGCGCCTTCCGCCTGATCGCCAAGCTGCCGACCATCGCCGCCTGGGCCTACAAGTACTCGATCGGCCAGCCCTTCGTGTATCCGCGCAACGACCTGAGCTACGCGGAGAACTTCCTCTACATGCTCAACGCCGTGCCGGCGGAGGAGTACAAGGTCAATCCGGTGCTGTCGCGCGCCATGGACCGTATCCTGGTCCTGCACGCCGACCACGAGCAGAACGCCTCCACCTCCACGGTGCGCCTGGCGGGCTCGACGGGCGCCAACCCCTTCGCCTGCATCGCCGCCGGCATCGCGGCGCTCTGGGGCCCCGCGCATGGCGGCGCCAACGAGGCGGTGCTGAAGATGCTGGGGGAGATCGGCAGCGTCGAAAACATCCCCGCCTTCATCGAGAAGGTGAAGGACAAGAACTCCGGCGTGAAGCTGATGGGCTTCGGGCACCGCGTCTACAAGAACTTCGATCCGCGCGCGAAGATCATGCAGGCCACCTGCCACGAGGTGCTGACCGAGCTCGGCATCAAGGACGAGCCGCTGCTCGACCTCGCCGTGGAGCTGGAGCGCATCGCCCTGCACGACGACTACTTCATCCAGCGCAAGCTCTACCCGAACGTCGATTTCTACTCGGGCATCATCCTCAAGGCGATGGGCATCCCGACCAGCATGTTCACCGTGCTGTTTGCGGTGGCGCGCACCGTCGGCTGGGTGAGCCAGTGGAAGGAGATGATCGAGGACCCGACGCAGCGCATCGGCCGCCCGCGCCAGGTCTATACGGGCTCTGTCAAGCGCGACTTCACGCCGCTCGCCGAGCGCGGCTGAGCCTTTCCTCCCGGGCCGCCCGCGCGGCCCCGGGACCACGGCATGGAAACCCCGCCCGGCCCCGCCGCGGCGGGGTTTTCCATGCCGTGGCATCGTGTTGCGGTGCGGTGTCACGAAGTCTTCATGCGAGGGGGCTTTTCAGCGGCAGGCGGGCAATCCATCAACCGCCCCGGTCCCTTCTTCGCGAGACGATCATGCGCCGCCAATTCCTGCTCATGAGCACCCGCCTGGCCACCGCCGGCCTCCTGGCCACCGGCTTCGCCACGGTGGGCGGCGGCGCCCACGCCCAGAATCAGGGTGCGACCCAGGCTGCGGCCCAGCCGGTCTCGGGCAGCCTGACCCTCTATACCAGCCAGTTGGAACCGGATGCGGCGGCCACGGTGGAGGCCTTCCGCCAGCGCTATCCCGGCGTCACGGTGGAATGGCTGCGCGGCGGCACCAACCAGATCCTGCCCCGGCTGCGTGCCGAGATCGCGGCCGGCAGCCCGCGCGCGGACGTGCTGCTCCTGGCCGATGCCCTGACCTTCGAATCCCTGGCCGCCGAGGGGCGGCTGCGGGAAAGCCCCGAGGTGCGGACGGGCGGCATCCCCGCCGACCGGCTGGACCCGAAGCACCGCTACTTCGCGACCAAGCTGATCACCACCGGCATCGTCTACAACACCCGCGCTCCCTTCGCGCCGAAGAGCTGGGCCGACCTGCTGCGGCCGGAGGCGCGCAACATGATCGCCATGCCCTCGCCCAGCGTCTCGGGCGCGGCGGCGCTGCACATCGCCGCCATGGTGCAGGCGCCGGGCCTGGGCTGGGACTATCTCGGCAAGCTGGCGAAGCAGGGGCTGCAGCCGCGGGGCGGCAACGGGCAGGTGCTCCAGGCGGTGGCGAGCGGCGAGCGCGCCTATGGCATCGCCGTGGACTACCTCGCCCTGCGCGAATCCGCGCGCGGCGCCCCCGTCCGCTTCGTCTTCCCGGAGGACGGGGTGAGCGCCGTCACCGAACCCGCGGCGATCCTCTCCACCACGAAGAACGTGCCGGCCGCCGTGGCCTTCGTCTCCTTCCTGCTGTCGCGGGAAGGCCAGGAACTGGCGGCGAAGCAGGGCTTCCTGCCGGTCGATCCGGGCGTCGCGCCGCCGGAGGGCTTCCCCGACCCGCATTCGATCAAGGTCCTGCCCCTGGACGCGGCCCGCGCGGCGAAGGAGAACGAGGCGGACCTGCGCCGCTTCAACGACCTGATCGAATAGACGCTTGAACCCATCCCTGCTGCCCTCCCGCGGGCTGGCGCTCCTGGCGCTGGCCTGGCTGGTCCTGGTCGGCGCGGCGCCGCTGCTACGGCTCCTGAGCGAGGCCTCCGGCCCCGCCCTGGCCCTGCTGCCCGCCGATGCGGCCGTCTGGCGCGCCACCTGGCGCACCCTGCTGGTGGCCGCCGGGGCCTGCCTGCTGGCCTGCCTGCTCGGCATGGCCCTGGTCTCGCTGCTCCTGCTGCGCGCGCCGCCCGGGCGGCGGGTCCTGCTCTTCCTCTGCATCCTGCCGGCCCTGGTGCCGCCGCAGGTCCTGGCCCTGGCCTTCTCGCAGGCGGCGGGCCCCTCCTCGCCGCTGCTCCTCGCCCTGGGCCTCGCCCCGCCGCTGGGCACCCCGAACCCGCTCTACGGCCCCGGCGGCATGATCGCGCTGTTGGGCCTGCAGGGGGCGCCGCTGGTGCTGCTGGCCATGGCGGCGGTGCTGCGGCGCGTGCCGGGCGAGAATCTCGCCGCCGCGCGCGGGCTCGGCGCCAGCCCGGCCGAGGCGCTGCGCCGTGTCGTCTGGCCGCTGCTCTTGCCCGGCCTGCTGGCCGGGGCGGGGCTCGCCTGGATCGCGGCGCTGGGCAATTTCGGCGTGGCCGCCCTGCTGGGCATCCCGGCCCGCTGGATCACCCTGCCGATCCTGATCTGGCAACGGCTGTCCGGCGCCGGCACCGGCGCGCTGGGACAGTCGGCGGCGCTGTCGCTGCTGCTCGCCGCCCTGGCCGCGCCCGGGCTGCTGGCCCAGCGGATGGCGATCCGGGCCGCCTCGCTGCCATCCGGCAAGCCTTTCGAGCCTTTGCGGGCGGGGCAGGGCGCCCGCCTGGGCGTGGCCCTGCTCTGGCTCGGCCTCGTGCTGGTCCTGCTGGTGCCGCTGCTGTCGCTGCTGGCGGCCTCGCTGGTGCCGGCCTTCGGCGTGCCGATCTCGGCCGGCACGGCCACGCTGCGCCACTGGGCGGCGGCCTTCGCGCCGGGGTCCCAGACCCTGGCGGCACTGGGCAATTCGTTGCTCCTGTCCGCCCTGGCGGCGCTGATCCTGGCCCTGGCGGCGCTGCCGGTCGCGATCTCGCTGCGTGGCCGCGCGGTCCGCATCGGGGCGATCGGGACCGACCTCTCCTATGCCCTGCCAGGGGCCTGCACCGGTGTCGCGGCGTTGCTGCTGGTCCTGTCCACCCCCTTTGGCGGCTGGGCCTACGGCACGCTGGCCCTGATCCTCTTCGCCTATCTGGCGCGCTTCCAGGCCATGGCGCTGCGGCCCGCCGCCGCGGCCGCCGCGCGGCTCGATCCGCTGCTGGATTTCGCGGCACGCGGCATGGGGGCGGGGCTCTGGTCCCGCCTGCGCTCCGTCCACCTGCCGCCCCTGACGCCGGGGTTGGCCGCGGGGGGAATCCTCGTGGCGCTCCAGGCGGTGAACGAGGTGACGATCTCCACCCTGCTGCACGGGCCGGGCACCCAGACCCTGGGCGTGCTGGTCTTCAACCTCCAGGATGGGGGCGATGGGCCGCAGGCGGCGGCGGTATCGCTGGTGGCCCTGATCCTGGTGGCGGGGTTGATGGCCCTGGCCAGCCTCTTCGCGCGACGGTTGCCGGATGGCACCCTGCCGTGGCGGCCATGAGACAGGCGCCGGGAATTCCGCACGCAGCCTCTTGCAAGTGAATTGAGGCGGTTGCCGTGTGACCTTCGAGCAGCCTATGAGACCCTTCAGAGTTTCACCACGAGACACCTAATGAAGAAGATCGCCCTGGTTCTGCTGGTCGCCCTGGCCGGATGCTCCACCACGCCGAAGGCACCGGAGGTGGTGGACCCGCTGGAGGCGTACCGGCCCGCCTGCAAGGAGAAGTGGCAGACGCTCTACGCCATCGAGAAGTGCGCGCAGGCGGCCTATGATCAGACGCGCGGCCTGCCGGCGGTCGGCGAAACGCCGGCTGCCAGCGCCGAGCCGGAAGCCCCCGCCGCCAAGGCCGCCACGACGGCGCGCGGCCGCAGCCAGCGCCGCTAACGCGACCTGGCCCTGGCTCTGCCGGGGAGGGCGCCTTGAGTGCCCTTCCCGGAACGGGGTCCAACCGGGCCGGCCGCCGGATTACGCCTGACTGGAATCGGCCCGGGCTTCCGGACGATGCCGCCCTAGGGTGATCCGCCCTGATCCTGCCGTTTGCGCAGGCCGCGCGACAGGACCGGGCCCTCCTCGGCAAAGCCGTTGTCGCGAAGGAAGGCCAAACCATCCCCGGCATGGGGCGGCGGCGTGGCCTCCAGCCGGTCGCAACCCGCCTGCCGCGCGGCCTGGGCCCCGGCCTTGAGCAGCAGGCGTCCGATGCCGCGCCGGCGGCCCGCTTCCGCGACCTGCAGGGCTGATAACCGGGCGACGGGCCGGCTTTCCCACAGCGTGGAATGCCAGTGCAGGGCGATTACCCCGGCGAGGGGGCCGTAATCGGCGGCGACCAGAACGGCACTGGCCGAGTCGCGCAACAGGCGCTCCAGCCTTTCCGACATCTGCGAGGGTGGAATCGGCGGCCCATCCCCTTGCAGAAGGATGGCCAGGTCGGCGGCATCGGCCGGAAGCGCGCTCCGGATCTCGATCCCGTACCGGCGCCCCGGGCTCAAGCCAGTCTTCCGGGGCGGGGCGGGATCAGGCTGTTCCCCGGCCCGCCACGTCTTTCGTTCTGTCCGGATCGGTGCGCCCAGCGTCCTTCGAGGCGCGCGAGGCAAAGCTCCGCCCGCGCCCCAAGGCAGGGGCGGGACGCAGCCCACCGGCGGGCGCCACGGTCAGTCCGGATCGGCCTCGGCCAGGACCAGCGCCCGGGGATTGTCCCGGTCGAGGCCCAGGCGTATCTCGAAAAGACGCTCATGGGCCGCCACGAGACTTTCCACGCCCTTCCGTCGCTCCGGGCCCGAATACTGGCCGGATTTCAACAGGGCCTTCTCCGTAATCCGGAGCAGCTCCCAGGCAATCTCGACATCGCTCTGATCGCAGGCCTGATGAAAGGCCAGGAGGAGCTTGTCAGATAGTCGCCGACTATGCCGCATCATGACTGGGCGAGGCGATTTATCGAGCGCCATGCCGAACCCCGCTTTGGTGAGGACATCACTATGTCGTGCATTGGGGCAGCCTTCCAGACGTGTTTGCGGAGGAACCTCCGAATCGTCGCGAATGTAGCGGGAGGGCAACGGTAAGGTTGCAGCCGGCGGGTGGACGGCCCGTATCCCGGGTCCCGTCACGGACTTTGTAACATGGCCGGAGGACCCTGGCCGCCGCGCGGCGGGAGCCCCCTACAAGGTCGATCCCGTCACGAAGCCGCCTTGCCGCTGCCCGGGGAAGGGGAGCGGATCTCCGCCAGGAAGCGCTGCACGGCCTCGGGCAAGGGGCCGGCGCGATAGGCCAGGTGGATCGGCGCCACAAGCTCCGGCATCGGCTCCAGCGCACGATAGGCCACGCCTTCCAGGTTCAGCCGGCGCAGGGAGACGGGCACGACGGAGATCCCGAGTCCCGCCGCGACGAGGCTCAGCGTCGAGAGCATGCGCGGGGCCTCCTGGCCGATGGAGGGGCTGAAGCCGGCGGCCCGGCAGGCGGAGAGGATGCCGTCATAGAGGCCCGCCCCGCTGTGGCGGCGATACAGGATGAAGGTCTCGTGCCGAAGAGCGCCGAGGGGCAGGGGCCGCCGGCCGCCATGCCCATGAGGGGCCAGCGGATGGGTGGCGGGCAGGGCGGCCAGCATCCTTTCCTCCAGCACCGCCTCCGCGACCAGGCCCGGCAGCGACAGGTTCGGGGCGCGGATGAAGGCGGCATCGAGCCGCTCCGCCTCCAGCGCCTGGATCAGCTCCGACGAGCTGCTCTCCTCCAGCACCAGGGTCACGCCCGGGGAGGACTGACGGAAGCGCCGCAGCGCGGAGGGCACGAAGGGATGGAAGGCCGCCGAGCCGGTAAAGCCGATGGCGATCCGCCCCCTTTCGCCGGCGGCGATGCCCCGCACATGCGCCACCGCCTCGTCCATCCGTTGCAGGATGCCACGCGCCTCGGCCAGGAAGGCCGTGCCGCTCTCGGTGAGCGCCATGCCGCGCGGCTGCCGCTGGAAGAGCGTCACGCCGAGCTGACGCTCCAGCAGCCGGATCTGCTGGCTCAGCGGCGGCTGCCGGATGCCGAGGCGCTCCGCCGCGCGCGTGAGATGGCCGAGCTCGGCGACGGCGACGAAGTAGCGGAGCAGGCGCGTCTCTATCAAAGTGCCATATCCTGAAGATATGTCCCGGGACTGTCCCATCTATTAGACAGGATGAAGCATGAAGCGTAGCCCGTCGCCTCCGGCAGGCGCCCGGGAATGGTGTCCGGACAACAGGGCACCGGAGAGAGCGCGGAAGGGCCGGCACGATGGAGGCGGCGATGCGGATGGAGGCAGGCTTGGCAGAAGGCGGATCGGCACAAGACGGGCCGGGGGGCGGCGGAGCGGCGGTGGAGCGGCACGCTCCCGGCCGGCCGGAACTCTTCCTGGGCTTCCTCGGCCTGGGCATGACGGCCTTCGGCGGCGCGCTGCCGCTGGCGCGGCACATGATCGTGCAGAAGCGCCGCTGGATGAGCGAGGCGGAATTCACCGAGCTGCTCGGCCTCTGCCAGTTCCTCCCTGGCGGCAATGTCGTGAACCTGTCGGTGGCGGTGGGCTACCGCTTCGGCGGCTTGAGCGGCGCCCTCGTGGCGATCTCGGGCCTCCTCGCGGTGCCCACGCTGGTGGTGATCGCGCTGGGCGTGATCTATGACCGCTACCACGACGATCCCTATGTGCGGCACTTCTTCGCCGGCCTGGCGGCGGCGGCGGCGGGGCTGCTGCTGTCCATGGGCATCCGCATCGCCCGGCCGCTGCTGCGCCGCCCCTGGCCGGCCCTGGTGGCGCTGGTCTGCGTCCTGGCCATCGCCGTCTTCCGCCTTCCCCTGCTGCCGACTATGATCGTGCTGACGCCACTGGCCATCCTGGCCTCCCGCCGGAGCGCCGCGTGATGCCGGTGCTGGTCTCCATCGCCCTGATCTTCGGGGAGCTTTCGCTGCTGGCCTTCGGCGGCGGCAACAGCATCCTGCCGGAAATGCAGCGGCGCGTGGTCGAGGTGCACCACTGGATGTCGGCCGAGGAGTTCAGCGCCCTCTTCGCGCTGGCGCAGGCCGCGCCGGGGCCGAACCTCATGGTGGTGCCGCTGGTCGGCTGGACCGTGGCCGGCTGGCCCGGGCTGGCGGTGGCGAGCGCCGCGAAGTTCATCCCCTCCTCGGCCCTGACCATCCTCGCCGTCCGCCTCTGGGACCGCAGCCGCGACCGGCCCTGGCGCCGCTGGGTGCAGGAAGGGCTGCTGCCGATGACCTCCGGACTGGTGGTGGCCAGCGGCATCGTGATCACGGAGGCCTCGGTGCGCGGGGTGGGGCTGGCGCTGATCGCCCTGGCCTGCACCGTGATCCCGCTGCGCTGGAAGGTGCATCCGCTCTGGCTGCTGTTCGGCGGCGCCCTGGCAGGGCTGGCGGGGCTTGGGGCCCTTTAGAGCGGATCCCGGTCAGGCGCTTTCCGCCCGACCGGGCGAAGACACCTGGGAAACAACAAGCCGGGGCGAACGGAAACCGCTCCGGCGGGGGGCTTTCCCCGCGCGCGTCAGGCCGTGCTGCCCCCCGTGCTGCCCCGGGGCCGTGCCAGGTCCAGCAACAGGGCGCTCAGCCCGGCATCGCCCACCAGCTCCGCGGCGCCGGACAGGGTGAACCAGCGTGTCTCCCGTTCCCGCCGCTCCGGCCAGTCCTCCAGCTGCTTCTCCACCCGCATGGGGAAGACCTGCACCTGACAAGGCAGATCCCGGCCGCTCCGCAGGCGCTTGCTGTAGCAATAGGAGCCCACCGCCTCGGGCTGGACCTCGCCGACCAGCCCGGCTTCCTCATAGGCTTCCTTGGCGGCGAGCTGGTGCGGCGCCATGCCTTTCTCCGCCCAGCCCTTGGGGATGATCCAGCGATGCGTCTCGCGGCTGGTGACGAGCATCACCATCGTCTCGCCAGCCTGTTCGGCAATGGGCAGGGCCGCGTACTGGCGCCCCCGCGTCTTCTTCTTCAGCTTTTGCGACATCTCACGCGGTGGCGTCCTTCATGCCCGTTCCCGGGACAAAACTTTCTCGGTCCCTGATCGAATCTCGAAATTGGGCACGGATGAGGAAGATTACAATGAAGCCCCCGGCCCGGCGCGTCCATCCCGGCCGCCGGGAAAGCCGTGTGATGCGGCCCCGGTGTGGCCAGGACGCCGTGTGACGGTTAGAAGACGCCCCCCGTGGCCGGGCATTCTCGCCTTCGCCCCGCATTCCTGGCCGCGAGCGGCGGTCTTGCAAAGGTTTGTTCGATGCTCGGCTGGTTCCGCCGCATGCTTCCGCGCGAGGAGCGATTCTTCGACCTGTTCCAGCAGCATTCCGCCGCGATCGTGGTGGGCGCCGTGGAACTGCGGGCCATGCTCCGGGGCGGCGAGGCGACGGCCACGCATTTCCCGGCCGTCCTGGCCGCCGAGGACCATGCCGATGCCGTGACGCGGGAGGTCGTCCAGGCCGTGCGGCGGACCTTCGTCACCCCCTTCGACCGCGGCGACATCCAGGCCCTGATCAGCGCCATGGACGATACGCTGGACCAGATGAAGAAGGCGGCCAAGACGATCCGCTTCTTCGGCATGACGGAATTCGGGCCGGAGATGGGCCGCCTGGGCGACACCATCCTGCGTTGCGCGGAGCTGCTGCGCGACACCGTGCCGCTGCTGTCGGACATCACCAACAACGCCGCCCGCATCAACGCGCTCTGCGAATCCATCCGGGTGGCGGAGGGAGAGGCGGACGACATCCACGACGATGGCGTGACCGAGCTGTTCCGCCGCATCTCGGAGGAGAAGGCGCCGGACGGGGCGATGCGCTTCATCGCGGTGCGCGAGGTCTTCGACCAGCTCGAACGGGTGGTCGATCTCTTCGACGATGCCGCGAACCAGGTCGAGAGCATCGTCATCGAGCACGTCTGAGCCGGGAGACCCGTCCATGCCGGTCGAGACCCTCGCCCTCCCGCTGCTCGTCGGCCTGATCGCCGTCGCGCTGTTCTTCGACTTCCTGAACGGGCTGCACGACGCGGCCAACGCCATCGCCACCATCGTGGCGACGCGCGTGCTGCGGCCGCATTATGCCGTGGCCTGGGCCGCCTTCTTCAACTTCATCGCCTTCCTGTTCTTCGGCCTGCACGTGGCCGAGACCATCGGCACCGGCATCGTGGATGCGGAGATCGTGGATGCGCGGGTGATCTTCGGCGCGCTGGTCGGCGCCATCGCCTGGAACATCATCACCTGGTGGCGCGGCATCCCGTCCTCCTCCTCCCACGCGCTGGTCGGCGGCATCCTGGGGGCCGGCACGGTGAAGGCGGGGATCGGCGCGATCGTCTGGTCCGGCCTGGGCAAGACGGTCGCGGCCATCGTGCTCTCGCCGCTGCTGGGCATGGTGCTGGCGCTGCTGCTGGTCTTCGCCGTGTCCTGGATCTTCGCCCGCTCCACCCCCTTCGCGGTGGACCGCTCCTTCCGGATCATGCAGTTCTTCTCGGCCTCCGCCTACGCGCTCGGCCATGGCGGCAACGACGCGCAGAAGACCATGGGGATCATCGCCGTCCTGCTCTATTCCCAGGGGATGCTGGGCGGCGAGTTCTACGTGCCGCTCTGGGTCGTGCTGTCCTGCCATGCCGCCATCGCGCTGGGCACGCTGACCGGCGGCTGGCGCATCATCCACACCATGGGCTCCCGCATCACCCGGCTGACGCCGGTGCAGGGCTTCTGCGCCGAGACCGGCGGCGCCATCACGCTCTTCATGGCCACGGGGCTCGGCGTGCCCGTCTCCACCACCCACACCATCACCGGCGCCATCGTCGGCGTCGGCTCGGCGCGGCGAACCTCGGCGGTGCGCTGGGGGGTGGCCAGCAACATCGTGGTGGCCTGGGTCGTCACGATGCCCGCCGCGGCCGTCATCGCGGCGCTGGCCTACTGGCTGGTGGGCTTCTTCGGCTGATCCCGCCCGGCTGGCCAGCCGGCTGGTGCGGGCGCGGCGCCGGAAGCGTCCGCGCCCGGGTTTGACCCCCTGCATGATCGGCGCATAGTCGCGCCCCGTCATGGCCGGGCGGCCATTCCGTGCGCATCGACAACCGGGTCGATCACCAGGCACGAATCAGACAGGAACGTTTCCGATGCAGAACAGCGAAGAAATCTGGCGCCATGTCGAGAAGAAGCGCGACGACTATATCGGCCTGTCCGACCGGGTCTGGGGCATGCCGGAACTGGCTTATGGCGAACACCGCTCGGTCGCGGAGCACATCGCCCAACTGGAGAAGGAAGGCTTCCGCATCACGAAGGACGTCGCGGGCATCCCGACGGCGGTGATGGGAGAGGCGGGCGAGGAGGGCCCGGTGATCGCCATCCTCGGCGAGTATGACGCCCTGCCCGGGCTGAGCCAGGAGGCCGGGGTGGCCGAGCCGCGCCCGGTCGAGGGGCAGGAGGGCAAGGGCCATGGCTGCGGCCACAACCTGCTCGGCTCCGCCGCCCTTTTGGCGGCGGCGGCGGTGAAGGACTGGCTGGCGGAGAACGGGATCAAGGGCCGCGTGCGCTACTATGGCTGCCCGGCCGAGGAAGGCGGCGCCGCCAAGGGCTTCATGGTGCGCGACGGCGCCTTCAAGGATGTGGACATCGCCATCTCCTGGCATCCGGCGCCGCTGTCCGGCGTGAACGACGCGGTGAGCCTCGCCAACACGCGCATCGACTTCACCTTCACCGGTCGCTCCTCCCACGCCGCCGCCGCGCCGGAGCTAGGCCGCTCGGCGCTCGACGCGGTGGAGTTGATGAATGTCGGCGTGAACTACATGCGCGAGCACATGCCGAGCCATGCCCGCGTCCACTACGCCTATCTGGACGCCGGCGGCATCGCGCCGAACGTGGTGCAGGGCTCGGCCAAGGTGCGCTACCTGATCCGCGCCGCCGACCTGAACGAGCTGAACGCCCTGGTCGCCCGCGTGCGCAAGATCGCCGACGGCGCGGCCCTGATGACCGAGACGACGGTCGCCACCAAGGTGGTCAGCGCCGTCTCGAACCTGATGGGCAACACGCCGCTGGAACAGGCGATGTACGACAACTTCCAGCGCCTCGGCCCGCCCCAGTTCGACGAGGAGGACCGCGCCTTCGCGGAGGAGATCCGCAAGACGCTGAACGACGACGACATCGCCGCCGCCTTCCGCCGCGCCGGCGTTCCGGTGGACCGGACCAAGCCGCTGGCCGATTTCATCGTGCCGCTGCATTCCAGGGGACGGGGCGGCGTCGGCTCCACCGATGTGGGCGACGTTTCCTGGGTGGTGCCGACGGTGCAGGCGCGGGGCGCGACCTATGCCATCGGCACGCCGGGGCATTCCTGGCAACTCACGGCCCAGGGCAAGTCTGGCATCGCCCATAAGGGGCTGCTGCATGTGGCCAAGGTGATGGCGGGCACGGCGGTGGATGCCCTGCAGGACCCCTCGCTGATCGAGAAGGCCAAGGCGGATCTCGCGGCGCGGACGGCGGCCACCCCCTATGTCTGCCCGCTGCCCGCCGATGTGCAGCCGCCGATCCAGGCGATGAGCAAGGGCGTCTGAACGGATGGGCGGTGCCGGCGGAACTTTTCGCCGGTCCGCCCCTCTTTTCCCGCTGTCCGGCTGGCCTCTCCCTGTGGAAAGCCGGACGTTTCCGCGCAGCTGGCGTGAATTGTAACGAAGCTGGCTTAAATTCGCCGCGTAATGATGACTTTTGCGTGTAGATGATCCATAGGAATCTCGTCATGCGGGTGGATCGAAGCCGGGCAACCGGGCTCATCGGCTCCGCCACCCCCGACGCCGCCGAAAAGGGTCACCCGCCGCGACATGTTCCTGGACGCTCCGACCCTTGTCCTGGCCGTCACCCTGGTGACCGGCACCAGCGCCCTGGCCTGCCTCATGTCCTGGCGGGCCAGCCCGGGACATGACCTGCCGCTGATCTTCGGCGGGGCCTTCCTCAGCGAAACCCTGGCCATGGCCCTGCAGTTCGACCGTTCCACCCTGCCGCTGCTGGTGACGGTGGACCTGTCGAATGCCCTGGCGATCCTCTGCTCCGCGCTGATCTGGGCGGGGCACCGCCGTGCCGACGGGCGCGCGACTCCCATCCTGCTGATCCTGCTGGCGCCACTGGTCTGGCTCCTGGCCTGCCGCATCCCGGAATTCTACGGCCGCTACGACCGGCGCGTGCTGCTGGCCGCGCTCCTGCACGGCGCGCTCTTCGCCGTCGCGGCCTGGGAGCTGTGGCGCGGCCGGGCGGAGAGGATCTCGGCGCGCTGGTGGATGTTCGCGGCGATGATCGGCAGCGTCGCCATCATGGCCTTCCGGGCCGCGGCGATACTGGTGTCGCCCGACCCGGGGCGGTTCCACTTCCTGCCGGACCTCTCGCTCGGCCTGGTCCTGGTCAGCGCGCTGGTCTTCTTCGTCCTGCACGGCTTCGGGGCGGTGACCATGATCCGCGAGCGCGCGGAGGCCCATTACCGCCGGGAGGCTTGCAGCGACCCCTTGACCGGCCTGCCGAACCGCCGCCGCTTCGACCAGGCCTATGCCCATGAATTCGCGCGCGCGCGGCACCAGGGGCGGCCGCTGGCGGTCCTCATGATCGACGCGGACCACTTCAAGGCCTTCAACGACCACCACGGCCATCCGGCGGGGGATGCCTGCCTGCGGATCGTGGCGGGGGTGCTGCGGCGCAACCTGCGCGACGGCAGCGACCTCGCGGCGCGGATGGGAGGAGAGGAGTTCGCTGTCCTGCTGCCCGGCACCGGGCTGGAGGCGGCGATGGGCGTGGCGGAGCGGATCCGCCGCTCGATGCGGGCGCAGGGCGTCCCGCACCCCACGACGCGTGGCGGCATGGTGACGCTGAGCCTGGGCGTTGCCGCCATGGCGCCCGGGCAGGGGATGAGCCCCCGGAGCCTGCTGGAAGCGGCCGACCGGGCGCTCTATGCGGCCAAGCGGGAAGGGCGGGACCTGGTCCGCGCCGAGGCATCGGAGCGCCGCGAGGCGCGGCCCGCCCTGCGGGTCCGGCCGCAGCCGGACCTGCCGCTCACCCAGCCATGACGAGGCGGCGGAACAGCGGCACCGCCCGGGCCAGTTCCGCCAGCGGGACATGCTCCCCCGGGCTATGGGCCACGGCGATCGTGCCCGGACCCAGCACGACGCAGGGCGCCAGCGCCTGGAGTTCCGTCGCGTCGGTGCCATAGGCGGCGGTGCGCGGCGCCTGGCCGGTCTCGCGCACCGCCAGCGCCACCAGGGGGTGGTCCTCCGGCAGTTCCGGCGCACCCGGATCGGCCTGCATCTCCAGCGCCAGCCCGGCACGCTCCGCCGCCGCCCGCACCGCCGCCACGACCGGCGCCGGGTCGATGCTGCGGGAATAGCGGAACTTGATGCGCGCCGTGGCGCGGGGAACGGTGACGTTCACCGCCGTGCCGTGATTGTCGATCAGCAGGTTGAAGTCGGAGAAGGATGGGTCATAGGCCGGGTCCTGCAGCGCCGGGTCGCTCCGCAGCCGCGCGAAAACCTCCCGCATCTCCGCCAGGAAGGGGATCAGCGCCCAGTTCGCGTTCACCCCCTGGGCGCCGGAGGAATGCGCCTGGATGCCGGTCGCGGTCACCGTGAACATGACATTGGCGCGGTGGCCGCGCACGGGGATCAGGCTGGTCGGCTCCGCCACCACGATGCCGCGCGGCGCCGCGCGCCGGGCCAGTTCCGAACGCTGCGCCACGAGGCGGGCACCCTGCTTGGTGGTTTCCTCGTCGGTGGTCAGCAACAGGGTCACGGGAACATCGGCGGGCAGGCCGCGCGCGGCGACCACGATGGCGGCCACGGGGCCCTTCATATCGGACGAGCCGAGCCCGTGCAGGATGCCCGCCTCGTCCACCCGGCCGGACCACGGATCCTCCGTCCAGCCTGTGTCGGGCACCGTGTCCATATGGCCCGACAGGGCGAGGCCACCCCCGTCCAGCGGCCCGCGATGCGCGACCAGCACGCGCTTCGCCGTGCCGGCGGCATCGGCATAGTCCAGCCGCTCGATCTCGAACCCCGCCAGCTCCGCCTCCAGCCGCTCGGCGACGGGAAGGTTGGAGAGGTTGGAGCGGCTGTCGATCCGTACCAGGTCACGGGCAAGGGCGGCCACGGCATCGGCATCGGTCATGCGCGTCTCCTGCGGGTGGGTGCGGACCCTCTCTCGCTCCCGGCCTCCGGCGACGCAAGCCCGTCCGCCGTCCCGCGGGCCGGCACCCTGCCGTGGAGCCCCTTGCGGACGCGGGGAGCCCGGGCGAGATTTCGCGCCCGATGACCCGCCCCACCCTCTTCGACCTCCGCTACCTCGACCCCCGTTCCGGCCGGACCTGGCCGCTCGAACTGCCCCGCTGGTGCGGCGAGGAGGGACAGCCACTCTTCCTCACCGACTTGCCGGGCATCGGGCGCGACGACATCGCGCGCGGCGAGCGCTCGGTCTGGCGCTACGCCGCCGCGCTGCCCTTCCGGCCGGCCACGCCGATCACCCTGGGCGAGGGCTGCACGCCGCTGCTGGAACGCCGCCTTGGTGCCGGCACCGCACTGGTGAAGTGCGAATGGTTCATGCCGACCAGCTCCTTCAAGGACCGCGGCGCCTCGGTGATGCTGTCGCTGCTGCGGGAACAGGGGATCGGCTCCGTGCTGGAAGATTCCTCCGGCAATGGCGGGGCGGCCATCGCCACCTATGCGGCGGCGGGCGGGATGCGGGCGCGCATCCTGGTGCCTGAGTCGACCTCCCCGGCTAAGACGGTGCAGTCCCGCGCCGCCGGGGCCGAGATCCAGCTCGTGCCGGGCACGCGGCAGGACTGCGCCGACGAGGCGCTGCGCCAGGGGCGGGAGCGCGAGTCCGGCACCTTCTACGCCTCGCACAACTGGCACCCCTTCTTCCTGCACGGCACCAAGACCCTGGCCTACGAGTTGTGGGAGGATCTGGGCTTCCAGGCGCCGGACAACATCGTGATGCCCTGCGGTGCCGGCTCCAACGTGCTCGGCTGCTGGATCGGCTTCGTGGAACTGCTGCGGGCCGGGCAGATCGCGCGGATGCCGCGCCTCTTCGCGACGCAGCCAGCCCACTGCGCCCCCATCGCCCGCGCCGCGCTCGGCCTGCCAGCGGCGGAGCCGCGCCCGACCATCGCCGAGGGCACCGCCATCGCCGCGCCGATCCGCCTGCCCGAGGTCGTCCAGGCCCTGCGGGAGACGCATGGCGGCGCTGTCATGCTGGAGGAAGACGAGATCGCCCGGGCGACGCTCGATCTGGCCGGCCAGGGGATCTATGCCGAGCCAACCAGCGCCCAGGCCGCCGCCGGCTTCGGCAAACTCCTGTCCGGCGGCGCGATCCGGGCGACGGAGCGCACCGTCGTCCTGCTCACCGGCACCGGGGTGAAGGCGACGCCGCGCATCGCGGAACTGCTGGGCCTGACGGTCTGAGGCCAAGGGATGGACGTAAGGTAATCCGGCGGACAGGAACCGCCGCCGAGTCCTCTATATATCATCCGGCGTCATAGCCCGGTCGCTTCTCCGGAGGCCGTTCTCTGTTCCGGCCGGGACGGTTCCCCCTCGGAGATGTGCCGCCCATGCTCAGGCGCTGGTTATCCCTTCTCTACGTCCAGGTCCTTATCGCCATCGTCCTTGGCGTGCTGGTCGGCGCCCTCTGGCCGCAGACCGGCGCGGCGATGAAGCCGCTGGGCGACGGCTTCGTGAAGCTGATCAAGCTGGTCATCGCCCCGGTGGTCTTCTGTACCGTGGTGCACGGCATCGCCTCGGTGAACGACGCGCGCTCGGTCGGGCGCGTCGGCATCAAGGCGCTGTTCTACTTCGAGGTGATCTCGACCTTCGCCCTGGTGATCGGCCTCTTCGTGGCCAAGGTCTTCGGCACGGGCAGCGGCTTCAACATCGACCCGACGCAGCTCAATGCCAGCGCCATCCAGGCCTATGCCCAGCAGGCGGCCAAGGACAGCGTCGCGGCGCATCTGATGGCGATCATCCCCGACACCTTCATCGGGGCCTTCGCCAATGGCGACCTGTTGCAGGTGCTGCTGCTGGCGGTGCTGACCGGCTTCGCCATCAACGCCCTGCCGGAGCGCTACCGTGTGCCGACCGCCGGGGCCATCGACGGCATGGCGCGTGTCTTCTTCGGCATCGTCGCCATCGTGGTGAAGGTGGCGCCGATCGGCGCCTTCGGCGCCATGGCCTTCACCATCGGCGCCTACGGCATCCGCTCGCTGCTGCAACTGGGCGAGCTGGTGGCGACCTTCTACATCACCTCGGCGCTCTTCGTGCTGATCGTGCTGGGCTTCGTCGGCTGGCTCTGCGGCTTCTCGATCCTGCGCTTCGTCAACTACATCCGCGAGGAGCTGCTGATCGTGCTCGGCACCTCCAGCAGCGAGAGCGTGCTGCCACAGATCATGCGCAAGATGGAGGCGCTGGGCTGCTCGCCGAAGGTGGTCGGCATCACCGTGCCGCTCGGCTATTCCTTCAACCTCGACGGCACCAACATCTACATGACGCTGGCCACGATGTTCCTGGCCAATGCCACCAACACCCATCTGAGCTGGGGGCAGGAGCTGACCATCCTGCTGGTGGCGATGCTGACCTCCAAGGGTGCTTCGGGCGTGACCGGCGCGGGCTTCATCACCCTGGCCGCCACGCTGTCCGTGATCCCCGACATCCCCATCCAGGCCCTGGCCGTGCTGGTCGGCATCGACAAGTTCATGAGCGAGGTCCGCGCCCTGACCAACCTCGTCGGCAACGGCGTGGCCTGCGTGGCGGTCAGCCGCTGGGAGGGCGAGCTGGACCCGGTGCGGCTGCGCCAGGCCCTGCACGGCGTCCCGGTCGCCGGCCTCGGCACGGAGGAGCGCGAGACCGTGCCGCTGCCGGACCGCGACGCGATGCGCCGCCCCGCGGAGTAACGGGCGGAAGGACGCAGGGGCGCGGGACAGGGCCGACCGGGGGGAGGGGGGTGTGCCGCCTTTCTCCCGGAAATCTGATCCGGACCGGGAAAATCCCCGCTTCCTGCCGCATTGTGTCCGGAAACGCAGCCGCGCCACCCTTGTTTAGCTATTTTCCGGTGAGAAGGGTGATCCAGGCCCGCTCGGAACAAGGGACGGAATGGCGCAGGACAGCAAGGAGAGAGCCCGCTTCTACCGGGAGACGCTACAGGCGTCCCGCGAGGGCGGCGTGAGGTTTGCCCAGGAGATCCTTTCGGACATGGACCGGGGGGAGATGACGAAGTCCCTCGCCCATGCCGTGGTCGGCGTCCGGAGCCATCTGGCCGAGGCCCTGGGCTGCACGCCACCGGAAGTGGTGGACTGCGCCGATGCCTTTACCGAAGCGGCCGTGCTGGAATGGACCCGCATCCGGGCCGCCATGGGGAGCATGCGGAGCGGGTTGGCCTGAAGCCCCACCAGGCGCGGTCTCCGCCCCTCCGGGGAAGAGCAACGGCCGGGTCAGGATAGGCGGAGTGCGGCGGCCGGGAAGGGCGGCCGCCGCATACCTGGCCCTGCTCAGGGCAGGGTATAGGCCATCACGTAGTCGCCCCGCTGCGGCGACTGGCGCGCCCCGCCGGCGGTGACGACCACATACTGCTTGCCCGTCTTCGGCGAGACATAGGTCATCGGCCCGCCCTGGCTGCCCACCGGCAGGCGGCTCTTCCAGACCTCCCGGCCCGTGCGGCTGTCATAGGCGCGCAGGTAGAAGTCCTGCGTCCCGGCGAAGAAGAGCAGGCCGGACTGGGTGGCCAGCGAGGCACCCAGCGTCGGCATGCCGATGGGGATCGGCAGCCCCATGCGCAGGCCCAGCGGGCCCGTATCCTCCACCGTGCCGACAGGGACCTGCCAGACCAGCTTGCGGGTCTTCAGGTCGATCGCCGACATCGTGCCGAAGGGCGGCTTCTGGCAGGGAATGCCGAGCTGCGACAGGAAGCGGACGCGCATGGCGCCGAAGGGGGTGCCCTCCTGCGGCACGACGCCCATCTCGATGCCGCTCGCCCCGGCGGGGATCTTCTCCCGCGGGATCATGTAGTTCGCGAGGCCCAGTCGCATGTCGTTGACGAACATGTAGCTGGTGGTCGGGTCGATCGATACGCTGCCCCAGTTCATGCCGCCCAGCGAGCCCGGGAACTGCAGGGCCGGATCGAGACCGGGCGGGGTATAGACGCCCTCGTGCCGCATCTCCTTGAACTGGATGCGGCAAAGGAGCTGGTCGAAAGGGGTGGCGCCCCACATGTCCGCCTCGGTCAGCGTCTGGTTGCCGATCGAGGGCATGCCGACCGAGAAGGGCTGCGTCGGCGAATAGCGTTCGCCCGGCACGTTGCCCTGCGGAACGGGCAGATCCTTCACCTCCGCGATCGGCGTGCCCGTCTCGCGGTTCAGCAGGAAGATCTCGCCCTGCTTCGTCACCTGCGCCAGGGCCGGCACGCTGCCGCCCTTGCCGTCGGGAATGTCATAGAGCGCCGGCTGGGCCGGCACGTCGAAATCCCACAGGTCATGATGCGTCGTCTGGAAGGACCAGCGCACGCGGCCGGTGGCGGCATCCACCGCGACGATGGAGGAACTGTACCGGTCATCCAGCTCGGTCCGCCCGCCGCCGAAGAAGTCGGGCGTGGCATTGCCGGTGGGCAGGTAGATCAGCCCCAGCTTCGGATCATAGGACATGGCCGACCACACGTTCGGCGTGCCGCGCGTATAGGTCTGGCCATCCGGGGGCAGGGTGGTGATCGCCGGGTTCCCCGGGTCCCAGGCCCAGACCAGCTCGCCGCTCATCGCGTCATAGGCGCGAACCACGCCGGGAGGCTCGCCGGTCGAGTAGTTGTCGGCCACGCGGCCGCCCACCACCACGAGATGGCCGGCCACCAGCGGCGTGGAGGTCTGCTGGTAGTAGCCGGGCTTCACCTCGCCCATGCCGATGGTCAGGTCCACCGTGCCGTTCTGGCCGAAGCCGGCGCAGGGCCGGCCGGTCGCGGCGTCGAGGGAGATCAGCCGGGCGTCGATGGTCGGCAGGAAGAGGCGGCGGGTGCAGGCGGCGGTGCCGTTCGCGATCGCCGCGGCGGGGATGGAGGGGTCGGTCGTGGCGTCGAAATAGCCGAGGCCACGGCAGCGCTGCCAGTTCGGGGCGCTGCCCTTCGGGTCGAAGCGCCAGCGCTCGGCGCCGCTGTCCACGTCGAGGGCGATCACCTTGCCATAGGCGGTGCAGACATAGAGCGTATCGCCGATCTGCAGCGGCGTGTTCTGGTCCTCGGCGCCGGAACCGTTGCTGACCGGCAGGTCGCCCGTATGGGCCGTCCAGGCCACCTTCAACTGCCCGATATTCGCTGGCGTGATCTGGTCGAGCGCGGCGAAGCGCATGCCCGCCGTGGTGTTGCCCCAGTGGCGCCAGTCCTTCTGCGCCTGGCCGGACGCGACCGGCGGCGGGGCGGCGGCGGTCTCGGTCGGCGCGGTCACCGATTTCGGGGTGAAGGCGCTGACCGCCGTGGCGACCACGGCGATGGCCAGCACGCCCGCTACCGCGAAGGCGCCCCTTCCGCCCCTCTGTCCCTGGGCCTGCAGCAGCAGGGGATAGGTGAGGGCCACCAGCACCCCCGCGATGCCCAGGGCGAAGAGGCGCGAGACCAGGGCCCAGAAATCCAGTCCCGCTTCCCAGAGCGCCCAGGGAATGCTGGCCAGCACCACCAGGCCGAAGATCCAGGCGCCTGCGGGGCGGCGCATCGCCACGAGCAAACCGGAGGCGAGCAGGGCAAGGCCGGCGAGGGCGAAGTACCAGCTTCCGCCCAGCCGGATCAGATAGGCGCCGCCGCCGCCGAGAAAGAGCCCGGCCAGGATGAGGGCAACCCCCAGGAGATAGAGCCAGAGCCGGGCCGCGAAGCCGGGCGTCCTATCGGGAGCATCCATGCGGGGATATCCTGTTGCGAGGGATTTACATCGACCGGCGCGCTATCACAGGGGAAACCCAGGGTCCAAGAAATGGACTGTTCTGGGATAAAAATGATTTATGGTGCCGAAAAAGTGATTGCGGCAGTGGCAAGCGGATTCGGTGCCGCGCTGGGCCCTTGATCGCACACCGAAAACACCCCTCCTGGCCGGAAGGGGAAAGATGGCTCCCCGCCTGACCCGGTGCCTGATGGTGCATGGCTCGGTTGCCACTCCGTCATGGTTGAACACGGTCAGGCACTTCGCTGAATCGGAGACGGCTCCGGCGTTCCTTCCGCCCGCGGGCTTGGTCGCCGCCAGGTAAGGCCGGAAGATGACTGCCGGTTCCGAAGAAGGGATGCCCATGACCGTCACCGTGACGCAGGCGGATTACGGCGACCCCGCCCAGGCCGGGGCGATCGCCCGCCTGATGGAGGAATACGCTCAGGACCCGATGGGCGGCGGCAAGCCCCTGCCCGAAGGCGTCGCGGAGCGCCTCGCCGCGGAACTGGCCCAACGGCCCCAGGCCCTGACCCTGCTGGCCTATGCCGGGGACGAGGCGGCGGGACTGCTGAACGCCTTCGAGGGCTTTTCCACCTTCGCGGGCCGTCCCCTGCTGAACCTGCATGACGTGGTGGTGTCCCGTCGCTTCCGGGGGCAGGGGATCGGCCGCCTGCTGCTGGCCGAGGCCGAGCGGATCGCGCGGGAGCGTGGCTGCTGCAAGATCACGCTGGAGGTGCTGGAAGGGAACCGGGTGGCCCGGGCCGCCTATGAGAAGGCCGGCTTCGGTGCCTATGTGCTGGACCCCGCCGCCGGCCGGGCGCTGTTCTGGCAGAAGCCTCTATAGGCCCCGGCCCATGCCCTATTCCGCCGCCACCACGCCGACCTCGCGGCGCGCCTCGCCCCGCCCGCCGCCGGCGCAGAGCAGCGACAGCCCCAGCAGCGCCGCCACCAGCGGCAGCACCAGCACGGCATAGCCGGCATCCAGCAGCAGGCCCACCGGCACGGGGATCAGGGCGCTGCCCAGCGGCAGGCCGGAGGAGATGAAGCCGAAGACCTTGCCGATCTGCCCGGGCGGCGAGGCCTCCTTCACCATCACGTCGCGCGGGGTGCGGGAGGCGCCCAGCGCCGTGCCGGCCGCCACCACGACGATGGGCTGCAGGATCTCCGGCAGCGGCAGGGCGCCGAGCAGGAGCAGCAGCGCCATGGAAAGCAGCGTCAGCCCCACCACGAAGACCAGATGCCGCCGCGACCGGTCGGCATACCACCCGCCCAGCAGCACCCCGGCGGAGTTGCCGATCATGTATCCGGTCAGCGCCCAGGACGCGACCTCCAGCGGCGTGCCCCAGATCTGCCCCAGCACGGGGATCAGGAAGGACTGGATGCCGGAACTGGCCATGGAGGACAGCAGGAAGAAGGCGAAGAAGAGCAGCATCGGCCGCGACAGCAGCAGGTTGCCGCCGGCGCCTGCCCCGGCGGCGGCGCGCGCCGCGCGCGGCTTCACCTGATCCACCAGGATGCGGGACTGCCAGAGGATCGCCGCCACCACCGGCACGCCGAGCAGCCCGACCAGGACCAGCGTGGCCCGCCAGCCGATCAGGTCCGACAGCGTCAGCACCACCACCGGCGCCAGCGCGAAGCCGAGATTGCCGGTGAAGGTGTGCAGCGAGAAGGCGCGGCCCATGCGGTGGCCGCTGACGCTGCCGGCCAGGATGGCGTAGTCCGCCGGATGGATCACGCTGTTGCCGATGCCCGACAGCAGCGCCAGCAGCAGCACCGCCCAGAAGCCCGGGGCGAGGCCCATGGCGGAGATCGAGAGCGCCATGAGCAGCGTGCCGCCCACCAGGAAGGCGCGGGCGCCGTGCCGGTCCACCAGGAAGCCGACCGGCGTCTGCAGCGCGGCGGTCACGCCGCTCATCAGCGCCAGCGCCAGGCCGAGCGTGGCGTAGGAGACGCCGAACTCCTCGCGCCACAGCGGAAACAGCGGCGCGAGGCAGAGCATGTAGAAATGCGACAGGAAATGCCCGGTGCAGATCAGCCCGATCGCGGGCCAGTCCTTGTTGGCGTGGGCAGGGGCGGTGCGCTCCCCGGGCGGGGATTCCGGATCGGCGGACATGTCGCGCGCAGGCTGCGCCGTGGCCGGGCGGAGGTCAACGCGGCGCCGTATCGTCCGGGCCGCCAGGGGCCCTGGGATCTTCGTCCGGCACGCCGGGGCCATCCCCGGTCAGCGACCGCCAGCGCTCGATCGGCAGGGGGCGTCCGATCAGCCAGCCCTGGATCTCGTCGCAGCCCTCGGCACGCAGGGCGCGGGCCTGCTCCTCCGTCTCCACCCCCTCGGCGGTGACGGGCAGGCCGAGGCTCCGGGCCAGGGCCAGGGTGCCGCGCACGATGGCGGCCGAGGTCGTGTCCTCGGCCATGGTGGCGATGAAGCCGCGGTCCAGCTTCAGCCGGCCGAAGGGGAAGGCGCGCAGCGTCATCAGCGAGGAATAACCCGTGCCGAAATCGTCCAGCGTGATCCCGACCCCCATCTCGCGCAGCGCGCTCAGCGTGGCCTGCACCTGCCCGACATCGCGCAGCAGCAGGCCCTCGGTCACCTCCAGCTCCAGCCGTTCCGGCGGCAAGCCGGCATCGCGCAGCGCGCGATGGACCACAGCCACGAGATCCCCCTGCTGCACCTGCACCGGGGAGACATTCACCGCGAGGCGGAGCGGACGGCTCCAACGCGCCGCCTCGGCGCAGGCGGTGCGCAGCACCCATTCGCCGATCTCCAGGATGGTGCCCGAACGCTCGGCCGAGGGGATGAAGACATCCGGGGACAGCAGCCCGCGCTCGGGGTGGCGCCAGCGCAGCAGCGCCTCGAAGCCGACGATCCGGGGCGGTGCCTCCGCCTCCCCGGATGTGTCGCCCGGCGGGCCGAGCACCGCCTGCGGCTGCCAGGCGAGCTCCAACTGTCCCTGCGGCACGGCCTGCCGCAGATCCTGTTCCAGCGAGCGCGCGTCCCGGATCTCGCGGTCCATCTCGAAGGAGAAGCTGGACCAGCCGTTCCGCCCGGCGAGCTTGGTGCGGTAGAGGGCGGTGTCGGCGCATTCCAGCAGCGCGCTGGCATCCGCCGCATCGGTCGGAAACAAGGCAAGCCCGGCCGAAGCGGAAACGATGCCCTCCCGCCCGTCGCCGAGGTCGTAGCTGCGGCGCAGCAGGGTGATCAGCCGGGTGGCGAGGCGCTGGATCGTCTCCGCGGCGCGGGCGGCATCCTCCGGCAGGCCGGACTGCACCACCACGAACTCGTCCCCGCCCAGCCGCGCCACCAGGTCCCCGGGGCGCACGGCGCCCTGGATACGCTCGGCCACCTGCAACAGAAGCTGGTCCCCGGCCCTGTGGCCCCAGCGGTCGTTGATGCTCTTGAACCCGTCCAGGTCCAGGTAGAGCACCCCGACCCGCTGCCCCGTCTCGCGCGCCGCGTCGAGGCTCTCCTCCAGGTGCTTCTGCAGGCGCCAGCGGTTGGCGAGGCCGGTCAGGGAATCCTTCTCCGCCAGTCGGCGGACCTGTTCCTCGGCCTCCCGTTCCCGCGTGATGTCCTGCAGCACGCCGCGGATGGCCGCCGGGCGGCCCTGCGCGTCACGTTGCAGGCGGAACTCGATCCAGCACCAGGCGGTGGTGCCGTCGGCGCGCCGGATGCGCCTTTCGCTGCGCAGGTTGCGCTCCGGTTCCGCCAGCAGGCGGCGCCAGACCTGCCGCACGTCCTTGCGCCCCTCGGGATCGAGATGGTCGAGGATCCAGGACAGCGGGCGGACAGGCTGCCGGGGATCGGTGCGGAACAGCCGGTGGACGCCATCGCTCCAGGTGATGCGGCGCGTCGCGAGATCGAGCGAGAACTCCCCGATCCGTGCCACGGCATGGGCCAGATGAAGGTCCTGCTCCGCCTCCACGAGCCGCTGCACCGTGGCGGCACGCGCCCGGCCGTGGCGGCGCAGGGCCAGGGAGATGCCGGTCATGGCCACGGCCAGCGCCAGCAGGGCGGCCAGGCAGGCGAGGCTGATCTCCCACCAGCGGCGCATCGTTTCCACCGCGGAAAGGCTGACGGTGACGTTGACCGCGAAAGGCGGCACCGGACTGGTGGCCGTCAGCCAGTCCTGCCCGCTCCAGCCCCCCGGACCGGATGCGGGGGTGTCGCGCATTCCGGTGACGCGCTTCAGCATCTCGGGACTGCCGCGCTGTGCCAGCACGGCCTGGATCGGCCCCTGCTGCTGCAGCCGGACGGCGGAAGGGTGCAGGGCTAGGAGCCCGTCGAAGGATTCCAGAAGCGCCGCGGCCTGCAGGATCATCCCCGCCCCGTACTGGCCAGGACCGGAAGGAGCGCGCAGCAGGACGAGGGATCGGGGCGGCCGGTCCGGCGGCACGGGGATGAGCCGGGACAGGCCCCCAGCGGCGGCGGAGGCCGGGGGAGAGGCCAGGAAGGCCGACGGGGCGGCCGCGGGGGCACCGGGGAGGGGGCCTGGGGAGGGGACAGCGTGCCGAGGGCGCGTTCCAGATCCGGGGTCCGGAGCGTGGACGCGATCACCATGCCCTGTGGGTCCCGCAGGAAGACTCCCAGATCCCCCGGCAGCATCTCGCAGCAGCCCATCATCCGGCGCAGCGCCGCGTCGTCCGGTGGCGGGTCCCGGGACGACAGGCTGGATTGCAGCAGGGACAGGGCGTTGTCCGCGCTCCGCAGCACCTGCTGGACCTGTCCGGCCATGCCCTGCGCGATGACCCTGGCTTCGGTCCGCAACCCGTCCAGCAGCAGATCCCGCACCGTGGTCAGCCCGACCCAGGCGCCCCCCAGCATGAGGAGCGAGGCAAGCAGGGCCACCCAGGGCATGACCTCCACGACCAGGCTGCCCGGGGCCGGACCTGCCATCGCCGACACCGCCTGGGCGCCCGCCGCAGGCAGGAGTCCGGCTCCGTCACGCAGGACGGAGCCGGATTTCGCGGTTTCTCGGGATGGCTTCGGTGGTATGGGCCGGATGTCCTCTCGCGTTCTGGCGGGAGGCCCGTGCCCCACATCATTCCAGGTTTGTCAGAGTCCCGGGACGTCAGGCCACCAGAACATCAGACCTCGTCATCATAGCTGCCTGAATCGTCCGTATCATAGCCGGTGGCGTCATCCTGTCCCCAACCGGAATCTTGTGACGCGGCCGCATCATTTTGGCCCCAGCCCGTGTCCTGGGCGCCATAGGCGTCGTTCTGCCCACCCGGATCGGTCCAGGGGGAGGAAGCAGGGGTGGCCACGGCATCCTGGCCGAAGGCGCCGCCGGTGGCGTCGTCCACCGCACTGGCAGCCGCCGCATGCGCCTCATGGCCGGAGAACATGCCCATCAGCGCGTTGCCGAGAACCATGCCGCCCGCCACGCCGGCCGCCGTGGTCAGGGCGGTCCCCAGGAAGCCCGAGCCGCCGCGCCCCGGCTGCAGCATCTGCTGCGGCGCATAGCCGTTCGGCATGGTCATGGGCTGCGGCGGGGGCGACATCGGCGCCGGCACCGGCGGGCGCTGGCCGCCGCCGAACATGCCGCCGAACAGCCCGCCCCGGTTCCCACCCTGGGCCTGCGCCGCCGCCGCCTGCCGGCGCGTGTTGTCCAGTTCCCATTCCAGCTGCTGGATGCGGTTCTGCGCCTGCACCAGCGCCGCCTCCTGCACGAAGGCCGTCTGCGTGATCCGGTAGCGCGCCTCGGGATAGCGGGCGAACAGGTCCTGGATCAGCCGGTCCGCCTCCGGGTCCACGGACGGAAGGTTGGCGGGCGCCCGGGTCGAGGGCACGCTGCCACCCCACGGGCTGGCCGGCCGCGCCGCCTGGGCCTCGGCCCCCGAAACGCGCGTGACGTAGTCCGTGATGATGCGACGCTCTTCCTCGGTCATCGTTCCATATGCTCCGATCTGCCGCCGCGGGGCGCATGCGCCCGCCGATGCAGAGAACGCGCAGTTGGACCAGAACGCGACGGCTTTCAATCCAAATCTAACAAGAAGTTAATGTTTGATACGATAGAGGGCCGCTTTTTCATCCGCGCGCCATCTTCGTCTCATCCTCACCCGGGCGCCGCGCCGGAAACCCGCGGAGGCAGGCCCAGCCGCCCCCATTCGATCGCCGGACAGCGGTCCATGACGCAGATCACTCCGGCCGCGCGCGCCCGCTCCGCCGCCGCCTGGTCCACGACACCCAGCTGAAGCCAGACCGCCCGGGCGCCGAGCCGGATCGATTCGTCCACCACCGCCCCGGCATCCTCCGAGCGCCGGAAGACATCCACGAGGTCGAGCGGCCCGGCCTCCTCCAGCCCCGCCACGGAGGCCACGCCATGCAGCGCGCGGCCCGCCAGCAGGGGATTGACCGGCACCGCGTCATAGCCCCGGTCGAGCAGGAAGCGGAACACGCCGTTCGAGGGCCGGCCCGGCCGGTCCGAGGCGCCCACCACCGCGATCCGCCGGGTGCGCAGCAGCAGGTCGCGCACCGCCTCGTCGCTCATCCCATCCACGCCCATTCGCCTTTCCTCCACCTTCGTTTCGCCATACCGCTCCCGTATGGAGGTGAACATGCGACGCGCGAACTGGTTCACCCAGCACCCCCCTTCGCCGGGGTCTTCCCGATGGGGCCTGCCGGCCATCCTGGCGATCGGGCTGCTGGCCACGCTGCTGGTCTGGTGGTGGCCCAACCGCGCGCAGCTCGGCGACCTGCCGATGCCGGCGGAACGCCTGAACAGCGTCTCCTTCGCCCCCTTCCGCACGGGGGACAGCCCCCTGCGCGGGATCTTCCCCAGCGCGGCGGAGGTCGAGGAGGACATGAGCCTGATCGCCCCGCGCGTCCGGGGCATCCGCACCTATGCCAGCATCGAGGGCGACTACGACGCGGCCGCCATCGCCGCCCGCAACGGGCTCAAGCTCTGGCAGGGCGCCTGGCTGAGCGGCACGCTGGCGAACAACGAGCGCGAGGTGGCGCGGCTGATCGAGAGCGCCAACCGGCACCCGGACACGGTGGAGCGCGTGGTGGTCGGCAACGAGGTGCTGCTGCGCCGCGACCTGCCGCCCGCCGCGCTGATCGGCTACCTCGACCGCGTGCGGGCCGCCGTGCGGCAGCCCGTGACCTATGCCGATGTCTGGGAATTCTGGCAGCAGTTCCCGGAGGTGGCGAAGCATGTGGACATCGTCACCATCCACATCCTGCCCTACTGGGAGGACGAGCCGCTCGATGTCGAGGCGTCGATCGCCCATACCCGCGACATCGTGCACCGCATGCGCGCGCTCTTCCCCGGCAAGCCCATCGCCATCGGCGAGGTCGGCTGGCCCTCCCAGGGGCGCTGGCGCGAGGGGGCGGTGCCCTCCACCGTCAACCAGGCGCGCTTCCTGCGGGAATTCGCGGCGCTGAGCCGGGAGGAGGGCTTCGACTACAACGTCATCGAGGCCTTCGACCAGGTCTGGAAATACAAGAGCGAGGGCACCGTCGGCGCCGCCTGGGGCCTCTGGACCGCCGACCGGCAGCCGAAATTCGCCCTCTCCGGCCCGGTGCGGGAGAACGCGCTCTGGGGCTGGTATGCCGGGGCGGCGGCGTTGCTGGGCCTCGGCCTCTTCGCCGCCACCGCCCGCGCCTTTCCCGCCGCGCCCCGCCCGCCGCTGGCGCTGTTGGCCCTGGCGCTGGGCAATGCGCTGGCCTTCGCCTGGTGCGGCGGCGTGCCCTATGCCTTCGACGAGCACCTGATGCTGGCGGTCACGGTGAACCTCGCCGGTCAGGCGTTGCTGGCGGCGCTGCTGCTGCGCCGGGCGGGACAGCTCCTTTCCGGCCTGCCGGTGGAAATGCCGCGCACCGGCGCCCAGGCCACGGCCTCGGTCCGGGCCATGCTCCGGGGCCGCCTGCGCTGGCGGGACTGGCGCGGCTTCGCCTTCGACGACCTGTCCTTCGTCTTTCTCTGGACGGCGATGGTGCTGCAACTCCTGCTGCTCTTCGACCCGCGCTACCGCGACTTCCCGTTTCCCACCTTCGCCGTGCCGCTGGTCGCGGTCCTCGCCCAGGCCTGGCTGCGCGACCTGCCCCTGCGCGGCGGCGGCTGGGCGGAGGCCTGGGCGGGCGGCACCCTGGCCCTGGCGGCGCTGGCCAGCGCATGGCGGGAGGGGCCGGAGAACCTCCAGGCGCTGGGTTGGACGGCCTGCGCCCTGGGCCTCGCCGCCCCGGCCCTGCTGCGCCTGCGCCGGCGGGCGCAAGCGACCGGAAAGGTGCTCCGCCCGGCCCGCGCCACGGCGGAGTGACGGGGGCAGGCCTCGCGCTGCCTCAGGCGCTCTTCCGGACGTTCCAGAACAGCGCGTAGGGCGCCTTCAGCGTGCCCGACAGCGTGTCGCGATAGGCCGAGGCCGAGGTCCACTGGCCGATGGGGATATAGGGCAGGGAGGTGAAGGCCTCCTGCTGGATCTCGCGGCAGATCGCCTGGGCAGCGGCGGTGTCGGGCGCATCCATCCACTGGCCGCGCAGCGCCTCCAGCTTCGGGTCGTCCGGCCAGCCGGCCCAGGAGGAGGCCCCGGCGGAGCGCAGCGGATAGGAGCTGCCCGGCGTGGCCACGGAAAGCGAGGCCCAGGTGGTGACGAAGCAATTCCAGCCGCCCTGGTCGATCGGGTCCTTCTTCGCCATGCGGGACAGCATGGTGCCCCAGTCCATCACCTGGAAATCGATGTTCAGCCCCATCTTGGTGAGCTGGTCCAGCATCACCTGGCTGGCCGCCATGATCTGCGCCAGGTCGGAGGGTGCCATCATCACGATCCGCTCGCCCTTGTAGCCCGCCTCCTTCACCAGTTGCCGGGCGCGGGCCAGGTCGCGCGGGCCGCCGAGCGCGCCGAGCCCGGCATCATTGGCCATCGGGCTGCCCTCGGGGAAGAAGCCGACGGGGACGTTGCCATAGGCCCTCTCTTCGCCCACGGCGGCGGCCACCACCTCCTCCTGGCTCACCCCCGGCAGCAGGGCCTGCCGCAGCTTCGGATTGTCGAAGGGCGGCAGGAGCTGGTTGAAGCGCAGGATGCCCAGCGCGCCGAAGACATCGAGCTTGTCCGTCTTCACCCCGGCGCTCTTCCGCAGCATCGGCAGCAGGTCGAGCAGCGGGCGTTCCACCCAGTCCACCTCGCCCCGTTGCAGCGCGGCGGCGGCGGTGGCCGGGTCGGGCTGGGTGATCCAGTCGATCCGGTCGAAATGCGCCTGCTTGCCGCCGCTCATCATGTCCGGCGCCTCCGTGCGGGGGCGGTAGCGGTCGAACCGGGCATAGCCCGCATGCGCGCCGGTCTGCCACTCGTCGGCCAGGAAGCGATAGGGGCCGCTGCCGATCACCTCCTTGATCTGCTGGCTGGCGGGGGTCTTCGCGATCCGCTCGGGCATGACGAAGACGCTGCGCGCGGCGATGGCGAAGAGCAACAGGCCGAAGGGCTTGCTCAGCGCGAGCTGGAAGCGCCGGTCGTCGAGCGCCTTCGCTTCGACCAGGATGGCGGCGATGCTCTGGCCGAACGGGTCCTTCTCCATCCAGCGGCGCAACGAGGCGACGCAGTCCACCGCCCGCACCGGCTCCCCGTCATGGAAGAGCAACCCCTCCCGCAAGGTGAAGGTCCAGACCCGCCGGTCCTCCGACAGCGTGTGCCCCTCGCACATCTGCAGCTTCGGCTGCTGGTCCAGGGTCAGGCCATAAAGCGTGTCCCAGACCATGTAGCCATGGGTATAGGCCACCACCGCCGCGCTCCAGAGCGGGTCGATGGTGGAGAGGTCCACCGAGGGCACGAAGCGGAGGCGCCGGCTGCTCTCCGCCTGGGCGAGCGCCGGGCGCGGCAGGCCCGTCACGAGGGGCGCCGCTGCGAAAGATGCTGTGGCCAGGCCGGTGGCGGAGGCGAGGAGGTGGCGGCGGCGCATGGGGATCTCCTGGATCGGGAGGCAACGCGCCGGTGGGATGTGCAAGCGCCGTGCCTGCCGCCGTCAGGCGGGGCGGCGGGGCCGCATGGCGTCGCCGATCCACGCCCAGGCGCCCAGCACGGCGCCCAGCAGGCCCCAGCTCGCATTGTAGTTCAGCACGGCGATGACCCCGAGCGCCACGGCGGCGGCGCGCACGAAGCCCGGCCCACCGAGGAAGCCCCAGAGCCCCAGCAGCAGCGCCCCGGCGCCCCAGAGCTGCCAGTGCTGCAGCCAGAGCAGCGCCGCGCGGGGGCGGCAGGCCAGTGGCGCCCGCGACAGGTCCAGGCAGAGCGCCCCCCATTCCCGCGGCTCGACATAGAGGTGCCGGTACAGGGCCATGGCGCCCACGGCGAGCAGCACGGCACCCAGGGAAAGGGCATGCCGGGTGAGGGCCTGTCGGGCGGGGGAGGGCAAGATCCGGGACCTTTCCATGGGCTGCGCCGGCGCAGCCTGCCGCGGGAATGTGGCCCGCTTGCGGCGGCTCCCGCGCCGCGCCGTGGCCGGCCGCCGGGACGGGCCTGCCGAAGGGGCTGGAAGGGGCTGGAAGGGGTAATCCGGGGCACCCGCCCCGGCTGTCACGGTTGCTTGCTTGATCCGGTCGCGCTCATGGGCATCCTGGGGCCATGCCTCTTCCCTTCTTCGACCGGCGCCCCCGGGTGGCCGTCATCCGCATGTCCGGCGTCATCGCCGCCCGGGCCACGGGCCTCGGCGGCCCCGGCCTCAGCGCCGCCGGGCTGGCGCCCGTGCTGGAGCGCGCCTTCGGGCTGAAGCGCCTGGCCGGGGTGGTGCTCGCCATCAACTCGCCCGGTGGATCACCCGTGCAGTCCTCGCTGATCGCGGCGCGGATCATGCGGCTGGCCGACGAGAAGGAGGTGCCGGTGATCGCCTGCATCGAGGATGCCGGGGCCTCGGGCGGCTACTGGATCGCCTGCGCGGCGGACGAGATCGTCTGCGACCCGGCCTCCATCACCGGCTCCATCGGGGTGATCTCCCAGGGCTTCGGCTTCCAGGAGGCGATCGAGCGCCTGGGCGTGGAGCGCCGGGTGGTCACGGCGGGCGAGAACAAGTCCTTCCTCGACCCCTTCCTGCCCCCCGATCCGGCGCAGCAGGAGCGTCTGCGCGAGCTGCTCGCCACGCTGCACGAGGAGTTCAAGGACTGGGTCCGCTCCCGCCGGGGCAGCCGGCTGAAGGCACCGGAGAGCGAGGTCTTCAGCGGCCGCTTCTGGACGGGGCGGGAGGCCGTGGCGCTGGGCCTCGCCGACCGCCTGGGCGACCTGTACGGGGAGATCGAGCGGCGGTTCGGGCAGGATGCGAGGATCGTCTGGCTGAACGTGCGACGGCCGCGCTGGCCCTGGCGCCTCTTCTCCGCCGCCGTGGGCGCGACGCTGGAGATCCTGGAGGAACGCTCGGCCCGGGCGCGGCTGGGGCTCTGAGGGGAGGGCCGGCGCGGGCCTTCAACCCTGCCGGTGCCGGGACGTTGCTCCCGTGGGAAACCGACCAGACAACGGAGCGAAGCGATGAGCCTTCCTGTCGCCGGCGAACTCGGCCTGCTGTCCGAGAACGAATACGCGCCGATCCTGCAGAGCCACTATCCGCACCTGGATGGCCTGTCGCAGGACGAGACCCTGGGACTCGCCCGGTGGCTGCGCGAGCAGCGCAACCGCTCCCGCGACCTGGTGCGGCAGCGGCGGCGCGCCCGGCGCGGCAAGGGGGCGGGACCCGCGGAATCGAGCGAGCGCGGGCTGGCGGCCAAGAAGCAGGTCTTCGCCAACGCGCTGAAGCGGGTGAACGCACGGCTCGACACGCTCAACGCGGAGAAGCGCCGCGCCCGCAACGCGGAGCGCCTGCGCGCGGCCCTGCATCGCCGGGAGGACGCGCCGAGGCACCACCCCGGCAGCGGCACGACGGCGGGCGCGGGAATGGGCCTCACCCGCAACCGGGGCATCCGGGTGAAGGTCGATCCGCGCGAGGTCGGCCGGGTCTCGCAGTTCGTGAAGAACGCCCAGGCGCGCAAGGACCGACGCCAAGCGGCCTGACGGAGTTCCGCCCGGCCGCCCTCCGCGGGGCAGCCGGACGGTGCAGCCCAACGGAGAGGCCGGGCGGAAGCTCAGCCGCCGACCTGCCGCATCCAGTCGGCGAGGTTGTAGGCCATGGAAAGGCGGGCGATCTTCCCGTCGCGGATGGTGAGGAAGGCGCCGGCCGGCAGCACGTAGCGCTGCCCCTTCGCCGGCGGCAGCCCTTCGTCGGTGGCGAGGTACTCGCCCTCCACCACGAACTCGGCGGCCGCACGGCCACCCGTGGCGTCCAGCATCACCACCAGATCCACCAGCCTTTCGCGGTAACAGCGCTCCATGTGCTTCAGGAAGGCGGCGAAGGCCTCCTTGCCCACCTGTCGCCCGCCCTGGTTGATGTCGTGCGCCACGTCGTCGGCGAGGCAGTCGAGCATCGCCGCCCAGTCGCCCCGGTTGAACGCGTCGTAATAGGCGAGGACCAGCCGCTCCGAGTCATGCGCCTCGGACAGGGCACCCGGGTCTCCGGGACCGCCCTCCGTGCCGGAAGGGGCGAGAACGGCGCTGGCGGCGCAACGATGGTGCATGGCGGGGGGCCTTCCGGTGGGAGGGGGCGGACCTTATGGTGCGCCCGCCATGTCCGCCAAGCCGCCTTCCTTCCAGGAATTGATCCTGCGCCTCCATGCCTATTGGAGCCGCCAGGGTTGCGTCATCCTCCAGCCCTACGACATGTCCGTGGGCGCCGGGACCTTCCACCCCGCCACGACGCTGCGCGCCCTGGGCGCCACGCCCTGGAAGGCCGCCTATGTGCAGCCCTCCCGCCGCCCCTCCGACGGGCGCTATGGCGAGAACCCGAACCGCCTGCAGCACTACTACCAGTACCAGGTCATCATGAAGCCGAGCCCGGAGAACGCGCAGGAGCTCCTGCTCGATTCCTACCGCGAGATCGGCCTCGACCCGCTGAAGCACGATTTCCGCTTCGTGGAGGACGACTGGGAAAGCCCGACTCTGGGCGCCTGGGGCCTGGGCTGGGAGGTCTGGTGCGACGGGATGGAGGTCGGCCAGTTCACCTATTTCCAGCAGGTGGGCGGCATCCCGGTGGTGCATCCGAGCTTCGAGATGACCTACGGGCTGGAGCGCCTGGCGATGTATGTCCAGGACATCGAGAACGTGTACGAGCTGGACTTCAACGGCCAGGGCGTGAAGTACGGCGACGTCTTCCTGCGGGCGGAGCGGGAGTTCAGCGCCTACAACTTCGAGTTCGCCGACGTGCCGCGGCTGTTCCAGCACTTCGCCGATGCCGAGGCCGAGTGCAACGCGCTGGCCGACCGGGGCCTCGCCCTGCCGGCCTATGACCAGTGCATCGCCGCCAGCCACCTGTTCAACCTGCTCGATGCGCGCGGCGCCATCAGCGTGACGGAGCGCGCCGCCTATATCGGCCGCGTCCGCGCCCTGGCGAAGCGCTGCTGCGAGGGCTGGGTCGCCGGGGAAACCGTCCCGGACGCCCCGGAGACGGCGGCCTGACCGCCGCGCCGCCCGACGCCCCTCGCCAGCACCCGACCGAGAAGCCGCCCCCACGATGCCCGAACTCCTGCTCGAACTCTTCTCCGAGGAAATCCCCGCCCGCATGCAGGCGCGCGCGGCGGAAGACCTCGCCCGCCTTCTCGCCGAGGCGCTGAAGCCCGCCGGCCTCGTGCCGCAGAACCTCCGCACCTTCCACGGCCCACGCCGCATCGCCCTGGCGGCGGAGCTGCCGGAGGCGACGGCGCCCGTGGCGGAGGAACGGCGCGGCCCGCGCGCCGACGCGACCGGCCCGGCGCTGGAGGGCTTCCTGCGCTCCACCGGCCTCGCGCGGGAACAGCTGGAGGAGCGGGAAGGCAAGGGCGGCACCTATCTCTACGCGGTGATCCGCCGCGACGGCCGGGCGACGGGCGACGTGTTGGCCGAGGCGATGCCGCTGCTGCTGCGCCGCTTTCCCTGGCCCAAGTCGATGCGCTGGGGCGGAACCTCCTCCTTCACCTGGGTGCGGCCGCTGAAGCGCATCCTCTGCACCTTCGATGGCCGGGTGGTGGGTTTCGACCTGCGGCAGGGGGAGGATGACGGGCACGGCCTCGCCGCCTCCGACCTGACGGAAGGACACCGGCTGATGGCGCCCGGCAGCTTTGCTGCGCATTCCCTGGCGGAATGGGAAAGCGGCCTTCGTGCCCGCAAGGTGATCCCCGGCGCGCCGGAGCGCGAGGCGCTGATCGAGCGCGAGGTCGCCCGCCTCGCCGCGGCCGAGGGGCTGGAGGTGGTGCCCGACCGCGGCTTGCTGGCCGAGGTGGCGGGGCTGGTGGAATGGCCGGTGCCACTGCTGGGCGGCATCGACGACGCCTTCATGGACCTGCCGCCCGAGGTGATGCGCACCACCATGCGGGTGAACCAGCGCTATTTCGCGCTCCGCCACCCGGACGGGCGGGCGGCCAACCGCTTCGCCCTGGTCGCCAATGTCGAGGCGTTGGACGGCGGCAGGGCCATCGTCGCGGGCAACGAGCGCGTGCTGCGCGCCCGCCTCTCCGATGCCCGCTTCTTCTGGGACGGCGACCGGCAGCAGAGCCTGGAAAGCCGGCTGCCGAAGCTGGCCAATGTGGTCTTCCACGCGAAGCTCGGCACCCAGGGCCAGCGGGTGGAGCGGCTGGAGCGGCTGGCCCGCTTCCTCGCCCCGCTGGTCGGCGCCGATCCGGAAAAGGCGGCGCGGGCCGGGAAGCTGGCCAAGGCGGACCTCGCCTCCGGCATGGTGGGCGAATTCCCCGAGTTGCAGGGGCTGATGGGCCGCTACTACGCCCTGCATGACGGCGAGGCGCCCGAGGTGGCCGAGGCGATCGGTGCCCATTACCGCCCGCTCGGCCCCGGCGACGAGGTGCCGCGCGAGCCCACCGCCATCGCCGTGGCGCTGGCCGACAAGATCGACCAGCTCGTCGGCTTCTTCGCGGCGGATGAGCGCCCGACCGGTTCGGGTGATCCCTATGCGCTGCGCCGCGCCGCGCTGGGCGTGATCCGCATCATCCGGGAGAACGGGCTGCGCCTGCCGCTCGCCGATGTGATCGCCGAGGCCTTCTTCGGCTATCCTGCGGCCCAGGGCCGGACGGCCGATCCGGAATTCGGCATGGCGGTGGCGGCCGAGAAGATGAATGCCGGCTTCCAGCCCCCTGCCGGCTCCGCGCAGCCGCCGATGGTGGCCGCCTTCGCTGCTGGGTTGCTGGACTTCCTGGCCGAACGCCTGCGCGTGCAACTCCGGGCCGAAGGGGCGCGGCACGACATCCTGGCCGCCGCCTTCGGCGCCCGGGGAGAGGCCGGGGGCGGGGAGGACGATCTCGTCCGCCTGCTCGCCCGGGCCGATGCGCTGCGGGACTTCCTCTCGACTCCGGAAGGGGCGGACCTGCTGGCCGCCTATCGCCGGGCCGCGAACATCCTGCGGATCGAGGAGAAGAAGACCGGCGAGGTTCCCGCCAGGGTTGATCCCTCCCTGCTGGCCCTGGCGGAAGAGGCCCGGTTGTGGGAAGTTCTGAATGATATTGATGTTGCGGTGCGGGAAGCGCTTGACTCGGAACAGTTTTCGACGGCCATGACTGTTTTTGCGACGCTGCGGGGACCCGTGGACGCATTTTTCGAGAAGGTCGTGGTGAATGACGCCGATCCGGCGCTGCGCTACAACCGCCTCGGCCTGCTCAAGACGCTTCGTGGCGCGATGGATCGCGTCGCGGAGTTCCAACGCGTTGAAGGCTGAAGAGGGACGAGCCTGATGACCAAGTGGGTGTACGGTTTCGGTGCCGGCCGGAACGACGGCAAGGCCGACATGCGCAACCTCCTCGGCGGCAAGGGTGCGAACCTGGCGGAGATGGCCTCGATCGGCCTTCCCGTTCCACCGGGCTTCACGATTACCACCGAGGTCTGCACCTACTACTACGACAACGGGAAGCAGTACCCGAAGGAGCTGACCGACCAGGTGAACGAGGCCCTGGCGCGGATCGAGAACGCGGTGGGGATGAAGTTCGGCGACGCCGCCAACCCGCTGCTGGTCTCGGTGCGCTCCGGCGCCCGCGTCTCCATGCCGGGCATGATGGACACGGTGCTGAACCTCGGCCTGAACGACGAGACGGTGCTGGGCCTGGCCAAGCGCTCGGGCGACGACCGCTTCGCCTGGGACAGCTACCGCCGCTTCATCCAGATGTACGGCTCGGTGGTGCTGGGCGTGGACCATCACCGCTTCGAGGAGATCATCGAGGAGGCGAAGCACGCCTCCGGCGCGGTGGAGGACACCGAGCTGGCCGCCGCCGACTGGCAGAAGGTCGTCGCGGGCTACAAGGAAATGGTGGCCGAGGCGACCGGCAAGCCCTTCCCGCTGGACCCGCAGGAGCAGCTCTGGGGCGCGGTCGGCGCCGTCTTCGGCTCCTGGATGAACCCGCGCGCCAACACCTATCGCCGCCTGCACGACATCCCGGCGAGCTGGGGCACCGCGGTCAACGTCCAGGCCATGGTCTTCGGCAACATGGGCAATGACTGCGCCACGGGCGTCTGCTTCACCCGCGATCCCTCGACCGGCGAGAACATCTTCTACGGCGAGTACCTGATCAACGCGCAGGGCGAGGACGTGGTGGCGGGCATCCGCACGCCGCAGCCCATGTCCAAGGCCCGCGCCAAGCCCGGCGAGACCTCCATGGAGGAGGCGATGCCGGAAGCCTATGCCGAGCTCTGCAAGGTGCGTGAGACGCTGGAGCGTCACTACACGGACATGCAGGACATCGAGTTCACCGTGCAGAGCAACAAGCTCTACATGCTGCAGACCCGCAACGGGAAGCGCACCGCCGCCGCCTCGCTGAAGGTCGCGGTGGACATGGCCGAGGAAGGGCTGATCGACCATCCGGAAGCGGTGAAGCGCGTCGCTCCGGGCTCGCTCGACCAGCTCCTGCACCCGACGCTGGACCCCAAGGCCAGCCGCAAGGTGCTGACCAAGGGCCTGCCGGCCTCGCCGGGCGCCGCCTGTGGCGTCGTGGTCTTCTCGGCGGAAGAGGCCGAGGCGCGCGCCAACAAGGGCGAGGCGGTCATCCTGGTCCGCATCGAGACCAGCCCCGAGGATATCGCGGGCATGCACGCCGCCAAGGGCATCCTCACCACCCGCGGCGGCATGACCAGCCACGCGGCCGTGGTGGCGCGCGGCATGGGCCGGCCCTGCGTGGCCGGTGCCGGCGGCGTGGTGGTGGACTATGCGGCGGGCACGCTCTCGGCCGGTGGCACGCTGGTGCATGCGGGCGAGACCATCACCCTCGACGGCGCGACCGGCGAGGTCTTCCTCGGCGCCGTCGCGATGATCGAGCCGCAGCTTTCCGGCGACTTCGCGACGCTGATGGGCTGGGCCGACGCGGTGCGCCGCCTGAAGGTGCGCGCCAATGCCGAGACCCCGCTGGACGCCGACACCGCCCGCAAGTTCGGTGCCGAGGGCATCGGCCTCTGCCGCACCGAGCACATGTTCTTCGACGCGGACCGCATCGGCTCCGTCCGCCAGATGATCATGTCCGAGACGGAGGGCGGCCGCCGCGACGCCCTGGCCAAGCTGCTGCCCTTCCAGCGCTCCGACTTCGTGGAGCTGTTCCGGATCATGGCCGGGCTGCCGGTGACGATCCGCCTGCTCGACCCGCCGCTGCACGAGTTCCTGCCGCACAAGGACGAGGAGCTGGCCGAGGTGGCGGCGGGGCTGGGGACCGACCTCGCCACCATGAAGCGCCGTGCCGCCGACCTGTCGGAAGCGAACCCCATGCTCGGCCATCGCGGCTGCCGCCTGGGCGTGACCTATCCCGAGATCTACGAGATGCAGGCCCGCGCCATCTTCGAGGCCGCCATCCAGGTGGCCAAGGAGACGGGCAGCGCGCCGGTGCCGGAGATCATGATCCCGCTGGTCGGCATGAAGAAGGAGCTGGAGATCACCCGCGCCCAGGTGGACAAGGTGGCGCAGGAGGTCTTCGCCGAGACGGGCACCACGCTCGACTACTCGGTCGGCACCATGATCGAGCTGCCGCGCGCGGCGCTGACGGCGGACAAGATCGCGGAGGTCGCGGACTTCTTCTCCTTCGGCACCAACGACCTGACGCAGACGACCTTCGGCCTGTCGCGCGACGACGCGGGCAAGTTCCTGCCCTACTACGTGGAGAAGGACATCCTGCCGAAGGACCCGTTCGTCTCCATCGACGTGGAGGGCGTGGGCGCGCTGGTGGAGATCGCGACCGAGAAGGGCCGCAAGGTCAAGAACGGCCTCAAGCTCGGCATCTGCGGCGAGCATGGCGGCGACCCGGCCTCGATCCAGTTCTGCGAGAAGGTCGGGCTCGACTACGTGTCCTGCTCCCCCTACCGCGTGCCGGTGGCGCGCCTGGCGGCGGCGCAGGCGGCGCTGTCCGGCGCCGGGGCCGACCGCACGGCCTGATCTAGCCCGCGAGGCGGAAGCACTGGAACGGCGGGGCCCTGGCCCCGCCGTTTTTCGTCATGGGCCGGCCGGAAGCCTTGCGGCGCCGGGACCGTTCCTACGGCACCCCCAATGGAGTGCCGGCGATGTACGAAGAGATGCAGAAGGTCCCGCCGCAGAAGCAGGACCGGCAGCCCGGCCTGGAATCCGGGATGACCCCGAAGCCCGCTGCCGAGATGCGGCACTGGAAGGGCTCGGGCAAGCTGGCGGGCCGGAAGGCCATCGTGACCGGCGGCGATTCCGGCATCGGCCGCGCCGTGGCCATCGGTTTCGCCAAGGAAGGGGCCGATCTCTTCATCCTCTACAAGGACGAGCACGAGGACGCCGCCGAAACGAAGCGGCTGGTGGAGGCGGAAGGCCGGCGCTGCGAGACCGTCGCGGGCGATGTGGGCGACCCGGCCTTCGCCCGCGCGGCGGTGGAGAAGGCGGCGGCCTTCCTCGGCGGCATCGACATCCTGGTGAACAACGCGGGCGAGCAGCACGAGAACAAGGATTTCGCCACCATCGAGGAAGCACAGGTGGAACGCACCTTCCGCACCAACATCCTCGGCTACATGTGGATGGCGAAATACGCGCTGCCGCATCTGCGGGAAGGCAGCGCCATCGTGAACACCACCTCGGTCACCGCCTATCGCGGCAGCCCGCATCTGGTGGACTATTCGGCGACCAAGGGCGCCATCCTCGCCTTCACCCGCTCCCTCGCCGCGCAACTCGCGGAGCGGAAGATCCGCGTGAACGGCGTGGCGCCCGGGCCGATCTGGACGCCGCTGATCCCGGCCTCCTTCTCGCCGGAGGAGGTGGAGAAGCACGGCGGCAGCACGCCGCTGGAACGGCGGGGCCAGCCGGACGAATGCGCCCCCGCCTATATCTTCCTCGCCTCCGACGCCGACAGTTCCTACATCACCGGACAGGTGATCCATCCCAATGGCGGGGAGCCGGTGAACGGCTGACGGGTCGCTGGACAAGCCTTCCACCCTTCCGCAGTGTTGCGGAAGGGAAAGGAATCGCTGCGATGCTCGTGGCCGCCTTCACGGCGCTCGTTTCGGCCGGTGTCCTCGCCGGCGGGGCCGCGGGCCTCTTCCTGCACCTGCTCCTTCCGGAACGCCACCTCACCAAGGAAACGCGGGACGTGGTGCATCTGGCGACCGGCATGCTGTCGGTCCTCGCGGCGCTGGTGCTCGGATTGCTGATCGCCACGGCCAGGGACAGCCTGTCCTCGGCGGATCGCTCGGTCCGTGACTTCTCGGCGATCCTGATCCAGGCGGAGCAGGGCCTGCGCGTCTACGGCCCGGAAGCTGCGCCGGCGCGCGATGTCCTGCGGCACTACACCCACGCCGCCTTCTCGCAGCGCTGGACCCGGGATGACCGGGACATCCTCGACGCCGCCTCTCCAACCGGCACGACGCTGGAGCAACTGCGCCTGGCGGTCCTTTCGCTTCAGCCGGCGAGCGATGTGCAGCGCTGGTTGCGCGAGCAGATCCTGACCCAGAACGACCGGCTGCTGTCGCTACGCTGGCAGATGCTGGAGCAACAAGACCTGCCCTTTCAGCCCGTCTTCGTCGTGCTGCTCACCTGCTGGCTGTTCTTCATCTTCACGGGATTCGGCTTCATGGCGCCCCGCAACGCCGCCGTCTGCGTCGCCTTCGGCGTCTGCGCGGTGGCGGTGGGCGGCGCGATGTTCCTGATCCTGGAGATGGAGACGCCTTTCACCGGGATCATCCAGGTGTCCCGGCAACCCCTGGCGATCGCACTCGCTCATATGGAGCGCTGAATCCGGCTCCGGCAACCGTCATCCCGGCGAAGGCAGGCGCAGCAGATGCGCCAGCAGCCGCCCATAGCCCCTGGCATCGTCCAGGGCGCAATGGGTATGCGCCGTCTCCCCCAGCCATTCCGCCGGATAATGCTCCACCCGGCAGCGTTCCGGCGGCCAGTGCAGCCGTCCGGCGGCGAAGGCATGCAGGCAGAGCGGCACGCCGCGGAAGAGCGGGTCCACCGCGCGCGGCACCGGCACGAGGCGCGTTCCGGTGAAGCGTTGCAGGTAGAGGTCCATCCAGGGCCCATCCACCGCCAGGGGATGCGCGGCGAAGACGGGATCGCCCGGCAGCCCGCGCACCCAGGCGACGAAGCGGGCCATGACGGCTTCCGGCGGCTGTGGGTCCCGCGTCGCGGCCTCCCAGGCCAGAGGTTCGCCGGAGAACCAGGCCAGCGTGCCCGGATCGGGTTCCGCGCCGGGGAAGGGGGCGAGGACGGCCTCGAAATCCGCGACCTCCCGCCCATCCGCGTCCACCGCGACGGCACCGATCGAGAGCAAGGAGTTGCGGCCCGGCGTGGGGCCATCGAATTCGGTATCCGTCACCACATAGACCGGCGTCACCGCGAATCCCTTCCTGCGGGGATGCCCATCCTGCGCCGGAGTGGTGGCCCTTGTCTTGTGCGCCGCATCAAAGACGCATCAGGCGGTCTTTTCTGGCAGGTGAATCCAGGTGGACAGACGGGGCGTCAGGCTGGCCTCGCCGCAGCGCAGCGGCTCGCCCGCCGTGATCGCCTCCAGCCGCAGCAGGGCCATGCCCTGGCCGCCCAGGCCGGACCGCATGGTGCCGACCTCGGCCTCGCCCCGGAAGACCGGCGTGCCGGGGGCGGGCAGCGGGCCATCCACCGCCACGGGAACGAGGCGCCGCTTGACCAGGCCGCGATAGCGGGTGCGGGCGGTCAGCTCCTGGCCCATGTAGCAGCCCTTGGTCCAGGACACGCCGTGCAGCTCGTCGAACCCGGCCTCCAGCAGCACGGACTTCTCCGCCTCCATGTCCTCGGACCCGCCGGGCAGGCCGAGTTCCAGCCGGTGCAGCGCATAGGCGGAGGCATCCATGGCGCCGTGCATCGCCCCGTCCAGCAGGGCGCGCCACCCGGCTTCGGGCAGGCGCGGATCGGCGAAGACGATCCCGTGCGCCGGGGCCGGGCTGCTCCATCCGGCATGGACGGCGAATTCCGCCGAGGCATCGCGCAGCGCGACCTTGGAGCGCAGGCGGAAGCGGGACAGCTTCGCCACCAGCATCTCCGCCTGGGTCCGCTCGCAGTCGAGCAGGAATCGGTCCGGCTGGGCCAGCACGAAGAAATCGGCCAGCCACTTGCCCTGGGGGGTCAGCAGCGCGGCCCAGACGGCCTGCCCCGGTGCCAGGGCGGCGACGTCGTTGGAGATGAGACCCTGAAGGTAGGTGGCCCGGTCCTCGCCCGAGATCTCCACCACGCCACGGTCCGGCAGATAAGCGATCGGCATGGGGCAGAGTTGGCGCGGAGATGGCGTTGCTGCAACCGGGAACATGCTATGAGGCGCCCGACCATGCGCATCCTCTTCGTCACCTCCACCCGCATCGGGGATGCGGTCCTGTCCACCGGGCTGCTGGACCACCTGCTGCGCGCCTATCCCGAGGCGCGCTTCACCATCGCCTGCGGGCCGGTGGCGGAGGGCGTCTTCGCCCGCATGCCGCGCCGCGAGGAGACCATCGTGCTCGCCAAGCGCAGCCTGTCGCTGCACTGGCTGGAGCTGTGGCGGCGCGTGGCGGGGCGGCGCTGGGACCTGGTGGTGGACCTGCGCGGCTCGGCCCTGGCCTGGACCCTGCGCGCCGGCACCCGCGCGGTGATGCGGGGCGGGCGCCGCCCGGGGCACCGGCTGGGCCATATCGCCGAGACGCTGGCCCTGGACCCGCCGCCGATGCCGGTGGCCTGGACGGCACCGGAGGACGAGGCGCGGGCGGACGCGCTGCTCGGACTGGCCCCGGCTCATCTCCCCGGGCAGGTCCCCATCCTGGCCCCCATCCTGGCCTTGGGGCCGACCGCCAACTGGTCCGGGAAGATCTGGCCCTGGGAGCGTTTCGAGGCGCTGGCCCGCAGGCTGACAGCGCCGGACGGGCTGCTGCCGGGTGCCCGGATCGTCGTGCTGGGCGGGCCGGGGGAGATCGAGCGGGCCATCGCCGCGCCGCTGCTGGAGGCGCTGCGGAACCATCCCGGCGGCGTCACCGACCTGCTGGGGCAGCTCTCCCTGCCGGAAGCGGCGGCGGTGCTGCGCCGCGCCGCGCTCTTCGTGGGCAATGATTCCGGGCTGATGCACCTTTCCGCCGCCGCCGGCACGCCGACGCTGGGCCTGTTCGGCCCGACCCCGGCCGATGAATACGCGCCCGCCGGCCGCGCCGCGCGGGCGGTGATCGCGGCGGATGGCAGCATGGAGGGCCTGTCCGTGGCGCAGGTGGCCGAGGCGGCCGCGCAGCTCCTGCCGGCGCGCCTGGCGGCGTGACGGCGCCTTCGTCCCGGAGGCCGCGCGGTTGGCGGCGGGAGTGCCCCTTGCCCCTCCACACGCGCCTGTGCCACCACCCCCGCATGCCGACACGCCGCGCCGAGCCTCGCACCCCGTCCGCCGATCAGCCGAGCCCGAACGCGCGGTGAGGGTCGCGCAGGTGATGGCCGGCGCCGCCAAGGGGGGCGCCGAGACCTTCTACGAGCGGCTCTGCCTCGGCCTGCATGACAGCGGCGAGGAGGTCCTGCCGGTGATCCGGCGCGAACCGGCGCGCGAGACGCGGCTGCGGGAAGGGGGCCTCGCCCCCGTCACGCTGGGCTTCGGCGGCCCGCTCGACCTGCTGACCGGGCCGCGCCTGCGCGCCGCGCTGCGGCGCTTCCGCCCCGCCGTGACGGTGGCCTGGATGAACCGCGCGGCGCGCTTCACGCCGAAGGGCGACTGGACCCTGGTGGGGCGGCTGGGCGGCTATTACGACCTGCGGCACTACCGGCGCTGCGACCATCTGGTGGCCAATACGCGCGATCTCGTCGCCTGGATCACCAAACAGGGCTGGGCGCCCGGGCGCGTGCACCATCTGCCGAATTTCGTGCCGGACCTGTCCGGCGCCACGCCCGCCGCGCTGCCCGCCCCGCCGGGGAAGCGGCGGCTCCTCGCCATGGGCCGCCTGCACCGCAACAAGGGCTTCGACGTGCTGCTGCGTGCCCTGGCGGACCTGCCGGAAGCGCATCTCTCCCTGGCCGGCGAGGGGCCGGAGCGCGCCGCCCTGGAAGGGCTGGCACGGGAACTGGGTCTGGGGGACCGCCTCTCCTTCCTGGGCTGGCGCACCGACACGGGGGCGCTGCTGGCGGGGGCGGAGGTCTTCGTCTGCCCATCCCGGCATGAGCCATTGGGCAATGTGGTGCTGGAGGCCTTCTCGGCCGCGCGCCCCGTCGTGGCCGCCGCCGCGCAGGGGCCCAGCGAGGTGATCCGCGACGGCGAGACCGGGCTGCTGGCGCCGCTGGAGGAGCCTGCGCCCCTGGCGGCCGCGATCCGCCGCGTGCTGGACGACCCGGCCCTGGCGGAACGCCTCGCCGGTGCCGGACGGCGGGATTTCGAGGCCGAGCACGCGGCGGCGCCGGTCCTGGCGCGCTGGCGGAGCTTCCTCCGCGCCGTGGCGCCGTCGGAGGCCGGTTCCGCCGGCCGGGAGGCACGCTGATGTGCGGCATCGCGGGCCTCGCCCTCCGCACCGGCCAGGCGCCGGATTCCCGGGTGCTGGAGGCGCTGACCCGCGCCCTGGCGCATCGCGGGCCGGACGGGCAGGGGCATCACGTCGTGGGCCCCGTGGCGCTCGCGCATACGCGGCTGGCGATCATCGACCTGGAGACCGGCGACCAGCCGCTCTTCGCCGGGCCGGCGGCGCTGGTCGGCAATGGCGAGATCTACAACAACCCCGAGCTCCGCGCCGCCAACGCCTTCTCCTGCGCCACCGGCAGCGACTGCGAGCCGCCGCTGCACCTGTGGCGGCAGGAGGGCATCCGCTTCGCCGACGGGCTGCGCGGCATGTGGGCGCTGGCCATCCATGACCGCTCGGCGCGGCGGGTGGTGCTGTCGCGCGACCCCTTCGGCATCAAGCCGCTCTACATCGCCGAGGTGGCGGGCGGCGTCGCCTTCGCCTCCGAGCCGCAGGCCCTGGTCGCGGCCGGGCTGGTGGCGCCGAAGGTCCGGGCGGAAAGCCGGGACGAGCTGATGCAGCTCCAGTTCACCACCGGCGCGGAGACCATCTTCGAGGGCATCCAGCGGGTGCTGCCGGGCGAGACCCTGGCCATCTCGGACGGCGCCGTGGTGGAGCGGCACCGGCAGCCGGCCCTGCCGGAGGGCGGGCCGGAGGAGATCGGCGAGGCCGAGGCGATCGCCCGCTTCGGCCGGGCCTTCGCCGAGGCGGTGGAGTTCCACCAGCGCGCCGACGTGCCCTATGGCATGTTCCTCTCCGGCGGCACGGACAGCGCCGCGGTGTTGCACGCCATGTCGCGGCTGAACGAGCGGCCGGTCCTGGCCTTCACCGCCGGCTTCGACACGGGCGACAAGGACGAGCGCGAGCAGGCCGCCGCCGCCGCGAAGGCCGCCGGCGCCCGGCATGTGCGGCTGGAGGTGACCGAGGCCGAGGTCTGGCGCCATCTGCCGGAGATCGTCGGCGCCATGGACGACCCGGCGGCGGACTACGCCATCGTGCCGACCTGGTTCCTCGCCCGGCGGGCGCGGGAGGAGGTGAAGGTCGTGCTTTCCGGCGAGGGCGGCGACGAGATCCTGGCCGGCTACGGCCGCCACCGCTCCGCCATGCGCCCCTGGTGGCTGGGCGGCAAGGCGATGCGCGCCCACGGCACCTTCGACCGGCTCGACGTGCTGCGCGACCCGCCGCGCCTGTGGCGCGACGGGTTCGAGGCCGCCGAGACCGCCGCCGCGACGCCGGGCCGCACCCGGCTGATGGCCGCCCAGGCGCTGGACATCGCCGACTGGCTGCCCAACGACCTGCTGCTGAAGCTGGACCGCTGCCTGATGGCCCATGGGGTGGAGGGGCGCGTGCCTTTCCTCGACCGCGCGGTGACGGAGGCCTGCTGGCGCCTGCCGGATGGACTGAAGGTGCGGCGGGAGACCGGCAAATGGCTGCTGCGGCAGTGGCTGGCGCAGAACTTCCCCGCCTCGCAGCCCTTCGCGAAGAAGAAGGGCTTCACCGTGCCGATGGGCGCCTGGATCGCTTCCGCCGCCGACCGGCTGGCGCCGCTGGTGGCAGCGCAGCCCGGCGTGGCGGAGATCGCGCGGCCGGAGCGCATCCTGCCGCTGTTCCGCGCGGCGGGCGGCAAGCGCGAGGGCTTCGCCGCCTGGCACCTGCTCTTCTACGCGCTCTGGCACGCGCGGCATGTCGAGCGTCGGGCCATGCAGGGGGATGTCTTCGAGGCGCTGGCAGCCCGCTGACCCCCATGCGTCCCTATCTCTTCCTGCTGGTGGCGATCTGCGGCGAGGTCGCGGGCACCTTGTCGCTGAAGGCCTCGGACGGGTTCACCCGCCTCTGGCCCTCGGTCTTCACGGTGCTCTGCTACGTGCTGACCTTCTACATGCTGTCGCTGGCGATCCGGACCATCCCGGTGGGCGTGGCCTATGCCATCTGGTCCGGCCTTGGCATCGTCATGATCTCGGTGCTGAGCCTCGCCCTGTTCCGCCAGCATCTGGACTTGCCGGCGATCCTGGGCATGGCGCTGATCCTGGCGGGCGTGCTGGTGATCAACCTCTTCTCCCGCTCCACCGGGCACTGACGGCCCTTGGCGCGGGGCTGGCTGGGGCACGCGGAGGACGGGATCTCCACGGCCGGCCGCATCGCCCGACGGCAGTACGGCACCGCATGATGCCCGCTTCGGTGACCTGACCATCACCCCCGGCAGCGCCATCGGCAACTATCCCGACGACACGGCGGGCTCCATCGTGATCGGGGCGAACGACGTGATCGTGGTGCACGACATGCTCCATCTGCTGGCGAGCGACTTCGTCTTCGCCTGGAGTTCCCGTGCCGGCAGCGGCGGGGGACATCCCCCGCCGCTCCGGCGCCGCGAAACCTTCCAGCCGCCACCGTGTTCGATCTCGCAGGCGCGAAAGCCGGCCGGGCAGTCCCCAGGGGCCGTCCCGCCGCTGGCACTCCCCGTTCCGGCCCCATGGCCGCGGGGCACGCAGCGGCGTTCCCTGGCCCATGGGCCCAACGAGACCGCATGGCGGGGGGAGGCGCGATCCATCGGCAGCGACGGCAAGGGGGCCGAGGGCTTGGCGGATAGTCTCAGGATTGGATTGGAACGGGTCCGGAGCTTCCTGGCCTGGGTTCCGGCGGAAGTCTTCGCCGCCCTGCTGCTGCTCCTGGCGGCGGGGCTCGCCCTGGCCCTGACCCGCTTCTGCCTCCGCCTGCTCTACCGCCTGGCGGGACGCTACGGCCGCAGCTTCCTGCAGGTGCTGGTGACGCGGAGCACGGGCCCCCTCTGCACCTTCCTGGTGATCCTTGCCGTCGGCACGGTACTGCCGGCGGCGCCCTTCTCCTATGCCACCACGCTGACACTGGCGCAGGTGCTGCTCTGCGCCTTCATCCTGGCCCTGGGCTGGATGCTGGTCACCGCGCTCAACCTGGGGGCCGAGGTCTATCTGCGCCGCTTCCGCCTGGACGTGGAGGACAACCTCCTCGCCCGCAAGCATGTCACGCAGGTCCGCATCCTTCTGCGCACCGGGCAGACGCTGCTGGTGATCGTCACCGTGGCCGCGGCACTCACCAGCATCCCCGCCGTGCGGCAATACGGCGTATCGCTCTTCGCCTCGGCGGGCGCCGCCGGCCTGGTGCTGGGCCTCGCGGCGCGGCCGCTGCTGAGCAACATGCTGGCGGGCATCCAGATCGCCATGACGCAGCCGATCCGGGTCGAGGACGCGGTGGTGCTGGAAGGCGAATGGGGCTGGATCGAGAACATCACCAGCACCTATGTCGTGGTCCGGCTCTGGGATCTGCGGCGGCTGATCGTGCCGCTCTCCTACTTCATCGAGAAGCCGTTCCAGAACTGGACGCATGAGAGCTCCGACCTCATCGGCTCGGTCTTCCTGCGCGTGGACTACACCGTGCCGCTGGACCGGATGCGGGAGAAGCTGAAGGAGATCGCCTCCGCCAGCCGCTTCTGGGACCGCAAGACCTGCGTACTCCAGGTGACGGACACGCCGGGCAACATGGTGGAGATCCGCATCCTCGTCAGCGCGCGGGGCGGCGGCAACACCTTCGACCTGCGCTGCGAGGTGCGGGAGAAGATGATCGCCTTCCTGCAGGCGGAATACCCCGAGGCCCTGCCGCGCCAGCGCACGGAGATCACCGGCAACAGCCTGGACGGGCTGCTGGAGCAGCGGCGCGGCACGGAGGAAACGGTGCGCCGCGCCGCCTGAGCGCTTTTGGGCCGTCCCTGGAGATAGGGTGGCCGTATCCCCGGCCATTCCGGAGCCATTCCGGGGCCATTTCCAGGACCACTTCATGTGGGCCACTTACTGGGCGCTTCTACTGGGCGCTTCCCCCCGTCCGGCCCCTCCCAGTGGGCGGCAAGCGGTGCGATAAGGCCCCTCCCTGTGAAGGAGATCCCCCCGATGGCGGCCTATGACCTGATCCTGCGCGGCGGCACCTGCGTCCTGCCCTGGGGGGAGGAGCGGACCGATATCGGGGTGCGCGACGGGCGGATCGCGGCGATCGGCCTGGCCGCCTCCGACACGGCGGAGGAGGTGCTGGACTGCGCCGGGCTGCACATCCTCCCCGGGCTGATCGACCCGCATGTGCATCTGCGCGACCCGGGCCAGGGCGCCGGGCCGGATATGACGGTGGAAAGCATCGAGACGGGCACCCGCGCCGCCATCCTGGGCGGGATCACGGCGCTCTTCGACATGCCGAACACCAGCCCCGCCATCACCTCGCGCGAGACGCTGGACAACAAGCGCGCCTATCTCGCCGGCCGCGCCTGGTGCGACATGGGCCTCTATGTCGGCGCCACCAGAACGAACATCGCCGGGCTGGCGGAGCTGGAACTCCAGCCCAATGTCTGCGGCATCAAGGTCTTCGCCGGTTCCTCGACGGGCGACCTGATGGTGGAGGACGATGCCAGCCTGGAGGCCGTGATGCGCTCCGGCCGCCGCCGCATCGCCTATCATTCGGAGGACGAGTACCGGCTGCAGGAGCGCAAGCCGCACTACGCCGCCGGCGGCCCCTATGCCCTGCATGCCGAGTGGCGCGATGTGGAATGCGCCTTCCTCGGCACGCGGCGGCTGATGGCGCTGGCGCACAAGACGCAGCGCCCGGCGCATATCCTGCACGTCTCCACGGCGGAGGAGCTGGACTACCTCAAGGACTATCGCGACGTCGCCACGGTCGAGGTGCTGGTGAACCACCTGACCCAGGTGGCGCCGGAGGCCTATGAGCGGCTGGGGCCCTATGCCGTGATGAACCCGCCGATCCGCGACGCGCGCCACATGGAGGCCGCCTGGGCCGCCGTGCGTGACGGTACGGTGGACTGCATCGGCTCCGACCACGCGCCGCATTCCCGCGCCGCCAAGGAACGCCCCTGGCCCGCCACCGCCGCCGGGCTCACCGGGGTGCAGACCATGGTGCCGGTGATGCTGAACCACGTGGCCGAGGGCCGCCTGCCGCTCACCCGGCTGGTGGACCTGATGAGCGCCGGGCCCGCCCGGGTCTATGGCGTGACGGCCAAGGGACGGCTCGCCGCCGGCTACGACGCCGATTTCACCATCGTGGACCTCAAGCGCCGCCGCACCATCGAGGAAAGCTGGATCGCCTCGCCCTGCGGCTGGACGCCCTTCGCCGGGATGGAATGCACCGGCTGGCCGGTGATGACCGTGATCCGCGGCGTGCCGGTGATGCGCGAGGACGAGGTGATCGGCGCCCCGCGCGGCGAGCCGGTGCGCTTCGCCGAGGCGCGCGGCACCTGACACGTCCCCGGCCGGGCCTCCCTCGCGGCGGCCCGGCTCGCCGGCCTCAGATCTCCTCGAACCACTCCACATCGCCATCGGCGAGGCGGTAATAGGCCGCCACCACCCGCAGCCGGCCCTGGGCCACGGCCTGCTGCACCACCACGCTCTGCGTCTTCAGGCGCTTCGCGACACGGCGCGCGTTCTCGTGCACCGCCGCGTTCAGCGTCATCCCGCCTTTCTCGTCGCGCGCCGCCAGCGCGGCGGGGATGATCGGCTGCACCATTTCCCCGATCACGCCGGGGAAGCTGGCGTTCTTCTGCACCACGTCGATCGCGGCGGCGACGGCGCCGCAGCTCTCATGGCCGAGCACGATCACCAGCGGGCAGCCCAGCACGCCGACGCCATACTCGACGCTGCCCATGGCCGCCGTGTCCACGGTATTGCCGGCATTGCGCACGATGAAGATCTCGCCCAGCCCGCGGTTGAACAGCAGTTCCGGCGGCACGCGGCTGTCGGAGCAGCCGACCAGGATGCAGAAAGGCGCCTGGCCATGCGCCAGCTCCAGCCGACGCTCGCGCCCCAGGAGGGCGTGCTGGGGGGCGCCGGCGACGAACTCGTCATTGCCCTTCTTCATCAGATCCAGCGCCTGATCGCTGGTCAGGCTGGTCTTGGGCACCGCCTCCGCCGCCATGACGCGCCGGACGGGCGAGGCCATGGGCAGCGCCGCCAGCGCGCCGAGACCGGCGAGCATGGCGCGGCGGCCGGGCCGGGGATGGTGGCCCGGCGCGCAACAGGAGCAGGTTGATGGCATGTGTGGCCCCTCCACGGTTCATGGATTGGGCCGGAACGGGACGGGAAGGCCCCGGCGCGATCCCGGCCGGAGCCCGGATAGCACGCGCAAGTTGTGTTACGCCAATGAAATGGTATCCGCTCTGGCGGCCGGGCCGAACCGGGCTCGGCCAGGGCGGATACCAGGCGGGAATCAGCCCGCCGCGCGCTCCAGCAGCTCGATCCGCAGCTTCTCCGGCCCTTCCAGGAAGGCGATCTTCAACCCCGGCCGTGGCGAGTGCGGCTCCACCACGAAACGGGCGCCCCTGGCCCGCAGCGCGGCGGCGGTGGCCTCCAGATCCTTCACCCGCAGGCCGACATGCTCCAGCCCGAGGAAGGGGGGCTCCGGCGGCGCGGCGGTGCCGGGCGGCACCTGCTCGATGAAGAGCGGCAGCCCCGACAGGTCGAGCATCACGCGGAGCGCGCCGTTGCCCTGCGCCGCTCGCCCGGTCTCGGTGGCGCCGAACATCTCCTGGAAGTAGCGCGCCGTGGCCTCGGGATCGGGGCTGCGCAGGTGCAGGTGGTCCCAGGTGAAATCCGTCATGGTCTGTTCCTTGCGATTCCCGGCATTGGAACCCGGGACGACGGCCATGGCCAGGGGAGGGGTCACGGGAGGGGTCATGCGGTGGCCACGGAAGAGCCGCCCTCAAAGGCTCCGCAGCGGCCAGGGCTCCGGCGGCCGGGCCGTAGCGGGCGGCGCGTCGCCCAGCGGGCGCTGCGGCGGCATGCCGGGCGGCGGGCCGTCCCAGCAATCCACCGAACCCAGGGAGCGCGTGCAGACCGCCTCGACCGGCGGCAGCGGATCGCGCCGGCAATAGCGTTTCTCCCCCGCGTCCAGATGGGCGATCGAGCAGTCCTTGCCCGTGACGGCCGAAACGAAGAGATCCGGCACCGCGCGCCCGGTCGTGGTCAGCGACGCCACGTTGGCCGCGGCGAAGGGCCCCCAGAAGGCATCGCAGCCGGCCAGGGGAAGGATCAGCAGGGGAAGCAGCAGGAGCGGGCGCACGCCCGCATCCTGTCCCGGCGGGGATTAACGGGCGGTGAGCGCCGTCGCCGGCATGGCGGCGATCATCCCGGCCAGCGAATCCGCGAACTGGCCCAGGGCCTGATCCATCGCGGCCACCACACCGGCCGCATCCGGCCCTTTCGCACCGGTCCCGGACACACTGGCCCCCGACACACCGGCCCCCGGCACACCGGACGGCACGCGGAAGCGCAGCGTGCGGCTTGCGGCGGCATCCTGGTTGCGGGGGCGCACCGCCGCCTGGGCGAGCAGTTCCACCACGCCGTCCGGCCCGGCCTCGAAGCGCTGGATCTGCACCTCGGCCAGGATACTCGCCGGAATCCGCAGCGCGCCGCCCTCCGCCGCCACGGAATCCCCCGGCAGGCGCAGCGCCAAGTTCTCGGCCAGCACGCGTGTCACCATGTCGCCGAAGGGTTCGGGCCAGCTTTCCACATCGGCCACGTCCAGGCGCCCGCCCTCCCGCGCCCGGACCAGCCCCGGGCGGTCGAGATAGCCGGGGATGCCCACGCGGCGGAGCTGGACCTGCCTTCCCCTTCCCGGCAGGGCGGGGCCGGCCTGGGCGGACAGGCGGTAATAGGCCGGGCCGGGCGAGGCGCAGCCCGTGAGCGCGCCGGTGGCCGCCAAGGTGGCCGCCAGGGCAGGCAGCAGGGCGCCGAGGCGGCGGCGGGTGAGGGTCCGGGGCATGCGGGGCGGCTCCGCTCTCATCGCTCGGTGGCGGCGCCGGTCCGGCCGCGGATCAGCGCCTCCGGATGCCGGTTCAGGAAATCGGCCAGCAGGCGCACGGAACGGGCGGTGTCGGTGAGCTGGGACATCAGGCGCTCCATCTCGCGGTTCACCTCGGAATCGCCGCCATAGCCGCGCTCGATGGAGCGGATGGCGGTGCTGGCGCGGGCCACGGTCTGGTCGAGGTTGTCGGCGATGCCGGGCAGGCGGCGCAGCAGCGGGGTCATGCCGCTGTCGGCCTTGCGGATCAGGTCGCGCGCCGAGCCCAGGCTGCTGCTGAGCGCGTTGAGCGCGTTGCGCAGATCCGGCCCCCCCACCACCCCGTTCACCGAGGCCAGCGCGCCGTTCAGGTTGCGGCCGATCTCCTCGATCGGGAAGCGTTCGAGCTTGCCCGCGATGTTGCTGACCGCCGCCATGATGTTGTCGGTGCCGCCGCCGATGCTGGGCAGCACGATCTCCTCGCCCTCCATGCGCACGGAGGCGGGTGGCGCATCCGGCATGAAGTCCATGGAGACCACGAGCTGCCCGGTGAGCAGGCTGCCGCTGGTGAGCTGCGCGCGCATGCCCTTGGCCACCATCTCCTCGGCCATCGCGCGCACCTCGCGCGTCGGACGGCCGGCGGGAAAGGAGATCCGGTCCGGCTCGATGGCGATGTGCACGGGCACGCGGAAGCGGTCCGCCGCCTGGTCGTATTCCAGCTTGACGTCGAGGACGCTGCCGATCCGGATGCCGCGCAGCAGCACCGGCGCACCGGGCGAGAGGCCGCGCACCGAGCCATCGAAATAAAGCAGGAAGGTGAGCCGGTTCTCCGAGGTCGCGGCGATCGCGGCCTCCAGGTCGCTGTAGAGCGTGAAGCTCTCCTCCTCCGGCGCCGGCGGCTGGTCGCGAAGCTGCGGCGGGGTGTCGAAGGCGATGCCGCCGGCGAGCAGCGCGCGGGCGCTTTCCAGCTCCACCCGCACGCCCTCCGCCCCCAGGCGCAGGCTGACGCCCGATGCGTTCCAGAAGCGCGAGCCCTTGCGGACATACTCGCTATAGGGCGCGCGCACGAAGATGTGCAGGGTGAAGCTGCCGTCGATCTCGGGCGCGTTGTAGCTGAGCACCTGCCCGACCTCGACATCGCGGAAGAAGACCGGCGATCCCCGGTCGATCGGGCCCAGGCGCCGCGCGCGCAGCACGAAGTCGCGGCCCGGTTCGTCGGAGCGGCGGCCGGGCGGGTTCTCCAGCCCGTTGAAGCGGAACTGCTCCTTGCCCGGCTCGCCAGGATCGAACTCGATGTAGCTGCCGGACACGATGGTCTCCAGCCCGGAGACGCTGGCGCCGGAAAGGCGCGGCCGCACCACCCAGAAGCGGCTGTGTTCGGTGACATGATCGCCGACCGCACGGTCCATGCGGATGCGCGCGTCCACGCGGCGGAGGTCGGTGGTGAGATGGATGCTCTCCACCATCCCGACCTGCACGGACTTGAAGCGCACCGGCGTCTGCCCGGCGGTCAGGCCATCCGCATTGCCGAAGCTCACGGTGATCAGCGGCCCGCGGTCGGAGAAGGTGCGCCAGCCGAGATAGCCGGTGACCAGCGCCGCCACGATGGGGATCAGCCAGATCGCGGAGAAACGGCGGTGGCGGATCCGCGCCTCGCGCGGGCTGTCGGGGCTCTGGCCCGGGACCGGCTCGCGCGACATGCCGCCGGCCGGGGGTTCTGTTCCGCTCATGCGGCTCCGTGCTGGCTGGCGGTCCCGGCGGGACCGGTGGAAGGGGCCCCGGACGGCGCGGGGCCGTTCCGGGAAGGACCATCCTGGGAGGCGGCGGCCGCGGCCTCGGCACGCCAGCGCCGGGGCATGTCGGGGTCCTGGGCCGGGGAGCCGGCGGCATCCCACATCAGGCGCGGGTCGAAGCATTCGGCCGCCACCATGGTCACCACCACCACCCCGGCGAAGCAGGCGGCGCCGACCTGCGCGGTGATCTCGGCCAGCATGCCGAAGCGCACCAGGGCGATCAGCACACAGACCACGAAGACATCGATCATCGACCAGCGCCCGATCGCCTCCACCAGCCGGTAGAGCTGGGTGCGGCGCAGCAGGTGGCGGGCGGAACGGCGCCGGATGCTGGTGAGCATGACCATCAGCCCGACCAGCTTGAGCATCGGCACCGCGACGCTGGCCAGGAAGACGATGAGGGCGAGGGGCCAAAAGCCCGTTTCGAGGAACTCGATGACCCCGCCCAGGATGGTGTGCGGCCCGCCCTGGCCCAGCGTGGTGATCTGCATCACCGGATAGTAGTTGGCCGGCAAATAGAGGATGAAGGCGGCCGCCACCAACGCCCAGCTCCGGCCGATGCTGTCCGGCTTGCGGTGGTGCAACCGGCTGCCGCAGCGCGGGCAGGGCGCGCCGGGACGCGCATGGTCCAGCCGGTGGCAGCGGTGGCACGCGATCAGCGCGGTCTCGTGGGCCGCCATACCGGGCGCCGCCACCCCCTCGGCGCGGAAGGCCCGTGGGTCGGGGCCTGGCGGGGTGCCTGGCGGGGTGCCCGGCGGGGTGCCGGGACTGGCTTCCCCGCGCCGGATGGCACCGGATTCGGCCACGAGGTCGCGTTCCTCCAGCCGGTCCCAGACCACCTGCGGCTCCAGCGAGGCGTTGCGCGCCACCAGCACCAGGGACAGCGCGGCGATGCCATAGGCGGCGGGGCCGATCTCCACATGCGCGAGGTCCACGAGCCGCGTGTAGGAGACCAGGGTGCCGAACAGGAAGACCTCCACCATCATCCAGGCATCGAGCGCCATGTACCAGCGGAACAGCCGGTGCAGCCCCGCGGGCGGGTTCCGCATGTGCAGGCCCAGGATCACCGTGGGCAGCAGCACGAGCTGCGCGCCCGGCACCACCACCAGCACCAGGAAGACCAGTCCCCCCAGGCCCCAGAACCCGTCCTGGGCAAAGGAATGGACCCCCGAATCCACGAGGCTCACGCGCTCCCGCCCCAGCAGGTTCAGGCCCAGGAAGGGCATGGTGAGGATCATCGCGTAGAGGACGATGCCGGCCAGGGACAGGGCCAGCGGGGCCGAGAAAGCGTTCACCCGGTGCCGCCGCAGCACCCGCGCGCAGCGGGGACAGCGGGCCTCCATCCCGGGGTCGAGGGCCGGCAGGCAGAGGCGCAACCCGCAATCCGGGCATTCGTGCAGGCGCGCGGTCATCGCCGGGTCACGCGGCCGGACGCCCGGCGATCGGGAGCCGGACGGATGCGGGCGGGGCGGTCCGGGGTGCCATCGGCCGCCCGCCACGCGGCGCGCGGGATGGCCCCGGCGCGTGCTGTGCGGGATGGCCGGGCCAGGGGCGGGTCTTCCGGTTGCAGGGTCAGGCGACGATCCGGGTAGCCCCCTCCCTCCGGCCTGTCCAGCATCGCGGAGCCTCACCTTCGGAGGAGGTGCCGGGCCCAGGCGGGGAGGCCGGGCTTAACGGGCCGGGGGATGGAGGGTATATGGAGCGCCGCCTTTGCCTGGGGGACGGGACCGCCTTGTCCGATATCTTCGACGAACTTCAGGAGGAAGTGCGCGCCGAGCGCATGCGCCGCCTCGCCCTGCGCTGGGGCAGCGCCCTGGGAGTCGTGGCCCTGGTGGCGGCTGCCGGCGCCGGCGGCTGGCAGGGCTGGCGCTGGTACCAGTCTCGCCAGTCCGAGCAGGCCGCCGCGCTGTTCCTGGAGACCAGCCGTGCCGCCGAGCAGCCGGGCGCCGATCCCGCCACGCTCGGCGAACGCTTCGCCCAGATCGCCTCCGGGGCGCCCGACGGCTACCGCACCCTGGCGCGCCTGCGCGCCGCCGCGCTGAAGGCGGAGGCCGGGGACCGTGCCGCCGCCCTGGCGCTCTGGGACGCCGTGGCGCAGGACCCGAAGGCCGGGGAGGTCTATCGCGAGCTCGCCTCGCTGATGTGGGTGATGAACGGCCTCGACTCCGAGGACACGGGCGCCCTGGCCAGCCGGGTCGCGCCGCTCTCCGGCGCCAAGAAGCCCTGGCGCTACTCGGCCCAGGAAATGCAGGGGCTGGTGGCGCTGCGGCAGGGGCAGAAGGACGAGGCGCGCAAGACCTTCCAGGCACTGGCCGCGGATGAGACGGCGCCGCAGGGCCTCCGCGACCGCGCGGCACGGCTGGCGGCGGGACTAGAGGGATGACACGCATGACCATCACGCGGCGCGCCGCCCTCCTCGCGGCGACCGGCATGCTGGCCGGCTGCGAGACGCTGGACGATATCTTCGCCAGCCGGAAGGACATCCTGCCGGGCGAGCGCCGCTCGGTGCTGGAGATGGAAAAGCCCGTCTCGGTGGACGAAGGCCTGGCCGCGCGGCCGGTGGACCTGCCGCCGCCGGCGGCCATTGCCGCCTGGCCGCAGGCCGGCGGGACGCTGGACCATTCCCCGGGCCATGCTGCGCTGCCGCTGGACGGGCTGCGGCTGGCCTGGAGCGGCTCGGTCGGTTCCGGCAGCGCCTTCCGCCGCCGCATGACCTCCGGGCCCATCGCCTCGGCGGACACGGTCTTCGCCTCCGATGCCTTCGGCGTGGTCTCGGCCTGGGACCTGGCGCGGGGCGGGCGCCGCTGGCGCTTCGACACCCGGCCGGAGGATGACGATGTCGGCGCGCTGGGCGTCGGCTGCGCCTTCGACGGCGGCACGCTCTACATCGCCACCGGCATGGCCGAGGTCATCGCCCTGGATGCCGGCAACGGCACGCTGCGCTGGCGCACGCGCCTGTCGGCGCCGATGCGCGGCGCCCCCACCGTGGCGGAAGGGCGGATCTTCGTCCTCACGCTGGACAACCAGCTCAACGCCCTCTCGGCCGAGGACGGGCACAAGCTCTGGTCCTTCCAGGGGCAGCAGGTGAGCGCCGTGCCGCTCGGCCTCGCCGCCCCGGCGGTGGAGGGCGACACGCTGGTGGCCGGCTTCCCGTCGGGCGAACTGGTCGCCCTGCGCACCGCCGATGGCCGCGTGGTCTGGACCGAGGCGCTTTCCGCCGCGCCGGGGGTGGACCGCGGCATCGCCGACATCGCGGGCGTGCATGCCCTGCCGGTGATCTCGGACGGGCGGGTGATCGCGCTGGGCATGGGCGGCACCACCATGGTGGTGGACCTCCGCTCCGGCCGGCGGCTCTGGGAGCGCAATGTCGGCGGCGGCGTGACCCCCGCCGTGGCGGGGGAGTGGATCTTCCTCGTTTCCGCCACGCAGCGGCTGGTCGCCATGACCCGCGACACCGGGCAGGTCCGCTGGATCACCGAACTGAACCCGCCGGCCGCGCCGGGCGAGAAGAAGGCGCCGGAGCCGGCGCGCTTCGCGGCGCCGCTGCTGGCCAACGGGCAGCTCCTGGTGCCGGGCAGCGGCGGCCAGGCGCTGATCGTGGGCGCCAATGACGGCGCCGTCGCCGGGCGCGTGCCCCTGCCGGGCCCGGTCAGCCTGGCCCCGGCCACGGCCGGGGGTGCCGTGCTGGTGCTCAGCGACGACGGCACCCTGGCCGCACTGCGGGGCTGAGAACGGCGGCGCCCGCGCGGCGCCGCTCGCCAGCCGGGGTATCGGGGCGGGGCATCGAGCCGTAGCGGGGAACCGTGGCGGGCACCGGCCCCGCGCATGGCCCCCGCTCATGAGCCCTGTTCACGGGCCCTGTTCAGGGGCTTCCGGCCCGCCGCGCCGGGCCCTTGCTTCGTTTCGCGGGGCAGGGACCGCGCATCAGCCCTTGTCCAGCGCGGCCGCAAGCCCGAATCAAGAGACGACAAGGAAGCGGCGCGCCGGTCCCGGCCTTCCGGACCGGCGCGGCATCGGCCGCAGAGCATAAGGACCACGGCATGAAGCCGCGCATCGCGATCCTCGGACGGCCCAATGTCGGCAAGTCGAGCCTGTTCAACCGGCTGGTCGGCCGACGCACCGCGATCGTGGACGACACGCCGGGCGTGACCCGCGACCGCAAGGAAGGCGAGGCCCGCATCGGCGGCATCGACGTCACCGTGGTGGACACGGCCGGGCTGGAGGAATCGCCGCCCGACACCATCCCCGGCCGCATGCGAGCCTCCTCCGAGGCCGCGCTGCGGGAGGCGGACCTGATCCTCTTCGTGGTGGATGCCCGGGCGGGCCTCACCCCCTCGGACCGTGCCTTCGCCACCTGGCTGCGGCGGCAGGAGCGGCCGGTGCTCGTGCTGGCCAACAAGGCCGAGGGACGCACCGGCGCCGCCAACGCGCTGGAAGCCTATGAACTCGGGCTCGGCTCGCCGCTGCCGGTCTCGGCCGAGCACGGCGATGGCTGGGGGGAGCTGCATGACGAGGTGGCCGCGCGCCTGAAGGACTGGGCGCCGGCGGCGGAGGACGAGGAAGAGCCCGACACCGAGGAGGCCCGCCGCAACCGGCCCCTGCGCATCGCCATCGTCGGCCGCCCCAATGCGGGCAAGTCCACCCTGCTGAACGCGCTGCTGGGCGAGGAGCGGATGATCACCGGGCCGGAGCCCGGCCTGACCCGCGATGCCGTGGCCTCGGAATGGGTGGACGAGACGGGCGGCAAGGTGCGGCTGGTGGACACCGCCGGCCTGCGCCGCCGCGCCCGGGTGCATGAAGGGCTGGAGCAGATGTCCACCGGCGCCACCATCGCGGCGCTGAAGGAGTGCGAGGTCGCGATCCTGGTACTGGACGCCAACCTGGGCATGGACGAGCAGGACCTGCGCATCGCCCGCCTCGCCGAGCGCGAGGGACGGGCCGTCGTGATCGCCTACAACAAGTGGGACGCGGTGGAGGACCGCAACGCCGCCCGGCGGAAGCTGGAGGACGTGCTGACCGCCTCCCTGGCGCAGATGAAGGGCATCTCGGTGGTGCCGCTTTCCGCCGCCACCGGGCGCGGCGTGGAGAAGCTGATGCCCACGGTGCGCGAGGTCTATGAGCGCTGGAACCGCCGCGTCCCGACGGGCGCGCTGAACCGCTGGTTCGAGGAAGCGCTGGCGAAGCACCAGCCGCCGCTGGTGGGCGGCAAGCGGCTGAAGCTGCGCTACTGCACCATGCCCAAGGCGCGGCCGCCGACCATCACCGTCTTCGGCACCCGGGCGGAGCTGCTGCCGGAGGACTACAAGCGCTATCTCGTGAACCTGTTCCGCGAGAGCTTCGACATGCCGGGCGTGCCGGTCCGGCTGCATCTGCGCGGGACAAGCAATCCCTACGAGGACGCGGAGTAGCGCTCCGCCCCTTCCGGCCGGCCCCGATCAGTATTGCGGCCGGTAGGGCGCGCCGCCCAGATCCCCCTGATACCGGTCGGGCCAGCCCATGGCACCACGCGCCCCGGTGCCGGACAGCAGGGGCGAGCGGCTGACGCTCAGGCCGCGCCGGCCATTGTCGCGCTGCGGCCGCAGCGGGGCGGCGGTGGTCGGCGCGGGTTCCCAGCCGCCATCCGCCCGTCCATCCCTGGGGCCGTCCGCCGGGCCGGCGGCGACGGGTTCCGGGGTCGCAACGGGCGGAGGCGCGCAGCCCATCAGCAGGACCGCCAGCAGCAGGCCGGGCAGTCCCGCCGCGACCAACCGGCTCATCGCTCCCCCAGCCGCACCACCACGCCGCTCCGCGCCTCCCCGGGCAGGCAGAGCGCCGCGATGGCCGGCGCCACATCCGCCGGCTTCGGCAGGATGGCGGCGTCCTCGCCCGGATAGGCCCGCGCCCGCATCCGCGTCGCCACCGCGCCGGGATCGGCCACGTTCACCTTCAGCGGGGTGATCGCCGCCTCCTGCGCCCAGGTCAGGGCCAGGTGCTCCATCCCCGCCTTGGTGGCGCCATAGGCACCCCAATACGCCTTCGGCTCCGCCGTGCGCCGGGTGGACAGAAAGACGGCGCGCCCGGCATCGGAGGCACGCAGCACCGGGTCGCAGGTGCGGATCAGCCGCCAGGTGGCGGTCAGGTTCACCCCCACCACCTCCTCCCAGTCGCGCGGGGTGATATGGCCCACCGGCGTCAGCGTGCCGAGCGAGCCCGCGGCATGGACCAGGATGTCGAGGCGGCCGAAGCGCTCATAGACCGAGGGGCCGATGGCATCGATCCGCTCCGCGCCCTTGGCGAGATCGAAGGGCAGGAGCGTGGCACCCTCGCCGCCGGCGTCCCGGATGGCGTCGTCCATCTCCTCCAGCCCGCCCTGGGTGCGGGCGACCAGCACGCAATGCGCGCCCATCCGGCCAAGTTCCAGCGCCACGGCGGCACCGATCCCGCGGGAGGCCCCGGTGACCAGGGCGACCCGGCCGGCGAGGGGACGCCCCGCTTCCGCCGCGAGGGCCGGGCTGGGCGGCAGCCCTTCCGGCGGTGGCGTCTCCTCGATCGTGCCGTTCATGGGGCCTCTTAGAGGGGGGGAGGGGTCAGGCTCCGTTGGCGGCAATCAGGGCCGGGGCGCGTTCGGGCGCCTCCTGCAGATCCGCCAGCGGGATGGCATAATCGCCCGTAAAGCAGGCATCGCAATAGCCCGGCGAGCGCTTGTCGCGGCCCTCATGCCCCAGCGCGCGGTAAAGCCCGTCCAGCGAGATGAAGGCGAGGCTGTCGGCGCCGATGAAGCGCGCCATCTCCTCGATGTTGTTGTTCGCGGCGAGCAGCTTGTCCCGGTCCGGCGTGTCGATGCCGTAGAAGCAGGGATGCGTGGTCGGCGGCGCCGCGATGCGCATGTGCACCTCGGTGGCGCCGGCCTGGCGGACCATCTCCACGATCTTCTTGCTGGTGGTGCCGCGGACGATCGAATCGTCCACCAGGATCACCCGCCGCCCCTCGATCATGGTGCGGTTGGCGGAATGCTTCAGCTTCACGCCCAGATGGCGGATCTGGTCGGTCGGCTCGATGAAGGTGCGCCCGACATAGTGGTTGCGGATGATGCCGAGCTCGAAGGGAATCCCCGCCTCGGTCGCATAGCCCATGGCCGCCGGCACGCCGGAATCCGGCACCGGCACCACCACATCCGCCGGCACGCCGGATTCGCGGGCCAGTTCCTCGCCGATGCGCTTGCGCGTGTTGTAGACGGAGGTGCCCTCGATCACCGAATCGGGACGGGCGAAATAGATGTACTCGAAGATGCAGAAGCGGCTGGGCTGCTTGCCGAAGGGGCGGATCGACCGCAGCCCCTTCTCGTCGGCGATCACCACCTCGCCCGGCTCGATGTCGCGGACGAACTCGGCGCCGACGATGTCCAGCGCGCAGGTCTCGCTCGCCATCACCCAGGAATTGCTTTCCGGCCCGCCGAGACGGCCCAGCACCAGCGGCCGCACGCCCAGCGGATCGCGCGCCCCGATCAGCGCGCCCTCGTGCAGCGTCACCAGGGAATAGGCGCCCTGGACCTGCTTCAACGCGTCGATCAGCCGGTCCAGCACCGTGGAGTAGAGGCTGATGGCGATGAGGTGGACGAAAACCTCGGAATCGGTGGTGCTCTGGAACAGGCAGCCGCGGCGCACCAGGGCGCGCTTGAGCTGGAAGGCATTCACCAGGTTGCCGTTATGCGCCACGGCGAGGCCGCCGAACTCGAAATCGGCATAGAGCGGCTGGACGTTGCGCAGCGCCGACTCGCCGGTCGTCGCATAGCGGTTATGGGCGATCGCCGCGCGCCCGGGCAGGGCGGCCATGACCTTGGCATCGCCGAAATTGTCGCCCACCAGGCCGCGCCCCTTGTGGGAATGGAACTGGCCGCGTTCCGCCAGGGTGACGATCCCCGCCGCCTCCTGGCCCCGGTGCTGCAGCGCGTGCAGGCCCAGCGCGGCCAGGGCGGCGGCGTCCTGCGCGTTCCAGATGCCGACGACGCCGCATTCCTCGTGGAATCCGTCATCCTCGTCCCTGTCCGGGCTGGACGGCGCGAGAGGGTTGGTCGTGAAATCCATGCGACAATCCTCAGGTCCGGTTGCGCGCGGGCGGTCGCAACAGGTCCTCCATGGGCGGCAGCGGACGGGCCGGGGCATCCGGCACGCGCAGGCGGTACTCGGGCGGAAGCTGGCCGACCAGCCACTTCGCGCCCTGCGCCACGAACGGCAATGCGCGGGCATCGCGCAGGGCCTCGGGCCAGCGTTCCGTGACGGGTTGGAGCTGTCCGGCCACGATGTAGGCGAGCACGACGAGGAATGCACCCCTTGCGATTCCGAACACGGTGCCAAGCGCGCGGTCCACGCCGCCCAGCACCGAGGACTGTACCGCGCGCGCCACCCAGGCGATCAACAGTTTCAGGATGATAAGGGCGATGACGAAGACCGACCCGGCGGCCACGACATCCGCCAGCCATGCGGGGCTTACCGCATCGCCCAGCGCCGCGCGCATCCCTGGGAGCATCACGAAGGCCAGCACCAGGGCGCCGGCCCAGGCGCCGACGCCGAGGACTTCCCGCACCAGCCCGCGCGAATAGGCCAGGGCGGCCGAAACGGCGAGAATCAGGAGGATGGCGCCATCGGCCCAGGTCATGGCGGCCTCCTAGCAGGCTCCCGGGCCAGACGCCACGCCGCGCCAAGCCAGGGCATGGCGCGGACCCATGCGCGAAGCGGGAGGCAGATCGAGGAAGCATGGGTTGTTGCGGCGCAGCGGAAGAGGCCATCCTGGCGGTGGCGCCCACCAGCCGGGTGCCGGACCGCAACCAGGGCGGGCTCTCCCGGGCGCCAGCGCCCAGGGGGCGAACCATGCCCGGCCGGAAACGGGACACCCGCGCATGACCACCGACACAGCCCCCATCCAGGACGGCGGGGCGCCGCCGGCACCGGCCTTCATCGAGGGCGGGACGCCCGAGTTCCGGCGCGTGAACCTGGCGATGCTGGCGGCGGGCTTCTCGACCTTCGCGCTGATGTACTGCGTGCAGCCGCTGATGCCGGTCTTCTCCGAGGAGTTCGGGGTCAGCGCCGCCTCGGCCAGCCTGTCGCTCTCGTTGACCACCGGGCTGCTCGCCGTCTCCATGCTGGTGGCCAGCACCCTGTCCGAGGCGATGGGACGCAAGCCGGTGATGCTCTTCTCGCTGCTGGTCTCGGCCATCCTGACCGTGGTCTCGGCACTCGTGCCCTCCTGGCACCAGTTCCTGCTACTGCGGGCCCTGCAAGGGATCACCTTCTCCGGCCTGCCCGCCGTCGCCATGGCCTATGTGAGCGAGGAGGTGCACCCGAAATCCTCCGGCTATGCCATGGGGCTCTACATCAGCGGCAGCGCGCTCGGCGGCATGGGCGGCCGTGTCATCACCGGGCTGATCGCGGATCTCGGCTCCTGGCGTCTGGCGGTCGGGGTGATCGGGTTGCTCGGCCTCGCGGCGGCGGTCGCCTTCTGGCGGCTGCTGCCCCCGTCGCGCCAGTTCGCCCCGCGCAGCGCCCGCCCGCGGGAGCTGGTGGCGAACTTCCTGGTGCATCTGCGCGACCCCGGCCTGCCCTGGCTCTTCCTGGAGGGCTTCCTGCTGATGGGCGGGCTGGTGACCGTGTACAACTACATCGGCTACTGCCTCCTCGCCCCGCCCTTCGGGCTCAGCCAGGCGGTGGTGGGCATGATCTTCACCGTCTATCTGGTGGGCATCGTCAGCTCCACCGTCTCCGGACGGCTGGCCGACCGGCTGGGGCGGCGGCGCGTCTTCTGGGCCATCGTGCTGGCCATGCTGGCGGGCGTGGCGCTCACCCTTTCCGCCTCGCTGGCCGTGGTCATCCTGGGCATCGCCGTCACCACCTTCGGCTTCTTCGGCGCGCATTCCATCGCCAGTTCCTGGGTCGGCCGGCGGGCGCGGCGCGGCCGGGCCCAGGCCTCCTCCCTCTACCTCTTCTGCTACTACATGGGCTCCAGCGTCGCCGGCTCGCTGGGCGGGCTCGCCTGGGCCAGCCATGGCTGGCCGGGCGTGGTGGCCATGGTCGGGGGAATGCTGCTGGTGGCGCTGCTGGCCGCCTTCCGCCTCGCGATGCTTAAGCCCCTGCCGGAAGCCTGATCCGACCGCGGAAACGCACTATCCCATGGAGCGCGCGCGAGGCTCCGGCGTTGCGCTTCATGGCCAGCCCCGGGGGGGAGAGGCGCTGTCTCTCGCTCCGGGCCACGTCTCCCGCCGAACGGCTTCCTTGCTTCCCGATGCCCGCTCGGATATAGGAATAAAATCAACGCCACCACAGTTTCACCGCTCCACGAGCGAACACCCAAACAGAACCTGTTCGCCACGCAGGCCGAGGCTGTACTGCCATCCGGGCAGATAAAGGGCTAAAATCCTAAAACGCTAAAACCTTAAAACCCGGCACGGCACGCTCGCCGAAAGGCCCCGGCCCATGAAGCCCCTGGGGTTCCTGCATTCCGCAGCCCGTATCAGGTGCGCGAGGCGGGCGGGGAGAGCAGGAAGGGATCGGCCTCCCCCGGCGGTGGGGTGACCGGCTGCCCCAGCCCCGCCAGCGCCGCCAGGAGGCGCCCGCTGAAGGCCACGAGCAGGCTCTCGGACTCGGCGGCTCGGCCGGGCCCGGGGCGGGCCGTGGCGGAGACCATGACGATTCGCCGCCCCATGATGCGGGCGCAGGTCACGTGCTGCCGGTCCGGCGTGCCATCCTCCGAGGACAGGACCGCGACGCAGCGCAGGCTCACCCTGGCGCCGCGCGGGCGGGCGGTGAAGAGGCGCCCCCGCGTGTCCCGGCCGTCGAGGATCTCGGCCGCCGTGACGAAGCGGCGCCGGGTCTCCAGGAAGACGGCCAGTTCCGGAGCCTCGATCCCGTCCGGCGGATCGGGCGCGATCTCGTCGGAGGGCGGCAGGTCGAGCAGGGCCGTGACGGCGGAGGCGCCGGACCCTGTCCGCTGGTAGTAGGCGAGCAGCACGGCGGGGGAAAGGCGCTCCACCGCGCCGGCCGGGGCCGGCTTCTGCCCGAAGCCCATCGCCTCCGCCGGCAGCCGCCCCGCCAGGGCCATGGCCGTCGCGGCAACGTCGCTCAGGCCGAGCCTCGCCGGCTCCGCCAGGGGCGGGGCACCGCCGCAGCCGGACAGGAGCAGCGGGACGGCCAGCAGGCCGGCGGGTGACAGAGGCGGAAAGAGGCGGAGGATGCGCGTCACGCAGCGCAGCATACAGGATGCGCCGCCTGGACCGGGATAGGCCGCAGGCCGTTCCGGAGGCGTATTTCCACGCCGCGCCGGCGGCTCAGAGCCAGCCTTTGCGCTTGAAGTACAGCACCGGCAGGATCGCGGTGACCACCATCAGCCCGATCGCCACCGGATAGCCGAAATCCCAGCCCAGCTCCGGCATGTCCTTGAAATTCATGCCGTAGATGCTGGCGATCAGCGTGGGCGGCATCAGCGCCACCGAGGCGACGGTGAAGGTCTTGATGATGCCGTTCTGGTCGATGTTGATCACGCCCAGGATCGCGTCGAGCAGGAAGTTCGCCTTGTTGGCGAGGAAGCCCGCATGGTCCACCAGCGACTTCAGGTCGCGCACCAGGGTCTTCACCTGGGCGGTGTTCTCCTTGCGCACCAGCGCGTCCTTCTCGGTGCCCAGATAGGTCAGGATGCGGCTGAGGCCGAGCAGGGTCTCGCTGGCGCGGCTGGTCACCTCGCCGACCTGGCCCAGGGCGATCAGCGCGTTACGCAGGTCCTCGTCCCGCCGGTTCGCCTTGGTGGTGCCCTTGGCGGAGCGGAAGGCGGTGCGGCTGGCGGTGTCCATGTCCGCGCCGACCCGCTCCAGGATATCCGCCAGCCGGTCCACCACGCTCTCGAAGATGCCGATCATCACCTGGTCGGGCGAGCGCAGCAGGCTCGGCGGGTGCTTGCGGCACCGGGTGGAGAACATGGCGATGGCCTTGGGCGTGGCGTAGCGCACGGTGATCAGGTTGCGCGTGGCGAGGACGAAGGTGATGGGCGTGCTGCCGAACTCGCCTTCCTCCACGCCATAGAGGAAGTTGGCGGTGAGGAAGAGGGCATCCTCCTCGCGGTAGAGGCGGGAGGAGCTCTCGATCTCCTGCTGCTCCTCGCGCGTCGGCACTTCCAGCCCCAGCGCCTCCTGCACGGAGCGCTCCTCCTCCCGGCTCGGGTTCAGCAGGTCGAGCCAGACGGCGGCCCGCAGTTCCTCCGGAGCGGGGATGCCTTCCCGGACTTCCAGGCGGCCGTTCACCACGGTGTAGGTGGTCAGCATGGGAGCGAGGGGATCTCACGGGCTGGATGGGCGGGATGCCATCTATGACGCCGCCGTAAACCCACGGCCAGGGTGCGCCACATGACGATTCCGCCATGCTTCGGTGACATTTCCGGCCGGCATGGGCGTGGCGGCCCCGCGCCGCCGGGGCTCAGGCGCGGGGCAGTCCGAAGAGCGAGGCCACGGCCGGGAAGTCGCCGGCCTCCGGATGGCGGCCGGAGGGGTGCGTGCCGTCCTCGGGGCGGACGAGCTGACAGGTGGCGAGGCCGGCTTCCCGGGCCGCGTCCAGCTCCTCCGCCACGTCGGAGAGGAAGAGGATCTCCCCTGCCGGCAGGTGCAGCCCGGCGGTGATGGTGCGGTAGCTCACGGCCTCGCGCTTGGCGCCGACCCGCGTGTCGAAGAAGCCCGAGAAGAGCGGCGTCAGGTCGCCCGCCGGGCTGTGGCCGAAGAGCAGCTTCTGCGCCTCCACCGAGCCGGAGGAATAGACGCAGAGGCGCAGCCCGCCCGCCGACCAGGCGCGCAGGCAGGGCGCCACGTCCGGGTAGAGATGCGAGGTGAGCCGCCCGTCCTCGTAGCCCTGCCGCCAGATCAGGCCCTGGAGCGCCTTCAGCGGCGTGACCTTGGCATCCGAGGCCATCCAGCCGCGCAGGGCGGCGCGGGGGTCCTGCCCCGGGGCGAGTTCGCGCACCCCGGCCAGGATGGCGGCGACTTCCGCCTCCTCGCCATGGCGGTCCAGGAAGCGGTCGAGTTCCGCCTCCGCGAAGGGGAACAGCACCTCCTTCACGAAGGAGATGCCGCTGGTCGTGCCCTCGATATCGGTGAGGATCGCGGCCGGGCGCGTGGCGGGCACCGGAGCGCTCATGCCTGTGCGGGCATGCCGGGGGCGGCCGGGAAGCGCTTCGCCATGTCCGTGCCCGTGTAGTGCGGCACCCAGCCCGAGGTGTCGGTGAAGATCCGCACCGCGGTGAAGGAGGGGTGCGTGCCCGCGTCGAACCAGTGCTGCGTGTTCGCCGGCACGCTGATCAGGTCGCCCGCGGTGCAGTGGGCGTCATAGACCTTGCCGTCCACGTGCAGGATGAAATTGCCCGAACCCTCGTGGAAGAAGCGGACCTCGTCCTCGGTATGGGTGTGCTCGTCCAGAAACTTGGTGCGCAGCGTCTCCCGCTGCGGATGGTCGGGAGAGAGCTTGATCACGTCGGAGGAGCCGGCGCCGGTCTGGCCCAGCAGCTTGTCCAGATACGGGCGATAGGCATCGAGCACCGCCTCGGCATCGGCGCCATGGGGCAGCGAGACCACGGGCCAGCGCTCGAAGCGCACGCCGATGGCGGCCAGGGTCTCGGCGATGGCGGTGACGTTGTCGGTGTCGAGTTCCACCGCCTTGGTGGCGGCGTCGTGAACGACCAGGCGGCTCATTCGAACATCCCTCCTCGGCTCTGCGCGATCAGTTCGCAGCCCAGCATGAATTCCAGGGCCTCCAGCCGCGCCAGCGCCCCGTCCATGTCGGCGGCCCATACATAGACGCCGTGGCCCCGGATCAAATAGCCCGGCGGAATGATCGTGCCGTCCTCCGCCATCTCCTGCCAGCGGGCGGAAACGCGGGACTGGAGGCGGGCGATGTCCTGGTCGTTGTCGAAGACCGGCAGGCCGACCGTGGCGTCATGGGTGGGCAGGCCGGGGAAGGCCTTCAGCAGCTCGTAGCCTTCCAGCAGGATCTCGTCGCCCGACATGCGCGACATCACCGTGTTGGGGACGCTGTGGCCATGCAGCACCGCCCCCGCCTCGGGGAACTGCCGGTAGGCGCCGCAATGCAGCAGGGTTTCCGCCGAAGGCCGCAGCGACGGGTCCTCGGGCCTGCCGTCCAGGTCCACGACCATGACGTGCCCGTCCTCCAGGAAGCCCTTGTGGCAGCCGGATCGCGTGACCGCGACCCTGCCGTCGGGCAGGCGGATGGAAAGATTGCCCGCCGTGGCCGGGACCCAGCCGCGCGCATCCATGCGCCGGCCGGCCCCGATGATGCGGCTGACCGCTTCCGCCAGCTCCATGAACCCGATCTCCCGGATAGGGGAAGCCGGCGCGCGGGGCTCCGGCGAAGGAAAACCGGCCCGGAGGAGGCCCCCGTGGAGAGCCTTCCGGGCCGGCGCCGGTCTGTCAGAATTCCGGGGCGCGGGGAAGGGCGCCAACGCGTCCCTGCCTCGCATGCCATACCTGCGTTCTCCCCGGCGCGAGGCACGGGAGCGCCGTCAGAGGGGGCCGAACCGGGCGTGCGGAACCGGGTAGTCAGAACCGGAAAGGGGAGCCCATGGACCGTCCGCCCGGGCTCCCCGCCAGGGTTCAGGCCGCGGGGCGGCCCGGATTGGCCGTGGTGGTGGCGTTGTTGGTGCCGGTGGTCGGCGTGCCCGGCGGCGGCGGCGGCAGGTTGGCCGGCGGCGCCTGCGTGTCGCGCGCCATGGACTCGTCCTCGTCCTCGCGCATGTTCTTCTTGAACGACTTGATGCCGGTGGCCAGGTCGCCCATCAGGCCACTGATCTTGCCGCTTCCGAAGAGCAGCAGGACCACCAGCAGGACGATGAGCCAGTGCCAGATGCTGAACGAACCCATGGTGCGGCCTCAATTCCTGTCATTATGTCGAGGCGCGCCCGGCGGCGCCTCGATCGCGTTTCCCTACCGACACTAGAGCAGAAAGGCACGCGGCGTAATCGCCCGGCCACCGGATTCTGCCCGCCCGGCGGTGATCCGGTGCGCCGCCACCCGACCGCGCGGGCTGTCGGACCCCTTCGATCCTCGCCGGGGAAGCCGGGGCCGCGGGCCGATGGCCAGGGACGAACCGGCTCCTGCCCGGGAGATGGGGGCGTGCGGGGCCCGGCACAACCTCCGGTCCCGGCCATGCCGGGGTGGCTTTGCAACGCGTTGTAACGTCCGGGCCAAGGCTCGTGCCGCCGCGCGGCCGCCCCGTGCCCGGTATCAATCGGCCTGGATGTCCAGCCTGCGGATCAGGCCGCCCCAGCGTCCCGTCTCGGCGGCGATGAAGCGGGCGAAGTCCTGGCTCGGCAGGCCCATCACCTCGAAGCCGATATTCTCCAGCGTCTGGCGGACCTGCGGCTTGCGGAAGCCCGCCACGGCGAGCTCCTCCAGCCGGGCCCGGTGCGGCTCGGGCATCGAGGCGGGGGCGAAGAGGCCGCTCCAGCCATAGGAGGTGGCATCCGGGATGCCGGCCTCGGCCAGGGTCGGCACGTCCGGCGTCTCGGCGGCGCGGCGCTCGCCGGTGCAGGCCAGCGCGATGAGCTGGCCGTCGCGCACCTGCGGCAGGACCGCGCCGATCGTGACCACCATGGTCTCGATGCGGTTGGCGACCATGTCCAGCACCGCCTGCGGGAAGCCGCGATAGGGCACGTGCTCCATCCGCAGCCCTTCCCGCGCCATCAGCTCCACCATGGCGAGGTGCCCGCCGGAACCGGCGCCGACCGAGGCGAAGGACAGCTTGCCCGGATTGGCCTTCACATAGGTGAAGAACTCCTGGAGGCTGCGGGCCGGCACGCTCGGCGCCACGACCAGGAGCTGCGGCGCGCGGACCGCCATGGCGATCGGCTGCAGGTCGCGCTGCGGGTCATAGGGCAGGTTGCGGTACAGGGCCGGGGCGGTGGTGATCGGCCCGTTGATCGACAGGCAGATGGTGTGGCCGTCCGTCGCCTTGGCTGCCATGTCGGTGCCGATATTGCCGCCGGCGCCCGGGCGGTTGTCCACTACCACGGGCTGGCCGAGGCCGGCGGAAAGCTCCGGGCCGATGGCGCGGGCCACCAGGTCGGGCGTGGAGCCGGCCGGGAAGGGCAGGATCAGCCGCAGCGGCCGGTCGGGCCAGGGCGCATCCGCGGCGGGGCCGGCGGCCCGGGCCGGGCGCGAGGCCATGGCGGTGGAAGCGAACGGCAGGGCGGTTGCGCTGGCGAGCAGGCCGCGGCGGCTGAGGGTCGTGGTCATGGCGTGTCCGTCTTCTCTCCCGGCAGGTCCCGCAAGGCCCCCGCCGGCCCGCGAGGGGAGCCTGCCGGGCCGCCGGGCACCACCGGGGCCCATCTTCGCCGGCTGGTGCCGCGCGTCCAGCGGCCCCCGAAGAAAGGGGCTGCGACGGTTCAGCGCGACGCCTGCCGGGGCAGGTCCCGGTAGATGAAGCCGTAGGCCGGGAAAACCGTGCTGCCGACAACCCGCGCCGGGGGATACCAGACCCGCAACTGGGTCCAGTCGTTCCCGGGGGAAACGTCGATCACCGGCTGGTCGCGCGCCACGAGGCCCTTCAGCCCGCCCGAGGCCCAGTTGGCATGGTCCACCAGCACCTCCCGGTCCGAGACCACGCGCGACACCACGGCCAGATGGCCGTCGCGCAGACGGGCGGTGCGGCGGAACACCAGCACGCTGCCGGGGCGCGGCCGCGAGCCGCGCGCGTAGCTGCCGGCGGCCGTATCCCACCACTGCCAGGCATCGCCGCGCAGGGCGAGGCCGGAGCGGGCGCGCGCATAGGGCACGCAGCTCAGATAGGTGCCGTTGCCGCCCTCGTAGCCATGGGCGCGCGCCGTGGCACCGGAGGCGGTGCCGCGCGAACCGGCACAGCCGGCCAGGGCGAGCGGCACGGCCAGCAGGACGGCCGCCCGCAGCTTCCGACGCACAGACATGATCGCCGAAGCCCCCTCCGGATTTCCCCGCTCCCGGGGCGCCCCCCGCGCCCGAAGCGATGCCATGCTAGCCCGGTGTCCCGGTGCAGGGGAGGCCCGGCGATGGGACGGCCCCCCGAAGTTTCATGCCGGTTTCGCACCGCTTCACCACCGGGAGGGCAACCCCGCCCCGACTGTCCGGTTGATGCGACAGCATGAATCACCAACCCCTCCCGCGCCCCGGCTTCGCCTCCCGTACCGCCCTGCCCACGATGCCGGCCTCCCAGGCGGAGATGCTGGAGCGGCTGGACGCGCTGCTGCCGGGAATGGAGGAAAGGGCCGCCCGGCTGGACGAGGAAGGCGGCCTGCCCGGGGAGGATGTGGCGGTCCTCGGCGCGGCCGGGATGCTGGCGGCGCCGCTGCCCCGGGCGCTGGGCGGGCTGGGCTGGGGTTCCGAGCCCGGGGGTGCCGCGCCGCTGATGCGGGCGCTGCGCCGGATCGGCCGGGCCAGCCTACCGCTGGGCCGCCTGTTCGAGGGGCATGTGAACGCGCTGCGCCTCGTCGCTGCCTATGGCACGCCGGAACAGGCGGAGGAGGCCGCGGCGGATGCATGGGCGGGCCGTCTCTTCGGGGTCTGGGCCGCGGAGGTCCCGGAACGCGGGCTGGTGCTGGAGGAAGGGATGCGCCGGCTGCGCGGGGGCAAGATCTGGTGCTCCGGGGCGGGGCTGGTGGAGCGGGCGCTGGTTCCGGCCCGTGCGCCGGACGGCGTGCGGATGCTGCTGCTGCCGCTGCCGGTGGGGACCGGGCGGGCCGACCTGTCCGTCTGGACGGCCTCGGGCATGCGGGCCTCGGCCACCGGGAACGTGGATTTCGGGGGCATGGAGGTGGGGCCCGGGGCGCTGATCGGCCCGCCCGAGACCTACTTCGCCCAGCCCGGCTTCTCCGGCGGCGCCTGGCGCTTTCTGGCCGTGCATCTGGGAGGCATCGAGGCGGTGGTGGAGGCGCTGCGCCGCCATCTCGCCGCGACCGGCCGGGGCGGGGACCCACACCAGCAGGCGCGGCTCGGCCTGGCCCTGGCGGAAGCCGAGACGGCGCGGCTCTGGGTGCAGGAGGCAGCACGACTGGCCGAAGGGCCGGAAGCCGGGGATCCGGAAGCCCCGGACGACGCGGGCGGGGAAGCCGCGGCGCGGATCGTGGCCTATGTGGACCTGGCGCGCGGCGCGGTGGAACGGGCCGGGCTGGCGGCGCTGGAACTGGCGCAGCGCTCCATCGGCCTGGGGGCTTTCCTGCGCCCCGCGCCGGTCGAGCGGATCGCGCGGGACCTCGCCACCTATCTGCGCCAGCCAGGGCCGGACCGCGCGCTGACATCGGCGGCACAGCATGCCCTGGCGAGGACGGATGCGGTCGGCGATCTTTGGGGCCGGTGAGCCCGGGCCCTGCCGGACCGGATTCCCGCAGGACGATGAAGGCGGACAGGATCGCATGAAGGCCACCGAGTTTCTCCGCGCCGCGGAGTCCTGGCCGCTGGAGGGGCTGGAAGCGCTGCTGCCCGATGCTGGGCCGGTGCTGCTGCTTTCGCCGCATCCGGACGATGAATCCCTGGGCTGCGGCGGGCTGCTGGCCCAACTCGCGGCGCGGGGGCGGGGGGCGCGGGTGGTGCTGGTCTCGGACGGCGCCGCCTCCCATGCCTCACGCCTCTACCCGCCCCGCCGGCTGGCGGCGCTGCGGCGGGAGGAAATGGTGGAGGCGCTGGCCGCGCTCGGCCTGGGCGCGGAGCGGCTGGTGACGCTGGGCCTGCCCGACGGGGCGGTGCCGGGGGAGGGGCCGGGCTTCGAGGCCGCGGCGACCGCCATCGCCGGGCTGGCGCTGCGGGACGGCGCCACCACGATCCTCGCCCCCTGGGAGGAGGACCCGCATGGCGACCACCTCGCCACCTGGCGGATGGCGCGGCATGTCGCGCGGGACCTGGGCCTGCGCCTGCTGGCCTATCCGGTCTGGGGCTGGCGGCACCTCTATCCGGGGATGCTGGCGCCGGTGGAGCCGGTGGAACTCGCCACGGTGCCGCGCGGCGTCCGGTTGGACATCGCGGCGGAGCTTCCCGCCAAGCGGGCGGCGGTGGCGGCGCATCGCAGCCAGACCACCGGGATGATCGAGGACGATCCCGGGGGCTTCGTCCTTTCGCCGGCGGCGCTCGACGTGCTGCTGCGCCCCTGGGAACTCTATCTGGAGGTGATGCCATGAGCCGCAGCGAGCGCAGCCTGCCGACCAGCTATTTCGACGACCTCTATGCCGGCAATCCGGACCCCTGGGGCTTCGAGAGCAAGCCCTATGAGCGCGAGAAATACGCCGCCACCCTGGCCGCCCTGCCACGCGCGCATTACGCGGCGGCGCTGGAGATCGGCTGTTCCATCGGCGTGCTGACGGCGGAGCTGGCGAAGCGCTGCGACCGGCTGGTGGCGCTGGACGCCGCCGAGGCGCCGCTGGCGCGGGCGCGGCAGCGGCTGGCCGGGCAGGCGCATGTGGAGTTCCTGCACGGGCGCGTCCCGGAGGACTGGCCGGAGGAGCGGTTCGACCTGATCCTCTTCTCCGAGGTGCTGTACTTCCTCGATGGCGAGGATCTGAAGCGCGTCTGCGAAAGGGTCGAACGATCGCTGCGCCCCGGCGGCGACGTGGTGCTGGTCCACTGGCTGCCGGAGACGGATTTCCCGCTGTCCGGCGACGAGGCCACGGAGCGCTTCATCGCCGGCACGGCGGATGTGCTGAAGCCCCTGGCGGCGAGCCGGAGCGAGTTCTACCGGATGGACACGCTGCGCCGCGTCGATTGAATCGCGGCGCCCCTGCCACCGGGCGGGGAGTCGCGCGAAGGGGATCGACATGACCGATGACAGCCGCCGCATCGGCGACCGGCAGGTGACGTTGCTGTCCGACGGCGTCTTCGAACTGCCGCCGGATGTGGTGGTGCATCCCGGCGGAGCGGAGGCGCGCGACCTCGCGCTGGGTGCCGGTCGTGACACGGCCATGCGGATCGACGTGAACGCCTTCCTGCTCCGCGGGCCGGATGGCGTCACGCTGGTCGATGCCGGGACGGGCCACGCCTGGGGGCCTGGGCTCGGGCATGCCCGCGCGGCGCTAGAGCGGCACGGGATCGCGCCCGGGCAGGTGGACCGCGTGCTGCTGACCCATATCCATGGCGACCACGCGCTGGGCCTGCTTGATGACATGGAGCCCTGGCTGCCGGGGGCGGAAATCCTGGCGCCGGAACGTGATCTGGCCTTCTTCACCGATGCCGCGGCCCGCGAGGCGACGCCGCCGGAGCGGCGCGGCGGCTTCGGGATCGCGGAGAAGCTGGTGCGGGCCTATGCCGGGCGGCTGCGCGGCGTCCCTGCCGGGGAAGTCCTGCCGGGGATCGAGCTGCTGCCGCTGCCGGGGCATACGCCGGGCCATGCGGGCTATCTGCTGCAGGGTGACGGGGCGGGCGACAGCCTGCTGCTCTGGGGCGACCTGCTGCATCTCTCCGGACCGCAATCCGCCGATCCGGAACTGAGCGTGATCTACGACCTCGACCCCGCCGAGGCGCGCCTCAGCCGCGGGGCGGGGCTGGAGCGGGCGGTCAGCTCGGGCTGGCTGGTCGCGGGCGGGCATGTCACCGGTTTCAACCGGGTAGGGCGGGAAGGCGCGAGGTTCCGGATGGTGGCCGGCTGATCTCCGCATGGCGGCTGCCGGACCGGCGTCGTTGCCGTGCCTCCGGCTGCCGTCAGTTCCCTCCCGGCTCCCCCTGGGCCTCGCGGATGGCGCGGCGGAGCTTGGCGACGCCGGTGCGAGGATAGCCCTTCCGGCACAGGGTCAGGCCCTCGTCCCCCAACTGCTTGGCGGGCGTGGTCGCGGCGCCCGGCAGGGCGGCGAGGCGGCTCGCCAGCTCCTGGCAGTATTCCGGACGGTCCGGCCGCACATGCCAAGGGTCCTGCGCCTGCTTCTCCACCGCCAGCCCCACGGTCTGAAGGGAGGCGGTCTGGAGACAGAACAGGGGCCCGGCAAGGAACAGCACCGGCGCGATGGCCTTGTGTCGCATGGCACCTTATCGGGCACCGGACACTGAGCCGCCGTGTGCGCGCCGTGAAAGCTGCGTTAGCCGCTCGCCTCGGCATCCGGCTGCTCCGGGTCCATCGGCAGGCGCAGCGTCACGCTCAGGCCGGGCAGCGGGCGCCCGGGACGCGTATCGGCAAGGATGATCTCGCCGCCATGCAGCGCGGTCACGGCACGGACCAGCGACAGGCCGAGGCCGGAGCCCGGCGTGGCGCGGGCGCCATCGGTGCGGAAGAACCGTTCCCCGGCGCGGGCGCGTTCCCCGGGGCTCATGCCCGGCCCCTCGTCGGCCACGGTGACATGCACGGCCTGCCGGTCGCGGAAGGCGCGCAGCCGCACCGTGCTGTCCGGCGGCGAGAACTTCACCGCATTGTCCAGCAGGTTGGCCACCGCCTGCAGCAGCAGGTCGCGGTCGCCCACCAGCGGCAGGTGGGGCTGGATCTCCGCCGTCAGGCTCTGCTCCGCCGCCTCGGCCGAGGCGCCGTAGAGTTCCGCCGCATCCGCCAGAACCGGGGCGAGGTCGAAGGGGGCGAAGGCGGCCCGCCGCGCGCCGGCCTCCACCTCCGCGATCCGCAGCACCGCCTGGAAGACACGGGTGATGCCGTCCAGGTCGGCGATGCCGCGGTCCACCGCCTGGCGCAGCAGCTCCGCCGCCTCTTGGTCCGGGGCGCCCTCGGCCTCGGCGAGCGCGTCCTCCAGCTTGGCACGGGCGCGGGCGATCGGCGTGCGCAGGTCGTGGGCGATGGCGTCGGACACGCCGCGCACCCCTTCCATCAGCGTGGCGATGCGGTCCAGCATGTTGTTCATGGCGCTGCCGAGCCGGTCGAACTCGTCCTCCCGCCCCGAGAGCGGCACGCGCTGGCTCAGGTCGCCCTGCGCGATCGCGGCAGCGGTGTCGGCGGCGGGCTGGAGCCGGTCCTCCAGTGCGCGGCGCAGCACCCAGGCGCCGGCAAAGGCGAAGAAGGCGGCGGCGGCGGCGGACCAGGCGAGGCCCTCGTTCAGCAGCTCCCGCAGCCGCAGCTTGTCCTCCACGTCGCGGCCCAGCAGCAGCACGTCGCCATTGGGGAAGTCGAGCCGGAAGATCCGCGCCTCGGTCAGTACGCCTTCCCGCAGCAGGGACAGGGACTGCCAGCGCGGGCCGGCGAGGTAGGTGTCGAAATAGCCGTCGCGCGGCGCTTCCAGGTTGCCGGCCAGCCGGTGTCCCGTGACGTCAGTGAGGAGGTAGAGGCTCTGGTCCTCCACATCCTCGGCCAGATGCTGGGCGATGGCCTCGATCAGCCCGTCGCGCCCGGCCTCCCGCCAGCGTTCCTGGAAGACGGCGGCGTCGCTGCGGATGGTGGCGTCCGTCTGCCGGTCCAGCGCCCCGGCGGTGCCCCACCAGAGCACGGCGGCAAAGACCAGCCCGGCCAGCAGGAAGACGGTGGCGAAGAAGGCAGCCGCGCGGAAGCCGGCGCCGCCCACCAGCCGTGCCAGCCGCTGGCCAAGCAGGCGCAGCCCCGCCAGCGGCTGGCGAGCCCGCTTCGCCGGCCCGTTCGGTGCGTCGGGCAGCGGCTTGTCCGGGGAAGCGTCCGGCGATGACCCGCCCGCCCGCCCGCGCTCCGGTTCCTGCTCCGGTCCAGCCGGTGGTTCGGCGTTCATCGCGGCGTCACGCCTGCGTCCTGGCCGGTGTGTAACCCGTGCGGCCGGGACGGGGCGGAGGCCGGTTCCCGTTGCCGGCCCCCCTGGATGCGCATGGAAAGGCTGCCGTCAGGGATCCGCGCGCAGCATGTAGCCGGCGTTGCGGATGGTGTGGATCAGCGGCTTGTCGAAGCCCTTGTCCAGCTTCTGGCGGAGGCGGGAGACATGCACGTCGATCACGTTGGTCTGTGGGTCGAAGTGATAGTCCCAGACCTTCTCCAGCAGCATGGTGCGGGTCACCACCTGTCCGGCATGGCGCATCAGGTGCTCCAGCAGGCGGAACTCGCGCGGCTGGATCTCGATGCGCTTGTCGCCGCGCGTGACGGTGCGGGACAGCAGGTCGAGCTCCAGGTCCGCGACCTTCAGCCGCGTGGCGGGCGCGTCCACCGCCGGGCGGCGGCCCAGCGCCTCGACGCGGGCCAGCAGCTCGGCGAAGGCGAAGGGCTTGGCGAGGTAGTCGTCGCCCCCGGCCTTGAGCCCCTTCACCCGCTCGTCCACGGCGCTGAGAGCGGACAGGAACAGGACCGGCGTCCGGTTCCCCTGGGTGCGCAGGGTCTCCACCAGCCGCACGCCATCGACGCCGCCGGGCAGCATCCGGTCCAGCACCAGCAGGTCGAAGGGTTCCGAGGCGGCGAGGAAGAGGCCGTCGCGGCCATTGGACGAATGCTCGACGGTATGCCCGGCCTCGCGCAGGCCCTTGGTCACGAAGCGGGCGACCTCGGCGTCGTCCTCCACAAGCAGAATCCGCATTCCAGGTCTCCCGGCGGGATGTTGTCTTAGCCCAGACCGTGCTGGATGGGCAGGCTGATGAAATTCCGGTCTTTTGTGAAGACCGGAGCGGCCGCCCCGCGGTGCCCTGGCCGGGTCTTCCGGGGGCGGGATGGGGTCACAGCAGGGTCCCGCGCAGGATGGCGGAGGCCACGGAGAAGTAGATGACCAGGCCGGTGACATCCACCAGCGTCGCCACGAAGGGGGCGGAGGCGCTGGCGGGGTCGAAGCCGATGCGCTTCAGGATGAAGGGCAGCATGGAGCCGGCCATCGAGCCGAAGGTCACGATGCCCACCAGGGCCGTGCCCACGGTCAGGGCGATCAGGGGCCAGTGCTCGCCGTAGTCGTAGAAGCCGAGCTCCTGCCAGGCCACGATGCGCATCATGCCGATGACGCCCAGGATGGCGCCCAGGGTGAGGCCGGTCGGCAGCTCGCGCAGCGCCACCCGCCACCAGTCGCGCAGCCGCAGCTCGCCCAGCGCCAGCGCGCGGATCAGCAGCGAGGTCGCCTGGGAGCCGGAATTGCCGCCCGAGCTCATGATCAGCGGGATGAACAGCGTCAGCACCACGGCGCGCTCCAGCGCGTCCTCGTAGTGCTGCATGGCGCTGGCGGTGAGCATCTCGCTGAGGAACAGGGCGCAGAGCCAGCCGGCGCGCTTGCGGATCATCGCGCCGAAGCCGAGTTCGGTATAGGGCTCGTCGCTCGCCTCCATGCCGCCGAAGCGCTGCACGTCCTCGGTGCCTTCCTCGACGATGGCGTCGAGCACGTCGTCCACCGTCACGATGCCCAGGATGCGGCGGGCGTCGTCCACCACCGGCACGGCCAGCAGGTCGTGGCGGCGGAACAGGCGCGCCACCTCCTCGCGGCTGGTCAGCGGCTTGACCGTGACGGGCTCCGTCTCGCGCGTGGCGGACAGGATGAAATCCCCGGGCTCGGCGGTGATGAGCCGGCGCATGGTGGCCGCGCGCACCAGGGCGCGTGTGCGCGGCTCCACCACGTAGATGGCGTAGATCGTCTCGCGCGTGCGCTCGACCTTCCGCACATGCGCCAGGGTCTGCGCCACCGTCCAGTTGGAGGGGACGCTCACGAACTCGGTGGTCATGATGCTGCCGGCGGTGCGCGGCGGATAGGAGAGCAGGCGCTGCACGGCCAGCGCCATCTCGGCGCTGAGCCGCGCCACCAGCGCGGCCCGCTCCGTGCCCTCCAGGTCGCGCAGCATGTCGGCCACGCGGTCGGCGGACATGCCTTCCAGCAGGACCGCGGCGCGGTCGCGCGGCAGGAAGTGGACGATTTCCGCCGGGTCGTCGAGCTCGGGCTTGTCGAGGATCTCGACGGCGCGATCATCGGGCAGCAGCGCCAGGGCGGCGGCCGATTCCTCGGGCGAGAGCGTGTTCAGCTGCTCCACCGCATCGGCGACATGGCCCTGGGCGAGCTGTTCCGCCAGGGTGGCGGCCGGACCCTGCTCGCGCACATCCTGCGCCAGGCCGGGAGCGGCGGTCCGGTCGGCCTGGATGCCGCCGGGGGTGTTCCTGTTCGTATCCATGTTTCACCGTTCCGTCATGCCGTTGGCAGCGGAACGCGGTGAACCGGACCCAGAGGCGCGGGATCAGTCCGCGGCGGCCACCAACGGCGGGCGAGATCGACTGTGACTGTCGCTTGGCATGAGCTTCGTCTGGGGGTTCGGCGCCGCGCCGGACCCTGGAAGGGACCGCGCGGCGGGAAGGCGCATGATCCTTTCGCACCGCAGTGTCAAGCAGGGGCGCAGGCGCGTCCGGACGCCGATGTGGAGGGTGGGGCGGGGAAGCGAGGCGGAAGCTGTTGCCGACGGTCCGGACGGGTAAGGAGGTTGCAGCGTTTTAGGGCGGCGTTAACGAACGGACGGCAATCTCGGGGCATGAGCATGGTCCTCGCTCCCCTCGGCGTCGTGGGTGGCCAGTGGGGGGCAGCCAGTGGGGCGATCAGCGCCCGTTCGCCGATTCACACCCGGCCTCACCGGGGCCTTCAACAGGGGCCGCAGGCCGAACGCAGCCGCCGGCGGAGATGGAGGCGGTGCGGTGGGCCTATGTCGCGAACGGGCGGACCCTGCGGGCCGTGGACAGCATGCTGCGGATCGACGCGCTGGGCTGAGGCCGGGGCAGCGGCCGGGTCATCCCCGGACGCGGCGCCGGGGTCAGGCCGCCTGCCGGGGCAGGGGGGCGTCCGCGAGGACCAGCAGGCTGCCCTGGGAACAGAACTCGATCCGCGCCGCCACGCCATAGACCTCGGCCAGGATCGCCGGGGTCAGCGTGTCTTCGGGCGTGCCGTCCGCCCGCACCGTGCCGTCGTGCAGCACCACCACACGGTCCGAGAACCGGGCGGCGAGGCTGAGGTCGTGCAGCACCACCACGCCCACCAGCCCGTGCTCCAGCACCGTCTGCCGCACCAGCCCCATCACCGAGAGCTGGAAGCGCAGATCGAGCGCCGAGGTCGGTTCGTCGAGCAGCAGCACTTCCGGCTCCCGCACCAGGGCCTGGGCGAGGCCGGCGAGCTGCCGCTGGCCGCCGGACAGCCGGTCCAGCCCGCGCAGGGCGAAGTCGGCAATGCCCAGCCGCTCCAGGATCGCGAGGCCGCGGCGGGCGGCTTCCTCGCCGGAGACGGCGCCCGAGGCGGGGGCCACGGCCTTCAGCGCGCCGACCAGCGTTTCCAGCACGGTGAGCGCCACGCCCTGGGGCAGGCCCTGCGGCATGTAGGAGACGTGGCGCGCTCGCCGGCCGACCGACATGGCCGACAGGTCCTGGCCGCCGAGGTGGACCTGGCCCTTCGCCGGCACCAGCCCGGCTAGGCCGCGCAGCAGGGTGGACTTGCCGGCGCCGTTGGGGCCGACCAGGGCGGTCAGCGTGCCGGGCAGCATCGGGCGCAGCGACAGGTCGCGGATGATCTGCCGCTTGCCGTAGCCGACCGAGACGTGCCCGACGGTCAGGGGCTGGCGGTTGTCCGTGTGGTGGATGGCGTCGTCCCTCATGCCGCGCGCGCCCGGCCGAAGACCAGCGCCACGAAGACGGGCACGCCGATCAGCGCGGTGACGATGCCGATCGGGATCAGCAGCCCTGGCACGATCATCTTGGAGGCGATGGAGGAGAGCGAGAGCAGCACCGCGCCGCAAAGGGCGGAGGCGGGCAGGAAGTAGCGATGGTCCTCGCCCACCATCAGCCGCGCCGCATGCGGGCCGACGAGGCCGACGAAGCCGATCGTGCCGACGAAGGCGACGGACACGGCCGCGAGCAGCGAGACGCGCAGCAACGAGCCCCGGCGCAGCGCGGTGGCATCCACGCCGAAGGAGCGGGCACGGTCCTCGCCGAGGCGCAGCGCCGTCAGCTTCCAGGTGGCGCGGGCGCAGAACGGGACGCAGACGGCGAGCGCGAGGGCCATGATGCCGATCTTCGGCCAGGTGGCGCGGGCCAGCGAGCCCATGGACCAGAAGACGAGCTGCTGCAGCGCCTGTTCCGTGGCCACGAACTGCAGCAGCGCCACCAGCGCGTTCATGGCGAAGACCAGGGCGATGCCGAACAGCACCAGCGCATCCACCCCGGCGCCGCGCAGGCGCGACATGAAGTGCAGCAGCAGCATCGAGGCGAAGGCGAAGACGAAGGCATTGGCCGGGATCAGCCAGTCCTGCGGCACCCAGGGCACGCCGCGCCCCAGCACGATGGCGAGCGCCGCGCCGAGCGAGGCAGCGGAAGAGACGCCGAGGGTGAAGGGGCTGGCCAGCGGGTTGTTCAGCACCGTCTGCATCTCCGCCCCCGCCAGCGCCAGGGCGGCGCCGACCAGCACCGCCATCAGCGCGTAGGGCAGGCGGACATCCCAGACGATGACACGCATCGGGCCGGTCGCGCCGTCGGGCGAGAGGATGGTGGAAAGCACGTCGGCGAAGGGCAGGCGCGAGGGCCCCGTCATCACGTCGCAGACCAGCGCCACCAGCAGCAGCAGGGTCAGGCCGGCCAGCACGGCGCCACGGCGAAGCAGGAGGCGCCGGTAGTCCGCCGCGGCGAGGTCGTGCGCGGTGGCGACGCTCACTTCGGGGCGGCTCCGTGGAGCGGGGTTCCGTGAGGCGTGGCGATGTCGCGGATGCGGTAGGGCGGGGTCGGCGGCATGGGCGGGTGCATACACCAATTCGCCATGCACTGATAATCATTCGCGGATGGTGCCACGCTCCCGCGCCATGCTTCCGGGGCATGGCCCCAAGGGGTGGCCCCAAGGGGCGGCCCGAGGCATGACCCGGAGCTTGGCGGCTGGCCGGATGGCGGCCTCAGCCCGCGCCGCTGGGGCGCCGGCCGACCTGCACGGGGAGGTCCTGCTGCCGCCCGTCGCGGATCAGGGTCAGCCGCACGGTCTGCCCCGGCGCCACCCCGGCCACGGAGCGGATCAGCACGCGGGAGGTATCGACCCGCTCGCCATCCAGCGCGATCACCAGGTCGCCCTGGCGCAGCCCGGCGCGGGCGGCGGGGCTGTTGCGCTCCACGCCCTGCACCAGCACGCCGCGCCGGCCACGCCCGCCTTCCGGGGTGGAATCCTGGACCGCGACGCCGAGCCAGCCGCGTTCCACCCGACCGTCGCGGCGGAGCTGCTCGATCACCGGGCGCGCGAGGTCGGAGGGCGTGGCGAAGCCGATCCCGGCCGAACCGCCGGAGGGCGAGAAGATCGCGGTGTTGATGCCGATCACCTCGCCGTCGATGTTGAAGAGCGGGCCGCCGGAATTACCGGGGTTGATGGCGGCGTCGGTCTGGATGAAGTCGTCGAAGGGGCCGGCGCCGATCTCGCGCCCGCGGGCGGAGACGATGCCCGAGGTGACGGTGCCGCCCAGGCCGAAGGGATTGCCGGCGGCCAGCACCCATTGCCCGACCCGCAGCTTGCCGGAGGAGCCCCAGGGGACGGATTTCAGCGTCTCCTTGCTCTCGATCCGCAGCAGGGCGAGGTCGGTGAGGTCGTCGGTGCCCACCACCCGGGCCGGCATCTCGGTGCCGTCCTGCAGCGCCACCACGACGCGGTTGGCATTGCCCACCACGTGGTTGTTGGTCACCACCAGGCCGGAGGGGTCGATGATGAAGCCCGAGCCGGCGCCCTGGACCTGCTGGCGGCCCCGGCGCTCCCGGAAGAAGCGCTCATAGGGGGTGCCGCGCATGTCGGGGGGGATCTGGACCTGCTGCTCCCCGGTGACGGCGATGTTCACCACGGCGGGCAGGACCTTCTCGGCGAGGTCGGCGAAGTCGAGCACCGCCACCCGCTGTGCCTCGGCGGAATTGGGGCGGGCGGTGCAACCCGCCATGGCGAGGCCCGTCAAGGCAAGCAGGGCGCTGCGTCGGCTGCTGTGCTGGATCATGGGCGGATCATCCTCGATCCCGGGCGGCGCCAAAAGGGCCGAAGCCGGGGATTGCGCCCGTCGCGGCGGTGCTGCGGGGACGGCATGCCGGGGTTGTGGCGAAAAAGTCATTCCTGGGCGCGGCCTTCGGTCGGGCCTTTCCAACTGGGCCCGCCGGCGGCGGGGAAAAGCCCTGTCAGGTGGGAAGGTGGCGCGCCCGCCCGCCCGCCGGTCACCGGACCGAGTCCCCCGGGCAGACGGGGACCGCGGCGGGGATGCCCGATAGGTGCCTTGCGGGGCAGCCTTGCGGGATGGGCGGGACGGACGGGCGCGGGCACCCTATCTGTAGCCGGACGGCCCGAGGCAATCCCGCCCGGGCCACCGGACGGAAGGACGCATGGTCCCCTTCACCCTCCTCGACCTCTCGCCCATCCCGCAGGGCGCGGATGCCGGCACGGCGCTGCGCAACACGATCGACCTCGCCCGGCATGCCGAATCCTGGGGCTATCGGCGCTTCTGGCTGGCCGAGCACCACAACATGCCCGGCATCGCCAGCGCCGCCACGGCGGTGGTGATCGGCCAGGTGGCGGCGGCGACCTCCCGCATCCGGGTCGGCGCGGCGGGCATCATGCTGCCCAACCACGCGCCCCTGGTGATCGCGGAGCAGTTCGGCACGCTGGCGGCGCTGTTTCCAGGCCGCATCGACCTGGGGCTGGGCCGGGCGCCGGGCAGCGACATGCGGGCCGCGCGTGCCTTGCGCCGCAACCTGGACAGCGATCCGGACGGCTTCCCGCGCGATGTGGTGGAACTGCAGGCCTATTTCCGCCCCGCGCGGCCGGGACAGCCGCTCCAGGCCGTGCCGGGGGCGGGGCAGGAGGTGCCGCTCTGGATTCTCGGCTCCTCGCTCTATGGCGCGCAGCTCGCGGCGGCGCTGGGCCTGCCCTATGCCTTCGCCTCGCATTTCGCGCCGGATGCGCTGGACGAGGCGCTGCGCATCTACCGGGAGCAGTTCCGCCCGTCCGAGCAGCTCGACCGGCCCTATGTGGCCGCCGCGATCAACGTCTTCGCGGACGAGACGGAGGCCGGGGCGCGGCGGCTCTTCACCTCGCTGCAGCAACAGTTCCTGAACCTGCGCCGCGGCACGCCCGGCCAGTTGCCGCCGCCGGTGGACGACATGGACCGGCTCTGGAATGCCGCCGAGCGGGCCGGCACGGAACGGGCGCTGTCCTGTTCTGCCGTGGGCACGCCGGCGCAGGTACGGGCCGGGCTGGAGGCCTTCCAGGAGCGGACGGGAGCGGACGAGCTGGTGCTGACCGGGCAGATCTTCGACCACGAGGCCCGGCTGCGCTCCTTCCGCCTCGTGGCGGAACTGGGCGAGGGCCTCGCCCCGCGGCATGGAGGCGGCTGAGCGGCTCCGGGGAGGGTGGGGTAGCACACGGCGAGGGCGCCGGAAGCGGGTTGGCCGAGCGGCTTGATCGCCCGGCCATCCTGCGGTCATGCTCGCTCACCTGGCGGCTGGCCCCGGCGGGCGATGGATAAGGGAGCGATCCTGGCCTGACGGACGAAGACATCGACGCCCTGACCGACCGCATCTACGAGGCCGTGCTGCGCCCCGAGCTCTGGGAAACCGTGTTCCGGGAGATGGAGCGTCTGTTCCAGGTCGGCGATGGTGGGGTGTCCCTGGTCACCCTGGGGCAGCGGATCGAGCATATCACCTCGCCGGGCCTGCGGAACGCGGCGGGGGAATGGTTCGCCGAGGGGTGGCATTGGCGTTCGGACCTGTCGCGGCGGCTGCTGGGAAACTCCGGGACACGCTTCCTGCAATACACGGAGCTCTATACCCGCGAGGAGATGGCGACAGACCCGCACCACCAGGAGTTCCTCCGGCCGAGGGACCTGGGTTGGGGTGCCTATTCGGTGGTGGACCTGCCGGCCGGGGAGGGGCTGATGTTCAGCGTCCAGCGGCAGTTGTCCCGGGGGCCGCTCGATTCGGAGCAGATCCGGTTCCTGCAGCATCTGCGGCCGCATCTGGCGCGCGCCGCCACGATCACGGCCCGGATGGGCCTGGGCCAGCTCGACCGCCAACTCGAACTGCTGGAGGAGATCGACCTGCCCGCCGCGGTGCTGGGCCTGGGCGGGCGCGTGGTGGCGGCGAACGCGGCCTTCCTGGCGCGGCGGGAGGCGGCGGAAGGCGGGGAGCGGCTGGCCCTGCCGGACGAGGCCGTAGGGCGGCAGATCCTCGCGGCGTTGGAGGCGATCGCGGCGTCGCGGCTGCCACCGCTGCTGTCCTTCGCCATCGCGCCCGCGGGGTCGCGGCCCGCCATGATCCTGCGGCTGCTGCCCCTGCGCCGGGGGGCGCAGGAGCTTTTCACGGGGGCGCTGGCGGTGCTGGTGCTCCACGAGATCCAGCCGCCGCCCTTGCCGGAGGCGACGCTGCTGAGCGACCTCTTCGGCCTGACGCCGGCGCAGATCCGGCTGGCGAGGCTGTTGATGCAGGGGCACAGCCTGCCGCAGGCGGCCGCGGCCACGGGGCTGTCGCGCGAAACGCTGCGGACGCAGCTTCGCTCGATCTTCGAGAAGACCGGCACCGGGCGGCAGGCGGAGCTGGTGGCCCTGTTCAGCCGCCTGACGCTGTGGACAGGTCCGCGGCGGCGCTAGGGCGGACCGCTGCCGCCGGGTGCCTACGGGCAGGCCATCCTTGGATCGGCCTCAGGAGGCGTAGCGCGCCTCGGTCAGGTCGATCTCCCGCACCAGCCGGCGCAGCGTCTCATCCTCGATGCGGCGGGCGCGGCGGAGATGGTAGAGTTCGTCTCGTTCGGCGCGCAGCCCGGCGAGGCGCAGGTGGCGCTCGACGGCCACGCGCTTCTGCGCCCGCTCCTGCTCCTCGGGCTCCTGGGCCCGGGTGTCGCTGGAGCGGTGATAGGGCTCCATGGCGTGGGAGGCTGCCTCGGCGAAGAGGTCGGCATCGTCGCGGCCCTCGGCCAGTTCGTGCTGCACGCGCTCGATGGCGCGGATGGCGGCCCTGGCGGCGGCGGCGCGGGCCTCGTCCTCCTCGTGCTCGTGCGAGGGCTGCGGCGGCAGGTGAAGGCGGCGCAGGAGGGGCGGCAGGCTCAGGCTGGCCACGACCAGCGAAAGCAGGATGACGCCCATGGCGAGGAAGATGGCGAGCTCGCGCGCCGGGAAGGGAGTGCCGTCCAGCGACACCAGCGGCAGGGTGAGCACGCCGGCCAGGGTGATCGCGCCCTTCACGCCCGCGAGCGCCATGACGGCCACGAGGTGCCAGCTCGGCTGTTCCACCGGCTGCCCTTTCTGCGAGGCGTGCAGCAGGACGAACTGCACGGAGATCCAGACCCAGGCGAAGCGCAGCGCGGCGAGGCCCAGGGTGATGGCGATGACATAGAGCACGAGCCAGCTTTCGTCGTGGTGCTCCGCCTGGTTCACCGTCGCGGCGGCACCGGCCAGGATGCGGGGAAGCTGCTCGCCCAGCAGGATGAAGATGGCGCCATTGGCGGCGAGCTGCACCGTGTCCCAGACCGCGGCGCGGCGCATGCGCGTGACCGCCAGGGCGATGCCGAGATTCTCCACGTAGTTCATGGCGATGCCGGCGGCGACGGCGGCCAGGATGCCGGAGGTGTGCATCTGCTCGGCGGCGAGGTAGGCGCCGAAGGGGATCAGCAGGCTGACCAGCGTCTGGATGCCCGGATCCTCCCCGGCATGGCGGAGCAGGCGCTTCTGCACGAAGCTGACCGCCACGGTCACCGCCACGCCGATGGCGACGCCGCCGAGGGCGAGCTGGAGGAAGGTGACGGAAGCCTCGGCGATGGAGAAGGTGCCGGTGAGTGCCGCCGCGACGGCGAAGCGCAGGCAGACCAGGCCGGAGGCGTCGTTCAGCAGGGATTCGCCTTCGAGGATATGCATCAGCCGGTGCGGGATGGGCACGCGCGCGGCGACCGAGGAGACGGCGATCGGGTCCGTGGGCGAGAGCACGGCGGCCAGGGCGAAGGCAACGGCCAGCGGCATGGCCGGGATCAGCCAGTGGATGAAGAGACCCATGCCGAGCACGGTGAAGACGACGAGGCCCAGCGCCAGGGCGAGGATGGTCCAGCCGTCGCGGAAGAAGCCGCGCTTGGGGATGCGCCAGCCGTCGAGGAAGAGCAGGGGCGGCAGGAAGACGAGGAAGAAGATCTCCGGCTCCAGCTCCACCTCGAAATGCATGCCATGGGCCAGCAGGGCGCCGAGGGCGATCTGCAGCAGGGGAAGGGGCAGGGGGAGCGGGGACAGGCGGGCGATGTAGTTGCTCACCACCACGGCGAGCAGCATGACGAGGACGAGGGTGACGATATCCATGGGTCTTCTCGAGCCTGTTTCCGTCTCCGGTTCCGGCGGCGCCCGCGTCCTTCCGGACCCGGGCGCCGCCCTCCGTGCCTAACGCGAAAGCGCCTCCAGGTTGTCCACGCGGCGCAGCGCCGGGAAGAGGCGCATCCAGAGCAGCACGATCACGATGCTGCCGAGCCCGCCCAGCACGACGGCGGGCACCGTGCCGAGCAATGCGGCGGTGACGCCGGATTCGAACTCGCCGAGCTGGTTGGAGGCACCGATGAACAGCATGTTCATGGCGTTGACGCGGCCGCGCATGTGGTCGGGCGTGGCGAACTGCACCAGCGCGGAGCGGATCACCACGCTCACCACATCCGCCGCGCCCAGCACGACGAGCGCCGCGACGGACAGCGGCAGCCAGGTCGAAAGGCCGAAGACCACCGTGGCCAGGCCGAAGAGGCCGACGGCGCCGAACATCTTCAGCCCGGCATGGTGGCGCATCGGGAAGCGCCCCAGCAGCAGCGACATCGCCAGCGCGCCGATCGCGGGCGAGGAGCGCAGCAGGCCGAGGCCCCAGGGGCCCGTGTGCAGGATCTCCCTGGCATAGACGGGTAATAGCGCCACGGCGCCGCCCAGCAGCACGGCGAAGAGGTCGAGCGTGATGACGCCGAGCAGGATCGGACGGGTGCGGATGAAGCCGATGCCGGCGAAGGCGTTGGCGAGCGTCAGCGGCTCCCGCCGCGGCGGCGTGTGGTCCAGCCGGATCAGCGTGGTGGCGAGGGTGGCGGTCAGGAAGAGCGCGGTGACGACCGAATAGGCGAGGCTGGCGCCGAGCGCGTAGAGGATACCGCCCAGGGCCGGGCCCAGGATCATGGCGGTCTGCATCGCCGAGCTGGTGAGCGAGATGGCCTGCTGCAACTGGGAGGAGGGCACGAGGCCCGGCAGCAGGGAGGCGGTCGCCGGGCTCTCGAAGGCGCGGGCGCCGCCCACCGCCGCCACGGCCACGAAGATCAGCCAGGTCGGGGTGTGCCCCGCCAGGGCGGTGGCGGCCAGGGTCAGTCCGGCCAGCGCCTCGGCGAGCTGGCAGATGCGCATGATGTGGCGGCGGTCGTACTGGTCGGCGATATGGCCCGCCGGCAGGGTCAGGATCATCTGCGGCAGGAACTGGGCGAGGCCGACCATGCCGAGGGCGAAGGTGCTGTCGGTCAGCGCATAGACCTGCCAGCCCACCGAGACGGCGATGACCTGGAATGCCAGGGCGGAGGAGACCCGCGTCACCCAGAAGAGCAGGAAGGAGCGGTTTCGCAGCAATGGGGACGCCGCCTCGGCCTGGGCGGCGGATGGCGCGGTCGCGGTGTTCAGGGGGCCGTCGCCGGCCGGCTGGGATGGTGCGTCACTCATGCGGGGGCGGTCGGGTCCTCGGGCCAGGCATGTTTGGGATAGCGGCCGCGCATGTCCTTGCGGACATCGGCCCAGGCGCCGCGCCAGAAGCCGGCGAGGTCGGCGGTCAGTGCCACGGGGCGTCCGGCGGGGGAGAGCAGGGCCACCTGCAACGGCACGCGCCCGCCCATCAGCGGCGGCAGGCTGGCGAGGCCGAAGAGGTGCTGGGCGCGGGCTTCCAGCGTCGGCGGGTCGCGGTCGTAGTCGATGGCGGCGGAGCGGTTGTTCGGCAGTTCCAGCCGGTCGGGCAGTTCCGTGTCCAGGCGCCGGCGCTGTGGCCAGTCGAGCAGGCCGGAAAGGATCTCATGGGCGTTCAGGCCGCGCAGCTCGGTGAGCTTCGTCAGCCCGTGCAGATGCGGGGCGAGCCATTCCGCAGCGCGCGCCGCGAGCGCCTCGTCGGAAACGTCGGGCCAGGATTCCGGCTCCACGCGATGTGCCCAGGCGAGGCGGGCGCGCAGGCGGCGGGAGGCGTCGGTCCAGGGCAGGTCGCGGAAGCCGCGTCCGGCCACCGCTTCGGCCAGTGCCTCCGCCACGGCGGCGGGATCGGCGACGGGGAGGGTGGTCTCCTCCAGCACCAGGGGGCCGAAACGCAGGCGGCGGCGGGGCAGGACGGCGCCGGCGCGGGCGTCGAAGCTGGCGCCTTCCTCCCGCACGAAGCGTTCGGGGAAGCGTTCCTCCAGCACGGCGCGGCTGAGCGGGGCGGCCATGCGGATGCGCGCCTCGGTGCCCTGGAGGGCGAGGTCGGCCACCGCGAGCAGCGGCTGCTTGCCCAGCGGGTCGGTGGCGCCGAGGCGGGCGCCCTGGCCGGAGGCGAGGCGGAAGGCGCCGTCCATCGTGCCGCGCTTCGCCGCGATCCGGTCCGGGAAGCCGGCGGCGAGCAGGGCGCCGGGATCGCCCTCCGCCGCCATGCCGCCCGGCACGCGCAGGCGGCGGCGGTGCAGCCCGGCGGCGCGGCGGATGCGGGACAGGGTGGCGCGGTCGGCACCGGGATGGTCGCCGCCGCGCAGCAGGTCGAGGCGCAGCTCGATGTCGGAAGGCGCGTCGCGGTCGCGGGAGGGGGCGCGGATCGGGTCGCGTTCCTCCAGCAGCGCCGCGAGGTCAGCGGCCAGCGCGCGTTCCTCGGGCGAGGCGGCGGCTTCCATCATCCGGGCGAGGCGCGGATGGGTGCCGAGGCGCGCCATGCGGCGGCCGGTCGGGGTGATGCGGTTCTGGGCGTCGAGGGCGTCGAGGTCGCGCAGCAGGGCGCGGGCGGCGGCCAGCGTGCCCTCGGGCGGCGGGTCGGGGAAGGCGAGGTCGCGCGGCTCGGCGCCCCAGGCGGCGCAGTCCAGGGCGAGGCCGGACAGCTCGGCCTCCAGGATCTCGGGCCGGTCGGCCAGGGGCAGGCCGCGGTGCAGCGCCTCGCTCCAGAGACGGATGGCGACGCCAGGCTCGGTGCGGCCGGCGCGGCCGGCGCGCTGTTCCGCCGTGGCGCGGCCGATGCGCACGGTGGCGAGCTTGGAGAGGCCCGAGGCGGGATCGAGCCTTGGCACGCGGCGGAAGCCGCCATCCACCACGATGCGCACACCGGGCACGGTCAGCGAGGTCTCGGCGATGGAGGTGGAAAGCACCACCTTGCGCCGCGCGGAGGGGGAGAGGGCACGGTCCTGCTCGGCGGGCGGAAGCTCGCCATGCAGGGCGATGACATCGGCGTCCAACCCGCCCAGGCGCTCGGCGGTGCGAGCGATCTCGCCCCAGCCGGGCAGGAAGGCCAGGACGTCGCCCGGATGCTCGCGCAGCGCCTCGCGGATCGTGCCGGCCATGGCCTCCGGCAGGTCCCGCGGCGAGGCGAGGTCGCGTGGGCGGTGGCGGATCTCCACCGGGAACATCCGCCCGGCGCTCTCGATCACCGGGGCGGGGCGGCCCGCCTCGCCGAGCAGCGTGGCGAAGCCGGCGGCGTCCAGCGTGGCGGACATGGCGACGAGGCGGAGCTCCGGCCTCAGGGCGCGTTGCAGGTCCAGGCAGAGGGCGAGGCCGAGATCGGTGTCGAGATGGCGCTCATGCGCCTCGTCGAACAGCACGGCGGCGACGCCTTCCAGCCCGGGGTCGGATTGCAGGCGGCGCACCAGCAGGCCCTCGGTCACGACCTCGATGCGGGTGGCATCGGAGACGGCGCGGTCGAGGCGGGTGGTGAGGCCCACGGTCTGGCCCAGCGCCTCGCCCCGCAGGTCGGACATGCGGCGGGCGGCGGCCCGGGCGGCGAGGCGGCGGGGTTCCAGGACCAGGATGCGGCCATCCCCCAGCCAGGGCTCGTCCAGCAGGGCGAGGGGGACCAGGGTGGTCTTGCCGGCGCCCGGCGGGGCCACGAGGACCGCGTTCGAGGCATCGCGCAGCGCCGCTGCCAGACGGGGCAGGGCTTCCGTGACGGGAAGTTCGGGGAGCATGCTGCCGTCAGATAGGCGCAAGCGTCGCGCTTTGTCACATGCCGAGGATTGCAAGGCGTTCATGTTGTCGCGTTTAGTGAGGCAAATGGGACAGGTGGTTGGCATTCCGGGGATTCCGGCCAATGGTCCGGTGAAGGTGGCCCTGGTCGCGGGGCTTCTCCTGGCCGCGCCGGGTCTCGCCTGGAATGGCGCGCGGGCCACGGAGTCCGAACCTGTCGCCTCGCCGCGCGCGACCGTGGTGCTCGCCAGCGAGATGGCGGCGGTGGCGCCGGGGCAGAGCTTCCGGCTGATGCTGCGGCAGAGGCTGGCGCCGGGCTGGCACACCTACTGGACCAATCCGGGCGATGCGGGGCAGCCGCCGGAGCTGGTGCTGGACCTGCCCGCGGGCGCTTCGGCGGGGCCGCTGCAGTTCCCGGCGCCGGAGCGCATCCCGCTCGGGCCGCTGGTGAATTTCGGCTATGAGGGGCGGGCGGATTTCCCGCTGACCGTGACGGTGCCGGGCGACCTGGCGCCGGGGCAGGTCTTCACCGTGCAGGGCAGCGGCAACTGGCTGGTCTGCGAGAAGGTCTGCATCCCGGAGGAAGGGAGCTTCCGCCTGGACCTGCCGGTGGAGGCGAAGCCCCGGCCGGATGCCGCGCTGTCGGCGGATTTCGCGGAGGCGGAGGCGGCGCTGCCCAGGCCCTCGCCCTGGGTGGCGCGGGCGGGCTTCGATGGCGCGCGCGGCGCCCTGGCGCTGGACGGGACCGAGCTGGGGCCCGGCGCGGTGAGGCAGGCTTTCTTCTTCCCGGCGGAATGGGGCGCGGTGGACAATGCGGCGCCGCAGCCGCTCAGCCTGCGCGACGGCGGGCTGGTGCTGGGCCTGTCGCGCGGCCAGGGCGATGCGCCGAAGGACCGGCTGGAGGGCGTCGTCGCCATCACCGACGCGGCCGGGACACGCGCCGCCTATGCGGTGTCCGCGGCGATCGGGCCGGTGCCCGTGGCGGCGGAGGGCGCGCCCGCGGTAACTGAAGGCGTGCCAGCGACGACGGCGGGTGTGCCGGCGGGCGCCGCGGCGCCCCGGGCCGCCGTTCCGGGCATCGGCCTGTTGCAGGCGGCGCTCTGGGCGGCGCTGGGTGGGCTGCTGCTGAACCTGATGCCCTGCGTCTTCCCGATCCTGGCGATGAAAGCCATCGGGCTGGCCCGCCTGTCCGGCGAGGCGCGGCGCCGGGTGCGGGCCCATGCCGCGAGCTACTGCGCCGGGGTGGTGCTGTCCTTCCTGGTGCTCGGCGGCGGGCTGCTGGCGCTACGGGCGGCGGGAGGCGTGGCAGGCTGGGGCTTCCAGTTCACGCAGCCGGTCTTCGTGGCGGTGATGGCCTGGCTGATGCTGCTGGTCGGGCTGAACCTGTCCGGCGTCTTCGCCTTCGGCGGGCCGGTCTCGGCGGGCGGCGGGCTGGCGGCGCGGGGCGGGCATTCGGGCAGCTTCCTGACCGGCGTCCTCGCCGTGCTGGTGGCCACGCCCTGCACCGCGCCCTTCATGGCGGCGGCGCTGGGGGCGGCGCTGCTGCTGCCGGCCCTGGCGGCGCTGGCGGTCTTCGCCGCGCTCGGGATCGGCATGGCGCTGCCCTATGCCCTGCTGGCGCTGTTCCCGGGACTGGCGGAGCGCCTGCCGCGCCCGGGGCCCTGGATGGAGCGACTGCGGCAGTTCCTGGCCTTCCCGATGTATGGCGCGGCGGCCTGGCTGGCCTGGGTGCTGGCGCAGCAGAGCGGGCCGGACGGGGTGCTGCTGGTGCTGGGCGGCGCGGTGCTGGTGGGGCTGGCCGCCTGGGCCTGGGGACAGGCGCAGCGCACGCCGGAAGGGCTGCTGCAACGGGCCAGCCGGGGGCTGGCGGCGCTGGCGATCCTGGCGGGGCTGGCCGGGCTGACGCGGCTGGACACGGCGCCGGCGCCGCGCGTGGCCGAGGCGGGCGGCGAGGCCTGGTCCGAGGCGCGGCTGGCCGCGTTGCGCGCGGCGGGGCGGCCGGTCTTCGTCAACCTGACGGCCGCCTGGTGCATCACCTGCAAGGTGAACGAGCGTGTGGCGCTCGACCAGCCTTCCGTGCAGGATGCCTTTTCCCGCCGTGGCGTCACGGTGCTGGAGGGCGACTGGACGCGGGGCGACCCGGCCATCACCGCCCTGCTGCGAGCCCATGGGCGGGACGGAGTGCCGCTGTATCTGCTGTACCCGGCGGGAGGGGGTGAGCCCGCCGTGCTGCCGCAGATCCTGACCGAAGGGATCGTGCTGAAGGCCCTGGACGACACGCTGCATGGCGTGGCCGGGACGGAAAGAGGAGGAAGGGGGACCACGTGATCAAGCCGCCGACGCGCCGGAAGGTTCTGGCCGGCACCACTGCCGTTGTTTCGACCTGCCTGCCGCGATGGGCGCTGGCCGCGCCGCTGATCGGGGCGCCGGCGCCCGAATTCAGCCTGCCGGACCAGGATGGCGTGGTGCGCGGACTGGTGGAGCAGCGCGGCAAGCTCGTGGTGCTGGAATGGACCAACCACGACTGCCCCTATGTCCGGAAGCACTACGGCAGCGGCAACATGCAGGCGCTGCAACGGGAGGCGACGCGGCAGGGGGTGGTGTGGTTCTCGGTCGCCTCCTCCCCGGAGGGGGAGCAGGGGCATGTCACCGGGCGGCAGGCGAAGACCCTGACCGTCAACCGCGACGCGGCGCCGACGGCGGTGCTGCTGGACCATCGCAGCCAGGCGGCCCGGGCCTATGGCGCCACGACCACGCCGCAGATGTTCGTGATCGGCCCGGACGGGGTGCTGCTCTACATGGGCGGCATCGATTCCATCCGATCGACCCGGCAGGAGGATATCGAGCGCGCGCAGCCTTTCTTCCGCGACGCGCTGCGGGCGGTGCTGGCGGGCCGGCCGGTGGAGCGGGCCTCCACGCCCCCCTATGGCTGCGCGGTGAAGTACGCGCCGATCTGAAGCCGGACGCTTAACCTTCCGGCAGGAAGACCGGGCGCATCCTGCCGCGATGCGACCGATCCCGCCGATGGCTCCGCTGCTCGCGATGCTGGCCCTTCCGCTGTGCATGACCGTCGCATGGGCGCAGGCCGTGCCGGGCGATGCCTTTCCCGCCCATGCGCCGCCGATGCCGGTCTGCAACGCGCCGCGAGAGGGCGTGGCGGCCTGCCTGGGCGGGCGGCAATGCCTGTGCCGCTTCGAGCGCGGCGGCAGCATCGCGGGGCGGCCGGATGGGTATCGCTGGGATTGCGGCGTGCTGCGCCCCTCCTGCGCCGAGGTGCCGGCGGAGACGGCGCCGCCCGCCGCCGGAATGCAGGTCTTCCCGCAGATCACCCTGCCGGAACCGGAGGGCTGGCCGCAGCGGCGGTGAGCCGCCGGGTTGCTTCCCCAGGGGCCGCTTCACAGGGATGGACCCGCATGGTTCCCTGCGCGTGCCGGAGGGGAGACACGGACTCCGGTGGAGGAAACAGACATGCCGGACCATCACCGGAGATCACGCGGGCTGCGCGTCATTCTGCTGTTCGCGATGCTGTTGCTGCTGGCACCGCCGGCCTGGGCCGGAAGCATCGTGACGCGGGAATTCCGTTCCGAGCAGCTCGGCCGGGCCTGGCGCTACAACGTCTATCTGCCGGATGGCTATGACGGCGGCACGCTGCGCTATCCGGTGCTGTACCTGCTGCACGGCAATGGCGGCTCGCTGAACGAGTGGCCGGTGAAGGGGAACCTGCAGGCGACGGCCGACCGGCTGATCCGCGCGGGCGAGATCCCGCCCGCCGTCATCGTCCTGCCCGATGCGGGGACCACCTGGTACGTGGACCGCAAGGAGAAGATGGAGAGCGCCTTCTTCCAGGACCTGATCCCGGATGCGGAGAAGAGCTTCCGCGTGCTCGACACGCGTGAGGGCCGGCTGATCGGCGGGCTGTCGATGGGCGGCTACGGCACGCTGCGCTTCGTCATGCTGCATCCGGAGATGTTCGCGGCGGCGGCGCTGCTCTCGCCCGCGATCTACGATCCGGAGCCGCCGGAGAACTCCTCGGCCCGCCGCGTCGGCGTCTTCGGCGCGGAGCAGTACGATCCGGCGGTGTGGAAGTCGCTGAACTGGCCCACGCTCTGGGACGGTTTCCTGGCGAAGAAGATCGCTGTGCCGATGTACATCAATTCCGGCGATGACGACGATTTCTTCATCGAGGGCGAGGCGACGCGGCTCTATGACCGGCTGCGCCGCGCAGGGCAGCCGGCGCAGCTCCGCATCGTCGATGGCGCGCATGTCTGGCCGGTCTGGGAAAGCACGATCGGCGATGCGATGCGCTACGTCTTCTCCTTCGCCTCCCGGCCGGTGATCCCGAATCCCTGACGCGGGTGGCTGTCGTGACGGTGGGGCGCCGGTGCCCGCCGTCAGGGCACAGGGCGCATGGTCTCAGGGAATGTCCGCGGGAAAGACATGCCGTCCATCCGCCCCCAGCGGGACATGCTGCGCGGAACGAACCGCCGGCAACGGCAACGGGCCGTAGAGATGCGGGAAAAGGCCGGGCCGGGAACTCCCGGCGGCCGGTTCCCAGCGCAGCGCCTCGCCCAGCGCCGGGACGGAGACCGCGACCATCCAGAGATCGGACTCCCCGGCCCGGTGCTTCGCGGCGCTCTGCCGCAACTGCGCCGCGGTGGAGAAATGCAGGAAGCCGTCACGCCGGTCGTCGGCGGAACCGTGATAGGCGCCCGCCGCCTCGGCGGCACGCCAGTCCTCGCCACGAACGAGGGTGTAGATCGTCTGTTCCATGGCCGGTGCTTGTAGCACCGCCGTGTCAGACGGCGAGGGCCAGGGCGGGGCGGTCCACCCGCTGCCGCGCGGCGGCAGGCTCGGGGCGGTAGAAGAGCAGGCCGCCGATCTCCGCGACCGGCGTGCGGCCGATCGACCAGGATGGCTGGCTGTCATCCGCGTGCATATGCGTGGCGCCGCCGGTCGGGTCGGGCAGCGCACCCGCCAGGGCGCGCAGCGCGACGCGGCGGCAAAGCTCCATCTGGGCCGAGCGGGCGGCCTCGCCGCCCGGTGCGGCGGCGCGCAGCCGCGCATGGTGCGGATGGCGGCTGTTCCAGCACGGGAACTGGAAGGGCGCGCGACAGATCCCGGTGATGCCCTGGCCCCAATGGCCCTGGCCGGAACGGTGGCGGTTCATCACCAGCGCGGCCAGCGCCTCGATGGCGCGCAGCGGGCGGTCGCCGGCCTCGGCATAGAGGGTCAGGGCGAGGATCGCGGCATCATGCGCGCGGTTGTCGGCGGAAGAACTGTCGGTGGCGGTCATCGCGGCTTTTCCGGGAGGGTTCATGGGAGGGGTCCGGGAGCGAAACGGGTAAATTCCACCCGCATCAGGTTTCGATTTCCTCAAGACCGGGCAGGGAAGGCCGTGGGCCAGGGCCGGAATCGGGACCGGGCAGTGTGGCATCGAGCTGGTGGCGCAGCGCATGGGCCCGGGCGTGCCAGGCGCGGGCAAGCTCCCGCGCCCGGTCGCAATCCGCCTGCAACGCTTCCAGGCGCAGGCGCATCTTCTCCAGCTCCTGTTCCTGCCGCGCGATCCAGGCGCTCTGCCGGGCATCGAGCGAGGCCATGACCTGGGCGCGTTCCCGCGCCTCGCGCTCCTCGCTGGACAGGCGCGTGGTCAGCCAGGCGCCGCGCGCGTTCAGCCAGAGGCCGATGGCGGAGATGGCGCCGGAGGCCAGCACGACCCACCAGGGGCTCGACTGGTCGGACATGCTCAGGGCAGCTCCGGCCGCAGGCGAACCAGGGAGACGAGGTTGATCGCCGCCATCACGGCATAGAGGGCCATGGCGGGGGCGCCGGGATCGGCGAGGAGCAGGGCCAGGAACAGGGTGGTCCACCACCAGCTCCCGAGGAAGCTCGCGGCCCGGCGGGCGCGGCGGTGGTCGGCCAGCAGCGAGGCCACCTGGATCAGCCCCAGCACGGCGCCACTGGCCTGCCAGAAGCGCTCGTCGGCCAGGGGCGGCGGCAGGGAGGTGGCCAGACGGAAGGTGGGGCGGGCACCGGGCTCCACCGCCGCCAGGAAGGTCCAGAGCGTCCAGACCAGGCAGGCGGCGCCGGCCCAGAACTCGGCCCACCAGGGTTCGCGCCGCAGCAGGCGGCCGAGATGGCGGAAAAGGGGGTCAGCCGCCATGACGGGCCCGCCGGTGGGGCTGCGGGAGCGTGCGGACCATGCCGAGCGATAGGCAAGCCGCTTCTGTCCATGGTCGGGCCATGGGGTGTTCCTTTCAGGGATGGAAGAGCGCGCACGGGCAGGGCCGGCCGTGGGGACGGCCGTCGGGGCGGTGTGGAGGCGGCGGAAGACGCCCCCGAACGCGCGATCAGGCACATCCCGGAGCAGGCGGGACGCGCGGGGCGCAGGGATGGCGTTGATGCGGCGAGGCTACGAAGAAATTATTCCTATTGTCAAGCGGAATTCCCGTGCCATCCGCGCCCGCGTGGCGTGGCGGGCTGGCCCGGCATCCGCACCGGCTCCGCCAGCAGGCAGCCGGCCACGGCATCCAGCGCATCGTCGCGCTGGTTCGCCAGATCCGGCCGCCAGCCTGCCATTTCCGCCGGGAAGCCGGTGCGGAAGACGCTGTCATGCGCATGCAGACGCCGGGCGGCCAGGGCCGGGTCCAGGGCGCCCAGGATGCGTTCCCGCTTGGGGCGGGAATTCGACTGCTCCACCACCGTGCAGGCGGCGCCGGCGCGGGCCATCTCCCGCCGTAGCAGGGCGGGCAGGAAGCGGCCGATGCCGTTGGTCTCCACCCGCACCACGGGCAGCAGAAGGTCCCGCGCCAGGGCGGCGACGCGGGCGCATTGCTGCGTGGCCGGGTCGGGCTGCGCGTCGGGCTCGTGCGTCAGATAGGCGAGACGGTGCAGATAGTGGTTGCCCTCCGCATCGGCGTAGAGCGCGGCGAGCACGCTGGCGTCGCCACTGCCGGGGCGGCCATAGGCGGGGTCCCAGTAGCCGCCGCCGGAAACGAGGCGGCGGCCGAGCAGCGACAGGACGGGACGCCCGCCGCTCTCGGCATAGACAGTGTCCTCGCCGTAGCGGACGAGCAGGCCGGGATCGAGCCGCGCCGCCGCGTCCTCGGTGGCCTCCAGCATCATCTGGCGCGCGAAGTGCAGCGGCCCGACGCGATCCCGCAATGCCGCCACCGCTGCCGCGCCGAAGCGTTCCGGCCAGGCGGAGCGTCCCGCCGCATCCAGCAGCGGCAGGCGCAGACGGTGGTAGCCGCGCAGGAAGGCGCGCTCGTCCCCGGGCGGGAGGTAGAGCGTCTCCGCGCAATGCGGCGTGCCGACATAGAGGATCGTGCCGCCGGGGGTCAGCACGAACTCCGTCTCCGCCAGCCGTTCCCGCAACTCTGCGCGCCGGGCGGGCGTGTCGCAGTTGCCGGCGACCTCGACATCGTCGCAGACGATCACGTCGGCGCGGGAGCCGGTGATGTTGCCCAGGATGCCCGCCGCCAGCATCGAGGGGTCGCGCAGCGCGCCCTCGCGCTTCACGGTGAAACGGTCGGCGGCCCATTCGCCCGGGCTGTCCGGCAGCAGATGCGCGCAGAGCGGATGCCGTGTCAGGATGCGGCGGACATTCGCCACCATGCGCGTGGCCAGCGCCGCATCCGCCGCCAGGACCAGGATGCGCGCCTGCGGGTCGCGCAGCAGGGTCCAGGCGCACCAGAGTCCGACCAGCGTGGACTTGCCGCAGCCGCGGAAGGCCATCAGCAGCAGGCGCCGGTCGGCTGCCACGCGCCGGGCATCGAACCAGCGCGCGATGCGGCGGTGGACGCCCGGCGTGGCCTGGCCGAGCCGGGCGTTCCAGACCCAGACGAATTCCAGGAAATCCGGTCCGGTCGGTTCAGGCGTCCTCGTCGCCCGTGTCGTGGCCGTCGTCATCCTCTCCTTCCGCCGCGATCTCGGCGCGGGCCTGGGTGAGCAGGGTCTGGACGTCATCCCCCGCCGGTGCCGTGGCGAGGCCGGCGCGGGCCAGTTTCAGCAGATGCTCCAGATGGGTGAGGGCGGTCTTCGCCGCGGCGTGGTGCGCGGCGAAGCCCTTCGGGTCCTCATGCGCGCCGGGCATGGGCTCGCGTGCAACGAAGGCACCGTAATCCGCGACCACGCGGCGGATCGCCGCGTGGAGTTCCTCCGGCGGCAGGATTCCGTCCGCGCTCATGGCGTCGCCATGCTCACAGCCGGGGCTTGACGGCGCGGACATAGAGTGTGCCGTTGGCCACATCCGCGGCGATGCTGCCGCCGCTGACATTCTGCGCCGTCACGCGGATCTGGTTGGTGCTGGCCGTCCCGCCGACCTCCGCCCGGAAGAGCACGCCGCCATTGGTGAAGCCCGTCGAGCGCTGGTAGCTGGCCTGGACGAAATCACCCTGGCGCGCGCCATTCAGCGTGACGTCGCGCTGTGCAATCGCGCCTGCCGCGAGCGTGCCGGGATTCCAGCCCGTATCCGTGACCGTGTATTCCCGCGTGCCCCATTTGCGGCTGCCGCCATAGATCAGCGTCGGCGCGTGGAGCGGCGAGCAGTAGAGGCGCAGCGCCTTCAGCACCGCCGTCTCGTCGCCGCCGCGCACGCCGATCGCCGCGAACTTCGCCGACGCGTTCAGCGTCACGCGTTGCAGCCGGTTGAGCAGCAACCCGGAGACGGGGCTGTCGAGATTGACGTTGCCCTCCCAGAAGCGGGAGGTGCTGCCCGTGCTGCCGGACCAGACGGCGTTCATGTTGGAGAACAGCACGGGTGCCGTGTCCAGCAGGACGTTCTCGCCGGCGTCGAACTGCATCACCACCGGGCGCAGCGCCGTGCCCTCGGCCGCGATGAAGAACTCCTTGCAGTCGCTGCAATCCACCACGAAGGCCAGCGCGCGGCTGGTCGGCAGGCCGATGCTGTCAGGGTTCAGCACGAGGCTGCCCAGCCCGGCGAAGGCGAAGCCGGTGAGCGTGGTGGGCGGGCCGGCGGGATTGCCCGACAGCACCGCCATCTGCTCGAAGCCGATGCCGCCCTCCGTGTCCACCGTCTGGCGGAAGGCGCGCTGCCGCACATTCTCCGCTGCCGCCACCAGACGTGGCGTCTCGTGCGCCGCTGCGGCCTGGTGCAGCGGGATCGCCGTGCCGCCGGCCCGGGTGGCCGTGCCCGTATAATCCACCGCCGCGCCGGTGAAGCCGTAGGTGCCCGTGTAGCAGACCTCGTAGACGCAGTCGTTCGCCCCGCCCGCATGGCGCGCGACGAAGGGGCTGCACGCTTCCATCCGCACGCCGCGCGCCAGGATGCCGCGTTCGTCGCCCGCCTGGAGGAGGAAGGGGATGGCGCTCACCGTGCCGGGCGTGCCCTGTCGCTGCAGCTCGAAAGCCGGGCCGATGAAGAGATGCGCGTTGTGACGGTTATAGGCGCCTGCCTCGCAGGAGAAGCGGATGCCGTAGCGGTCCAGCGTCGTGTTGGTGCCGCTGGCATTGGCGAAATGGCCGCCCAGGTAGCGCACGCTGTTGTTCCATCCGGCGGCGCTGCCGGTATGGATGTCGAGGCCGATGCGGTTGTTCACGAAGCGGCCGAGATGCAGCGTGCTGTCCTCGAAGCCGGTGGCCTCGCCGCTGGTGCGCGCGCCGATGGTGAAGCCCTCGACCTGCTGGATCTCCACCAGCGAGGCATCGAGGTTGCGCAGCAGGAGGCCGATATCGCCCTCGTTGCCCCAGTCGGCGATGCTGGCGCGCAGCACGCGCAGCCCGCGATAGACCTTGCTCCGGTTGCGCGCCCCGGCACCGTCGCCGAGGGTGAGCGCCACCTGCCCGGCGGGACCGTCATAGAGGATGGCGCCGCGCATGGTCAGACCCGGCGAGCCGCCCGGCAGAACCAGCGGAATGGTGGTGCGGAAGCTGCCCTCGCCGATCACCAGTTGCTTGCCGCCCATCGCCGCCGCGTTCATCGCCGCCTGCAGGGCCGCGCCGTCATCGGTCACGCCATCGCCCGTCGCGCCGAAATCGCGGGCGGAGAGCCGTTCCGCGAGCTTGTCCTCCACCGAGCGCGGGATGCCGCCGGGGAAGGGGGCGGAGAGCGTCGCATCGTCCCGCGAGAAGATCGCGAGGTCGCCCACCGCGTCGAAGCCCAGCACGCGGTTGGCGCGGGCGGTCTTCAGCGGCAATTGCAGCCGCGCCGCCGCCTCGCCGGGATCGAGGCGGATGGCGTTGGCGACATCCCCCGAGACCTCCTGCAAGGCGGCCGTCTGGCGGTCCAGCTCGTCATCCAGCGTATAGGCGCGCAGCAGGCCATTCGGCTGGAAGTCGGTGACGCGCGCGATGGTCAGGCGCCGGCGCAGCAGCACCTGCGCGCCCTCGCCGGGCGGCGTGACGAAGGTGACGGTGCCGCCGGAACTGCCATCGGCTCCGTCCACCACATAGCCGGACGGGACCAGCAGCCCGTCGACCCGCACCTCCAGGTCGGAGATGTCGAAGATGGGGAAGGGATAGACGAAGACGTTCTGGCCCGCGACGGCCACATAGTGCACGCGCGGCGCGACGTCGCCGATGCGGATATGCTCGGCCATGATGCTCTCCTGAAGGGAAGGGGGCCCGGGGTTCAGCCGAGCAGGCTCTTCGCCGCGCTGGCGAAGCTGGAGCCCGCGCGCAGCCAGGTCGTCAGCGAGCCGTCATTGTTCAGCAGGCTGCGCCGCCCGGCGGCGAGGCGCGCGTTGCGGACCGCGTCATCCTCCGCGATGTCCTGCGCCGCGTCCTGCTTCAGCCCGGCGGCCACCGCCGCCGCCGAGCCGTCGTTCGGATCGAGGCCGGAGGCGGCGCTGCGGGCACGGATCGAGGCCAGGGTGCCGGCGAGCTGGTCCTGCCGCGCCCGCGTATCCTGCTGTTGCTGCGCGGCGGCGAGCTGCGACTGCGCCACCGCCTGCTGCTGGATCTGCCGGTTCTGCGCCTTGACCTGGGCGCTCTGCGCCTGGGCCTGATGCACGGTGGAGTAGATCGAGAGGCCGGTTCCCACCAGCCCCGCCACGGGTGCGAGCTGCGACATCAGTCGGTGGTCCTCGTGTTGGTCGTGACGGACAGCAGCGTGAAGGGCAGGGGCTCGTCGGACTCGATGCGCCAGAGCGGTCGCAGCGCGTCCTTGCGCCAGCCCAGCGCGCGCAGCGTGACATCGCCGGTGAAGGCGGGCGGCGGCGCGTCCAGCAGCGCCGTGTCCAGCCGGCGCAGCGGCACCGGCTGCGCGCCGCGCCCGAGATCCACCGCCAGCGCCTTGCTTTCCAGCAGGCGGAAGGTGACGCTCACCAGCCGCTGCGGCGCGCCGGCGATGCCGGGCGCATTCAGCGCCTCCACCGGCATGGGCACCAGCAGATGGGTGAAGGGCAGGCCCATCTCCACCGTCCCGGCCGCCTCGGCCAGGGTGACGGCGCCGCGCAGCACCGTGAAGCGCCCGGCCGGCGCGCCGGAGGCGACCGCGCTGACGGCGCGGCCTTCCAGATGCTCCAGCCCGCTCCACACGGTCCGCGCCGTGTCGCTCGTGCCGGTCAGCGCCGCGTCGGTGCAGAGCGCGTCGTCGAAGCGCTCCAGCCGCAGCGTGCCGCCGCGCTCCACCGCGAACCAGACCGCGCCCTCCAGCTCGGCGACGGCGCGGAAGGCGCCGTCGGTCTCCTGCCGGGTCCAGGCGGTGATCTCCTCGGCGCGGTACAGCGTCAGCGTCGCCAAGCTGCCGTCGCCCATCACCACATGGAACAGCCGCCGCCGCTGGTCATAGGCGGTGTCCACCGGGTCCTGGACCAGATGGTGCGCCGTCAGCGCCAGATCCCCGGCCTGATACGCATCCTCCACGGTGGTATAGGCGAACTCGTAGATCGCGGTGCCGGAGCGCCCGGCGAAGAGCGTGCTGCCGTCCACGTCGATCGGCGGGATCATCCGCCAGGTGATGGAGCCCACCCGTGTCTGCCGCAGGATCTGGATCGAGCCCGGGGTGAGGGGCGAGCCCGTCACCATCCACTCGCCGCCCGAGGTGAAGACCTGCAGGTGCCGCCCCGAGAAGACGGCGCGGATCGCGTTCACCTGGTCGGACAGCAGGCCGAACTCGATCGCCTCGTCGTCCAGCCCGGTGCCCAGGTCGAAATTGCCCAGGTCGCCGGACTGCGACATCCAGAGCCGGTTGGGCAGGTCGCGCGACCCGCCCAGCACCAGCCGGTCCTGGTGGAAGCAGGCGGAGACCGGCCAGCCATGCGCGCCGAAGGCAGATTCGTCCCAGTCCGCCGTGGCGTCGGTGGCGGTCAGCCGATCCTCGACATCGGCCACCACATGCCGCGCATCCGTCACCGAGCGGATGCGGACCCGCTGCCCCGCGATGCGGAGCTGCTTGCCCAGATGCGCCGCCACGAAGAGGTCCGCACTGGCGGCGACCGTCACCTGCCCCTCCAGCGCGCTTGCCTGCAACGTCACCGCCTCCGGCGCGAAGCGGTGATAGGGCATCCAGGTGAAGTTGAACTCTGCCACGGTCCACTCGGTGTGGCTGCTGCGGGTGATGCGCTGCACCGGCATCTCCGGATGCAGCAGCAGCAGCGTGTCCGCGCTTTGCGTCCAGGCGAGCTGCGGCAGCATGGCGGCGGTCCAGGGGCCGCTGACGGAAGCCACCTGCTCGTCTCCCAGGAAGACCAGCATCCGCCCGTCCAGGAAAACCAGCAGGTAGGTCTGCTCCGTGTTGAACTCGAAGCCCACCAGCCGCGCCGGGCCCGGCAGCATGGCCACATGGCGCAGACCTGGCCGGCGGGTTACCCCGCCGGTCGGTTGCAGGATCAGGTTGCGGAGCATGCGGGCCCCGTTGTCGAAGGCCCGCGTGTCGCCGCGCCCCAGCATCTCGGGCGCGAGCTCGCCCGCGGTGAAGGAGGTCTTGGCGCGTCTGCTGTCCGGCATGGCTCAGCCCCGCACGCTGATCAGGGGGAAGTCCTCGATCGCCCGCGGCGTTGCCTGCTGGCTGTCGGCCAGCCGGGCATCGCGGAAGTCGCTCCCCGCGAGACGCTGCAACAGCTCGGCGCGGGATGTGCTTTCCGTCAGCGGGATGCAGAATTCCGCCGCAAGGCGCGACACCAGGGCTTGGGCGAAATGCGGTGGGAAGAGCGCCTCCTCCGGCCTGAAGATATAGGTCAGCGTCACGCTCGGCGCGTCGGCGTGCAGGCGGCGCTCCATCAGCCGGTATTCCAGCCCGCGCCCGCGCCGGCCGCTGCCGGCGGAGAGCACGCGCAGGCAGCGCGGCGGTAGCTGGAAAGCATGGGCCATGTCCGCGACCGGCACGTCCAGCAGCCGGGGCAGTACCATCTGCCCGGTGGCGAAGGACCAGGGATGGGCCGCGAGCAGCGCGTCGCGCGCCGCCGGGTAGAGGCTGGCGGCGACTTCTGCCTCGGCCGTGCCTTCCTCGAAGGAGGCGATCGGCTGTGCCCCGATGCGGAGCAGGGCGCGCGAGCAGAGAACGAGGGCGGAAAGCGCCATCGACGGAATTCCTGAGAAGGGGAGAGTGGGGTGGGATGGACCGGACGGACCCTTTCTGGGGTGCGGTCGGCGGAACATTCCGGCTTCCATTTCATCACGAATCGCTGATCCGTGATGCATCCTGTGCAACCTCAGGTGGTGCAGGGCCCGCGGGTCCATCTGCCGGGCGGGGGCCTGGAGGCGCCGTCCCGACACCGGCACGCGGCGGTCGGGCCGGGAGAAGGTCCGCATACGGTCCTTTCCATATCCGGCGTTGGCCACCGCTCCCGCGACGAGCCTCAGCCCGCCCCGCGCCTCGGTCCGGGCCGGCGGGAGGAGCCGGCCCGGACCGAAGCCCTCACTCCGCCGCGCGCATCCGCACCACGCCGGTGGGGTCGATCAGCACGGCGCCCTGGCTCATCATGTTGTTGACGAAATGCGCCGCGCGATCGCCGTGCCAAGTGATGTCGGTGGTGACCTCCTGCGCCACCGCATGGCCGACCGAGGTGCGGTGGTAGAAGAAGCAGTTGCGCACCGCCCCATCCAGCGTCAGCCCGGAATGCGGCAGCCAGGTCGCGCCCAGCCACTTCTTCGCCTGGGTGCCCTTCCAGGGCAGGTCGGCATCGCCGATGTAGTTCGAATTGGCGAATTCCTCGATCTGCAGCAGCTGCGACCACTGCTTCCAGCCGACCACGGCATAGCGCTGGCCGTCATCGGGGACATCCGCCGCGCCCAGCATCTCGAAGGCGCGCAGCACCTTGGCGAGGGTCAGCCCGTCCGTGTCCGTCAGCCCCGTCCCGGTGCCGGAGGCGGTCTGCGTCGCCGTGTCGAGGGCGGCGATGATCAGCTCGTCCGTCTTGCGGCCGAGCGCATAGGCGCCGGCATGCGCCACCACCGTCTGCTCGTCGAAGGAGAGCTTGACCTCGTCCAGCCGGTCGATCCACTCGCCGGCATAGTAGTCCTGCAGGAAGCATTCGACCGTGGCATGGTCGAGATTCATCAGCGGCACCTGCCCGGCGCGGGACTTGGCCGCGGCCGTGCCCTTGCCGACGCGGGGGAAGACCGTGGAGGCACCGCGCACCCCGGTCTTGGAGCGCACGGTCGGGCGCAGTTTGCTGCCCTGGCGCTGATAGGCCTCGTGCACCTCGGCCTCGAACTGCTTCACGAAAGCGGCGTCGATCTGACCCACGCATCTTCTCCATCGGGGAAGGTTGAGAGGAAACGCCGAAAGCCCGGTTCCCCCCTGCTGGGGGCCGGGCCCTGCGGCTCAGACGACAGACGCCCGGCGCCGCACCCGCCCCAGGAGTGATCCTGGGGCGCGGTGCGGGCCGGGTTGGGCCTGCCGGAAAAGGGCTGGAAAGAGGACAGGGGCGGGCGGCGCCGAGGGGGATAGTGGCGTCACCCGCCCCTGTGGTGCCGGGCCATCCCTTTGGGGGGAGGGGATGGTTCCGGCGCAGCGAGGTTTCCGGCCTTCCCGAGGGGGGAAGTGGAGGAAGGACCGGGATCGGCCTCGCTGCAGTGGGTCAACCGGCTAACGCGACTCCATCACGCCGGTTGGCCTCTTGTCAGCATTTCTCTGCATCAACCGCCCGTGAGGCGGCGGAAGCCCTCGGTGACGCGGCGCACGAACTCCGGCTCGCGGGACCGCCAGTAGCGCGGATCACGCATCATCCGGCGCAGTCCCGCCTCGTCCATCCCCGCCGGCTCCTCGGCGGAACGGGCCATGGCCGGCTCCCCCTTCCGCATCATGGCGTGCAGGGCCTTCACCCCCTCTGCCGTGGTGGACAGGGCGGCGAAGACCTCCGCCGGCAGGTTCGCGCGGCCCCAGGTGGAGATCTGGCGCGAAAGCTGCGCGAAACGCTCCTCGCCGCCGAACTCCTCGCGCAGCCGGTCGAGCTGGCGCTGCGCCTCGTACTGCGCCGCCGCCTCCGCGATCACCGGCAGCAGCTTCTCCGCCGCCAGGTCATAGACGAGCTGCGCCTGGTCCTGGGTGAAGCCCGCCGCGTGAAGCCGCGTGTTCACCTCCGGGTCGGAGCAGCACAACGTGTGCCGCTCGGCGATCCGGTAGCCGTCGGGCGCTTCCGGCGCGCCCAGCAGCCGGGCGAAGCGCCGGTGCTCGTCCTCCGGCGCCTCCGGACCCGGGCGCGCCAGCCGCTGCGACAGCTTCCGCTCCAGTTCGCGATAGGATTTCAGCAGGCCGTCCAGACGGACCCGCCCGGCCTCCGCATCCCAGAACTTCTCGGGCACCTCGGGCGGCCGGGCGGTGCCGCCGGGCGCCTCCCCAGGAACCGCCGCCGCATCCGGCGCATCGGCCTCCCCGCCCGGCACCAGGGCCGCATCCAGCAGGCTGTCGGTCATGCGTATGGTCACTCCTCGATGGCGGCCCTGACGGGGCCGAGGGCGGCATCCGGATCGGAACCCGGATGCGATGACGGCTGTGGCGCGGCCACGGCGCCGGCCGCGGTGGTCAGGATCCCGGCCGGCGCGGCGAGGATCTTCGCCAGGTGCCGGGCGGCGGCAGGGCGGTCCACCTGGGCCGTCGCCTCCGGACCCAGCGCCGCGACGGCTTGCAAGAAGAGCAGCATGTTCGCCGCGTCCGAACGGCCCTGGAGCCGCGCCAGCGGGGACTGGTAGCTCAGGCTCGCCTCGTGCCCGTCCAGCAGGATCGGCGGCACCTCGCCGCGCCGCCGGAGGATAGACAGGCAGCGGGCGATCAGCGGCGTCAGCAGCTCCGCCTGGAGGCGCCCATAGGTGGCGCCGAGCAGCCGCGCCGCCTGGGCGGAGCGTTCCAGCACTTCGGTGGCCGTCATCCGGGCGTCCTGCGGCGGCCCCAGCCGGTCCGCCAGCAGCGCCGAGCGGATGCGCCCCCGCATGTCCGAGAGCACGAGTTGCGACACGTCGAAATTCCCCGGCGCCGCCAACGGCGTCAGGCCGGAGGAGCCCGGCGCCTTGGGGATGATCGCCCCCGGCACCAGCCGCACCGTCGCCGGGTTCAGCACCCCGTCGTCATCCGCCTGCCAGATGCCGGTGGCCGCGATGGAGGCGTTCTTCAGCACCAGCTCCACCACCTTGTTGGCGGTGCGGATATCCGGCAGCGCCCGCATCACCGGCCCGCGGCCATAGCTCTCGCCCGGCGCCTTCATCCAGCGGAAGGCGATGAAGGGGCTACGGGCGAAGCGGCCGGTCGCCAGCATCCGCGCCTGTCCGTCCAGGCCGTCCAGCACCGCGGCGAAGCCATAGCCCGCGCCGTCCGGCCAGACCGCCTCGACGACCCGCAGCCTGCCGTCCGGCTCTCCGGCTCCCGCAGGCGGCAGGCTCGCGCCCGGCCAGCGCACGGCGATCGCGGACCGGTCCAGCCGTGCGGCGCGATAGACCGTTTCCAGCCGGCCGGAGGGTCCTTCCTCCAGCACGCATTCGCGCAGCGGCACCGCCTGAAAGCGCAGCGCCGAGGCCTCGCCGGGCGCCGCCTCCTCCACCAGCAGCACGCCGGTCCCGGCCACCACCAGATCGAGGAAGGCCTGATGCATCTCCAGTGCGAAGGAGGAGCGGTCCAGATGCCCCTGCAGCGTGTCGGCGGCCTGCTCCAACGCCTCCGTGGCAGCCTGGACCCCGGCGGCGGGATCGTCCTGCCCGGTCAGCGCCCGGCCCGGCGTCAGGCCGAACCAGCGTGACCAGGGCGGCGTCAGCTCGGCCAGGAGCGAGGCTGCCAGCTGCTCCACCGCATCCGCCGCGGTACCGTCGAACAGCGCCGGGCCGCCTGTGCCCGGCACCGTGGCCAGCACATGCTCATAGCATTCGCGCCAGACCCCTTCCCAGGGGCGGCGGGCTTCCAGGGCGCGGGCGTGGCGCTGGAGGATCTCCTCGGGCTTCATCCCCTCACTCCCCCAGCAGCGTCTTGCGCGCCGCCGCCGGCAGCGCGGGCAGGGGGGACAGCACACCCCGGTCCGAGGTGGCGACGGTGCCCGCCAGTCCGCGCCGGCGCCGCGCGGCATCGTCCTGCCGCGCATCGGCGGCGGCGGCATTGGCGGCGCCCGCCGAGGCATCGGCCGCGGCCTGTTGTGGAAGGGCAGGGGTGGCGACCACCACCGGCTTCGGTACGCTGAAGAGGCCACCCATGCGTTCGCGCTCTCCTGAAAGATCCCGCCAGGACGAAAAAAGGCCCGCGCCGGGCTGCGGCGCGGGCCTTTGGGCCTTGGGTTCGGGAAGAAATTCCTTTGGGCGCAAGTCGCCCGTTGATGACGTGTTGTTTACAGGCGATCAGAGGCGGAAGTCAAGAATATTTTCCCATCAACAAGAAAATTTTTCTGCAACCCAAGGTAGAGTCTATAAGGAGTCAGTGCGAAGGGCGCGTGCGGTCCCAGCAGGGCCCTGCAAAGCGAGACGCAGGAAAGGGGCGAGAGCCATGGCAGACCGGGAGCCGGATCGGCAGGCGAGAAGGGACCCAGGACGTGGCAGCCCGCGCGCCGCCAGAAGCCCGGCAGGTCGAAATCTCTGCCGACCTCCAGCCGTGTCACCAGCAGCCGGCCCGAGAGTGGGTCGAGCACCGTCCACCCGTTCCTGTCGCGCAGCGCCGCGAAGCAATGCCGGAAGCCGGGCCGCAGCAGCCGCAGCCAGGCCTGGTCCGCCCGGCCGCCGAAACCCAGCCAGAGCTCCTGCTCTCCGCCGGCACGGCGATGCGAGAGCCGCCCTGGCCCGGACCCGAGGATCATCCCAGGCGATCCTCCCCGGGATCTTTCCTGGTCCCCTCCGGGGTTTTCCCCCGGAGGTCGCCGCGGACCTGTTCCGTAGGGTTCGGTCCGCATGCGCGTCAGGTCCGGGAAAGGCCGTCCAACTGCACCACCTCGGCACCGCCTCCCGGCCCGCCTGCCTCACCCGCCACGATGCCCTTGACCCGCAGCGGCCATTCCAGCCGCTCCAGCGCTTCCCGCCACAGGCGATGGTCGTGCTTCTCGCGCACGGAACTCGGGTCCGGCGCCTCCCCCCGCTCCCCCCAGATCCGGAGGATCCTCGCATGCGTCAGGTCGATGCGCCGCTGGCGATAGAGCCTGTCCAGGCACTTCACCACGTCGTCTGGCTCACAAGGACGCTGCACCTGTCCCCGCCCGGCGACGATGCGCGCGCCGTCGCGACGGGCGATCAGGGCAGACATGGTCCAGAACCAGGCCTCCTCGGCATGGCGGAAGGGTTCGGTCCTCGGGATCGCCAGACGCTTGTGCGGGATGCGATTTCTGTAAGCGGCGGTGGTCATCGGGGGCTGTCCTCGCCTTATGGTTGAACTAAATGTGAATATCACCCTCTAAACGGGCATCGTCAACGCCTCCTTAAGATGTATTTCCTATTGCCAGCAGAATTCCTGCCTAGGATAATTGCCTCATGCAGCACTACGACATCTGGCGCGCCATCGATGCGCTGGCAGCCGAGAACGGCCTGTCGGCCTCGGGTCTGGCGCGCAAGGCGGGGCTCGACCCCACCGCCTTCAACCCGTCCAAGCGCACCGGGCCGGATGGCCGTGCGCGCTGGCCCTCGACGGAAAGCGTCGCCAAGGTGCTGGAGGCCACCGCCACCAGCCTGGATGCCTTCGCCAGCCTGGTGAGCGGCACGCCGATGAACTTCCGCTCCGCCGCCGTGCGGCCGGTGCGGCGCATCCCGCTGATCGGCCTCGCCCAGGCCGGCAGCGCCGGCTACTTCGACGATGGCGGCTTCCCGTCCGGCGCCGGATGGGACGAGATCAGCGTGCCGGAGATCCCCGACCCAAACGCCTATGCGCTGGAGATCTCGGGCGATTCCATGGAACCTGTGTTCCGCGACGGCGACACCATCATTGTCTCGCCTGCCGCCCCGATCCGGCGCGGCGACCGAGTGGTGGTCCGCACCCGAGGCGGGGAGGTCATGGCCAAGGAACTACTGCGGCAATCGGCCCGGAAGGTCGAGCTGGCCAGCCTGAACCCGGCGCACCCCAACTACAGCTTCGATCTGGCCGAGATCACCTGGATGCACCGCATCGTCTGGGCCAGCCAGTAGGGGGCCAGCCAGTAGGAAGTCCGGCCCGGCCCCCGCGCTCCGCCCCGCATCGCCGGATGCGGCGGTGCGGCGGCCCGTGCCGGATCAGACGGTCTCGGCCAGCGCGATGACGCGCTCCGGATCGCGATCGGCGATGCAGGCGATGCTGCGCCCGTCCGGCAGGGGAACGATGGTCAGCCCGGCATCCTCGTAGGTCCGCTTCATCCCGGCCCCGATATCGGCGAAGGCCGGCTCCACGCCCGCCGCGTCGCAAAGGTCCCGGAACCGCCAGACCGCCGCGATCCGCGCCTTCTCCTCGCCCTGCGGGTCGCCCAGCCCCAGCCAGAGATCGGGATAGCGGCGGAAGGCGAATCCCGCCTTGCCACCCTCGGCGAAGATCGCGCCCAGCTCCTGCTGCGCTCCCTGGCGCGGCAGCCTCGCCCCGAGCGAACGCAGCCTCTGCTGGCTTGCCATGTCGTAATCGGCGGGCCGCACTCGTGCCGGGCGCAGCAGCCGGAACACCGCATAGAGCATCAGCGCGGCGGACACGCCCACGGCGAAGCGCAGCGGAGAAGGCATGGAGGCCGAGAGCACCACCTCCCACCAGGAGGAGGTGCCGACCGGCTCCCGATAGGCCACGGTCGCCAGGGCCAGGCCGCAGACGATGCCCGCGACCAGCGACAGGATGCGGCTTCCCTTGAGCGGCTCCCCGGTCAGCCGCGCATCGCGGTAGAAGCTCCTCTGCATGAAGGCGAGCAGCACGAAGACCAGCAGCACCACCCCGATCACCGGCCAGGGATCGTTGCGCACGAACAGGATCGCGGCGCCGTTCAGCAGCAGGAACAGCCCGGCATAGCAGGCCAGCCGCAGCCGCCGCAGCAGTCCCCAGGAGACCGCGATCAGCAGTGTCCCCACCACCGAGGCGGCAAACTGGTTGGCCAGCGCCACCCATTCGCCCAGCCAGCGCGCGATCGCCTCGTTGCCCGCATGCACCGGCAGGGCGCCGACGAAGAGCAGCAGCAGGCCGCACAGCCCGGTCAGCATGGCGAGCGCCGGCGCCTCCAGGGAGTCGGCGATCCTCGCCTCCACCTGGATGCGGGGCAGGCCCTTGGCGCGCCGCTGAGCCAGCTCGAAGCCCAGGAACAGCACCCCGGCCACGAAAAGCGGCACGATGTAGTAGTAGAGCCGGAACAGCAGCAGCGCGCTCAGCGCTTCCGGCGCCGGCATCCAGGGGCTCAGGCTCAGCAGCATGAAGCCGTCGAAGACGCCCAGCCCCCCCGGCACGCTCGCCGCCAGCCCGGCGGTGTAGCCGGCGACGTAGATGCCCATGAACATCAGGAAGGTGAGGGGAGGCGCCCCCGGCATCGGCGCCGGCAGCAGCACGTAGAAGATCATCGCCGTGACCGCGACATCGACACTGGCCAGCAGGACCTGCGCCACGGCCAGCTTCAGACCCGGCAGGTCCACCTTGTGCCCGAAGAGGTGGAAATGCGGCACGAAGCGCGCCAGCACGACATAGGTGCCGACGATCAGCCACATCAGCACCGCCACGAACTGCGCCGCCCAGCTCGGGATCAGCTCGCCTTCGCCCACCCAGGGCAGCACCTCGGGATGCGTCATCAGCACGAGGCCGCCAAGCGCGAAGCCGCCCAGCCCGAAGGTCAGGCTGGTGAAGGCGATCACCCGCGCGATCTCTGCCGAGGTCAGCCCCCAGGCGGCATAGAAGCGGTAGCGCACCGCCGCCCCCGACACTGCGGCGAAGCCGATATTATGCGCCAGCGTATAGGCGCAGAAGGCCGCCAGCGCTGTCCGGCTGTAGGAGATCGGCTTGCCCGCATAGACGCTGCCCAGCCGGTCGTAGACCGTGAGCACCGCGAAGGCGAGCAGAGTCCAACCCAGCGCCAGCCACAGCTTGTGGCCCGAGGTCGCCTGCAGGGCGGTATAGACATCCGAGACCTTCAGGTCCCGAAACTCCCGCTGCACGACATAGACCGCCACGATGAGCAGGATGAGGCCGAACGCCGTCGCCCCGTGCTTCCTGACGACCGCCGGGATCTTCACGCCCCTGCCTGCTCCCCTTCGGTTGCGGTTTCCGGCGCGGGCCGTGCCAGCGCCTCCTCGATCAGCGCGATCGTTTCCGGAATGCCGTAGAGCGCCACGAAGCCGCCGAAGCGCGGCCCCTTCTGCTGCCCCAGCAGCACCTGGTACAGCGCCTCGAACCAGGCGATCGACACGCCCGGACGCCCGTCCTTGCCCGTCTGCAGGAAGGGCTCGCGCCGTCCGGCATCATAGACGAGATCCTGGATCGCCGCGCCGCGCTCGGCGGCCGGGATGGCCTCCAGCCGCTCCCGGTTCTCGCGCAGCAGTTGCGCCAGCACCTCCAGCGCCGCCCGCTCGCCCGGCGTCGCCGCGCGGTAGCGCTTGGTCGGCTTCACGAAATCCCGGTAATAGGCCAGCGCGTGCTCCATCAGCCGCGCCAGCATCGGCTCGCTCTCCGGCGTCGCCTCGGGCTGGTAGCGGCGGACGAAGCCCCAGAGCATCTCCGGCGTCTCGGCATTCGCCACCACGGCGAGGTTCAGCAGCATCGAGAAGGGGATCGGGCTCGCCCCCATGTTCGGCGCCTTGCCCCCCTGGATGTGCCAGGCGGGGTTCGCCGCATCCGCGTTCGCGCGGAGCTTGTCCAGATGCGCCAGGTAGTCGTCCGTGGCGCGCGGGATCACGTCGAAATGCAGCCGCTTGGCGCTCTTCGGCGAGTTGTACATGAAGAGCGACAGGGATTCCGGCGGCCCGTATTCCAGCCATTCCTCGATGGTCAACCCGTTGCCCTTGGACTTGCTGATCTTCTGCCCCCCGGCATCGAGGAACAGCTCATAGGTGAAGCCCACCGGCGGCTCGGCCCCCAGGACGCGGCAGATCTGCGAGGACAGCTTCACGCTGTCGATCAGGTCCTTGCCCGACATCTCGTAGTCCACGCCCAGCGCGTACCAGCGCAGCGCCCAGTCGGCCTTCCACTGCGCCTTGCAGTGGCCTCCCGTGAGCAGCGTCTCGAACCGCTCCCCCGTCTCCGGGTCCCGCCAGACCAGGGTGCGGTCGGCGGGGCGCACCTCCTCCATCGGCACCTGCATCACCACGCCGGTCTTCGGGTGGATCGGCAGGAAGGGCGAATAGGTCGCCCGCCGGTCCGGCCCTAGCGTCGGCAGGATGACCTTGAGCACTGCCTCGTGCTCCTCGGCCATCCGGATCAGCGCGGCATCGAATCGACCGGAACTGTAATAGTCGGTGGAGGAGGCGAACTCGTATTCGAAGCCGAAGCTGTCGAGGAAGGCGCGCAAGCGGGCGTTGTTGTGCGCCCCGAAACTGTCATGCGTGCCGAAAGGGTCGGGAATCCGTGTCAGCGGCTGGCCGAGATACCGCCGCAGCATCTCCCCGTTCGGCACGTTGTCCGGCACCTTGCGCAGCCCGTCCATGTCGTCGCTGAAGGCCAGCAGGCGGGAGGGCAGGCCGGTCATCGCTTCGAAGGCACGCCGCACCCAGGTGGTGCGCGCCACCTCGCCGAAGGTTCCGATATGCGGCAGGCCGGAGGGGCCATAGCCCGTCTCGAACAGCGCGGCGCCTTTGCCGGAGGCCGCCACGCGGTCGGCGACCTTCGCCGCCTCCTCGAAGGGCCAGGCGCGGGTGCCGCGGAGATGGGGATCGGAGCTGTGTGACATGGCGGGACGCTGATACCGGCGAAGGAACGGTCAAAGGAAGCCCCCAAAGGAGGATCCAGCCCGCGGTGCTTCCGTAGGGCGTGACCGGTTTAGGCGCCGCGACCCGTCCCGCCTAGGCCGGGATCGCGGGGGCTGCATCGGCACAGGGACAGGGCCAAGGGGAGGGGAGGGACTTTTCCTTCCCTCTCCTCGCCCCGTGATCTCAGTAGCCGGCCGTGAAGCGGCTCCGGGAATGCTTCGGCGTCTCGATCTCGTCCGCCATGGCGATGGCGAAGTCGGCGAAGGAGATGCGGCTCTTTCCGTCCTGGTCCACCAGCAGCCGGTCCTGGCCCAGCCGGAAGGTTCCGGTCCGCGGCCCCCCGAAGAAGAGGGCGGAAGGGGACAGGAAGGTCCAGTCCAGCCCCTCCTCCCGCCGCAGCCGGGCAAGGAAATCCGCCCCGGCCTGTGCCTCGGCGCGATAGGCTTCGGGGAATTCCGGAGTCGTGATCAAAGCCACGCCCGGCGCCACCTCCAGGCTGCCGGCCCCGCCCACCACGAGGTAGCGCCCGACCCCGGCCTCCTTCACCGCCGCGATCAGGATCTCCGGGTCGCTCTGGGTGAAATGCACCGAGCTCACCACCGCATCATGCCCGCGCAGCAGCGCCGTCAGCCCCGCCCGGTCGAAGACATCCCCCTTCGCCGCGGTCACGCCTGGCAGCGAAGGGATCTTCTCCGGGTGCCGCACGATCGCCGTCACCTCATGCCCGCGCCGCGACAACTCGGCCAGGATTTCCGATCCCGCCTGCCCGGTGGCCCCGATCAAAGCGATCTTCATGCGCGAACTCCCATGTTCGGTGATATTCTCCGGGTACCAGATAACCATTGGAAACCGCCTGCAAAGAAGGCACTTTCAGGGATGCTGATCACTCCGGAGAAACCACCCTGACGGACCGCTCCCCTCCCATCCGGGGCAACAGCTTCAGCCCGACCTGCCCGACGCGCATGGTGCTGGACCGCATCGGCGACAAATGGGCGGTGCTGATCCTCATCCTGTTGCAGACCGAGCCCCGGCGCTTCAACCAGCTCCGGCGTGGGATCGAAGGGATCTCCCAGAAGATGCTGGCCCAGACCCTGCGGAGCCTGGAGCGCGACGGCCTCGTTTCCCGCCGGGCCTTCGCCACTGTCCCGGTCACGGTCGAATACGCCATCACCCCGCTGGGCCGGACCCTGGCGGAAACGGTGGACGCCCTGCGGATCTGGGCCGAGACCCATATCAGCGCGGTGGTCGAGGCCCAGCGTGACTATGACCGCCGCCAGGAAGGGGAGGCGGCGCAGGCGGCCTGAGCGGAGCCGCCCCCATCGCCCCGCACGAGACGCCGCCGCCGGGCCCTGCTAGGATCAAAGGGTGAACTCCTCCCGCATGGGCGTGCCTCGCCTCCTGCTGCCTGAGGCACCGGCCCTGGTTGCGGGCCTCGGCCACGCCACGATCCTGACCCCGGATGGCGAGCTGGACATGGTCTCCGCCGCCGACCTGCCCCGGCGCTTGGCCGACCTGCCGCCGCCGCTGCTGGTCCATGCCCCGGCCACGGCGCGCCGCCTCGGCCTGCCGCCCTTCCCCGTGGCCTATGACCTGCTGGAGCTCTTCGCCTTCGCCCTGCCGTCCCAGCCCGCCGCGCCGACGCCGCGCGGCCTCGCCATGGCGCTGGGGCAGGAGATGCCGGTGGACGACGAATCCGCCGTCATCCTGCTGCCGGAACTGGCCACGCTGATCCTCCGTCGCCTCTCCGCCGCGCGGAACGTGCCGCTGAACCGCGACGCCGCCATCCTCGCCGCCCGGCTGCGGGAGGGGATGGACTGGCCCTGGGCCGATTCCGTGATGGCGGCGCTGGGCAAGGAGGATGCGCGCCCCTCCTCCGACCCGCTGAAGGTCTGGCGCCGCCTGCCGGACTGGGAGGACAGCGCCCCGCCCACGCCCCCCGGCTCGCTGCCTGTCTCCGCCGCCGAGGCCCGCACCCGCCTCGCCGAGATCCTCGGCCCGGATGCCGAGCAGCGCCCCGCCCAGGCGGATTTCGCCTCGGCCGCCGCCCTGGCCTTCGCGGCGCGGGAGATGCCCGGCGCCCCGCATGTCGTTCTGGCCGAGGCCGGCACCGGCACGGGCAAGACGCTGGGCTATATCGCCCCGGCCTCGCTCTGGGCGGAGCGCAACGGCGCCCCGGTCTGGATCTCCACCTACACCCGCAACCTGCAGCGCCAGATCGACGGGGAACTCGCCCGCCTCTACCCCGACCCGGAGGAGCGCAAGCGCCAGGTCGTGATCCGCAAGGGGCGCGAGAACTATCTCTGCCTGCTGAACCTGGAGGAAGCCACGGCGGGCCTGATGCCTTCCCGCCTCCTGGCCATCGCCCTGGTCTCGCGCTGGGCGCTGGCGACGCGGGACGGCGACATGCAGGGCGGCGACTTCCCTGGCTGGATCGCCGAGCTCTTCCCCTTCGGCGCCGTGGCCAACCTCACCGACCGACGCGGCGAATGCATCCATTCCGGCTGTCCGCACTGGCGCCGCTGCTTCGTGGAGCACTCCATCCGCCGCGCCGCCGGGGCGAAGCTGGTGGTGGCCAACCACGCTTTGGTCATGGTCCAGGCCGCGCTGGGCGGCGGCGAGGACGGTCCCGCCGTGCGCTATGTCTTCGACGAGGGCCACCATGTCTTCGACGCCGCCGATGCCGCCTTCTCCGCCGAGATCTCCGGCGCCGAGATGTCCGAGCTGCGCCGCTGGCTCCTGGGCGCCGAAGGGGGCAGGGGCCGCGCCCGCGGCCTGCGCCGGCGGCTGGAGGAGGTGCTTTCCGACCATCCCGCCCTCTCGCCCCTGGTCGATGCCGCACTGGAGGCCGGCACGGTGCTGCCCGCCCCCGGCTGGCCCAACCGCCTGCATGACGGTGCGCCGCGCAACGCCGGGGAACGCTTCATGGCCGAGGTCCGCCGGCAGGTCCTGGCCCGCACTGCCGAGGCCGACCCGCTCTATGACGCCGAATGCGACCTGCACCCGCTCAATCCCGGCCTGCCCGAGGCCGGGGCGGAACTCCTGGCCGGCCTCGAACGCCTCCTCGCCCCGCTGCGCGGGCTGCACGAGCGCCTGACCGCGCTGCTGGAAGACCCGGAGGCGGAGCTGGAGGTGGGCGACCGCATCCGCCTCGACACCGCCCGCCGCAACCTCGACCGCCGCGCCGTGGTGCCGCTGGTTGCCTGGGGCGGCATGCTCCGCCGCCTCTCCATCCCGGCGCCCGAGCCCGGCGCCCGGCCGGTGCATGTGGACTGGCTCGCCATCACCCGGCGGGAGGGGCGAGAGGTCGATGCGGCCATGCACCGCCACCACCTCGACCCCACCGAGCCCTTCGCCCTGGCGGTCGCCGCCCCGGCGCACGGGCTGCTGATCACCTCCGCGACGCTGCGCGACGTGGTGCTGGCCGGTGATGGCCAGCCCGACCCCGAGGCCGCCTGGGAGGCCGCCGAAGCCCGCACCGGCGCCTCGCACCTGCCCCTGCCGGCTGTGCGGGCCGCCGTGCCCTCCACCTTCGACTACTGTGCCCAGACTCTGTCGCTGGTGGTGACCGATATCGGCCGCGACACCGGCCAGCAGGCCGCCGCGATGGAGGCCCTGTTCCGCGCCTCGGGCGGCGGCGCGCTGGGCCTCTTCACCGCCATCCGCCGCCTGCGCAACACCTATGACCGCATCGCGCCCGGGCTGGAAAAGGCGGGCATCCCGCTTTACGCCCAGCATGTGGACGCGATGGATAACTCCACCCTGGTCGATGTCTTCCGCGCCGAGGAGGATTCCTGCCTGCTCGGCACCGACGCCCTGCGCGACGGTGTGGACGTCCCCGGACGCTCCCTGCGCCTTCTGGTCTTCGACCGCGTGCCCTGGCCGCGCCCCACCATCCTGCACCGAGAGCGCCGCCTGCACCTGTCCGGCGGCCGGCCGAAGGAATGGGACGATGCCGTCGCCCGCCACCGCTTGCGCCAGGCCTTTGGCCGCCTCGTCCGCCGCGCCGATGACCGGGGCGTCTTCGTGCTGCTCGACTCGCGGGCGCCCTCGCGCCTCCTCGCGGGCCTGCCGGACGGCGTCGTGACCCACCGCGTCGGCCTGGCCGAAGCCACCCGCCGGACCCGCGAATTCCTGGTAGGATGAGGCCCGGAAGAGGTGCCGGCCACGGCTTTCCGCATGGCTCGCGACCCCTTGATGCGGCTGGCATTGACGGGACGTGCCTCAGGCTGCGAGACGATCCGGCTATAGGAGCCTCAACGGACATGCCCCTCGACATGAGTTCATTCCAGGCAACCCCCGTCCGTCTCTCGGCCCAGGAGGCCCTGGTCGGCGCCATGGTGGTGATGAGCGCCTGCGACGGCCACATGACCGACGCCGAACTCGCCACCATGTCGCGCCTGGTCAAGGAACTGCCGGTCTTCAGCGACTTCCACGTCAGCGGCATCGAGACCGTCACCGAGATCGTGCTGAACCTGCTCGGTGACACGGATGGGCTGGACGAGGTGGTCGCGCTGATCCGCGACGCCCTGCCGCAGCGCCTGCGCGAGACCGCCTATCTCCTCGCCTGCGAGATCGTCGCCGCCGATGGCGACGCCACCCAGGACGAGTTGCGCTTCCTGCAGGACTTCCGCATCGGCCTGGACATCGACCGCCTCGTGGCCGGCGCCATCGAGCGCGCCGCCAAGGCCCGCTACCAGGTCATCTGACCCCCCCCGCCCCGCGGATACCCATAGGCGGGGCGCCGGAATGCCGGTTCCCCGCAACGGTTGCCTGGCAAAGGACGTTTGCCTTCCGTCCAAGCGCGGGAGAGCAGAACCATGAGCGAGTCATCCGCCACGCCGGCCCAGCCCACGATCCTGGCCAGCTTCCGCGACAAGGAGGCGGTCGAGGCAGCCCTCTCCTATCTGGAGGGCGAGGCCATCCCCCGTGCCCAGATCTCCGTGCGCCATGCCGATCCCGCGCCGCCGCCGACGCCGGCTGAGGCCCCATCGCCCGCTCCACAGAGCGAGACCATGCCCGAGGACAGCGGCGACGAGCCGCTGCGCGAGGACGAGCACCGCAACCTCCGCACCATGCGCAACAGCATGGCCGCCGCCGCGGCCGGTCTGGCGGCGGCGGGCGTGGTCGTGGCCACCGGGGGCGCCGCCGCCCCGGCGGTCGGCGCGGCCATCGCAGCCGGGGCAGGGGCGGGCGGACTCAGCGAGCTGGCCTCCCAGGCCAGCGGCACGGAAGGCACCGCCACCACCGAGCATGCCGAAGCCATCGTCGTGGTGAAGCCCGCCAACGTGGATCAGGCGGAACGCGCCCGCAGCATCCTGAACCGGGCCGCCGCCCTCAGGGTCTGGGAGGAAGCCCCTTCCGCCTGAGGCAGCTCACGCAGTCCCGGAGAGCCGGTCTTCCATGAGCCTGACGGAAGACGAGCAGTCATCCCACCGCCAGACGGCTTCGGCCCCCCCGATCGGCACACCACCGACCCACCGGGCCGGGGGCGCCAGCGACATCCAGTCCACGCCCCTGGCCAGCACGGCGCGCCCCAATGGCGTGATGGCAAGTTGCTCCTGGGGCCATCCTTCCTTGCCATCGCGGAAACTGCCGAGGAAGACCGGTTGCCTCACGCGGCGCATTCGCTCCACCGTGTCGTGGATCATTAGGTCCGTCATCCAGGGCAGTGGTTCCCGCTCCAGCATCAGCCGCTCGAACACCTGGCCTACCGACTGCGGTTCCTCCGCCAGAAGTTGCAGGATCAGCCTCTCCGTCAAGCTCAGCCCATCCTCGACCCAGGGCAGTTCCCGGCAGTGCCGCAGCACCGCCCGGCCGAGTTGCGGAATGCCCGCAGTCCCCGCCCTGCCCAGATCGGCCAGCCTCCCCGGCGCCGGCTGACGCAAGGCGTCCCAAACCATCCGTCCCGAATGCAGGGCCTCCTCGGGAACGGAGACGCGCTTCTCCCACAACAGACGTAGCGCCTCCGGTGGCAACTGGCCCAACCCGATGAAGCGCGCCGCGCCCGGGTAACGGGCAGGGGAAACCAGTTCCAGGCATGCCGGCGCCGCTCCGGCGAAATGCGCGAGGCAGCGCGCCAGGATCAACTGGTCGTAGGTGTCGTGTTCGAACCAGAGCACGATCCGCTGGTAGCGTACCGGCGCATCAGCCAACGCCTCCTCCGCCTGTCGCAATTTTGTTGTGATATCATTCCGGTTCATGCCGGTGCCTGCACCGTAGGAGCGCGCCAGGAACTCCGCCCGCTGCTCCAGCCAGTCCGGTCCGGGCAGGACCGGCCCCTGGCAGAAGGGATCGGAGTATTCCAGGAAGTCTCCGGCGAAGCCGGCCTCCCACAGTGCCGGTCCGATATCGCTGCCGCAGCGGAAGTGTAGAGTCGGCATGTCGCGGTCCGGCGCATCGCCGCCGCGCCGGATGCTCGCCCAACTGCGCTCCATGGCCTCGATATGTGCTTTCAGCCGGGGCCAGCTCGGCAAGCCGAGTTCTCGCGCGATGACAAGCTGTGCCTCGCTCAGCCGCGTCATCGCGGCGGCGCCATCCGCCACGGCACTTGGGTGGTGCAGGCGGAAACGTTGCCATGCCCCGGCCTCACCGCCCCGCAACTGCCGCAGCAGCTCCCTGGCGCGCTTTCGCTGCTGTTCAAGGTTCAGCCGGAATGGCATCGCGGGGCGCGGACCGCCGGACGCAGGCGTGGAGACCGATGGATCGGACAAGGGAGGCCCCTTCCTCAAGCCTGTGTCCGCCAGCCAGGCAGGAAAGGGTGAAAAAGACGTGACGCCACCTTCTGCGAGCGTGGGCGCAGCCCTTTCCGCGGACACGGAGGCTCCGATCAAGCCCGGGAGCAAGGAAACCAGAGCCCCAGAGACCGGTCAAGAACACCACTGCCGCGATGGGGCAGCGGCGAACCGAGGCTAGCGTTCCGCCTGGTCCAACATCAGGCCGATCGCGACTGCCCCCCGACGGCCATCGCGGTCCTCCACAACGAAGGACAGGCGTTGCCCCTTCTCCAGCTCATCCAGCGCGGCCGCCCGCAGCGCCGTGGCATGCACCATCACATCCGGCCCGCCGTCATCGGCCTGGATGAAGCCATAGCCCTTGGCCGGTTGATACCAGATCACTCGCCCCGTCAGCCTTTCCACTGTCGGTCCTCCCTGCCCGCAAAAGGAAAAGGGGCGGCCCTTGCGGACCGCCCCCTTCCCGAACCCCGATCCGGTAAGGATCAGAAGTCCATGTCACCCATGCCGCCCGGAGGACCGCCCGCGGGGGCCTTCTTCTCAGGCTTCTCGGCGATCATCGCCTCGGTGGTGATCAGCAGCGCGGCCACGGAAGCGGCGTCCTGCAGCGCGGTGCGCACGACCTTGGTCGGGTCCACGATGCCGGCGGCGATCAGCTGCTTGTACTCGCCGGTCTGCGCGTCATAGCCGTAGTCGTAGCTGTCGGTCTTGCGCAGCACGTCGCCCGCGACCACCGCGCCGTCCTGGCCGGCATTCTCGGCGATCTGACGCAGCGGCACCTGGATCGCGCGGCGCACGATCTCGACGCCCACGCGCTGGTCGTCGTTGTCCACCGTCACGTTCGCCAGCTTGGCGGTCGCACGGGCCAGGGCAACACCGCCGCCCGGCACGATGCCTTCCTCGACCGCGGCGCGGGTCGCATGCAGCGCGTCATCGACGCGGTCCTTGCGCTCCTTCACCTCGACCTCGGTGGAACCACCGACGCGGATCACGGCCACGCCGCCCGCCAGCTTCGCCAGGCGCTCCTGCAGCTTCTCGCGGTCGTAGTCCGAGGTGGTCTCCTCGATCTGCGCCTTGATCTGCTCCACGCGGCCCTGGATGTCCTCCTTGGAGCCGGCGCCGTCGACGATCGTGGTGTTCTCCTTCTCGATGCGGACCGTCTTGGCCTTACCGAGCATGTCGAGCGTCACGTTCTCGAGCTTGATGCCGAGATCCTCGGACACGACCTGACCGCCGGTCAGGATCGCGATGTCCTCGAGCATCGCCTTGCGGCGATCGCCGAAGCCCGGGGCCTTCACGGCGGCGATCTTCAGGCCACCGCGCAGCTTGTTGACGACCAGGGTGGCCAGGGCCTCGCCCTCGACATCCTCGGCCACGATGATCAGCGGACGGCCGGACTGCACCACGGCCTCCAGCAGCGGCAGCATCGGCTGCAGCTGGGACAGCTTCTTCTCGTGGATCAGGATGTAGGGGTTATCCAGCTCCGCGATCATCTTCTCCGCATTCGTGATGAAATACGGGGAGACATAGCCACGGTCGAACTGCATGCCCTCGACGACGTCGAGCTCGGTCTGGATGCCCTTGGCTTCCTCGACCGTGATCACGCCCTCGTTGCCGACCTTCTCCATCGCCTGGGCGATCATCTCGCCGATCTCGGACTCGCCGTTGGCGGACAGCGTGCCGACCTGGGCGACCTCGGCAGAGGTGGTGATCTTGCGCGAGTTGGACTTCAGGTCCTCGACGACGATCGCCACGGCCTTGTCGATGCCGCGCTTCAGGTCCATCGGGTTCAGGCCGGCGGCCACGGACTTCGCGCCCTCGCGGACGATCGCCTGCGCCAGCACGGTCGCGGTGGTGGTGCCGTCACCGGCCAGGTCGTTCTGCTTGGAAGCGACCTCGCGCACCATCTGCGCGCCCATGTTCTCGAACTTGTCGGCCAGCTCGATTTCCTTGGCGACCGTCACACCGTCCTTGGTGATGCGGGGCGCGCCGAAGGACTTGTCGATCACGACGTTGCGGCCCTTGGGGCCCAGCGTGACCTTCACGGCATCGGCGAGAATGTCGACGCCGCGCAGCATGCGGTCGCGGGCGTTCTGGCCGAACTTGACGTCTTTAGCAGCCATCTTGCTCTACCTCTGTATCTGAATGGGGAAGGGAAGCGACGAAGGCGTGCGGCGTCAGCCGATCACACCCATGATGTCGGACTCCTTCATGATCAGGAGATCCTCACCGTTCAGCTTCACCTCGGTGCCCGACCACTTGCCGAACAGGATGCGGTCGCCGGCCTTGACGTCGAGAGGGCGGACCTCACCCTTGTCGCTCACCGTGCCGGTGCCGACGGAGACGATCTCGCCTTCCTGCGGCTTCTCCTTGGCGGTGTCGGGGATGATGATGCCGCCAGCGCTCTTCTCGTCAGCCGTGACGCGGCGAACGAGGACGCGGTCGTGCAGAGGGCGGAAGTTCATCAGGAACGCTCCTAAGCCTTTGGAAACCGTGGTCTCGGATTCATAAGCTCCGCCGGGATACGGGCGCTGTTAGCACTCGCCCCCGCCGAGTGCCAGCGATCTAGGGCCGCACCCCACCCGCCGTCAAGGTGTTCGGCAGCAATTCCGGCGAATGAGTGCTAATCGATTGATAAGAGCGGATTTTTTCTTGATCCCGCCAGCACCTTCCATGGCAGGATGATGACAGCCGCGATCAGCCGCGGCCTGAGGAGAGATGCTTCGCATGATCCTGCGAGAGATCGGGAACCTCGTGCGCTTCCCGGAACCCCGCGTCACCACCGCCGAGCTGCTCTATCGCCTGCCCGATCATCCCGCCGTGCTGCAGAGCTTCGTCTGGCAGAAACTCGACCACGCCCCCGGCTTCCCGGAACTGCACCGCTTCATCGACTTCTGGCAGCGGGAGATCGAGGGGCCGCTGCATTCGGTGCGCGTCGCCTCGGCGGCGCTCTGGCGTCCCGCCGAGTTCCGCTATGTCGATGGCCAGTTCACTCTGCACTAGCCGCCTTGCGGCGGGCCCGGGCGGGTCGCATCCCCCCGGGCGGCTCCGACCTGTCCGCGGAACTACTCCTGGCACCGGGCGCCAGCGGCGATGAGCGGCCCGCCTTGCCGCCATCGCCGGCGCCCCGGCCGCCATCGGGCTGCCCGTTCAGCGTATAGGCCGTGTTGACCAGGGCGATGTGGGAGAAGGCCTGGGGGAAGTTGCCGATCAGGCGACGTGCCTTCGGGTCGTACTCCTCCGACAGCAGGCCGACATCGTTGCGCAGGTCCAGCAGCCGCTCGAACAGCTCCAGCGCCTCGCGCCGGCGCCCGGTCCGGTCATAGGCATTGGCCAGCCAGAAGGAGCAGGCGAGGAAGACCCCTTCGTCACCGGGCAATCCGTCCCGCGTTTCCTGGGTGGCGTAGCGCAGCAGGAATCCATCCCGCAGCAGCCGCTTCTCCACCGCCGCGATGGTGCCGAGCACGCGCGGGTCGTCATAGGGCAGGAATCCCACCGCCGGCAGCAGCAACAGGTTCGCATCCAGGTCCCCCGAACCATAGGCGCGGGTGAAGCTGCCCAGTTCCGTGTCGAAGCCCCGCCGGCAAACATCCTCGTGGATCTTTTGCCGCAGCGCCTGCCACCGCTTCAGCGGGCCGCGCAGGCCGAAGCGCTCGATGCTGCGCACCGCCCGGTCCACCGCCGCCCAGGCCGCGACCTTGGAAAAGGTGAACTGCTCCGGCCCGCTGCGGACCTCCCACATGCCCTCGTCCGGCTGCTTCCAGACCTTCGCCAGATGATCGGTCAGCGCACGCTGCAGCGACCAGGCCTGCCGGTCGAAGGGCATCCCGTGCCGCTGCGCCAGGTAGAGCGTGCTCGCCACCTCGCCGAAGACATCGAGCTGCAACTGCCGGTAGGCCGCGTTGCCCAGGCGCACCGGCCGCGAATCCTCATAGCCCGGCAGCCAGTCCGCCTCGCATTCGGTCAGGCGGCGCTCGCCCGCCAGCCCGTACATGATCTGGATCTGGTCCGGGCTCCCCGCCACGGCACGGACCAGATCCAGATCATGTACGGGCTGCGGCATCCTCCACATAGCCGGCGCGGAGCAGCGCCATCAGCGTCAGGGTCGAATCGCGCAGCCAGCAGAAGCGGTAGTCCCAGTTCCGCGACCCCCCCAGCTTCTCCGGCAGGGAGGTGGTGGGCGCCGCCACGATGCCGCCCGTGGGGCGGTAGGTGAGGGCCTTCAGCGTCACCACGGAACGGCGCACCGCCTCCGTCCAAGGACCGGCCTCGGCGCAACGGCTGGCCCATTGCCGCCAGCCGGTCTCCGTCTCGGCCAGCCGCTCCTCCGCGACCTGGGGCGGCGGGGCGGGCAGATGCGAGGCGCCATAGGAGAGCACGAAGGGAATGCTCTCCCCCGCCTTCACCACGAAGCGAGAGACGCTGCGCATGTCCTCGCCGCGCACCGGCACGCCGGCCCGCATCACCACGAGGTCCGGCCCCGCCACCGCCCGGATGCCCGTGCCGTCCGGCAGCCGCGACACCCAGGGAATGACGCGCCCGTTGTCGAAGCGCAGCACCAGCTCCCCCCGCATGGCGACCTCGCCGCGCAGCCCGGTGACGACCCGCACCAGGTTCGAGACGCCGTCGTCGCGCACGTTCATGAAGTCAGTGAGGCGGACGGCGCCACTGCCGGTGCGGAACTCCGTGTCAAGCACCAGCGTGCCGTCGCGATAGGCACGCCGGATGCGGGGCCGCTCGCCGCCCTCCCAGTCCGGTGCGATCCGCCAGCGCCCATGCTCCGGCGTGCCGAGCAGCGCGGCGAAGACCGCATCGGAATCGAAGCGCGGCCAGCAGAGCCAATCGATCGACCCGTCGTGCCCCACCAGCGCCGCCGTCGCCAGATCGCCGATCAGCGCGTAGTCCTCGATCCTTCCGGGCATGATGGCGCGGTCAGGTCCCGATCCGGTGCCGTGCTCCGGATCGCCGCCCCGCCATCCAGGCCAGCGCCGGCAAGGCGAGGACTGCCCCCCCGATCACCGCCCGCAGCAGGGTGGGCTCGATCGCATGCACCCGGCTGGATGCACGGCTGCTGAAGCGCCCCCGGGTCCGGTGCGGCCCAGCCACCGGCCGGAACAGGTTGTCCTGCCGGCCGGCTGGCAGGGCCTCGCCGGTCAACTGGCTGGAATAGCCTTGCCGCGCCAGGATGCGGTCCGCCAGCCCGGGCACCGCCATGCCGCCGAGGATCGCCTTCAGGGTCGGCCAGCCCAGCCACACCTCCCGCTTCGGCTGCACCGCCGCGGCGAAGATCGCCTCGCCGACGGCCTCCGGCTGGTGGATCGGCGGCACCGGCTGGGCACGCTCGCCCATGCGGTTGCGCGCCCATTCGAACTGCGGCGTGTTGACCGCCGGAAGCTGCACCATGGTCAGGCGGATGCGGCTGCGGTCGTGCAGCAACTCGACGCGCAGGGAATCCATGAATCCCCGCACCGCGAACTTGGCCGCGCAATAGGCGGATTGCAGCGGGATGGCGCGATAGGAGAGCGCGGAGCCGACCGCCACGATCACACCCTGGTCGCGCTGCCGCATCTGGCGCAGCGCCGCCATGGTCCCATGCACCTGGCCAAGATAGGTGACCTCGGTGACGCGGCGGAACTCCTCCGGCGACATCGCCGCGACGGGAGACATCACCGTCACCATCGCGTTGTTCACCCAGACGTCGATGCCGCCGAAGCTGCGGGCCACGCGCTCCGCCGCCTCCTCCACCGCCGCCGCGTCCGCCACGTCGAGCGGCAGCGTGATCACCCGCCGCGCGCCCGCCATCGCCACCTCGCGCCGGGCATCCTCCAGCCCCTCGGCCTCCCGCGCGATCAGGGCGATGTTCCAGCCGCGCCGGGCGAAGGCCAGGGCCGTCGCCCGCCCCACGCCCGCCGAAGCCCCCGTGATCACCACGCTCAGCGCGCCCGTCACCATCTCCCGCGCCATCGCGCCCCCCTTTCCATGCCGCCACCCGAGGGCCGCAAACTCACGGCCTGCGAACACATGGCCGGGTTCCGGGGTTGCGGGCCCGCCGCTGCACAGTCGCGGCATGATCCCGGCCGCAATGGGTGGGGGCGGGGCGGGGGCCTCAGTGCGGGTGGAACAGCGCGATCAGGACGCTCAGCGTGACCACCGACAGGGCCGAGGCCAGCAGCACCGTGGCGCCGGAACGGTCCATGCCGGTGGCATAGCGGCGCGCCAGGATGAAGGCCGTGGCCCCGGTCGGCATGGCGGCCGCCACCACCGCCACGGCGGTGCCGAGCGGCGGCAGCCGGAAGAACAGCGCCGCCCCCCAGACCGCCAGCGGCAGCACCAGCAACTTGATGGCCACACCCAGCACCGCGTCAGGCCAGTCGCGCCGCAGATTGAAGCTGGTGAGGCTCGCCCCCAGGCAGAACAGGGCCACCGGTGAGCCCGCCTGTCCCAGCAGGTGCAGCAGCCGCCGGATCATGTCGGGCGGCGGCGGCAGGAAGATCGACCACAGCCCGCCCAGCGCCACCGCCAGCAGCATCGGGTTCTGCAGCAGCGAGGTCAGGGTGGAGCGCAGGATCGCGAAGGGCGAGGCCTTCGCGTTCATCCCGATCTCCGCGATCACCGTGGCGATGGGCAGGATCAGGATGGAGTGGAAGGCCAGGATCGCCAGCAGGTTCCGCAGCCCTTCCGGCCCGAAGGCCGAGAGGATCAGCGGGATGCCCACCATCGACAGGTTGCCGAAGCTGGCATCCAGCGCCACCAGCCCGGCCTCCTGCAGCCGCAGCCCGCGCAGCCGCCGCGCCAGCACCACGGCCAGTGCATAGACGGGCAGGCAGGCGGTGAAATAGGCGATCGAGACGGCCAGGGTCGGCCCCAGCCCGCCGGAGGTCGAAGCCCCTTCGAAGAGCAGGGCCGGCAGGGCGAGCATGAAGACGAAGTCGTTCAGCCCGCGCACGCCCTCGGCGGAGATCCGGTTGGTCAGCCGGGCCAGGTAGCCGAGGAGGATGGTGATGAAGACCGGACCGATGATCGAGAGAACAACTGTCATCGCGCCCGTGGCATCCTCATCGTCACCGCTCCATCCATCCTGGCCCTGTTCGCCCCGGCCTATTCCGCCTTAGCAGGATCCGGGCCGCCGGCTGGGCCACCAACTGCGTCACCAACTGGGCCGCCAAGCTCGGCCACGAAATCGCCAAGCCAGGGGTTGCGCGCCCGCCGCGTCCGCGCCGCCGCCAGGATGCCGCGCACCACCGCCAGCGTGTCGGCGAAGTGGTCGTTCACCAGCACATGGTCGAAATCGCGCCAGTGCGACGCATCCTCCAGCGCCGCTTCCATGCGCCGGGCAATCTCCGCGTCGCTGTCCTGCCCCCGCCCGCGCAGCCGGCGCTCCAGCTCCGGCAGGCTCGGCGGCAGCAGGAAGACGCCGACCACGTCGTCCGGCAGCGCCGCCCGGATCAGCTTGTGCCCCTGCCAGTCCACGTCGAAGAGCACGTCGCGCCCGGCAGCGAGCGCCTCCAGCACGGGCGCACGCGGCGTGCCGTAGCGGCGGCCATAGACGGTGGCGCTTTCCAGCATCTCGCCGGCTCGCTCCATCGCCTCGAACTGCTCGGGGGTGCGGAAGTGGTAGTGCACGCCCTCCACCTCGCCGGGCCGCGGCGCCCGGGTGGTGGCGCTGATGGAAAGCGACAGCGCCTCTTCCTGCTCCAGCAGGGCGCGGGAGACGGAGGTCTTGCCCGCCCCCGAGGGGGCCACCAGCACCAGGCAGATCCCGCGCCGCAACCGTTTCACCGCCATCCCCGCCTCCCGCGCATCACCCCGGCCTCATTCGACATTGGCGGCCTGCTCGCGCAGCCGCTCCACGGCGGCCTTCAGCTCCAGCGACAGGCGCGTCAGCGCCAGCGAGGCCGACTTCGCCCCCAGCGTGTTCGCCTCGCGCCCGAATTCCTGCGTCAGGAACTCCAGCCGCCGCCCGATCGGCACGGTTTCCCGCAGCAGGGCCCGCGCCGCCTCGACATGGGCGCCGAGCCGGTCCAGCTCCTCCCGGACATCGGAGCGGCTGGCCAGCAGCGCCACCTCGGCGGCCAGCCTGTCCTCCGGCACCCGGCGCTCGCCTTCCAGCAGCTCCGCCAGGGTGGCCATCAGCCGCGCTTTCTGCGCCCCGGGCTGCCGCGCCGCCTCCTCCGCCGCCTGCTCGCGCAGCACGGCGATCTCGTCGAGCAGGGTGGACAGGATGGCATGCAGCTTCCGCCCCTCGGCGCGGCGCGCTTCCCGCAGCCCGTCCAGCGCCGCCTCGAAAGCCATGGCCACCAGGGCCCGCTTCGCCTCGTCGGCGGCCTCGTCCGGCTCGGCGGCCTCGGTCCGCAGCACGCCGGGCAGGGCCAGCAGCGCCTCCGGCCGGGGCGGCGGGGCGCCGGGGATGCGCGCCGCCAGCTCCTGCGCCAGCCGCAGCACCCGCTCCAGCGCCTCCGGGTCGGGGATCAGCCGGAGCGAGCGGTCCTCCCGCTTCACCACCAGCGTGGCGCTGATGTTGCCGCGCCCGAAGCGCTTGGCCGCCTGTTCCCGCAACTGGGCCTCCAACCCCTCGAACCCATTGGGCATGCGCAGGCGCAGGTCGAGCCCGCGCCCGTTCACGCTGCGCACCTCCCAGGCGAGGCTGGCGCCGTCCGGCAGCGTGCCGTCGGTGCGGGCAAAACCGGTCATGGAGTTGATGGACATGGCGCCGTCCATGACGCGCCGCCGCGCCCGGTGCAAGCTTGGCGCCGAGTCCGGGGGCGGGAATCCGCCATGCGGAAAGGGCTGGGCCACAGGGCCTTCAGTCCCTGCCCGGTGGCAGGACGCCCCTCGGAACAATTCGATGGAAGGATCGCGCGATGGGACGGAACGATGCCTGGAACTGGCCGTCCGTGGCACTCACCGGCGCCTCCTCGGGCCTGGGCACCGCCTTCGCCCTGGCGCTGGCCCGGCCCGGGCGGCGCCTGCACCTGGCTGGCCGCGATCCCGCGCGCCTCGCCGCCGTGGCGGATCGCTGTCGCGCCGCGGGCGCCACGGTGACGGAAGCCGCCTTCGACGTGCGCAACGCCGATGCCGCGCGGGGCTGGATCGCCGCCGCCGGGCCGCTGGACCTGGCCATCGCCAATGCGGGCGTCTCGGCGGGGCCAGGGAAGGGGGGCGGCGAGGACGCGGAGGCGGTCGCCCGCATCTTCGCGGTCAACCTCACCGGTGCGCTCAACACCGCCTTGCCGGCGCTGGAGCGGATGCGGGGCCAGCCGCCCGGCCCCGACGGCATCCGGGGGCGCGTGGCGGTGGTGGCCTCCATCGCCGCCTTCGTGGCCTCGCCGGGCGCCCCGGCCTATTGCGCCTCCAAGGCGGCCTTGCAGCGCTGGGCGGAGGCCACCGACGCCACCGCCCGCCATGGTGGTGTCCGGGTGCATGCGCTCTGCCCCGGCTTCATCCGCACGCCCATGACGGCCCGCAACGACTTCCCCATGCCGGGACTGATGACGCCCGAGGAAGCGGCGCGTAGAGCCCTGGATGGCATCGCCCGGGGGCGCGGCCGGATCGCCTATCCCTGGTTCCTTTATGCCGGTGCGCGCCTGGCAGGCGCGCTGCCGGTTCGCTGGCTCAGCGCCGCTCCGGCGAAGGGGCGGGGGTAGCCGTCCCGCCGGCCGGCGGGACATCCGGCGTGACGGCCGGCCCGGCGCTCTTGCCCTGGGCGCGGCGGGCGAAGACGTTCAGCCCCTCCACCGCCGCCGCGAAGGCCATGGCGACATAGACGAAGCCCTTGGGCATGTGGAAATGCAGCCCCTCCGCCACCAGTACCATGCCGATCATCACCAGGAAGGCGAGGGCCAGCATCACCACCGTCGGGTTCTTCTCCATGAAGCGGGAGAGGGCATCCATCGACAGCAGCATCACCGTGACGGAAACCAGGATCGCCACCACGATCACCCACATCACCTGGGTTAGCCCGACGGCAGCCAGGATGCTGTCCACGCTGAAGACCATGTCGATCAGGATGATCTGCGCCACGGTGGTGCCGAAGCTCGCCATGACCTGCCCCGCGGCCTTGGTCTCGGCCTGTGCCTCCGGGTCCACCCGGTGGTGGATCTCGATCACAGCCTTGCCGATCAGGAAGAAGCCGCCGGCCAGCATGATCAGGTCCTTGCCGGAGACCTCCTGCCCCAGCACGCTGAACAGCGGCTGCGTCAGGGTGATCAGCCAGCCCACCCCGGCCAGCATGCCCAGCCGCAGCACCACCGCCAGCCCCAGGCCGATCAGCCGCGCCGGGCGCCGCCGGTCCACCGGCAGCCGGTTCGACAGGATGGCGATGAAGACGAGGTTATCGATCCCGAGGACGATCTCCATGCCCGTGAGGGCGAGGAGGGCGACGATGATCTCCGCATCCATGGAAAGCGCGCATTCCTGTCCGTGTCGGCAGCCTAACGCGGTGTTCCGGGACGGGTTACGGATTATTCATCCGAACCATTCCATCCGGCGGCGCTTTTCAGGGCGCCGTGGTGCCCGGGACCGCAGCGGGGGAGGCGGACGGCGTCCGCGTCAGCGCCCGCCAGCGGGCGACATTGCGGTTGTGCTCCTCCAGGCTGCGGGCGAAGACATGCCCCCCCGTGCCATCCGCGACGAAGTAGAGCGCATCCGTGTCCTCCGGATGCAGCACCGCCTGGATCGATGCGAGGCCCGGCGAGGCGATCGGCGCAGGTGTCAGCCCCCGGTTCCGGTAGGTGTTGAACGGATGGTCCCGCTCCAGATCGGCACGGGTCAGGCCACGGTCCAGCACCCCGCCATCCGCTGCCGCATAGGCCACGGTCGGGTCGGATTGCAGCGGCATGCCCCGGCGCAGGCGGTTGATGAAGACCCCCGCCACCTTGGCCCGTTCCTCCGCCTTGCCGGTCTCCCGCTCCACGATGCTGGCCAGGATCAGCGCCTCGCGCGGCGTGGCCAGGGGCAGGTCCGGCGCCCGCTTCTCCCAGGCTTCCGCCAGGGCCTGCCGCATGGCCCGCTCCGCCCGGCGCAGCAGCCCAGCGCGGTTGTCGCCCCATTGATAGGCATAGGTGTCCGGCAGCACCGCCCCTTCCTCCAGGGCCGGCACATCGCCGGTCATGCCCTCGGCGGCGTTGATCATGGAGGCGATCTGGCTGGCGTTCAGCCCCTCGGGGATGGTGAGGCGGCGCTGCACCGGCCGCGCCTCGCGCAGCACCTGCAGCATTTCCCGCAACGAGCCATGCGCCGGGAAGAGGTACTCCCCGGCTCGCAGCGGCCCTTCCTGCCGCGTGGCCCAGGCGGCCAGGGCGAAGCCACGCTCGTCCCCGATCGCCCCGGCGTCCCGCAGCGTATCCGCGATGGCCTGGGTGCCCCCCGGCGGGATCACGATGGCGCGGTCATCGGCCAGCGGCCCGGGCGCCTGGTAGCGGTTCCAGGCCCACCAGCCCGCACCCCCGCCAAGGAGGGCCAGCACGAGCAGCGACAGCAGGAAAAAACGCAGGAGACGCAAGCGGCAGGCCCAACCTCGTTCCGGGGGAGAGGGAGGCGGTCCGGTTCCCGTGCGGCCGCCCATGAGCGCCGGTCCGGCGCCGATGGGCCGGAAGCTAGTGGAGCGGGGCGGGGAGAAAAAGAGCCGCGCCGGCAAAGATACACGCCGGTAACGCGGCGGTGGCCGGTCCTCGCGGTCCGGCCGCCCGGTCCCTCGCGGAGAGGGGCCGGGCCGTCAGGTTCCGTGGTGCCTCAGGGGGCCCTGCGGAACAGGATCGAGGCGTTGGTGCCGCCGAAGCCGAAGGAGTTCGACAGCGCCACGTCGATCCGCCGCTCCTGCGCCGCGAGCGGCACGCGGTCGATCGCGCTGGGCTTCGAGGGCTCGTGCAGGTTCAGCGTCGGCGGAGCGACATTGTCGCGGATGGCGAGGAGCGAGAAGATCCCCTCCACCGCGCCGGCCGCGCCGAGCAGGTGCCCGATGGCCGACTTGGTGGAGGACATCGCCACCCGGTCCGCCGCGTCGCCCCACATGCGCTCCACCGCCTCCAGCTCCAGGTCGTCGCCCATCGGCGTGCTGGTGCCATGGGCGTTGATGTACTGGATGTCGCCGGGCGTCATCCGTGCCGAGCGCAGGCAGGCCTTCATGGCGCGGTAGGCGCCGTCATGGCCCTCGGCCGGGGCGGTGATGTGATGGGCATCGCCGGACATGCCGTAGCCGATCACCTCGCCATAGATCTTGGCGCCGCGCCGCTTCGCGTGCTCCAGCTCCTCCAGGACCAGGACACCCGCGCCCTCGCCCATGACGAAGCCGTCGCGGTCCTTGTCCCAGGGGCGCGAAGCCTCGGTGGGACGGTCGTTGAAGCCGGTGGAGAGCGCCCGGGCGGCGCAGAAGCCGGCCACGCCGATCTCCGCCACCGCGGCCTCGGTCCCCCCGGCCACCATCACCTCGGCATCGCCCAGCGCGATCAGCCGCGCCGCGTCGCCCAGGGCATGCACGCCCGTGGCGCAGGCGGTCACCGCGCTGTGGTTGGGCCCCTGGAAGCCATAGCGGATCGAGACATGGCCGGAGGCCAGGTTGATCAGCGCGGAGGGGATGAAGAAGGGCGAGATCCGCTTGGCCTTGCCCTGGCTGATCAGCAGCGAGGTCTCGTAGATGGCGGGAAGCCCGCCGATGCCCGAGCCGATCATCACGCCGGTGCCCCAGCGGTCCTCGTCGGTCTGCGGCACCCAGCCGCTGTCCTCGACCGCCTCGGCCGCCGCGACCATCGCCAGATGGATGAAGCGATCCATCTTCTTCTGGTCCTTGACCGGGATCCATTCGTTCAGATCCAGGCCGCCCTCGGCGCGCGTGCCGGCCGGGACCTGGCCGGCGATGCGGGCCGGCAGGTCCTTCGCGTCGAAGGAACTGATCGGGCCGATGCCGCTCTCGCCCGCGAGCAGGCGCTTCCAGACATGTTCCACGCCGAGCCCGAGCGGGCTGGCGATCCCCATGCCGGTGACCACCACCCGCCGGGGCTCATTCAACTGACCGAGCACTGCGCTTCCCCCGGAGAACCCAGACCGCCTCAGGCGGTCTTGTGCTCCTCGATGTACTTGATGGCGTCACCGACGGTGGTGATCTTCTCGGCCGCGTCGTCGGGGATCTCGACGCCGAAAGCCTCCTCGAAGGCCATCACCAGCTCGACGGTGTCGAGGCTGTCGGCGCCCAGGTCGTCGATGAAGGAGGCGCCCTCGTTCACCTTGGACTCCTCGACGCCCAGGTGCTCGACAACGATCTTCTTCACCTTGTCGGCGGTTTCGCTCATGCGCGGCTGCTCTCTCTGTAGGTGGCGGGATGGCACCCGCCTGAATTCCGTGCCGGCCGGAAACCTGTCCCGGAAATGAACCGGGGACAATCGGTGCGGCGCAGGCGGGGGGCCTTATCACGTAAGTTTAGGGTGGCCTAGGGGATAGAAAGCGCCGAACGCCATTCCCCTGCCATCATCCCGGCGCAGCGTGGCAGCCTTGCCCCATCCCGTGCCACTCCGAATCGGGAAAAGGCAGCAGGGCGGACGGGGCGGCCCGCTTTCCGCCGGGGGGCGCCGGCCGGGCGGCGCGGGCGGAGTCCCGCCGCGGCGCCACCCGGGCCGCTCAGATCATCGCCATCCCGCCATTCACATGCAGGGTCTGGCCGGTCACCCAGCCGGCTTCATCGGAGGCCAGATAGGCCACGGCGGCGGCGATGTCCTCGGGCAGGCCCATCTTCTGCATGGGGATGCGGCCCATGATGGCGCCCTTCTGCGCCTCGTTCAGCGCATCGGTCATGGCGGTCTTCACGAAGCCCGGGGCGACCACGTTCACGGTCACGCCGCGGGTGGCAACCTCCTGGGCCAGGGACTTGCTCATGCCGATCAGCCCGGCCTTGGCCGCCGCGTAGTTCGCCTGGCCCGGATTGCCGGTGACGCCGACGATGGAGGCGATGGAGACGATCCGCCCGGCGCGGCGCTTCATCATCCCGCGCAGCGAGGCCCGCGCCAGCCGGAAGGGCGCCGTCAGGTCCACCTCCAGCACGTCCGACCAGTCCTTGTCGCCCATCCGCAGGGCGAGGCCATCGCGGGTCAGCCCGGCGTTGTTCACCAGGATGTCCAGCCCGCCGAGTTCGGCCTCGACCTTCTCCACCAGCGCCGCCGGCGCCTCCGGGTCGGAGAGGTCGGCCGGGATTACCGTCACCCGCTCGCCCAGCGCCTCGGCCAGCGCCGAGAGCTCGCTCTCGCGCCGGCCGGTCAGGGCCACTTCCGCGCCCTGGGCATGCAGCGCCCGCGCGATCGCGGCGCCGATGCCGCCCGTGGCGCCCGTGACCAGCGCCGCCTTTCCGTCCAGTCGGAACATGGTAACCGCTCTCCTCAGTCCGGAACCCGCCGGGCGGGTGATCCGCGTTGTGCCGGCATTCCCGCCGGCCCGCATTCCTGGTGCGCGTCCCGTGGCCCTCCGCCCATGGAAGGGGCGCCGCCATGGCGATGCCGGAACGATGTCGTGCCGGCTCTGTAGCGTCCGGAGACCGCCAGGGCGAGACGGGCTGAACGAGAGACGGGCCGGGGAAGCTGTGGTGGGAAGCCGCGGCGGAAAGGCGCTCAGAGCGCCTTCAGCACCGCCTCGATCTCCGCTGGCGTGCCGCAGGCCATGGCCGTGGCCTCCGGCGCGTTGCGCTTCATCAGCCCGGTCAACACCTTGCCGGCGCCGATCTCGATGAAGCGGTCGCAGCCCATGGCCACCATCGCCGCCACGCTCTCGCGCCAGCGCACCGAGCCGGTGACCTGCTGCACCAGCAGCTCGCGGATCCGCGCCGGGTCCGTCACCTTGGCGGCGGTCACATTGGCCACCACCGGCACGGCGGGGGCGTTCACGGTGGCGCGCTCCAGCGCCTCGCCCATGGCCTCGGCCGCCGGCCCCATCAGGGAGCAGTGGAAGGGTGCGGAGACGGGCAGCAGCATGGCGCGCTTGATCCCCTCGGCCTTGGCGATCTCGATGGCCCGCTCGATGGCGCCCTTGTGGCCGGAAATCACCACCTGTCCGCCGCCATTGTCGTTGGCCATCTCGGCCACCTCGCGCCGGCCCGTTTCCGGCTCCGGGGCCGCGCGCTCGCAGATGGCGCGGGCCTGTTCCGCCTCGGCACCCAGCAGGGCCGCCATGGCGCCGATCCCTGCCGGCACCGCCTTCTGCATCGCATCCCCGCGCAGGCGTAGCAGCCGGGCGGCGGTCGGCACGTCGAAGCTGCCGGCGGCGGCGAGCGCGCTGTACTCGCCGAGCGAATGCCCGGCCACCAGCGCTGCCTTGTCGCGCAGCGCGAAGCCGCCCTCGCTCTCCAGCACCCGCAGGGCGGCCAGCGAGACGGCCATCAGCGCCGGCTGGGCATTGGCGGTCAGCGTCAGCTCCTCGATCGGTCCCTCGAACATCAGGCGCGACAGATTCTGCTTCAGCGTCTCGTCCACCGCCTCGAAGACCTCGCGCGCCGGCGCGAAGGCGGCGGCCAGCTCGCGGCCCATGCCGACGGCCTGGCTGCCCTGTCCCGGAAACACGAAGGCAAGGGCCATGGTTCACGCACCTGTGGTGAAGGGTGATCAGGAAGGGGAGGCGGGTAGCGGCCTCGTCATCCCCCTGTCAACAGCGGGCGGCGCGCGACCCGGTTGCCGGGCCGGGGGCGCCCGCGCTGCAGGCGGGTTCCGCAAGGGCTTCGGGGGCGCGGCCGGCCCGCCATGCCGGGCGGGAGGGCAGGGGACTGCCACCCGCTCCGGCGGTCGCGTTTCAGGGGTTCAGGGCAAGGTTCCGCCAGCCCTGGACACCATCCACGGTGACGAAGGGGCCCTGCTCCTCGAGGCGCAGGATCGCGGGACGTTCCATCTCCAGCTTCCAGCCCGCCGCCAGCAGCATCTCGAAGATCTGCCCCTCGATCTGGCGCGAATGCGTGCCGATGACGAGATAGGCGACCTTCTCCGCCAGCAGGGGGCCGCACTGCCGCAGGATGTCGGTCTCCCCGCCCTGGATGTCCATGTGCAGCAGGTCGATGCGGGGATGGGGGGCGAGCAGCTCCTCCAGCGCGACCATGGGGAGCTCGTCATGGGTCCCCGCCTCGGCCGCCTGGCGCCGCTGCTCCTCCGTGGCGCCGAAGACCGGCGCCAGCGCCCAGGACCCGCTGCTCTCCGACTGGCGCGGAAACAGGGCGACGCCGGAGCCTGCCGTCGCGATGCCATGGCGAAGCGTCACCTGCGACGGGGCGAAGCCGTTGGTGGCACAGGCTTCCTCCGCGAAGCCGATATGCCCCCTGTCGCCTTCCACGCCCAGAAGCCGGACCTCCAGCCCGCGGCGCCGGGCCGCGACCCCGGTGTTGTTCATCCAGCAGCCCCAGCCACAACCCAGTTCGAGAACCGTGAAGCTGTCCCGGGCGAGATCGACGGCGTGGAGCGCGGCCGCCCATTCGGCCATGTCCGCGTGCCAGTTGGCGGGGATTGGGACCGGTTCGATCTGGCCGGCCCTGTCCGCCAGGATCTGTGGAAAGAAGCTGGGATGGATCAGCACCCCGAGGAAGTTCGTGAGATGCCGGGCATCCGGCCGCAGCCCCTGGACGGCGTGGCGGCGCACGACCTCCTCCGCGTCGAAGGTTGCATGGAAATGGTGGAACGGGCTCGCGATGCTGGCCCTCAGGCTGCCTGCGAACTCCCTGGCCTCATCCAGTGTCGCCAGCGCCTCGCCCAGCCGGTTCGAAGCCTGCTGCAATTCACCCGCGAGGGTGTCCCTTTCGCCCAACAGGGTGTTGCGCGAGCGATGCAGTCGCGAAAGGGCGGGAACTCGAAGCGCGAGGTTTTTCATGATCATGTCGCGGCACCCAGCTTCTGCCTGGATGTTTTCTTGCGGCGACTTTCATGATCCGGCAATCCGTTGCGAACAGGGAACGCTCAGTTTCCGGTGGAGTGTGGGATTTGGGACTGCATAAGGGCGGAACCGGGGTTTGCCCCCGGCGGTCATCCCGGAGGCGCCTGCCTCTCCCCGCCGTCCTGCCGGACCAGGCCGCGCTGTCCCAGCCGGTTCTCGAACACCACGAAGAACCCCGCCTCCCCATAGGGCGCCGGCTTCACCCGGCCCTTTCCGTCCGCCGGCAGGCGGCGCAGCACCACAGCGTCCCGCACATTGCCGCCGATCGCCTGGACCAGCCCGGGCTGGTCCGACACCACCACGTCGCAATGCATGGGCCGGAAGGCCCCCGTCTCCGCCATCCGCTCGGTCCAGCTCAGCAACTGGTTGCCGGTGGAACGGTCGGCGCAGAGCAGGTCGCCCGGTTGCGGCGCGTATTCCTCCGGTGCGCGCGGCAGGAAGGCGGCGCCCTGCGGGTCCCAGGAGGCACGCGACAGCAGCCCGTCGATATAGGCGGCGTGTCGGGCTGAAGGCGTGAAATCCGCCTCGCTCATCCCGGCCTGCTCCATCACGTAGCTGATGAAGGCGGCAGACCAGAAGGGATAGGCCCAGAGGGAAATGGACGGTTCCACCGGCGGCTGCCCATCCTGGGCCATGGCCAGCATCAGCGCGTCGTGCAGCCGCTGGTGCTGCCGCGCCACGCCGCGATTGCCCGGCACGGCCTCCCAATAGGCCAGGACACGGGGGAAATTAGCCGGGGAGGGGATCGCGTTGCCGTCCAGCACCGGCTCCCAGCCCGTCAGCACCAGCTTGCCCCAGGCTTCCCATTCGCGGACCGCGGCATGGACCAGCGGGGCGCGGCCGGGGTCGCGGACCTCGGGGATCAGCCTCTCGGGCGGGACGACGGTGGGGGGAGGGGTGGCACAGGCCGCGGGCAGGAGGAGAATCGCCAGGGTCAGGAGCTTGCGCACCATTCCGCCATAGCCCGTCGCTCCACGCGGCGCCTCCACCGGGCAGACCGACGCGGGCTCACATTGCGTTGAAGCGGCGTCCCGCCTGCCTGTCCAGCTCGCGGAAAAGTGCCCGCATCGGACGAACCCCGATCCGGACCTGGCGCTTTACCGCTCACATCGCTCTCGACAATGCGCCGGCGCGACCGGCCCGCAGCATCCCGCGGAGACTCCATGGCGCAGCGGCGTTTTCCCCGATGGCCCTTCTGGATCGGCATCCCGCTCGTGCTGGTGGCGCTGGTCATCGCCTTCTGGTCCTGGGACTGGTTCATCCCCCTGGCGGAGCGCCAGGCCTCCGCCGCGCTTGGCCGCAAGGTGACGATCGCGCATCTGCACGTGCGCCTGGGCCGCGTCACCGAGGTCGTGGTGGACGACCTGCGCGTCGCCAATCCGGACGGGTTCGAGGCGGAGGAACCCTTCGCCCAGGTGCCGCGCACCACCGTGCTGGTCGATGTCATGGAATACTGGCACCACCGCGCCATCGTCATTCCCTCGGTGACGGTGGAGCGCCCGCAGGTCGCCGCGCTGGCTCATGCGGATGGCCGCACCAACTACGCCTTCGATTTCGGCAAGCCGGCCGGCGAGGACGCGCCGAAGCAGGACAAGGCCGCCAGCGCCCCGCGCATCGGCGTGCTGCGGATCGTGGATGGCCATGCCCATGTGGTGAACCCGGCGTTGAAGGCGGACTTCCAGCTCGGCATCGCCACGCGCGACGAGGAGACGCAGGACCCGCGCATCGCCGTGACGGCGGACGGCACCTATGCGGGCCAGCGCATCACCGGCCAGGCCCTGGCCGGCGGCCCGGCCTATCTGCAGGACCAGAGCCGCCCCTGGCCGATCGAGATGCAACTCGCCAACGGGCCGACCAACGTATCCCTGAAGGGAACGGTCCGGGACCCGCTCGCCATGCAGGGCGCCGACGTCAACCTCGTGCTGCAAGGGCCGGATATGGCGCTGCTGCAGCCACTGACCGGTATCCCCTTCGCCCGCACCCCGAACTACCGCATCGCCGGGCATCTCGACTACGCTGATGGGAAAGTGCGCTTCCGCGACTTCGACGGGCGCGTCGGCAGCAGCGACCTGTCCGGCACCATCGCCGTCACCACCGGCGGCGCGAAGCCGCTGGTGGAGGCGAACCTGCACTCGAAGCAGGTGGACCTGGCCGATCTGGGCGGCTTCATCGGGGAGACCCCGGGCCGTGCCTCCACTCCCGGCCAGAGCGCGCAGCAGCGCCGCGAACTGGCCCGCAACGAGCGCAGCAGCCGGATGCTGCCGGACACGCCGGTCAGCCTGCCCAAGCTGAACATGGCGGATGTGAAGCTGAACTACCATGCCGACAGCATCCGGGGCCGGCAGATCCCCTTCGACGGCATGGCCGTGGACATGACCATCGCGGATGGCGCGGTGCGCCTCAGCCCGGTCAGCTTCGCGGTCGGCAAGGGCCGCATCTCCGGCGAGATCGCCCTCACGCCGCAGGAGAACGGCGCCCTGGGTGCGCGGGCGGATGTCCAGTTCCAGCGCGTCGACCTGTCCCGCCTGATGCAGCCCACGGGCTTCCAGGGCTCGGGGCTGATCGGCGGCCGCGCTGTCATCGACGGCAGCGGCAAGTCGCTCGCCGAGATCCTGGGCAGCGGCAATGGCTCCCTGACCCTGACCATGGCGGGGGGCGGCAATCTCAGCGCCCTGCTGGTGGACCTTTCCGGCCTGCGCCTGGGCAATGCCGTCCTGTCCCTGCTCAAGCTGCCGGACCGGACCCAGGTGGAGTGCTTCGTAGGGGACTTCGCCCTGCGCCGCGGCGTGCTGAACACCCGTGCCCTGCTGGTGGACACGGAGGACGTGCTGATCTCCGGCAAGGGCACGGTGGATCTGGGGCGGGAGAAGCTGGACTACAGCCTACGCAGTGACTCCAAGCACTTCACCGTGGGGCAACTCCCGGCGCCGATCGTGGTCGGTGGCACCTTCCGCGATCCCTCGGTGGGCATCGACCCGACCGAGGGCGGCATCCGGGCCGGCGCAGCCGTCGGCCTCGGCTTCCTGGCCGCGCCGCTGGCGATCCTGCCGACGATCCAGTTCGGCATCGGCGACGACAACCGCTGCGAGAGCCTTATCGCGCGGGGCAAGAAGGCGGGCTGAGGGAAGGCGGTTTCCCGCTGGCGGCAACGGGTGGTATCACCGGGCCATCGAGCCCGGGCGCCCCGCCCTCTTTTTCCGGCGGTTGCCGTGACCCTTCCTGCCTGCCTCTCACCTCACCGCCTCACCGGCCTGTTGCTCCTCGCACTGCCACTCCTCCTGCCCTGCGGAACGGCGGAAGCGGCGCCGCGCGACCGCCCGGCCCGGACCCTGTGGCTCTCGCCTTCCGAGATGCAGGCCTTTCAGCGCTGGCTCTGTCCGCATGGCGGCCGCCCTATGCCCGGCCGTCCGGGGCGCTGCGATGGGCGCGGCGGCCGCCTGGCGACCGGCCCTGGCCGGGGTGGAGACGACGGCACCGTGTATGAATGGTTCCAGGGCCTGCCCCCGGCGCGGCAGCGGCAACTGGCCTGCCCCGAAGGCACGAAGCCTGTTCTGGCGCGCGGCCACACCGACACCCTGCGCTGCCTGCCGGGCTGACGCCTGGCCCGCGCGGTCAGCGGTCGGGGTAGCGGATCGCCACCACCTCGATCTCCTCGCTACCCTGGGGCGTGCGCAGGCGGGGCAGGTCGCCGACCCGCTTGCCCAGCAGGGCGCGCGCGACGGGCGAAACCCAGCTGATCCGGCCCCGGGAGAGATCGGTCTCGTCCACGCCTACGATGGTCACGGTGATCTCCGTGTCATCCTCGCGCGCATAGGTGACGGTGGCGCCGAAGAAGACCTGGTCGCGCCGCGCCTGCGCCGCCGGATCGACCACCTGCGCCTTCTCCAGCCGCTTGCGCAGGAAGCGCACTCGCCGGTCGATCTCGCGCAGACGGCGCTTGCCATACTGGTAGTCCGCGTTCTCGCTGCGGTCGCCCAGCGAGGCGGCCCAGGAGACCACCTCGACCACCTTCGGCCGGTCCTCGTCCCAGAGCCGCCGCAGTTCCTCGCGCAGCGCCGCGTGGCCGGTGGGCGTCATATAGAAGGGCGTGCCCGGCGGCATGCCGGGCGGGGCCTCGTCCTCGTCATCCTCGTCGGTGGCGGACATGCGTTCCTCGTCAGATCAGGGCCGCCAGGCGCGGTGATAGGGATGGCCCGTGCGGATGCACTGGGCCCGGAACAGCGCCTCGGCCAGCAGCCCCCGCACCAGCATGTGCGGCCAGGTCAGCCGCCCCAGCGAGATCCGGTGGTCCGCCCGCGCCAGCACGGCGGGGTCCAGCCCCTCCGCCCCGCCGATCAGGAAGGCCAGCGGTCGTGCGGCTTCCTCCCAGCGCGCGGTCAGCCGGGCCAGCGCCTCGCTGTCCGGCATCTCTCCACCCAGGTCCAGCGCCACGGCCAGGGCGCCGTCGGGCAGGGCGGCGAGCAGGGCCTCGCCCTCCCGCCGCCGCATCTCCGCCGGACTGCCGCTGCCCTCGGCGAATTCCTTGAGCACCAGGGCGGGCCGCAGCCGGGCGTTGTGCTGCGCGAAGAGTGCCGCCTCCGGTCCCGGCTTCGCCCGGCCGACCGCCAGCAGCAGCGGCGGGCGGGCCGTTAGCCCTCCTCCCCGACCGGGGAGGCCTCCTCCTCGCCGGGGCTATGCGGCCCCCACATGCGCTCGATGGCATAGGTCTCGCGCGCTTCCGGCTTGAACAGGTGGATCACCAGATCCCCCGCATCGAGCAGCACCCAGTCGGGCGAGGTCTCGGAACGGATGCGCTTCACCCCTTCCTTCTCCAGCGCTTCCTCGACATGCGTGGCCATGGCCTGGATCTGGCGGTCGGCGAGGCCGGTCGCCACGATCATCCGGTCGGCGAAGGAGGAGCGGGTGGCGATGTCCAGCACCACCACGTTCTCCGCCTTGTCGTCCTCCAGCGAGGCGACGGCCGTGGCCACCAGCCGCTCCAGCACCGGCGGGGCGACCTTCTTGCGCGGCGCCCGGGTGCGCGCCGTGGTCGCCGCTGGTCCCGCGGTGACCTGCGCCTTGCGGGAGGTCGCGGCTGCCGGCTTCGGCGCCGCTGCCTTCGCCCCAGTGGCTTTGGTCGCTGGGGCTTTGGTCGCCACCTTCGCAGAGGCCCTCTTCGCCGGAGCGGCTCCGGCGGAGGCGGTCCTGGTCGCGGCCGCCTTCTCCGTGGCCGGGGCCTTGCGGCGCGTCGCGGGTGCCTTGGCGGCCCCGGTCTCGCTCTCGTTCCTGGGGGTGCGGGCTATGGCCGCCTCCTCTCCGTCATCGTGTCATACAGCGGGAACGCCACGCTGGCCCCGTCCCGGCGCCAGCACCCATCCCGCATCGTTCAATCGCCGCCGGCGGGCCAGCCCGGGTGATGGCCGTTGCTCCGCAGATCCGTGGAGCTCAGGGCATTTTCCCGCGCCGGGATCAGCGTCCAGCCGGCATGCCGTCCCGGCGGCCCGGCCAGGAGTTCCCCCGGCCGTCGCCGCCAATGGCGTAGCACGGAGGCTGCCTTGCCGTGCAAAGCCTTGCGTGTCCAGCCCGGACGCGGCAGCACCGCCAGCGGCGTGTGCCGGGCCAGCCTCTGCCAGCCGCCCCAGCGCGGCAACTGCCACAGGTTGTCCGCCCCAATCACGAAGACGAAGCGGGCATTGGGGAAGCGCTGCCGCAGCCTGCCCAGGGTACGCTCGGTGCGCCGGTAGCCGAGCTTCGCCTCGATCCCCGTGGCGATCACCTGGGCGCCGTCGGCGATGGCCCGTGCCGAGGCGAGGCGCTGCTGGAAGGGGGCCATGCCGCGCGGCGGCTTCAGCGGGTTGCCCGGGGAAACCAGCAACCAGACCGCATCCAGCCGCAGCGCCCGCAGCGCGATCCGCGCCACGTGCTCGTGCCCCTGATGCGCCGGGTTGAAGGAGCCGCCGAGCAGCCCGATGCGCCGTCGCCGGTTGTCGCCCCAGGCCCCCGGCTCCGCCAGTTGCCGTCTCAGGACCGTCGCTCCCCGGGGGCCAGGGAAGGCGGCTTGGGCGCGTGTTCGTGCCGGGGCGGCGGAGGCATCAGGGGCGTGTCACAGGATCGGGGGGATGAGGCCTGGGCTCAGGGCCGGGTCTGGCCGTTGCCCAGGACCTGATAGCGCCAGGTGCAGAGCTGTTCCGCGCCGACCGGGCCGCGCGCGTGTAGCCGGCCGGTGGCGATGCCGATCTCGGCGCCGAAGCCGAACTCGCCGCCGTCGCAGAACTGGGTGGAGGCGTTCCACATCCCCACCGCCGAGCCGATCCCGTCCAGGAACTGCCGTGCCGCGGATTCGTCCTGCGTCACGATGGCCTCGGTATGCTCGCTGCCAAAGCGGGCGATATGGGCGATCGCGTCCTCCACCCCGTCCACCACCTTCACCGACAGGACGGCATCCAGCCATTCCGTGGCGAAATCCGCCCCGGTGGCGGGCTTCAGCTCCGGCAGGATGGCCCGCGCACGCTCGTCGGCGCGGAATTCGCAGCCCAGCGCCCGCAGGTCGCCGATCAGCAGCGGCAGCAGCGCCGGCGCCACGGCGGCGTCGATCAACAGGGTTTCGGTGGCGCCGCAGATGCCCGTGCGGCGCATCTTGGCATTGGCCAGGATGGCGCGCGCCATCGCCGGATCGGCAGCCTCGTGGACATAGGTGTGGCAGAGCCCCTCGGCATGGGCGAGGACGGGCACCCGCGCCTCCTCCATCACCCGGGTCACCAGCCCCTTGCCGCCGCGCGGGATGATCAGGTCGATCAGCCCCGAGGCCCGCAGCATGGCGCCCACGAAGGCCCGGTCGGCGGAGGGGGCGATCTGCACCGCCGCCTCCGGCAGCCCGGCCTCGCGCAACCCCTCGGCGATGGCGGCATGGATCGCCCGGGCGGAACGCAGGCTCTCGCTGCCGCCCCGCAGGATCACGGCCGAGCCTGCCTTGAGGCAGATCCCCGCCGCATCCGCGCCGACATTGGGCCGGCTCTCGTAGATCATACCGATGACACCCATCGGCTGCGCCACGCGGCGGATCAGCAGCCCGTTCGGTCGCGTCCATTCGCTGATCACGCGGCCGACCGGATCGGGCTGCGCTGCGATCTCCTCCAGCCCCTGGGCCATGGCCCCGACCCGGGCGGGGGTGAGGGTCAGCCGGTCGCGGAAGGCGTCGGTCAGTCCCTGCGCGGCCTCCAGGTCGGCGGCATTGGCCTCCAGGATGGCGTCCTGCCGCCCCCGCAACGCCGCCGCCGCGGAACGCAGAGCCCCGTTCCGCGCCGGCCCCGGCACCCGCGCCAGTACCCGCGCGGCGGCGCGGGCCTCGCGTGCGGCATCGGCGAGCTGGGCGGAGGCGCTGTCGGGCATGGCGTTCATGATGCTGCGGGGTTAGCGCGTCCGGCGCTGGCGCGAAAGCTGGTGCATGACAGAGGCGTGTCAAACAGGACCGGAAAGCTCCGGTCCGGCGCTTCAGATCAAGGTAGAAACGAAACCGTAAATAACAACTTAAAGTTGATCTTAAATTGGTTTACCCTCGCGCCATGGTGACCAAACTCCGCGCCTCTCCGACCCGTTTTGCTGGCTGGCTTCTGCTTTCCGCGGCCTTCGCGGTGCTGGCCGGTGCCGTGGCGGCCTCGATGGGCAATCGGCAGAGCCTTTCCCTGGAAGGGGAAATGGAGAGGCTGAGGACGGAAGGCGCGCAGGCCCGGCAACTGACCGTCACCCTGCTGGACAGCGAATCCGCTCTGCGCGCCTATGCGCTCTTCGGTCTGGTGCAGGACCAGCTACGCTTCGGCCGGGCGACGGAAGTGCTGGAAAGCGGAGAGTTCCGCCGCATCGCCAGCCTTGTGGATTCGAGCCAGGCGGAAACCGGCAGCCCACCGATCCTGGGCCCGATCACGCGGATCGTCGCCGCCCGCAAGGACATCCTCGACCGGCTCCAGGCCGGGGAGCGCGAGACGGTGATCGAGGAAGGGCGCCGTGGCATCCTGCAGGCCCAGGGCGAAACGGTCCGCCTTGCGCTTGAGCGCTTCGTCCGCCTGCGCGCCACGCAGGTCGAGCAGGCCGCCCGCGGCATGCAGCAGGTCCAGGCGCGCATCCTGGTGCTGGTGATGCTGGGGGCCGGGCTCTGCCTGGGCGCCCTGGCGATCGCCTGGTGGCAGATCGCGCGCCACGGCCGGGCGGAACAGGCCATCCGGCGGGAGATGGACGTCCGGGGCGCCGAGATCCGCAGCCTGCTGCGCATGAGCGACATGCTCCAGGCCTGCCAGACCGAGCAGGACATCCGCCGCGTCGTGCTGCACACGGCGCAGGAGGTGCTGCCGGGCGTGCCCGGGGCGCTCTATGTCTTCAACAACAGCCGCGACCGGCTGGACTGCACGGCGGTCTGGCCCGAGGGCACGAAGCTGGCCAGCGCCGACCATTTCTCGCCAGAGAACTGCTGGGCGCTCAAGCGCGGCCGCCCGCACCGCCACGGCCCCGGCGCCGACATTCCCTGCGAGCACGTCGCCCCGGGGCTGGCCGGGCTGGAGATTCCGATGACGGCGCGCGGCGAGGTCTATGGCGTCATGCAGTTCGGCGCCGCCGTGTCCGGCCTGCCCGGTGCGCCGGAGCCGCAGCGCGACCTGGCGGTGGCGCTGGCGGATGGCGTGTCCATGGCCCTGGCCAACCTCACCCTGCGCGAGAAGCTGCGCAACCAGGCCCTGCGCGATTCGCTGACCGGACTCTACAACCGCCGCTTCCTGGAGGAGGTGTCGGAGCGCTTCGCCGGGCAGGCCGACCGCCGTGGCAGTCCCGTCGCCGTGGTCATGATCGATGTGGACCACTTCAAGCAGGTCAACGACCGCCATGGCCATGCCACGGGCGACGCGGTGCTGCGCGCCCTGGCCGTGCTGATCCAGGGCGACCTGCGCCGGGGCGATGTCGCCTGCCGCTATGGCGGGGAGGAGATCGTGCTGCTGATGCCGGATTGCGACGCGGAGAACGCCTGCCGGCGGATGGAGGAGATCCGCGAGCGGGTGCGGGCGCTGCACCAGGGCACGGATACGGTGCTGCCCCGCGTCACCATCTCCGCCGGGGTGGCGGATATGCCGGCCCATGGGCAGACCATCGCCATGGTGCTCAAGGCCGCCGACGAAGCCCTCTACACTGCCAAGCAGGCGGGGCGCGACCGGGTGCAACTGGCCCGGCCACTGAAGCCGGAAGGCGTCGCCGAGCCGCCCAGGCTGGAGATCGCCCGGCTGAAATAGGCCGGGCCCCGCCCTGGCATCGTGACGCGGCCGGGGTCCCGCGCGTTGCTAATGCCAGTGAGGCGGGACAACAGGCATGACACTGGAACTGAGGCTTCTGGGATGGACGGTGGTGCTGGGCATCGTCCAGCTCCTGCTGGCGGCCATGGCGACCACGGTACAGAACGGGCTGGCCTGGTCCGCCGGGGCGAGGGACGAGAAGCGGCCGCCCGAAGGCATCGCGGCCCGGCTGCACCGGGCGCAATCCAACCTGATGGAGACCTTCCCCTTCTTCGCTGCCGTGATCCTTGCCGCCCATCTCGCCGGCCGGGAAGGGGCGATGACGGCCTGGGGCGCGCAGATCTACTTCTGGGGACGTGTGGTCTATCTGCCGCTCTACGCCGCCGGCGTCCCCTGGCTGCGCAGCATCGTCTGGGCGGTTTCGATGCTGGGCCTCGTCCTGGTCCTGCTGGCGGTGCTGCTGCCGTAGGGGCGAGGCCCCCACGGCAGCCCGGGATTGGTTCCGGAGATCAGTCCGGCGCCACCACCAGCCCGCTCGCGGCGATGGTGACCGTGCCAGGGCCCGACATCACCACAGGCTGCGGCAGTGCCATGAAGGTGAGCGGATTGCCCCCCGAGGCGGCGTCGTACAGGCCGAGATAGCCCAGCGTGCCGGCGGCGGCGGTGAAGGTGAAGCGCAGCGCCTCCGCATTCGCCTGGCTGCCGGTGCCATTGAAGGTGACGCGCTGCCGGGCATAGCCGGTGCCCGCCGGCTCCCCGGTCACACCGCCCGTCGCGCTGCCGGCGCTGCCCAGCGCGGCATAGACCGCACCCGGCGGGGTCGGCGCCCGGCCGCACAGGGTCCGGGCCAGCATGTCGCGGGCATAGTTGGTCAGGTCGCTCATGAGGAAGCCCTTTCTCAGCTCTGGTTGACGAGACCCTGCAACTGCGTGTCCGGCAGCCGCGCGGGGAGGTACTGGAGCAGCCGGACCGAGCCGTTCAGCGCCCGGTTCCAGCCCCCCGATCCATGCCCGGGCAGCAGCCGCGTCAGCCCGGCGGGCAGGGTGGCCGCTGCCGTCTGAATGGCGCCGCCGGTCATGCAGGCTGCCTGGCTTCCGGCCGCCCAGGCGAAGGCTGCCCGGAAGGCGGCGCCAGGCACGATGCTGCCCAGCGTCATCACCGCGCCGCTGGCGCCGCCGCGCTCGATCTCGGCGGTGAGCGTCGTGCCGGTGTTGCGCAGGATCAGCCGGTTCGCATCCGTGCCGTCATCGACCTGCCACAGCCCCTGCGGCTGCCCAGCGGGCGCGGCCTGCGGCAGAGTGGCCGCGACCAGCAGCGTGCCGCTGCCGCCATAGCCACCACTTGGCTGGCACAGGATCTGGTCCGCCGCCCGGGCCTGCGCCACCCGGCTGCCCGCCGGCGGCAGGACCGGCGTGGTGGCGAAGGTCGCTTGCTCCAGCTGAGGCAGGGAGATCCGCAGCGTGAAGTTCATGGCGACCCCGCTCGGCACATAGGCCAGCACCGAGGGGACGATGCTGGTCGTGCCGGCGGCTGTGAGGAGACGGGTGCAGACGACGCGCTGCGCCGCCACTGCCGCGCTGAAGCCGACATCCGTGGCGGGCGAGCTGCTGTCGCCACGCTCCTGCATCCTCAGGCGGCAGTTGCCGCCGCTCGGGATGCTGCCCGCCACAAGGGCGACGTTGACGCCGCAGGTCCAGCTCTGGCCCGCCGCCGCCGCCGCGGCGCCCACCTGTTCCGGCATGACGACGCAATAGCCCGCCGCCGTGCTGGTGCCGGCGAAGTTGCAGTCCAGATAGGGAGCCCCTGCCTCCACCCCGGCGGACAGGGTCCGGGTCAGCCCCGCCACGGCGGTGACGGTCCAGTAGGCCGGCACCGTCCCGGGCGAGCCCGCCGCGGCGCCCTCGATCCGTGGGTTGCGGATCGCATTGGTGCGTGCCTCCTCCACGATCAGCCCGCCCGCCGTGTCGAAGCGTGGCTGGCCGGCGGCTAGCTCCAGGTAGTTGCCGGCGGCATCGTAGCCGCCGGCGGTGGAGGCGCGCGTGACGGCGAGCGAGCCGTGCAGGCTGCGCGGACCAACCAGGGTGAGCCAGGAGGCGCTTCCGCCCGCCTCCATCCCCAGCGCGGCGGCGACGATCCCCAGCATCAGGCCGCGCCCGCCCCGCTGAGATGGCAGTACCGGGTGGTGCCGCCATCGGGCGAATAGGTCAGCAGGCTCGCCACCCCATTCGCCTTGATCTTCGTGTAGCCCTCCGAACTGACCGGCGCGCTGCCGGTGAAGTTGCTGAGTGCCAGCGCCAGGTCGGCGCCGCTGCGGTTGACCACCATGCAGGAGAAGCCGAGCCCGACCGCGTTGTAGTCGATGCTCAGCCCGGCCCCGGCATTGGCCAGCAGCAGCCGGTTGTTGTGCGCGGCGAAGCCCAGCGCCGTGGCGGCGGAGAGCACCACCTGCGGCAGCCGCCTTTCGGTGAACTGCCCGTCCACATAGCTCTTGGTGGCCGCGTGCATCGCCGCGGTCGGCGCCGCGGTCAGGAGCAGCGTGCCGTCGGCCGAAAGGCGCAGCCGCTCGACCATGTTCGCGCCCTGGCGCAGCTCCAGCACCAGCGTGCCGGATTCCGTGCCGGCGGCGATGCTGTCCGAGATGCCCGCCAGCCGGGCATAGGTGGTCTCCACCGCGCCGCTGTTCATGCCGTTGAAGTGGAGGTAGCCTAGCCGGTCGCTGGCCGCCGGGCTGGCCGAGATCCGCCGGATCTGCACCACCATCGGCGCGGTGGCGTTGCCGGTGGTGCCCAGGTCGATGCCGCCATTCGGGTTCACGCCCGGATCGCCGCCCAGGCCGAGATTGCCCCCCGCCTGCCCGGCGGAGATGAAATAGGCCGCCTGGTCCGAGGGGTTGGCGAGGTTGACGCGCGCCCCGAGGCTGCCGGAGCGGCGGCGCACCGTCACCGTGCCATCGGCGGCGATGTCCAGCCGCCGGGTCGGCCCCGCGCTCGCGCTCGGCACGGTGTGCAGCTCCAGGCTGCCGCCCGCGAGCTTCGCCACGCCGGAGGAGTCGCGGTTGCCGCTCATGCTCAGCCGCTGCATCGCCGCGTCGCTGGCCGCCTGGAAGGTCGCGCTCCGCAGGTCGCAGCCCAGCAGCGTCAGGTTCTGCGCCTCGCTGCCGAGATACACGACATTCGGATTGCCCGTGCCGTACAGGTTGCCGCCGGTAGTGAGGTCGCAGGCCTCCAGCGTCAGGGCGCCGCGCTGCAGGTCGATGGTCCGCAGCGTGCCGCCGTTCACCACCGCGCCGACGATGTGGTGCTGCTCGGTGGAGGAAACCGGGTCCAGCAGCACCGTCCGCCCCTGCGAGGACAGGAAGCCGCCGATCCATTTGGTGCGGAAGGCGCCGATCGTGCTGCTGCCATCGGGGGCGGTGCCGCCGCCGCCCGTGATGCGCAGCCCCACCGTCAGCGGATCGGCCACGTCCAGGTGGTTGTCCACCGAGCAGTCGATGCACTGCGTCGCCTGCACGTTGTGGCCCAGGTTGAAACCCGTGTCGTAGCCATAGGCGAAGCAGTTGGTGAATTCCGCCACATCGGCGTATTCGAGATGGAAGGCGGTGCCGGTGCGGCGGTTGTTCCAGATCCAGACCTTGCCGCCGCCGGCATAGCCGCTGGCATAGGCCGTGCCGTTGAGGTCGAAAGCATTCGTCGAGACGACGGTCACGGTGAAGCGCCCGTTCGCGGCGGCCAGGCCCAGGCACCCGGTCAGGTTCACCATGTCGCCCGTCACCAGCCCATGCGCCGTGGCGGTGGTGACGCGGATCGCGCCCGAGGCATTGCCGGCGACGGCCGATACGTCGCGGCTGTTCAGCGCCACGCCGTCGATGTTGCCCGTCAGGAAGGGCCAGAAATGCACGTTGTGCACGCGGGTGATGTCGTAGGAATGCCGCAGCCGCAGCCCGTTGCGATTGTCGCCCGCGATATCGTCGATCCGCAGCCGCGCGTTGTAGTCGCTGAGCACCGCGAGGTCGAAGCCCAGGATCAGCAGGTTCGACAGGCGCACGTCGGAACCGTTGCCGTTCGTGCCGTCGCCGACCGTGACCGCGATGCCGGCGAAGCCCGCCACGAGGTTGATGCCGGCGCGCATGTCGACCGGCGCGGCGAGGCCCGTGCGCAGGATCGCCACGCCCTTCAACCCGGCATTGCGGCGCAGCCGGATGGTCTGCGCCGGATCGAGCAGGAAGGCGTAGGGAACGCTGCCGTAATCGCCTGCCGCGCGTTGCGCGCCCGTGGAGAGCGCGCCCGAGAGCACTACATTCGGCTTGATGTCCAGCCCGGCGGCGGCGAGCAGGTAGCGCCGGGGGCCCAGCAGCACCGTGCCGCCACCCTGGGCGGCGGCGGCATCGATCGCCGCCTGTATCGCGGCGGCATCATCGGTCGCACCATCGCCCTTGGCGCCATAGTCGCGGACATGCAGCGGCCGGTCCGCCTGCATGGCGCTGCGCCACTGCGCGACCGTCGCGCGCCGCGTTTCCGGTGTCGCGCCCTGTACCACCGGGCTGAGATCGCTGTCGGAGAAGATGGCGGCGGCGGGGAGCTGGCTGATCTTCGCGTCGGGCATGGAGGGTCCTGTGCTGTGCGGGGAGGCTTCGTGGGATGGAAGGGGCGGGGGGGGTCAGAGCAGCAGGCGGCTGCCGCTCTCGGTCAGGAGCGTGCCGCTGGCCTCGGCGAGCAGTCCGGAGCCCAGGCTCACGGAGAAGGCCGGAGAGAGCAGGAACAGCGTGGGGTCCGCGGCATCCTCGGCACGGATGCGATAGCCCGTGCCGATCGGCGGGCTGTCCAGGATCGCCGTGGCCCGGCCGCCGCTGACCGCCGAGGTGACGGGGCCGGAGACCGTGCCGCCGCCCGCATCGACGATCCGGAAGGACAGGCGGGCGACTGGCCCCTCCACGCTCGCGCCCAGGCTCATCGCCGTGCCCCAGGGAAGGGGAGAGGTGACGGCATCGATCCGGATCGCGCGCGGCACCGGCGTCGCGCTGGTGCCAATGCCGAAGTGCATCGTCGCCTGGAGCGACAGGGCCAGCGGCGCGGTGCCCGTGCCCAGCACCAGGCCGGCGCCCACCGCATTACCGCTCCGGACCGGCAGCAGCGAAAGCCCGTCGGCGCCCTGGAGCAGGATCACGTCGCCGCTCCGCAGCCCGGCGGCCGCGGCGAAATAGCCGGTGGCCAGCACCGCGCTCCGCGTGTCGGCGGTCCTGTAGTACCAGAGCGTCATGCTGCCCGTGCTGGCGAGCGTGAGCAGGCTGGGGCTCGCGAAGGCCATGCGATCTCCTCTTGCGGCGCGGCGAGGCGGGGCGCGCCGTGGATGGCCATGCGCCCGGACATGCGGGATGGGATGGGCCTCCGCCGGGGGCGGCCCACCGGTGATCAGGCGGGAAGGGTCAGGACAGGCGGGCGGTGACGGCGATGCCGAAGCGCCCAGCCGCCGTGCGGCTCAGCCGCAGGGGCGCGGAGACCGAATCCAGCACCAGCCCGTTGCCCACGGCTCCCCCGTCGCGCATCGGCAGGAAGGACATCCCATCCGCCGAATGCAGGATCACCACATGCCCCGGCAGCAGCCGGTCCGCGGCGGCCGCGAAATACCCGCTCGCCAGCACGGCGGCCCGGCTGTCGCCGGTGCGGTAGTCCCAGATCGAGAAGGAACCCGCACTGACCAGTGCGGTGAGCGAACTGGCATCGAAGGACATCGGCGCTCCCTGGGTGGAAAGCCGCGCGGCCACGCGCCGGCCGGGGCGCGGGGGCGCTCCGGCCGGGGGAGGGTGGGCTGCGGCATGTGGGGGGATACCGGGCGGACATGGCTCGCCCGTTGGCTGTTTCTCCCTAGAGGAACCGTATCCTCATGTCAACGAATTTATTCCTATTATCCGCACTGTTCCGCCCGGCCCGGCGCTGTTCTAGGCTTGCTTCCGCATCCCCCGACCACGGAGCCTTCCCGCCTCATGCGCCTGCCCGTGCGCCGCCTCGCCCTCGGCCTCTTCCTGTCCCTCCTGGCCCTTCCTGCGGCAGTCCAGGCCCAGGAACGCGTGATCAACGTCTACAACTGGACCGACTACATCGACCCCAAGGCCATCGAGCGCTTCCAGGCGGAGACCGGCATCACCGTCCGCTACGACGTCTTCGACAGCCTGGAAACGCTGGAGGCCAAGCTCTCCGCCGGCCGCTCCGGCTATGACGTGGTGGTCCCGACCTCGGAACCGAGCTTCGCCCGCCTCGTCCGCGCCAAGGCACTGCGCGCGCTCGACCGCGCGCAGATCCCGAACTTCGCCAACCAGGACCCGGCGCTGCTCCAGCGCGTCGCCAGCAGCGATCCCGGCAACGCGCATGGCGCTATCTATCTCTGGGGCACGATCGGCATGGGCCTGCGCCCGGACAGGATCCGCGCCCTGGCCCCCGACGCGCCGCTCGACAGCCTCGACCTGCTGCTGAAGCCGGAGAACGCGAAGCGCATCGCCGGCTGCGGCATCGCCTTCATGGACAGCGGCATCGACGTCATCCCCTCCGTGCTGCACTGGCTCGGGAAGGACCCGAATTCCGGCGCGGCGGAGGATCTCGCGGCGGCGGAGAAGGCGCTGCTGGCCATCCGCCCGCATGTGCGCGCCATCATCTCCTCCGGTGCCCTCGCCGACGCGCTGGCGAATGGCGAGTACTGCGCCGTCTTCGGCTATTCCGGCGACGTCATCCAGGCGCGCGTCCGGGCCGAGGCCGGCGGGCGTGCCGACGGCCTGACCTATGTGCAACCGAAGCAGGGCGCGCAGCTCTGGTTCGACATGCTGGCCATTCCCGCCGATGCGCCGCATCCGGAGGATGCGCAGCGCTTCATCGACTTCCTGCTGCGGCCCGAGGTCATCGCCGGCGTCACCAACCAGGTACGCTACCCCAATGCCGTGCCCGCCTCGCGCGCGCATCTCAGCCAGGCGGTGCTGGACGATCCCAACGTCATCCCGACGCCGGAGATGATCGCCCGCACCTTCACCGTCACCGCCCCGCCCCCCGCCGCCGAGCGTGCCCGCGCCCGGCTCTGGACCCGCTTCAAGGCCGGACGCTGAGAGAGGCCAGGTTGAGCGCACCACCGCTGCTGCGCCTGTCCGGCGTCACCCGCCGCTTCGGCGCGCTGGCGGCACTGGACGGGCTGGACCTCGCCATGCCGGCGGGGGAGTTCCTGACCCTGCTGGGCGGCTCCGGCTCCGGGAAATCCACGCTGCTGCGCGTGATCGCCGGATTCGAGCGCGTGGATTCCGGCCGCGTGCTGCTGGACGGCGAGGATCTCGCTCCGCTGCCGCCGCACCGGCGCCCGGTGAACATGATGTTCCAGTCCTACGCGCTGTTCCCGCATCTGAGTGTCTTCGACAACATCGCCTATGGGCTGCGGCGGGAAGGGCAGGGGCGCGCCGCCATCGCGGGGCGCGTGGAGCGCCTCGTCGCCCTGCTGCACCTTCAGGGGCTGGAAAGGCGGCGCCCCGACGTGCTTTCCGGCGGCCAGCGCCAGCGCGTCGCCTTGGCCCGTGCCCTGGCCCGCCGCCCGCGCCTGCTGCTGCTCGACGAGCCCCTGGCCGCCCTCGACGCCAATCTGCGGGAGCGCACCGGCTTCGAACTCCGCGCCCTGCAGCGCGAGACCGGCGCGGGCTTCATCATGGTCACGCACGATCAGGCGGAGGCCCTGTCCCTCGCGGATCGGGTCGCCGTCCTGGCCCAGGGCCGCATCGCGCAGATCGGCCCGCCCGCCGAAATCTATGCCCGCCCGGCCACGCGCTTCGTCGCGGGCTTCCTCGGGGCCGCCAATATCCTGGAAGGCCGCCGCACCCCCGATGGCGCGCTGGATTGCGCCGCCGCCGCCGCGACCCTGCGTGCCCCGGCGCCGCTGCCGGAAGGCACCGCCGCCTGCGCCCTGCGGCCGGAAAGCCTGCGTCCGACCGAGCGGGAGGGCGAGAACACTGCCACCGGCCGGGTCGAGGAGGCCGCCTTCCGCGGCGGCGACAGCCTGGTCCTGCTCCGCCTGCCCGGCGGCGCCACGCTCCGCGCCGCGCTGCCCGGCCTGCCGCCGGAACGCGGCATGATCCTGCGCCTGGGCTGGGATGCCACCGCCGTGGTCCCGCTGGCCGAGTGATGCGCCGCCTCTTCCTGCCCCCCGTCGCGCTCTGGCTCGCCCTGCTGGTGGCGGCGCCGCTGCTTCTCCTGCTGGCGCTGGCTTTGTCCTGGCAGAGCGAGGGCCTGCCACCTTTCGACCCGCCCTGGAACGACCAGGGCATCAATACGGACAACTTCGCCCTGATCCTGGGCGATCCCTATTACCGCGCCGCCTTCTGGCAATCGCTGGAACTGGCCGCCGTCACCGCCACGCTCTGCCTGCTGGTCGCCCTGCCCATGGCGCTCGCCATCGCCCGCGCCCGCCGGTCGCGCCTGCTGCTGGGCCTCGTGCTCCTGCCGCTCTGGACGGGCTTCCTGCTGCGCGTCGGCGCCTGGATCGGGCTGCTGCGGGACGAGGGCTGGATCAACGGCCTGCTGCGCGGCCTCGGGCTGATCGAGCAGCCCCTGGCCCTGCTCTATACCCCGCTCGCCCTCTATCTCGGCATGGTCCACGCCTACCTGCCCTTCGCGGTGCTGCCGCTCTATGCCGCCTTCGCCCGCCTGGACCCGTCGCTGGAGGAAGCGGCCGCCGATCTCGGTGCCGGGCCGACACGCGCCTTCCTCACCGTGACCCTGCCACTGGTCCTGCCCGGGGCGCTGGCGGCCTTCCTGCTGGTCTTCATCCCCGCCGCCGGCGAATACGTCGTCCCGGAACTGCTCGGCCCGCCCGGGGCCCTGCCGCTGGGCCGCGCCCTCTTCACCGAGTTCTTCCAGAACCGCGACTGGCCCGTGGCCGCCGCCCTGGCCTGCGCCCTGCTGGCGCTCCTTCTGCTGCCCATCCTGCTTTTCCAGCGGCTGGGGCGGGGCGAATGACGCCCTCGGGCCTGCTGCCCGCCTGGGCGCGCATCGGTCTCTGGCTGGGCCTGGCCTTCCTCTGGCTGCCGGTCCTGCTGCTGGTTTTCTACGCCTTCAGCGCCGATCCCGTGCCCTTCCGCTGGAGCGGCTTCTCCCTGCGCTGGTTCCGCGAGCTCGCCGCCGACGAGCGGCTGCTGGAGGCCGCCTTCCTCTCGCTCCGCATCGCCGCCGGCGCCGCCACCCTGGCCATGCTGCTGGGCGGCGCCACAGGCTGGCTCCTGGCGCGCGGCGGCGCCTTCCGGGGCCGTGCCCTGCTCGGCGCCCTGTCCGGCGCGCCGCTGGTGCTGCCGGAGGTCGTCACCGGCCTCTCGCTTCTCCTGCTCTTCGTCATGCTGGAGGCCGCCACCGGCTGGCCGCGGGGCAGGGGCGCCGGCACCATCCTCCTGGCCCATGCCACGCTGGGCGCCGCCTATGCCGCCGTCGTGGTCCAGGCCCGCCTCGCCCGGGGCGGGCGCGAGCTGGAGGAAGCCGCCGCCGATCTCGGCGCCACGCCCGCCACGGTCTTCCGCACCGTCACGTTGCCGCTGATGGCGCCCGCCCTGGCGGCCTCCTGGCTGCTCGCCTTCACCCTGTCGCTGGATGACGTCGTGCTGGCCAGCTTCCTGTCCGGCCCGGCCTCGACCACCCTGCCGGTGGCTCTGTTCTCCATGCTGCGCCTGGGCATGACGCCGAAGGTCAACGCCCTGGCCGTGCTGATCCTGGCCGCCGTCGGCCTTGCTTTGCTGCTCGCGGCAGCCCTGACGCGCGGGCGGGTTGCCCGGGGCAGGGGCGGCGACTAGGGTTCCGCCGCCTTATCCCCGACCTCGAAAGCCCTGGAAGACCCATGACGCTGACCGCCGAGCGGATGGACCGCATCTCCCCCTCCCAGACCATCGTCGTCACGCAGAAGGCGCGCGCCCTGAAGGCCGCCGGGCGTGACGTGATCAGCCTCAGCGTCGGCGAGCCGGATTTCGAGACCCCGCAGAACATCAAGGACGCCGCGATCCGGGCGATCCAGGATGGCGACACCCGCTACACCGACGTCGCCGGCACCATGACGCTGCGCAAGGCGGTGGCGGCGAAGTTCGAGCGTGACAACGGCCTGACCTACAAGCCCGAGGAGATCGTCGTCTCCACCGGCGGCAAGCAGGTGATCTTCAACGCCATGCTCGCCACGATCGACGATGGCGACGAGGCCATCGTCCCCGCCCCCTGCTGGGTCAGCTACCCCGACATCATCGCGCTCGCCGGCGGCAAGCCGGTGATCGTCCCGGCCGGGCAGAACCAGGGCTTCAAGATCACGCCGGAGCAGCTTGAGGCCGCGATCACGCCCAAGACCAAGTGGCTGATCCTGAACAACCCCTCCAACCCGACCGGCGCCGCCTATTCCGAGGCGGAGCTGAAGGGGCTGGCCGAGGTGCTGCTGCGCCACCCGCAGGTCTGGATCTTCACCGACGACATCTACGAGAAGCTCGTCTATGGCGGTTTCGCCTTCAAGACGATCGCCCAGGTGGAGCCCCGCCTGAAGGAGCGCACCGTCACCATGAACGGCTGCTCCAAGGGCTATGCCATGACCGGCTGGCGCATCGGCTTCGCCGGCGCGCCGATCGCGCTGATCAAGGCGATGGACAAGCTGCAGGGGCAGAGCACCTCCAACACCTCCTCCATCTCCCAGGCCGCCGCCGTGGAGGCGCTGAACGGCCCGCAGGAGAGCGTGGAGACCATGCGCCAGGCTTTCGAGCGCCGCCGCGACCTCGTGGTGCGCCTGCTGAACCAGGCCCCCGGCATCCGCTGCGCGACCCCCGACGGCGCCTTCTACGTCTTCCCCGACATCGCCGGCTGCATCGGCAAGACCACTGCCTCGGGCAAGAAGATCGAGACGGACGAGGATTTCGTCACCGCGCTGCTGGAGGATGAAGGCGTCGCCGCCGTGCACGGCTCGGCCTTCATGTTCCCCGGCCATTTCCGTGTCTCCTACGCGACTTCGGACGCGGTCCTGGAAGATGCCTGCAACCGCATCAAGCGGTTCTGCGAAGGGCTGAAGTAGCCCCATGCCCGGCGCGATCCGCCCCGCCCGGTGGCGGATCGCGCCCGCTTTTCCCCGGAACCCGCGCCGCATCCTCACCGCCCGGATGCGATGCGCCGTCCGTCCACAACGTTCCTGCCGAGACTGATCCGACCATGCCCGCCCTTGCCACCCGCCTGACGGAAATCCCGGTCGCCCCTTCCGTGGCCATGTCCATCAAGGCGCGCGAGATGAAGGCCCAGGGCCATCAGGTCATCAGCCTCACCGTCGGCGAGCCCGATTTCGCCACGCCCCCGCATGCCATCGAGGCCGCGAACCGCGCCGCGCTCGAAGGGCTGACCAAGTACCCGCCGCAGGACGGCGTCCGCGCGCTGAAGGAAGCGATCCAGCGCAAGTTCCGCCGCGAGAACAAGCTCGACTACGCGCTGAACGAGATCATGGTCGCCAATGGCGGCAAGCAGATCATCACCAACGCCTTCCTCGCCACCTGCGATGTGGGCGACGAGGTGCTGATCCCCTCGCCCTACTGGATCAGCTACGCCATGCAGGCGAAGCTGGCCGGCGCCGACGCGAGTTTCGTTTCCTGCCCGCAGAACAACGGTTTCAAGCTGCGGCCGGAGGATCTGGAGGCGGCGATCACGCCGAAGACCAAGTGGCTGGTCCTCAACTTCCCGAACAACCCGACCGGCGCCGCCTGCTCCCGCGCGGAGATGCAGGCCCTGGCCGAGGTGCTGCTGCGCCATCCGCATGTCTGGATCATGTCCGACGATATGTACGAGCACCTCGTCTATGACGGCTTCGAGTTCTGCACCATCGCCGAGGTCGAGCCCCGCCTGAAGGACCGCGTGCTGACGCTGAACGGCGTTTCCAAGACCTATGCGATGACCGGCTGGCGCATCGGCTATGCCGGCGGCCCCGCGCCGCTGATCAAGGCCATGGTGACGATGCAGGGCCATCTCACCGGCGGCGTCTCCACCGTCGGCCAGGCGGCCGCCACCGCGGCGCTGGAGGGGCCGCAGGAACTGGTGGCCGAGCGCGCGCATGCCTATCGCGAGCGCCGCGACTTCCTCGTCGAGCGGCTGAACACGATCCCCGGCATCGCCTGCCACAAGCCCGAGGGCGCCTTCTACCTCTTCCCCAATATTGGTGGCTGCCTGGGCCGCACCACGGCGGGCGGCAGGGTGCTGGAGACGGACACCGACTTCGCCATGGCCCTGTTGGAGGAACAGCACGTCGCCACTGTCGCCGGCGCGGCCTATGGCATGAGCCCCTATCTGCGCCTGTCCTACGCCACGGGCATGGAACAGCTCGCCGAAGCCTGCGCCCGCATCGACCGTTTCTGCCGGGGACTTTCGTGAGCGACGGCACCGCCGCCATTCCGCCCGTCCAGATCCGCGAGGGCGCCGACAGCGACGCGGAGGGCTTCATCCGCCTGATCGGCGATGCCTGGGCGGAGTACCCGAACTGCATCCTGGACGTGGATGGCGAGAATCCCGAGCTCCGCGCCCTGGTTACGCATTTCGACAAGGTGGGCGGCGCCGTCTGGACGGCGGAGCAGGGCGGCGAGGTGGTCGGCATGGTCGCCGTCCGTCCCCTCGGCTCCGACAATGCCTGGGAGATCTGCCGCGTTTATGTCCGCCGCGACCAGCGCGGCACCGGGCTGGCGCACAGGCTGCTCGACATCGGCGAGAAGCGCGGCCTCGATGCCGGTGCGGAGCGCCTTGTGCTCTGGACGGACACGCGCTTCGACGCGGCGCATGCCTTCTACGAGAAGCGGGGCTATGTCCGCTCCGGCTCGATCCGCATCCTGGACGACATCTCCAAGTCGCTGGAATTCCGCTACGCCAAGCCGGCGCGCGGCCTGGTCGTGGAGGCGCTGGATGCCGCCGCCGCCGCCAGTGCGGAGCGCCGCCTCGCCGCCATCCTGGTGGACTGCGTGGATGCCGGCGCCTCTGTCTCCTTCCTGCCGCCCCTGTCCAGGGAGGCGGCGCGGTCCTTTTGGCGCAACATTTCCTCCGACGTCGCCACCGGCAAGCGCCTCCTCCTCGCCGCCTGGTCGGAGGGGCAGATCGCCGGCACGGTGCAGCTCGTCCTCGACACGCCGCCCAATCAGCCGCACCGGGCCGAGATCGCGAAGCTGCTGGTGGACCCGGCCTTCCGCCGTCGCGGCATTGCCCGCGCCCTGATGCGCAAGGCCGAGCAGGCGGCACGCGGCGTCGGCCGCAGGCTGCTGACCCTCGACACCCTGAGCGACGGCCCGGCCGAGGCCCTCTACCGCGAGATGGGCTGGACCGAGGCGGGTCGCATCCCTGGCTACGCGCTCGACGCCCAGGGCGTCCCGCACGGCACCACCCTCTTCTGGAAGGCCCTCTGAGGCACCCGCTCCGCCAGCCGGGCTTGCGGGCGCCGTCCGGGCAGCGTCCTATGTCCCTCCCGCAGGAGCGAAGGACCCCGACCATGCGCCGATCGCCGTCGCCCGGATGCCGCTTCCGCCTGGATCTCCGGGGCCTCTGACATGGGCCCCGACCATGGCCTGCCGAATCCCGGCCCACACGGCGCCGAATCCACGTCTCCCCTGCCGCCGGACCTGCGGGGCCGGATTTCCTTCCTCTGCGCCGGATCGGAGAAGGCCGTCGCTGCCCGCGCGCGCCTGATCTCGCGCTATGGCGACGCGCAGCCGGACGAGGCCGCGGTGGTGGTGGCGATGGGCGGCGACGGCTGCATGCTGGAAACGCAGCACAAGCTGCTGGGCCGCAACCTGCCCGTCTATGGCATGAACTGCGGCAGCGTCGGCTTCCTGATGAACGAGTTCCGCGAGGACGACCTGCCGGAGCGTCTCGCTGCCGCGCAGGCGGCGGTGCTGCACCCGCTGCGCATGCTGGCCACCGATGCCAGGGGCGAGGTCCAGACCGGCCTCGCCATCAACGACGTGAACCTGCTGCGCGAGACACGTCAGGCGGCCAAGATCCGCATCACCGTGGACGGCAAGATCCGCCTCGCCGAGCTGATCTGCGACGGTATCCTTGTCTCCACCCCGGCCGGCAGCACCGCCTACAACCTGTCCGCGCATGGCCCCATCGTCCCGCTCGGCGCCAACCTCCTGCCGCTCACGCCGATCAGCGCCTTCCGTCCGCGCCGCTGGCGTGGTGCGCTGCTGCCTTCCGAGTCCGTGGTGATCTTCGACATCCTGGAACACGAGAAGCGGCCCGTCGCCGCGGTGGCCGACTACACCGAGGTCCGCGACGTGACCCGTGTCGAGGTGCGCGAGGACAGGAGCGTGGCGCTGACCATGCTCTTCGATCCTGATCACGGTCTCAGCGAGCGCATCGTCGCGGAACAATTCACGGTCTGACCCTACAAGAATCTGTCATTCCCGCCTCATTCGCCTTGCGCCCGCCACACTTCCCCCGGAAGAGGGACGCCTCATGGCTGACGTGATTCCAGAGGCTGGCCTGCCGCCTCTCCCCGGTCCCGAATCCGCCCTCTTCCTCGATTTCGACGGCACGCTGGTCGAGATCGCGGCGCGCCCGGATCTCGTGGTGGTGCCGCCCGACCTGCCCTCGGTGCTCCAGCGCCTGTCCAACGCGCTGGGCGGCGCGCTGGCGATCGTGACGGGCCGGGGGCTGGAGGTCGTGCGCGGCTTCCTGCCCGTGCCCGGCCTCGTCGTGGCCACCGAGCACGGGGCGGTGCTCGACCCGCCGGACGCGGCCTCGCCGCCGCTGCCATCCCCACCCGCCGCGTGGCGGGAGGCCGCCGACCGCTTCGCCGCCGCCCATCCCGGCGCCCTGGCCGAGCACAAGCGCCATGGCCTCGTGCTGCACTACCGCCTGGCGCCCGAGGCTGGCGAGGCGGCCCATGCCCTGGCGGAAGCCATGGCGGCCGAGCTGCCGGACGACTTCCGCGTCGTCCCGGCCCATGCTGCCTACGAGGTCCGCCCGCGCTTCGCCGACAAGGGCAAGGCCGTCCACCGGCTCATGGCCCGGGCCGCCTTCGCCGGGCGCAAGCCGATCTTCGTGGGCGACGACGTGACGGACGAGGACGGCATCACCGCCGCCTATGCCATGGACGGCATCGGCTACCGCATCCCGGAGGACTTCTCCGGCCAGCCCGCCCGTTTCCGCGCCTGGCTCGCCCGGGCCGCCGATGCGCTGGAGGCGGGGCAGGGGCCACGTCGGCCCGGCGGGGGCTGAGGCATCCCCATGCAGCCCCCGTTGCGAAACCGAGCCTGTCCGCGCGTCGTTCTTTCCCTGGGGAAGCGGTTCATTTCACCGATCGGGACGATCAAGAAGATCTGGGAGGAGGGGCTGTGGGACGCCTAGTCGTCGTATCCAACCGTGTGGCCGTGCCGAAGCGGGACGACCCCCCTGCGGCGGGCGGCCTCGCTGTTGCTCTCAAGGAAGCCTTCAAGGCTCGCGGCGGCATGTGGTTCGGCTGGAGTGGCCATGTCGTCGGCGAGGAGCCCGGCCCGGCCAAGACGGTCCGGCGCTCCGGCGTTGACTACACCGTCTTCGACCTGACCGACGACCAGTATCGCGGCTTCTATGTCGGCCATGCCAATGGCGTGCTCTGGCCGCTCTTCCACTTCCGCCTCGGCCTCCTGACCTATGACCGCCAGCAGGCGGAGGTGTACCGGGACGTGAACCGCGAATTCGCCCGCCGCCTTCTGCCGCATCTGCGTCCCGACGATACGATCTGGGTGCATGACTATCAGCTCATCCCTCTGGGCGCGGAGTTAAGGGCCCTGGGGGCGAAGCAGCGCATCGGCTATTTCCACCACATTCCCTTCCCGCCCTGGGCCCTCTTCTCCGCCCTCCCGGATTCCGACCAGATCCTGCACGACCTGCTGGCCTATGACCTCGTGGGCGTGCAGTCGCGCCGCGACCTTCAGGGCCTGATCGACTGCATGAACCAGGGCACCGGCATGCAGGTGCCGGCGGATGAGACGGTGCGCTTCCGTGGCCGCGAGACCCGATTGCAGGCCCATCCCATCGGCATCGCCACCCGGGAGTTCAACGAGACCGCCGCCCGGGCCGCACGTGGCTCGGAAACCCGCCGCCTTGTCGCCAGCCTGGGGCACCGGGATCTCGTGATCGGCGTGGAGCGGCTGGACTACACCAAGGGCCTGCCGGAGCGGTTGCGCGCCTTCGCCGCCCTGCTGGCGGAATACCCGCAGCATCGCGGCCACGTCACCTATCTCCAGATCGCCGCCAAGTCCCGCGACGACATCGAGAGCTACCGTGACCTGCGGCGGGAGATCGACCGCCTCGCGGGCACGATCAACGGCGACTATGCCGATCCGGACTGGACGCCCGTGCGCTACGTCGCCCGCGCCCTGTCGCGCGACTGCCTCGCCGGCTTCTATCGGGTCTCCAAGGTGGGACTGGTGACACCGCTGCGCGACGGCATGAACCTCGTCGCCAAGGAGTATGTGGCGGCACAGGACCCAGAGAGTCCCGGCGTCCTCGTGCTGTCCCGCTTCGCCGGTGCGGCCGAGAACATGCCGGAAGCCCTGCAGGTCAACCCGCTCGATCCCGTGGGAGTCGCCTCGGCCATCCACAATGCGCTGGAGATGCCGCTGGAGGAGCGGCGGGAGCGGCATGCCGCCATGTACCGCAGGCTGGAAACCCAGAATGTCGGCGTCTGGGCCAAGGCCTTCCTGGAAGCCCTGGAACTCCCCGACGCTGCCCCGGCCGCGTCTCAGCCGGAGCCGGACCTCAGGGTGCGGACCCAGTACTCGACCTCCTCGGCGGGCAGTTCGCGCTCCCATCGCGCCAGCACCCGCAGCGAACTGGCCAGCCGCGCCTTGTAGTCGGCCTGCGGCACCTCGACCGCGCCGAAGCGGGCGAGGTGCGAGGTCAGGAACTGCGTGTCCAGCAGGGTGAAGCCGCCCCGCCGCAGGCGGATCACCAGATGCACCAGGGCAGTCTTGGAGGCATCCGTCTCGCGGGAAAACATGCTTTCCCCGAAGAAGGCCCCGCCGAGCCGGATGCCATAGAGGCCGCCCACCAGCCGCCCCTCCCGCCAGGTCTCGATGGAATGGGCGTGTCCGAGCCGGTGCAACTCGTTGAAGAGCGCCTCCACCTCGGGATTGATCCAGGAATCCTCGCGCCCAGGCGCCGGGGCGGCGCAGCCCGCCAGAACCTCGGCGAAGGCCCGGTCCGCCGTCACCGTGAAGCGGCCGGACAGCACCGTACGCGCCAAACGCTTGGAAAGATGGAAACCCTCCAGCGGCAGGATGCCCCGCTGCTCCGGGTCCAGCCAGAAGAGCCGGTCGGAAGCCCGGCCCTCCGCCATCGGGAAAAGCCCCGCGGCATAGGCACGCAGGACGAGGTCTGGGGTGATCGCGATCCCGCGCCGGCTCATCGGCGCCCATCCTGCCATGCCCGGCGCCGCACTGCACCACCCGCCGTGCTTCCCGTTTCCGCGAACCGACCTTGGCTCACCCTTCCGGGCGGCACCGCGTGCGGCCCACCCGGAAGCGGAACGGTCAGGCCCCCTCGGACTCGCGGGCCACGAACTTCTCCAGCCAGTGGATCGTGTAGTCGCCCGACTGGAATTCCGGGTCGTCCATGATCTTCTGGTGCAGGGTCAACGTCGTGTTGATGCCGTCCACCACCGTCTCGTCCAGGGCGCGGCGGGCGCGGGCAATCGCCTCCTGCCGGTTCGCGCCATAGACGATCAGCTTGGCCACCAGGCTGTCGTAATAAGGCGGCACGTTGTAGCCGGCATAGAGCGCGCTATCCATCCGCACGCCCAGCCCGCCCGGCGCGTGGAAGGTCGTGACCCGGCCAGGGCTCGGCGCGAAGGTCAGCGGGTCCTCCGCCGTGATGCGGCACTCGATGGCATGGCCCTGGAAGCGGATCTCCTCCTGCCCGTAGCCGAGCTTCTCGCCGGCCGCGATGCGGATCTGCTCCTTCACCAGGTCGATGTTGCAGACCATCTCGGTGACAGGATGCTCCACCTGCAACCGGGTGTTCATCTCGATGAAGGCGAACTGCCCGTCCTGCCACAGGAATTCCAGCGTGCCCGCGTTGCGGTAGCCGAGCTGCTTCAGGGCGTTCGTCACCGTGTTGCCGAGCGCGTTGCGGTCCTCGGCGGTGAGCACCGGGCTCCCGGCCTCCTCCACGAGCTTCTGGTGGCGCCGCTGCAAGGAGCAGTCGCGCTCACCCAGATGCACCACGCTGCCGTGGTTGTCGGCCAGGACCTGCATCTCGATATGGCGCGGCCGGTCGAGATACTTCTCCATATAGACGGCGTCGTCGCCGAAGGCCGCCTTGGCCTCGGTGCGCGCCACCTGCCAGGCTTCCTCCAGCTCGTCCGCCGAGCGTGCCACCTTCATGCCGCGCCCGCCGCCGCCCGCCGCCGCCTTGATCAGCACCGGGTACAGGATCTGGTCGGCGACCTCGCGCGCCTCCTCGATGGAGGCCAGCGCCCCCGGCGAGCCAGGTACCAGCGGCACGCCCAGGCTGCGCATCGCATCCTTGGCGGCGATCTTGTCGCCCATCATGCGGATGTGTTCCGCGGTCGGACCGATGAAGGTCAGGCCATGCGCCTCCACCATCTCGGCGAAGCGGGCGTTCTCCGACAGGAAGCCATAGCCCGGGTGGATCGCCTCCGCCCCGGTGATGGTGGCCGCCGCCAGGATGTTGGCGACGTTCAGGTAGCTCTCGCGCGGCGAGGGCGGGCCGATGCACACGCTCTCATCGGCGAGGCGAACGTGCATCGCCGTGGCATCGGCCGTGGAATGCACCGCCACCGTGCGGATGCCCATCTCCTGGCAGGCCCGGTGGATGCGGAGCGCGATCTCGCCCCGGTTGGCGATCAGGATCTTGCGGAACACGTGGCCGCCCTTACTCGATCACCATCAGCGGCTCACCGAATTCCACCGGGGTCCCGTTCTCGATCAGGATGCGGGTCACGGTGCCGGACTTGGTGGCCTTGATCTGGTTGAAGGTCTTCATCGCCTCGATCAGCAACAGGGTCTGCCCGGCGTTCACCTGCTGGCCCTGTGTGATGAAGGGCGCCGCGCCCGGCTCGGGCGAGAGATAGGCCACGCCCACCATCGGCGAGGTCACCGCATTGGCATGCGACACCGGCGCCTCGGCAGGGGCGGGTGCGACCGCCGCGGGCGCGGGGACCGGCGCGGCCTGCATCGCGGGTGCCGCCATCTGGGTCATCATCGGGGCGGCCACGGTCACCTCCCGGGCCACGCGGATGCGGCTGTCCTTCTCGACCAGCTCGATCTCGGTCAGATCGGTCTGTCGCAGGATCTCGGCGAGTGCCTTGATGGCGTCGGGGTCGAAGGAAAGGCCGCTCATGCGTCGTCGTCCAGTTCGGTCTGTGCGGTCGCCAGCATGTCCGCCATGGCCCGGAGCGCCAGGGCATAGCCCTGTGGTCCCAGCCCGCAGATCACGCCGGTCGCCGCGCGGGAAACGTAGGAGACATGCCGGAACGCCTCCCGCCGGTGGATGTTGGTGAGATGGACCTCGATCACCGGCAGCCGGACCGCCACGAGGGCATCCAGCAGGGCGATGGAGGTGAAGGAATAGCCCGCCGGGTTGATCACGATCCCGGAGGCCCGCCCACGGCATTCCTGAACCCAGGACACCAGCTCGCCCTCGCCATTGGTCTGGCGGAAGTCGATGGCCAGCCCCTCCTGGTCCGCGACCTCGGCGCAGAGCGCCTCGATGTCGTCGAGCGTATCGGCCCCGTAGATCTTGGGCTCACGGGTGCCGAGCAGGTTCAGGTTGGGGCCGTTCAGGACAGCGATCAGGGGCGGGGACAAGGTTGTGACCTCTTGAACCGCGCGGGGCTAGCAGGGCGCGAGGGAAGGGGCAAGCACGGCCTGCATCTTCGCATCTGCGAGAAGGCCTCGGAGTCACCCCGGAGAATGCCCGGATTGCCCGCAAGGCGCTTGCGTCCCGACCGGGAGCGCGCCACATCCGACCCATGTCAGAGATCACCTCCGCCACCCGGCCGGACACGATCCGGATCACGGTCAACGGCGAAGCGCGCCATGTTCCGCAGGGTGCCGGGCTCGTCGTCCTGCTGGCCGGGCTCGGCCTCGACACCCGCAAGGTCGCGGTCGAGCGGAACGAGGAGATCGTGCCGCGCTCGGCCTATGCCACGACGCGGCTGGAGGCCGGGGATTCCCTGGAAATCGTGCACTTCATCGGCGGAGGCTGAGGCTCATGGACGGCATTCAGACGGCGGATGACGGCTGGGAGGTGGCCGGCCGCCGGTTCCGCTCGCGCCTCATCGTCGGCACCGGCCGCTACAAGTCGCTGGAAGAGACGGCCGAAGCTATCGAGGCCTCCGGCGCCGAGATCGTCACGGTCGCGGTGCGGCGGGTGAACCTGTCCGACCCCGGCGCGCCGATGCTGCAGGATTTCGTTCCGCCCGACCGCTATACCTATCTCCCCAACACCGCCGGCTGCCACACCGCGAAGGATGCCGTCCGCACCCTGCGACTGGCACGCGAGGCGGGGGGGTGGAACCTGGTGAAGCTGGAGGTGCTGGGCCCGCCGCCCTTCCTCTACCCGGACATGAAGGCGACGCTGGAGGCCGCCGAGGCCCTGATCGCCGATGGGTTCGAGGTCATGGTCTATTGCGCCGACGATCCGGTGGCGGCGAAGCGGCTGGAGGAGATGGGCTGCGTCGCCATCATGCCTCTGGGTGCCCCGATCGGCTCCGGCCTGGGCGTGGCCAACCCCTTCATGATCCGCTCCATCAAGGAGCAGGCCAAGGTCCCCGTGCTGGTGGATGCCGGCATCGGCACGGCCTCGGAGGCTGCCTTCGCCATGGAACTGGGCTGCGACGCCGTGCTGCTGAACAGCGCCATCGCCCATGCGAAAGACCCGGTCCGCATGGCCCGCGCCATGAAGGCTGCTGTGGAGGCCGGCCGCCATGCCTTCCTCGCCGGCCGGATGCCGCGCAACTACGCCGCCGATCCGTCCTCCCCGACCGGCGGCCTGATCCGCTGATCCCCGGCCGGGGGAGGGGCCCCATCCCCCGGCCACTCCGGTAGGACCGCCCCCGGCAATCCAGGTACCGTGAGCGGCCCTTTCCGCTCGGCCTGCTATCGTCCTCCCTGCGGATTCTCCCGATTCCCGGCCACTCGGCGCCCGGCCGGGAAGCCCCCGCGCCGCATCCATCCGGGGTAGATTTGCGTCCGTCTCGCGACAGGCCTGCGATAGACGCCGGTCTGACCGGAAGACTCCCGGCCAAAGCCATGAACGGCCGGTGAATAAGCCGGACGGCCAAGGAAAACATGGGAGGGCTTTCCGGCCCCCAAACTTTTTCTGCGGAAAAAAAACGGCCATAGCCGGAATTGCCACTTGTGCCGCACCCAGCCTGCCTCTATCTGCCCGTCCAACGCAGTACGCACGTGCCTCTGGCCCTGGGTGGTTACGCAACGACGTCAAGCGTCCTGGCAACCTCTGGTCGCTGGTTCGTTCGACCGTTCGCAACACTGACAGGGCCGGCTGCCGGAAAGGCGGCTGCCCTGCCGCTTTCTGGGAGGGTGCCGCGATGACCCCCAAGATCGCCCAATTCCTGCGCGACGCCGCGCCGGCCACTCCCTGCCTCGTCCTCGACGTGGATCGGGTGGAGGAGAACTACCGCCGCCTGCGGGCCGCCATGCCGCAGGCCCGCATCTACTACGCGGTGAAGGCCAACCCCGCCGCGCCGATCCTCGACCGTCTGGTCGGCCTCGGCTCCAGCTTCGATGCCGCCTCCTACGAGGAGATCTCGGCCTGCCTCGACGCTGGTGCCGCGCCGGATTCCATTTCCTACGGCAACACCATCAAGAAGGAATCCGCCATCAAGGCGGCCTTCGACCGTGGCATCCGCATGTTCGCCTTCGACTCCGAGGGTGAGCTGAAGAAGCTCGCCCGCTCGGCCCCCGGCGCCCGCGTCTATTGTCGCATCCTGGTCGGCAATGACGGCGCCGAGTGGCCGCTCAGCCGCAAGTTCGGCTGCGAGATCGAGATGGCAAAGACGCTGATGATCCAGGCCGCCGAGCTTGGCCTCGATCCCTTCGGCCTGTCCTTCCATGTCGGCTCCCAGCAGACCAAGACCACCGCCTACGAGGCGGCGATCGCCAAGGCTGCCATGCTCTTCACCGACCTGCAGGAAGCGGGGGTCAAGGTGCGCATGGTGAACCTGGGCGGCGGCTACCCCGTCCGCTACCGGGCCGAGGTGCCGGAGATCGACGCCTTCGGCGCCGCCATCATGGGCGCGATGGCGCAGCATTTCGGCAATGCCCTGCCGGACATCGTCATCGAGCCGGGCCGCTTCATCGTCGGCGACGCGGGTGTGGTCTCCGCTGAGGTCGTGCTGGTCTCCCGCAAGGCCGAGAACGACCCGGTCCGCTGGGTCTATCTCGACATCGGCCGCTTCGGCGGCTTGGCCGAGACGGAAGGCGAGTCGATCAAGTACGACTTCCGCACCCCGCATGATGGCGAGGACGAGGGGCCGGTGACGATCGCGGGGCCGACCTGCGACAGCACCGACACCCTCTACGAGAAGTCCAACTACCGCCTGCCCCTGGCCCTCGATGCCGGGGACCGGATCGAGCTGCTGGCCACCGGCGCCTATGTGACGACCTACGCCAGCCAGCGCTTCAATGGCTTCGCGCCGCTGGCCGAGCACTACGTCTGACGATGGCGGGGAGGGGCTTTCCTCCCCAGCCGCGAACGCACGGCCCGGCCCGCTTCCGCAGCGAGCCGGGCCGTTCGTCTTTTCGGAATGTGACAAGCCGGGCTAGGCTGCGGTCATGGACGAGATCGACCGCAATATCCTTATCGCCGTGCAGCAGGACGGGGCGGCCGGGCTCGCGGAACTCGCCAAGATCGCCGGGCTCTCCGTTTCCGCCACGGCCGAGCGGGTGAAGCGGCTGGAGGAGCGCCACACCATCCGCGGCTGGCGGGCCGACCTGGACCCCGCCGCGATCGGCTGCCCACTCCTCTCCTTCGTCTTCGTCGGCATGCGTGCCGGCCGCGACGGCGCGGATTTCCGGGAAGCCGTGCAGACGCTGGAGCCCGTGCTCGAATGCCATTCGGTGACGGGGGGCTGGTCCTGGCTGCTCAAGCTGCGCCTGCCCGATCTGGCGGCCCTGGAGCAGTTCGTGGACCGCGAGATCCGCACGCTCCCCGGGGTGGAGCGCACCGAGACCATCGTGGCCACCGCCACAGCCAAGGAGACCTCCATCCTTCCCGTCGCGGAGGCGGACGAGGACTGATCCCCGAGGGCCATCCAGCATGGACCGCCTGTGCCGGAACCAAAATGTTTCGCCGGACGATCCTTTGACGATAATTTGTCCTTGTTCTGTCCGAAAGCTGGCGACCGCATTGCAGGGCTGCTAGAACCCCGCAGCATAGACATATTCGCGTCCGAAGTTGTCGGGAGCTCCCTTGGACATGACAGTTCGTCTCGTGGCGGCGGGTTTTGCCGCCCTTGTGGCATTGACGGGCCCCGGCCGGGCGCAGGAGCTGAACCTTGCGGTCGGCGCGCCGGTCACCTCGCTCGACCCTCACTACCATGCGCTTTCGCCGAACTACGCCGTGGCGGACATGCTCTTCGACAGCCTGACCACCTTCGACGCGAAGGGCCGGCTGCAGCCGCGCTTGGCCGAGAGCTGGAAGCCGGTGGCCGAGGATGTCTGGGAGTTCAAGCTGCGCCCCGGGGTGGAGTTCCATAACGGCAACGACTTCACCGCCGAAGACGTGGCCTTCACGCTGGAGCGCGTGCCCAACGTCCCGAACAGCCCTTCCTCCTATGCTATCTATACACGCGGGGTGAAGCGGGTGGAGATCGTCGATCCGCTGACGATCCGCCTGCACACGGACGGCCCCTATCCGCTGCTCGCCACCGACCTCGCCCAGGTCGAGATGCTGGACCGCGAGACCCACCAGGGCGCGGGGACCGAGGATTTCAACAGCCTCAAGGTCGCCATCGGCACCGGCCCCTTCCGCGTCACTTCCTACCGGAACGGCGACCGCATCATCTACGAGCGCAATGAGAGCTATTTCGGCGAGAAGCCGGTCTGGAAGAAGGTCACCTACCGCATGATCCCGAATGACGGCGCCCGCACCGCGGCGCTGCTTTCGGGCGATGTGGACTTCATCGACCAGGTGCCGACCAGCGACCTCGCCAAGCTGTCCAAGGACAGCCGCGTGCGGATGAGCGAGGCGGACGGGCTGCGCCTGATCTTCCTGTTCCTGGACCATCTCCACCCCCAGTCACCCTTCATCACCGACAATGCGGGCAAGCCGCTGGAGAAGAACCCGCTCAAGGAGCTGAAGGTCCGTCAGGCGCTGTCGATGGCCATCGACCGGCAGGCGATCACCCAGCGGGTCATGGAAGGCGCCGCCGCCCCGACCGCGCAGTTCCTCTCCATCGGCGCCTTCGGCTCGGTCCCCGGCCTGCAGCCCGCCAAGGCCGACCCGGAGGGCGCGAAGAAGCTGCTCGCCGAGGCCGGCTATCCGGACGGCTTCCGCATCGTGCTGAGCGGCCCCAACGACCGCTACATCAACGACGCCCGCATCATCCAGGCGATCGGCCAGATGTGGGCCCGGATCGGCATCCGCGCCCAGGTCGATGCCCAGCCCTGGGCCGCCTATGTGCAGAAGGCGGCCCGCCGGGACATCGCGGCCGGCCTCGTCGGCTGGAGTATCTCCTCGGGCGAGGCGACCTCCCCGCTGCGCGCCCTGCTTGCCACCCCGACACCGGAAAAGGGCTGGGGCACCTCCAACCGGGGCTCCTACAGCAACCTCGCCATGGATGCGAAGCTGGCACAGTCGTTGCAGACGCTGGACGATGACAAGCGCGAGCAACTGCTGCGCGAGGCCAGCCAGATCGCGCTCGACGACGTGGGGATCATCCCGATTCACATCCAGAAGAACATCTGGGCGATGCGCCCGACCCTGGTGCACGAGGCCCGTGCCGATGAACTGACCCGGGCGCAGGATATCCGCCCGGCTGCCCAGTAAATGGGCAGATTCTGCACCTACGGAATTTCCAGCCCGGCGGCGCGGCCCATCCGCGCCGTCCGGGACCATGACGAGTTGAATCCATGACCGTTTACCTCCTGCGCCGGCTGATCCAGGCGGCTCTCGTGATGCTGGCGATGTCGGTCATCGTCTTCGTCGGCGTCTATGCCATCGGCGACCCGGTGGAGATCCTGATCAGCCCCGATGCCGACCAGATGGAGCGCGAGCGGGCGATCAAGGCGCTCGGCCTCGATCTGCCGCTCTGGATGCAGTACCTCTCCTTCCTCGGCAACGCGCTGCACGGCGACCTCGGCCGCAGCTTCGTGTTCAACGAGCCCGCCCTGCAGCTGATCCTCCAGCGCATGCCGGCGACGTTGGAACTCGCCCTCGGCGCCACCTTCCTGGCCCTGATCATCGGCATCCCGCTCGGCCTCTATGCCGGGCTCAAGCCGCATTCGCCGATCTCCTCCGGCATCATGGCGGGCTCCATCCTGGGCTTCTCGCTGCCGACCTTCTGGGTCGGGCTGATGCTGATCATGGTCTTCGCCGTGCAGCTCGGCTGGCTGCCCTCCACGGGCCGCGGCCAGACGGCGGAGTTCCTGGGCGTGCATTGGTCCTTCCTGACCCGGGACGGGCTGGCGCACATGGCCATGCCGGCGCTGAACCTCGCCTTGTTCAAGATCTCCCTGGTCGTGCGCCTGACCCGTGCCGGCGTGCGCGAAACCATGCTGATGGACTTCGTGAAGTTCGCGCGCGCCAAGGGGCTGACCAACAGCCGCGTGATCTTCGTGCATGTCTTCAAGAACATCCTGATCCCGGTCATCACCGTGGTCGGGCTGGAACTCGGCTCCACCATCGCCTTCTCGGTGGTGACGGAAAGCGTCTTCGCCTGGCCGGGCATGGGCAAGCTGATCATCGACAGCATCAACGTGCTCGATCGCCCGGTGATCGTGGCCTATCTCATGATCATCGTCTTCATGTTCATCATCATCAACCTGACCGTGGATCTGATGTATTCCGCGCTTGATCCGCGCGTCCGGCTGGAGGGCAAGGCATGAGCGCCACCGCCGCCAAGCCCGGGGCCACCGCCCCGGCCGCCGCCACGCCCGCTCCGAAGGTCGAGACCCCCTTCAAGCGCTTCGTCCGCGACTTCGCCTCCTCCAAGCTGGCGATGTTCGGGCTGATCGTCTTCACGATCATCGTGCTGCTGGCGATCCTCGCGCCCTGGATCTCACCGCAGAACCCCTACGACCTCGCCCAGCTCGACATCATGGACGGGCGGCTGGAGCCGGGGTCGCGCAATGCCGACGACACCATGACCTACTGGCTCGGCACGGATGACCAGGGCCGCGACATGCTCTCGGGCATCCTCTACGGGCTGCGCATCAGCCTGATCGTGGGCGCCGGCTCCGCCATCTGCGCCGCGCTGGTGGGGGCCTCGCTCGGCATGCTCGCTGCCTATGCCGGCGGCCGCACCGACACCTTCATCATGCGGCTGGTGGACCTCCAGCTCTCCTTCCCCTCGATCCTCGCCGCGCTGATGATCCTGGCCTTCCTCGGCAAGGGCGTCATGAACGTGGTGCTGGCGCTGATCATCGTGGAATGGGCCTACTACGCCCGCACCGTGCGCGGCACGGCGCTGGTGGAACGGCGGCGCGAATACATCGAGGCGGCGCAGTGCCTCGCCCTGCCGACGCACCGCATCATCTTCCGCCACCTGCTGCCGAACTGCCTGCCGCCGCTGATCGTGGTCGGCACCATGCAGGTGGCCCGCGCCATCGCGCTGGAGGCGACGCTCTCCTTCCTTGGCCTCGGCGTGCCCATCACCGAGCCTTCGCTCGGCCTGCTGATCTCCAACGGCTACGAGTACATGCTCTCGGGCAAGTACTGGATCTCCTTCTATCCTGGCATCGCGCTGCTCGTGACCATCGTCTCGATCAACCTCGTGGGCGACCATCTGCGCGACGTGCTGAACCCGAGGCTGCAGAAATGAGCGCCGCCAAGCAATCTCCCATGGGGGTTCCTGCCACCAGCGCCGCCCCGACGCTGGAGGTCCGCGACCTCCAGACCCACTTCTTCACCCGCGCCGGCGTGATCAAGGCGGTGGACGGCGTCTCCTTCTCCGTCGGCCGCGGCAAGGTGCTGGGCCTCGTCGGCGAGTCCGGCTCCGGCAAGTCCGTCACCGGCTTCTCCATCATGCGCCTGGTCGATCCGCCGGGCCGCGTGGTGGGCGGTCACATCCTGTTCCAGGGCCGTGACCTCGCCACCATCCCGGAGGAGGAGATGCGGCAGCTTCGCGGCAACCGCATCGCCATGATCTTCCAGGACCCGATGATGACGCTCAATCCGGTCCTGCGCATCGACACCCAGATGATCGAGACGCTGCAGGCGCACGAGAAGATCTCGCGCGAGGATGCCCGCCAGCGGGCCCGCGACACGCTGGGCATGGTCGGCATCCCCAGCCCGGACGAGCGGCTGAGATCCTATCCGCACCAGTTCTCCGGCGGCATGCGGCAGCGCGTGGCCATCGCCATCGCCCTGCTGAATCGTCCCGAGCTGATCGTGGCGGACGAGCCCACCACGGCGCTCGATGTCACCATTCAGGGGCAGATCCTGGCCGAGGTGCAGAAGCTCGCCGCGAACACCGGCACCTCGCTGATCTGGATCACCCATGACCTCTCCGTGGTCGCCGGCCTCGCCGATGACCTTGCGGTGATGTATGCCGGCCGCGTCGTCGAGTACGGCGATGTGGGGGAGACGCTGGACGCGCCCCTGCATCCCTACACGGTCGGGTTGCTGGGTTCCGTGCCCAGCCGCAACAAGCGCGGTGAGCCGCTGCGGCAGATCCCGGGCATGACGCCCTCGCTGCTTAGCCTGCCGCCTGGCTGCCCCTTCCAGGCGCGCTGCCCCCGGGCGGCCGAGAAGTGCCGCGAGTACCCGGCCCTGGACGAGAAGCTGCCCAACCGCCTGGCCCGCTGTTTCTTCCCCCATTTCGAACGCGCGGAGGCCGCATGAGCACCACGCTCGACCGCCCTGACGCCGTCGCCGCCCGGAGCCTGGGCGCGCCCATCATCGAGGTGAAGGGCGTTTCCCGCCGCTTCAGCAAGACCCTCGACTTCGCTGGCAAGATCGCGAAGAAGATCGGCGCCCCTATCCGGGAGGAGACCGTCCATGCCGTGGACAAGGTTGATCTCACCGTCCGCAAGGGCGAGGTGGTCGGCCTGGTCGGTGAATCCGGCTGCGGCAAGTCCACGCTCGGCCGCATGGTGGCCGGCATCCTGCCGCCCTCGGATGGCGAGATCCTCTGGCGCGGCCGCGACCGGGCCACGCTCTCCGCGAAAGAGGCACGCGAGGCCAAGCTCCGCGCGCAGATGATCTTCCAGGACCCGATGTCCTCGCTGAACCCGCGTCTGCGGGTTACCGACATCGTGGGGGAGGCGCCGCTGGTCCATGGCATGACCACGCGCTCCGGCCTCGATGCCTATGTGGACGAGCAGCTTCGCCGCGCCGGCCTCGACCCGGCCTACAAGCGCCGATACCCGCACCAGTTCTCCGGCGGCCAGCGCCAGCGCATCGGCATTGCCCGTGCGCTCGCCGTGCAGCCGGAATTCCTGGTCTGCGACGAATCCGTGGCGGCGCTGGACGTCTCGATCCAGGCCCAGGTGCTGAACCTGTTCATGCGCCTGCGGCAGGAGCTGGACCTCACCTACCTCTTCATCAGCCACGACCTGGGCGTGGTGGAACACCTCTCCGACCGGGTCGTGATTATGTATCTCGGCCGGGTGGTGGAGGAAGCGCCGGCGGAGGAGGTCTTCGCCCGCGCCAACCACCCCTATACCCAGTCGCTGCTGGCCGCCGTGCCGCGCATCGAGGCCCGGAAGAAGAGCTTCGCTGTGGTCCAGGGCGAGATTCCCTCGCCGCTGAACCCGCCGAAGGGCTGCCACTTCCACCCCCGCTGCCCGCATGCCTTCGACCGTTGCCGGCTGGAGGTGCCCGTGCTGAAGGAGATCGCGCCGGGGCACCGTTCGCGCTGCCACCTGAACGACCTGCCGGCGGTATGATGGCGATGAGGCGCCTTGTCCTCGCGCTTCTCGCCTTGGCGTTTGCCACACTGCCCCTGGCGGCCTGCCAGCGCCCGGCGAATGACGGCAGCAGCCCTCGTGGCGCCTATGTGGGCGGCTCCGCCGGCGTCAACGCGCGCTGAGCTTCGATGGCGCGGGCAGGGGGCTTGTGCTTCTGCCCATGTCCCGACAGGAACGGGTTCCGGCCCATCCCAAGGCCGTAACCCTCCCCGGGGTTCCGCCGCGGGACAGGCCGGGACCGCGCCTGGAGCGGGAGATGCCAGGGACCGAAGGACGAGAGCATGAGCGACGGCAAGACCGGCGGCACCATCCTGGCCGCCGAAAGCGGTTTCCCCCGGGATTTCGCGGGCTATGGCCCCAACCCGCCCGATGCGCGCTGGCCCAACGGCGCCCGCGTCGCCCTGTCCTTCGTCCTGAACTACGAGGAAGGCGGCGAGAACACGCCGCTGAACGGCGATCCGATCACCGAGGCCTATCTGCACGAGGTCCCGGGCGGCCAGCCGCGCCGCGGCATGCGCGACGAAAGCACGGAAAGCCAGTTCGACTACGGTGCCCGCGTCGGCGTCTGGCGCGTGCTGCGCCTGTTCCGGGAACGCGGGCTCAAGCTCACCGTCTATGGCGTGGGCCGGGCGCTGGAGCTGAACCCCGCCGCCGGCCGGGCCTTCGCCGAGGCGGGTCATGAGATCGCCTGCCACGGCTACCGCTGGATCAACTATGCCGAGGTGGACGAGGCCACGGAGCGCGACCACATCGCCCGCAACATCGCGGCGGTGGAACAGACCACCGGCACCACCCCGGTCGGCTGGTACACAGGCCGCATCAGCGCCAACACCCGACGCCTCGTGGCCGAGCATGGTGGCTTCCTCTACGATTCCGACGCCTATGACGACGACCTGCCGCACTACGTGCCGGTGGGCGGCAAGCCGCACCTCGTCATCCCCTACACGCTCGACAACAACGACATGAAGTTCGCGGTGCCGCCCGGCTTCGGCACCACCGATGCCTTCACCGCCTATCTGAAGGACTCGCTGGATTTCCTGCGGGAGGAAGGCCGGACCACGCCGCGCATGATGAGCGTCGGCCTGCATTGCCGCCTCGTCGGCCGCCCCGCCCGCGCCGCCGCCCTGGCCCGCTTCCTGGACCATGTCGTGGCCTGCCCGGATGTCTGGGTCTGCACCCGCGCCGAGATCGCCCGGCACTGGTGGAAGGAACACCCACCCGCCTGAGCCGGGCCGGCGGGCACCCTATCCCGGCGCCAGCCGCATCCGGATGGCTTCCAGGCGGAAGCCCTGGGCCTGGAGCAGCGCGAGCATCCCGTCCGACCCCGCCAGATGCGCCGCGCCCACCACTGCCACCACCGGCAGGGCCGAGGCGGTCTCGGCCAGCCGCGCCGCCATCCGCTGGCTGCGGGCGCTGATCACGATCCGGTCGAAACCCGCGCGCCCGGCCTCGTCCCCGCCCATGGCCGCCACGGTGAGTCGCCGGACCTCGTTCAGGTCGCCATCCTCATAGGCGCGCTGCAAGGCCCGGTCCTCCGCGGCCACACCCGCCGGATCGGCCAGCGCCCGGCGCAGGGCTCCCAGATAGACCGCCTCCGGCACGGTATCCGCCGCCGCCATGCTCTCGCCGATGCTTTCCAGCGCCCCGGTGCGCAGGCCCATCGCCCGGGCCGCCCCACTCAGCCAGTCCTCCGGCGAACGGCCCGCGCGGCCGGCGCCGGGAGTGGGGCAGGCTTCCCGGGCCAGAGACAGCAGAAGGATCGGCCGCAGCCGCGCCATGACCGTCTCCAACCCCTGGCAGGCGGCGCTCCGCCGCAAGGCTTCCCATTCCGCCGGGCTCAACCCGCGCAGCGTGGGCTCCCCGTCCGGCCGGAAGAACTCCTCGCCCGCCTCCTCGCCCGGGGCATAGCCGCTCTCGGTCAGCACCAGCCGAGCCCCGGCCAGGAGCCGCTCCACCGGCAGCCGCGGCAGGCGCGGGTCCGGGGCGTGCGAGCTGGGCAGGATGAAGCTCACCGGCCCCTGGGGGATTCCGCCACGCCCCGTGGGCATCATGCGGAAGGCCAGCAGCCCCGCCTCCGCCGTCCTTCCATCCGGCGCCCCGGCGCGGCCCGGCGCCAGGCGGGAGGAACCGGCCAGCAGCCCCAGTGCCGCCCCGGCCCGCAGCAGGCCACGCCGGCCTGTCGGCCTCGGCTCAGCTCGCATCGGCCAGCCTCGCCAGGATGCGGTCTGCCAGCTTCGCGTAGTCCTCGTCGAAATGATGCCCGCCGGCGGTGCGGATCACCTGTGCCTTCTCCGGGTCGAGCAGAAGGCAGCCGGTCTCGTCCGCCTCCTCCTCGCCATAGACGCATTGGACCTTGGTCTGGTCCATCCGCGCCAGCTCCGGCCCGATCGGGATCTCGTCGGAACCACCCATGCCGATGAAGCCCGAGGCGGTCACCTCGTAATCGACGTCCTTGGACGTGGAAAGCAGCGAGATCAGCGCCACCTTCTCCCGCGTCTCGGGCGGCAGGCGGTTATAGGCGGAGGGCATCACATCCGCCCCGAAGGAGAAGCCGATCAGCACCACCCGCGGCAGGTTCCACAACTCGGAATAGGTGCGGATCGCCTTGTCGAGATCCTGCGCCACCTCCTCCGCCTTCCGGTGCTTCCAGAAGTAGTTCAGCGAATCCCAGCCCAGCACGGACATGCCGCGCTCCTGCAGGATCTCACCGAGCTGCTGGTCCAGGTCCGCCCAGCCGCCATCGCCGGAGATGATCAGGGCGAAGCTGTCGAAGCGCACCGGGTCGGCCGGGATCTCGATCAGATAGGGGAAATGGTCGCGTGTTCCCGGCGATTGCGCCTCGCCGGCCAGGAGGCAGCCCGCCAGCACCGAAAGGGCCAGTGCCCGACGCTGCACCGGGTGGCGCGCCATGCCGCGCCGCCTCACTTGCCCACCACCCCGCGCAGACTGCCGGCTTGCAGGGCCGCCACATCGGCCAGCACGACCCAGGGATCGAGCCCGCCCGCCGCGCAGAGGTAGCGCGGCTCCCAGACCGGATCGAACTTCTCCTTGAAGGCGCGCAGGCCGCGGAAATTGTAGAACCGCTCGCCCCGCCGGAAGACCCAGCCGCCGAGCCGGTGCCAGAGCGGCGCCAGCCGGTGCGCCGCCAGGCCGGAGAGCGGCGCCATGCCGAGGTCGAAGTTCCGGTAGCCGAGTTCCTTGGCGCGCAGCAGGAGCTTGATGAACAGGAAGTCCATGGTGCCGCCCGGGGCATCCGGCAGATGCCGCATCAGGTCCACCGAGGCCTCCGCCTTGGTCACCGGCGTTTCCGAGATCGTGGCGAAGGCCACCACCCGCCCGGTCCGGTCCCGCACCACCGCCACCGGCTGGGCGCAGACGTAATGCGGCGCGAAGGCCCCGAGAGAGAAGGCCTTCTCCCGTGTCTCATGCGCCGCGAGCCAGGCATCCGACACCACCCGAAGTTCCGGCAGCAGGGCAGGGACCTCCGCCGGCGGCAGCACGGCGAGCGTCATGCCGTCCCGTTCCGCCCGGTTCAGCGCGTTGCGGAGATTGGCCCGCGCGCGTCCCTTGAGGTCGAACTGGGACAGATCCACCCGCGCCGCCTCGCCCAGCTTGATCGGCCGGAACCCGGCATCGAGGTAGAGCGGCAGGCTCTCCGCCTTCACCTGGTAGAAGGCTGCCCGCGCCCCCTGGGCATCCGCCGCCTCCACGAAGCTCCAGATCAGGTCCGGCCAGCGGGTGCGCGGACCGATCGGGTCGAAGAGCGCGATCCAGGAGCGCCCGCGCTGCCCATACATCACGAAGGCATCGCCGCTCTCGGAGAAGAGCAGCGACTTGTCGCCCATCCGCACGAGCTGCGCATCGGCGCGGTCGCTCGCATCCGCGATCTCGGCCGCCTGGACCAGCATCGCCGGGCTCGGCTCCTCCTGCCGCCCCTGGGCATGGCGGAGCAAGCTCCAGAGCCCCACCGCGCCCAGCCCCATCGCCGCCGCCAGGGTCACGCGCAGGCCACGCGGCGCATCCTCGTCGAACTCGAAGCGCCACCAGAGCTCGTTGGAATAGGGCACGTCCCGGTTGGCGAAGAAGAGCAGCCAGACCGCCGCCGCCACCACGCAGCCCACCGCCACCAGCCAGCGCAGGGTGAAGGGCTGGGCGAACAGCCGGGTGCGCCGGTCGAAGCGGTGCCGCGTCGCCAGCAGCGCCAGCAGCAGCAGCAGCAGCGAACCCAACTCCAGCAGCCCGCCGCCGCGCGCCACCGAGAGCACCAGCCCGCCGAGAGCGCAGAGCGTCGTGACCCACCAGGCCGCGTCCAGCCGGTGCACCAGCCGGTCCGCGACCAGCAGCAGCACCAGCCCCGCGACGCTGGAGATCAGGTGCGAGGCCTCGAAGAGCAGGCCGGGGAGGGCAGGGGCCAGCATGCCCGGCCCATCCTCGCCGCTGGGCGCCACGCCGCCGATCAGCAGCGCCGCCCCGGTGATGAAGGCCAGCGCCCCCAGGAAACGCGGCGCCAGCCTCGTCGCCGCCCGCACGGGCCGGGACCGCCCGGCCAGGCTGGCACCACGCCTCGCTTCCGGCAGCACCAGCAGCGCCACCGCCAGGGCCAGAGGCAGCACGTAGTAGACGATGCGGTAGAGCAGCAGCGCCGCCGCGACCTCGTCCAGCGAGACGGGCGAATCGCGGAAGGCCAGCAGCACCACCGCCTCGAAGACGCCGATGCCGCCAGGCAGGTGGCTGAGCAGCGCCAGGACCAGCGCGATGGCGTAGATCGGCAGGAAGGTGGACAGGCCCACCGCCCCTTCCGGCAACAGCACCCAGAGCACGGTGGCGGCGGCGCAGACATCGACCGCCGAGATCGCGAGCTGCGCCAGGGCCAGCCGTGCCGAAGGCAGGCGCAGGGCGAAACGGCCGAGGGAGAGCGTATCGGTCCCTGCGCAAAGGCCCACGAAGGCGGCCAGGGCCAGCAGCGCCGCCCCGCCGATGCCCCGCAGCAGCCCGGCGGAGGTGCCCAGCCAGGCCGCCACATGGCCGGCGCCCGCGATCAGCCCCGCCGCCCCCACGGCCACCACGCCCAGGCCGAAGGACAGGCCGATGAAGCCGATGACACGCGTGATCTGCGAGGGCCGCAGCCCCGCCGCCGTGTAGATCCGCCACCGAACCGCCCCGCCGGTGAAGGCGCCGACGCCCACCGTGTTGCTCAGCGCGAAGCCGGTGAAGGAGGCCAGCGCCGTCACGCGAAGCGACACCGGCGTACCGGGCGCGCCATAGCGCAACGCCGCGCGGTCATAGCCCACCATGCTGGCATAGCTGACCGCCGTGGCGAGGAGCGCGAGCGCCAGCACGCCCGGCCGCGCGCCCGACAGCGCCTCGACCACGGCATCGTAGTCCAGCTCGGCCGAAAGGCCGCGCACGGCGAGGATGACCAGAACCGCCAGAGCCAGGAAGACCGCGCCGAGCAGCCAGGGCCGGACCCTGGCCAGCCAACGGCCCCAGGCGGAGCCGGGCGAGGCCGGGGCCAACGCGGGCTCCGTTGCATCCGGCACCACCGCTGCCTCATCCGCCATGGCGGCACCGGGCATGGCGGAACCGGGCACGGTGGCACCGGGCGCGCCAGCCGGGGCGGTGGCGGGGCCGGCTTCCCGGAGGCCGCGGCGGGCGGCATCCCCCGGCGGAGCCACCCGTGGCTCTCCATCCGGCCGATCCGTCATGGCACCATCACTTCCGGCCTCATCATCCTGCTTCCGGGGCTTCGCCAGATCCCTGGTTCCCGCCTTGCTTCCCATCATACCTCTGGTCTGGCCCGGCCTGCCGGGGGCGGGCCGGATTCGCATCCGGTCCGCCGCGCCCCGCCGCCCATGGCCTTCCGGCCTGCTCCCCCTCGGGGCGGAGCCTGATTCCCTCACGCGGCTGCATGGTCCCCGGACTTCCTCGCCGCAAGGGCGCCTGCCTCATAGCGGACGACACCGCACCAAAGTTTTCCGCCCCATGACGGTCCGGACACCCTCGCGGGACCGGCGGCTCGCTCCGGCGCGGACAGAAGCCGCACGGGAAGTGGTTGTCCAGCCCGGCAAGTGCTGCTAACGCTGTCGCCATGACCGCGCGCGGCAACATCGCTGCCTTTTCCGTGGGCCTTCCGGCCCGCGATGGCGCGCGCCTCCTTCTCCTTCGACTTACCGGCCCCTGGGCGTAACCCCGGCGGAAAGCCGCCGGCCGCGTTCAGGGGATCTTCCCCTAGGACCCTTCCCTGGGGATCAGGGCCCTTCGCGCCGCGAGACCTTCCGCGCCAGGGCCCATCAGCCACCGGAACATCCGTCCCGGTGGTGGTCCAGCCACGGTAAACCAGTCGAGAGCCTTCCGATGTCCATCACCCATCCCTCCTTCGGCACCATCCCGGACGAACGGGTCATCATCTTCGACACCACGCTGCGCGACGGCGAGCAGTCCCCCGGTTTCTCCATGAACCTGGAGGAGAAGCTGCGCATGGCGGACGCCCTGGCCGAGCTGGGCGCCGATGTGCTGGAGGCCGGCTTCCCCATCGCCTCGCCGGGCGATTTCGACAGCGTGAAGTCCATCGCCGACCGCTTCGCGAAGTCCGGCCCCGTGGTCTGCGGCCTGTCCCGCTCCGCGCCCAAGGACATCCTGCGCGCCGCCGAGGCGGTGAAGACCGCCGCCCGTCCGCGCATCCACACCTTCATCTCCACCTCCGAGCTGCACATGCGCGCCAAGCTGCGCATGACCCAGGAGCAGGTGCTGGAGGCCGTCGCCGCCTCCGTCACCCTGGCCCGCCAGCACGTGGCCGACGTGGAATGGTCCGCCGAGGATGGCAGCCGCACGGATGACGACTTCCTGTGCCGCTGCGTCGAGACCGCGATCCGCGCCGGCGCCACCACCATCAACATCCCCGACACGGTCGGCTATGCCGTGCCGGAAGACATGGCCCGCATCTTCACCATGCTGCGGGAGCGCGTGCCGGGTGCCGACACGGTGATCTTCTCCACCCACAACCACAACGACCTGGGCCTGGCCGTGGCGAACACCCTGGCCGCCATTCAGGCCGGGGCGCGGCAGGTGGAATGCACCATCAACGGCATCGGCGAGCGCGCGGGCAATGCCAGCCTGGAGGAGGTCGCCATGGCGATCCGCACCCGGCAGAACGCCCTGCGCAAGACCACGGGCATCCAGACTCCCAACATCCTCAAGACCTCGCGGCTGCTGGCCACCATCACCGGCTTCGACGTGCAGCCCAACAAGGCCATCGTCGGCCGCAACGCTTTCGCGCACGAGTCCGGCATCCACCAGGACGGCATGCTGAAGGACCGCGGCACCTACGAGATCATGACGCCGGAAAGCGTCGGCTGGACCAACTCTTCCCTGGTCATGGGCAAGCATTCCGGCCGCGCCGCCTTCCGCGACAAGCTGAAGGCCCTGGGCTACGAGGTCGGTGACAACCAGCTCAACGACGCCTTCGCCCGCTTCAAGGAGATCGCGGACCGCAAGAAGGTCGTCTATGACGAGGACATCGTCGCGCTGGTGGACGACCAGATCCTGCGCACCCATGACCGCATCAGGCTGACCGCGCTGACCGTCACCGCCGGCCTGCACACCCATCCCATGGCGACGCTGAAGCTGGAGGTGGATGGCGAGGCGCATGAGGGCATGGCGGTGGGCGACGGCGCGGTGGACGCCACCTTCAACGCCATCCGCGCCGCCTTCCCGCACGAGGTCGGGCTGCGCCTCTTCGCCGTGCAGTCCGTCACCGGCGGCACCGATGCCCAGGCACGCGTCACCGTGCGGCTGGAGGAAGGCGGCAAGCTGGTGGACGGGCAGGGCTCCGACACCGACACCATCGTCGCCTCCGCCCGCGCCTATATCCACGCGCTGAACAAGCTGTTGGTGAAGCGCGAGCGCACCGCCCCGGCGGCGATGACGGCCTGACCGGCGGCGCGCGGGCGGATAGGACCGCCCGCGCCAGCGGGGATGCTCAGACCTGGGCCGGGGGATGATCCTGCAACTCGTCCGGCAGGTTGAACCAGCAGATGTCGCCGAGGTTGGGCTCCCCCCCGTCCGAGTGCTTTCCATTCACGTCTGATGCGGGCCATGACGGCATCGGGGGGCTTGGTCGGGCCAAGCAATACAGCCACCGTGATCGATCAAATCGACGGCCTGGAAGCCGCGTAGAGCATGGCTGTGAGAAGGACTATGGACCTGTCCATGACCTCCAAGGATTTATCGATATCCAATGTATTTGCGGCATCCCAACATAGCCAGCTTAATGGGATATAATCGCTTTTGGCTTCTCGAGCGTATTCATCAATAATAGACTGTATCGTTTTATCCAAGTTTTAAGGCCTTCAGTTAAAGTGAATGCGGCGTATAATGTCCCACATTCCAGGCACTCCAATGTCGATAGTCGGTGCCCGTTTTGGAATCAGGCCTGTAACCTATCCTACTGCCATCAGGTAATTCGATCATCCTCCCGCCAGGGGGGGGTACGTCGGTGGATTAATATCCACACCTCCCTGGCCCATCGTCAGATGTGAAAACATTTCACGCGCTGCCTCATCGCCATCAGGCGATATGAATTAGCGATAAATCCTGCCTTGTCTTCATTTGTTACGACGGCCAGTGCCAATCCGCCGTAGGTGCTTCCGCGATTTGTTAATAAGCTCCAGTAAGAGTAACGATCACCGTTCCCAGCGAAATGTCCTAGTTGAGAAATCATCGTTGCTCAGCCTGCTCGTGGAAGCGCTCATCGTATCGTACATTATTGCCTTTAACCTTTAATGAACAAAGGACAGCAGAAGGGCTGTTACTTTTTCTTTGATGCTACGCCATTCCTTTTGGTGCTGTCTCTCATACGTGATCCAAACCACAGCATCAATTTCATCTATCCCGAAGTATTGGGTGCATAACGGTCTGTATTTTGCGCCCGGTGTTTCTCGCGTAGCGACTGCCTCGTCATTGCAGATCATAAAATCCTTTGCTGCAGCCCATTCTTGGCAGATACGAACCTTCGCCAATATACCTGTTAGAAGTGGATCTTCATCAGCCTTGCAACTGTCTATGTTCCTGTTATCGTTATTCGTAGGCAGATAGAGGAAGTCGTGGTATCGAATGGCGGCCTCTCCGACGTCGACGTGTTTGACGCCGATCCGAGCCATGCCGGCGCGATCCTCTCGATAAGTGAGAGGATGGTCTTCGCTGGTATGTTGTGATTGAGAGCTGCTCTGGGGCATATTTGCTAGAACTCTCCAAATTCCAGAGTAAGCAAGTCGTCGCAACGCCTCCTTCAAAGGGCCAAATCCCTTGGGCGTTGCCGATGTCATGTTTATTGATAATGCTCGACCCGTACTCACTCTGGGTCCTTTGTCGGGGATCGTTTCTAAATCCGGTAGAAGCACTCGCAGCAATGGGCCGGCCAGCGCATATGGTTGGCGGCAATTTCCGCCTATCTCACCGGAAGTCGTTGTTCCACACGACTCTGGAAAGTCGACGTATGATAGCGGGATCTGCATGGTGACTATCTTCTCGGGAGTTCCTAACGACCATCGGAAGTTGTAGGTTTTATTCCCGTTTGCATCTTGACTTATCCAATAATTTTTATAGGCAGTAGGTGGGTTTGTGGTAGCGATCTGTCCAAAGGCACCGGCTAGTTGCGCTTCAAAAAGTAATAAAGTTATGACTAGAAATATAAAAAGCGCGATCAATCGATATCGGTTCGACTTTGCCGAAAGACTTCTTTGTGACACCGCTTCAAAAATGGGCATGGGTGTTTTCCAGAGTGTATTGTTTGTTACAAAATCAACCATAGATTGTTATGATCTATTATGGTTTAGTAATGCTGCAGTCAACAGGTGGATTCTTGTTGACAGTAGCGTATTCGGTCCAAGGGCTGTTTTGACTCTTCTGCTCCGGGTGATAGAAGTCTCAATAGCGAGGGTCCCGCATCGCGGCCCGGAGACCGGGTTCAGTCGGTTTCACAAAGGGCGTTGTTCACCTCCTTGCTATGGCATTATTCCTATTTAGCGAACTAGCAATATATTCCTATGCGGTGGTATGTGCCATTTTGATGTGTTCAGGCGGCGTGGCAGCCTCCTGGAGAGCCATGACCCTCGCCGCTTCCAATGCCACATCAGGCATGATGGGCGGGCCACCGCAGCGCGAAGGCGGGCCGAAACGGAAAGGGCGCCACCCCATCCGGGGATGACGCCCATGTCTTGCCGGTTTTCTATCCGGTTACGTGAGGCTAAGGACCCTAGCGCCAGAACCTCAGCGCCAGACCGGCCGGCCGAGATTGACGTCGTTGCCACTGGTCGCGGCACCGCCGATCGCACCCGCGCCCGCGCCGATCAGCGCACCGGTCCCCGCATTACCGGACAGTGATCCGATGCCCGCACCAGCCAAGCCGCCCAGCGCACCACCGGACAGTGCCCTGTCTCCCGTGCTGTAGCCGCAGGCGCCCAGGGTCAGTCCCGCCAGGGCCAGGACGGTGAGGGTGGACTTACGCATGGCTTCACTCCATCGTTGCATTCTTGCAGCCAAATCCCTGTTTGGCTTTCCGGCCCGGTAACGTGCCGCACAGCGCACGGTTGCATTTTCGAGACACGCCGAGACGCCCTGCCATGCCGGCAACGGGTGCAAGAGGGGCTTGAGCCTGCGCGCCAGCGGGGCTAGTCAGGCGCGCTCCCCCGCTACCCATTCCTCACGCACGAGGCGTCAAGCGCATGTTCTCCCGCATGTTCGGCTTCCTTTCGGCCGACATGGCCATCGATCTTGGGACCGCCAATACCCTCGTCTATGTGAAGGGCCGCGGCATCGTTCTGAACGAGCCCTCCGTGGTGGCCATCGCCGATCTCCGTGGCCGCAAGCAGGTCCTCGCCGTGGGCGAGGAAGCCAAGCACATGCTCGGCCGCACCCCCGGCAACATCGCCGCCATCCGCCCGATGCGCGACGGCGTGATCGCCGATTTCGAGGTGGCGGAGGAGATGATCAAGCACTTCATCCGCAAGGTGCACAATCGCCGCTCCTTTGCCTCGCCGATGATCGTGATCTGCGTGCCTTCCGGCTCCACCGCCGTCGAGCGCCGCGCGATCCAGGAGAGCGCCGAGAGCGCCGGCGCCCGCAAGGTGCTGCTGATCGAGGAGCCCATGGCGGCGGCCATCGGCGCCGGCCTGCCGGTCACCGAGCCCTCCGGCTCCATGGTCGTGGATGTCGGCGGCGGCACCACCGAGGTCGCGGTAATCTCGCTGGGCGGCATCGTCTATGCCCGCTCCGTCCGCGTCGGCGGCGACAAGATGGACGAGGCGGTGATCAGCTACATCCGCCGCCAGTTCAACCTGCTGATCGGCGAAAGCACGGCCGAGCGCATCAAGATGGCCATCGGCGCCGCCGCCGTGCCGGATTACGGCGAGGAAGGTCCGGTCATCGAGGTCCGCGGCCGTGACCTGATGAACGGCGTGCCGCGCGAGGTCTGGGTCAGCCAGCGCCAGATCTCCGAGAGCCTGAGCGAGCCGGTGACCGCGATCGTCGAGGCGGTGAAGGTGGCGCTGGAGAACACGCCGCCCGAGCTGGCGGCCGATATCGTGGACAAGGGCATCGTCCTCACCGGCGGTGGCGCCCTGCTGTACCGGCTGGACCAGGTGCTGCGCGATGCGACCGGCCTGCCCGTTTCCGTGGCGGACGAGGCTCTGTCCTGCGTCGCCCTCGGCACCGGCCGGGCCCTTGAGGAAATGAAGCGGCTTCGCCACGTCCTGTCCTCGATGTATTGAGGACTCCCAACGCGGGGCCATGCCGGGTGCCCGCCAGGACTCGTGTGAATGATCCGACTGAGCATCCCGCTCCGGCAGGCCCTGTCACGGCTGACTCTGCCCGTGCTGATCGCTGCGGCCTTCGGGGCGATGCTCCTGGGCAAGGCCGATCCGCTGCTGGTCGAGCGCCTGCGCATGTCCCTGGCCGATTCGCTGGCGCCGCTCTACGCGGTGCTGTCGCGGCCGGTCGAGGCTGTCCAGGGACTGGGGCAGCAGGCCACCGAGCTCTGGCAGCTCCGTAGCGAGAATGCCCGGCTGCGCGAGGAGAACGAGTTCCTCCGCCGCTGGCAGAACGCCGCCCTGTCGCTGGAGGCCGAGAACGCCCAGCTCCGGCGCCAGCTCTCCTTCGTGTCCAGCGCCTCCGCCACCTACCACACCGTGCGTGTGGTGGCCGATGCCGGGGGCATCTATGCCCGGGCGGTGCTCGTGGCCAAGGCGCCGGGGCTCGGCCTGCGCAAGGGGCAGGTGGCGCTGGACGAGCGCGGCCTGGCCGGCCGCATCACCGAGGTCGGCGAACGCTCCGCCCGCATCCTGCTGCTCACGGACATCAACAGCCGCATCCCGGTGGTGCTGGAGGGATCGCGCTCCCGCGCCATGATGGTCGGCACCAACGGCGCCCGCCCGCGCCTGCAGCACTGGCCCGAGGGCACGCCGCCACAGGAGGGCGAGCGCGTGGTGACCAGCGCCGAGGCCGCCGCCTTTCCCACGGGCCTGCCCGTCGGCGTGGTCCACTGGTCGGAGGATTCCGGCGCGCCGGAGGTGGAGCTCTTCGCGCAGCTCGGCCGTCTGGACATGGTGCGGATCTTCGATTTCGGCCTCGCCGGCATCCTGCCACCGGAAGCGGTGGCCCGTCCGGAGCCCCGGACGGAACCCCGGAAATAGCGCCGGTGCCTATCCTCCCGCCCCAGCCCCCTGGCCTGTCCTCCCTTTGATGTGGCGACGTCCTCCCCTGGGGCAGCCGGACCCGGCACCCGGCCTGCTGCGCCGGCTGGATGCCGTCGCACGCGCCGCCATCCCCGTGGCTGGCGCCGCCCTGGTCCTCATCCTCGCCGCCACTCCGGTCGGGTTGCCGACGCTGGGGCCTGGGCTTGTGCTGGGCTGCGTCTTCTTCTGGACGGTCTTCCGCCCCTCGGCCATGCCCGCCCTGGCGGTCTTCGGCCTGGGCTTCCTGCAGGACCTGCTGAACTTCGCCCCGCTCGGCCAGGGAATCCTGACCCTGCTGCTGGTGCATGGCACGGCCTTCCGCCTGCGCCGCTTCATCGCCCGGCGCTCCTTCGCCACGGTCTGGCTGATCTTCTGCGCCTTCACCCTTGCGGTGGCGGGGCTCTCCTACCTTCTACAAATGGTGCTCAGCTGGCAGCTCACCCCCCCCATGGCTGCCCTGGTCCAGGCAGGCCTAGCCGCGGGGGCCTATCCGGCCGTGGCGGCCATCCTGACCCGGATTCACGTGGCCATGCAGCAGGCCGAGAGCCTGGCATGAGCGGCCGGCGCCCGGGAGGCCATCCATGAGCCGCCGGGGGGAGGAGGAGCGCCGCCGCTCCATCTTCACCCGCCGCGCCCTGGTGCTGGGCGGCATCCAGCTCGGCGGGCTGGGCTTCCTCGGCTACCGCCTGCACCGGCTGCAGGTGGACGAGGGCGACCGCTATGCCACGCTGGCGGAGGAGAACCGCATCTCCACCCGCCTGCTGGCGCCGCCGCGCGGCCGCATCATGGACCGCAACGGGGAGATCGTCGCCGCCAACCGGCTGAACTGGCGCGCGCTGCTGACGGCCGAGTCCGCGGGCGACGTGCCGGCGGTGCTGGAGACCTTCTCCAGGCTCCTGCCCCTGCAGGATCACGAGAAGGCCCGTATCGAGCGCGACATCCGCCGCCGCCGCCGCTTCATCCCCGTCACCGTCCGCGACTTCCTGACCTGGGACGAGATGGCGCTGCTGGAGGTCAACGCGCCGGACCTGCCGGGCATCAGCGTCGATGTTGGCACCACGCGCGACTATCCGGAGCACGAGCAGCTTGCCCATGTGGTGGGCTATGTCGCCCCGCCGGCGGAACGCGACATCGGCAACGACCCGTTGCTGGAACTGCCAGGAATCCGCGTTGGCCGCGCGGGGGTCGAACGTTTCCACGACACCGTCCTGCGCGGCCGCGCCGGCTCCCAGCGCCTGGAGGTGAACGTCGTCGGCCGCGTGATCCGGGAGCTGGACCGGCGCGAGGGCGTCCCGGGGCAGGACATCCAGATCAGCGTCGATGCCCAGCTCCAGCGCACCGTGCGCGGCCGCTGCGAGGAAGGCACCAGCGCCATCGTGCTCGATGCGAAGTCGGGCGAGGTGCTGGCCATGGCAAGCCAGCCTTCCTTCGATCCCGCGCTCTTCGATTCCGGCGTTTCCGCCGCGCAATGGAAGGAATGGACCAGCAAGCGCTCCACGCCGCTGATCAACAAGGTGACGAACGGCCTCTACGCGCCGGGCTCCACCTTCAAGATGGTGGTGGGCATGGCGGCGCTGGATGCCAAGGTGGTCACGCCGGAGGACCGGGTCTTCTGCCCCGGCTATTACGACCTGGGCGATACGCGTTTCCATTGCTGGTCGCGCTACGGCCACGGCTCGATCAACATGCGCAACGCGCTCAAGTTCTCCTGCGACGTCTATTTCTACGAGATGGCCAAGCGCACCGGCATCGACCGCATCGCCGCCATGGCGAAGCGCTTCGGCCTGGGCGTGGATCTGCAGATCGAGCTCCCCGGCACGCGCAGCGGCTTCGTTCCCACCCGCGAATGGCGCCTGAAGCAGGGCAAGCCGTGGAATCTCGGCGACACCGTCGTCCACGGCATCGGGCAGGGTTTCTACCAGCTTACCCCGCTCTCCCTGGCCACGATGACCGCCCGCCTCGCCACCGGCAGGGCGGTGCAGCCCCACCTGACCCATGCGGTCGGCGGCAAGCTGGTCCGTGGCGTCAAGGCGGAGGACTGGCCCTCCATGGGCATGTCGGAACGCGACCTGCGCCTGATGCGGGAGGGCATGTTCGCCGTGGTGAACGAGGAGCGCGGCACCGGTGCCGCCGGCCGCATCCCCGCGAGCTACGGCATTCTCGCCGGCAAGACGGGCAGCGTGCAGGTCAAGCGCGTGACCCGGGAGCAGCGCGAGCGCGGCTTCCGGGCCGAGAACTTGCCGCGCGAATGGCGCCCGCACGCGCTCTTCGTCTGCTTCGCCCCCTATGAGGACCCACGCTACGCGGTGGCGGTGGTGGTCGAGCACGGCCTCGCCGGCTCCGCCGCCGCCGCACCCCTGGGCAAGCAGATCATGATGGACACCATCGAGCGCTTCCGGCAGGTGCCGAATCCCGCCGGACCCCGCGTGGCCGATGCCGGCCCGATGGATGACCCCAATCCCCGGCCCCCGGGGGGGAGGCGCTGATGTCCGGCCTCTACGAGCGCCGCTTGCTGCGCGTCGAGCGCGGCTTCGGTGTGCTGGAGAAGCTCTGGGCCATGCCCTGGCTCTTCATCCTCATGCTCTGCGCCCTGGCCGGCGTCGGCTATGTCGCGCTCTATTCGGCGGGCGGCGGCAACCCGGCCATCTATGCCAGCAAGCACGCTATCCGCTTCGCCTTCGGGCTGATCCTGATGGTCTGCATCGCACTGGTGGACATCCGCGTGATCGCGAAGCTGTCCTGGCTCGGCTACGCCTTCGGGATCGGCCTGCTTGTCCTGGTGATGCTGCACGGGCAAGTGGGCAAGGGCGCACAGCGCTGGATCGATATCGGCCCGGTCCAGCTCCAGCCCTCGGAGCTGATGAAGATCCTCCTGGTCCTGGCGCTCGCCTCCTGGTTCCACCGCGCCTCCTGGGAAAGGATGGGGAACCTCTTCTTCCTGATCCCGCCCGCCATCGCCGTGCTGGTGCCGATGGCGCTGATCCTGAAGCAGCCGAATCTGGGCACGGCCCTCATCACCGGCGCCATCGGCCTGGCGATCTTCTGGGCCTCCGGCGCGCGCTGGTACCTCTTCGCCCTGCTCTTCACCGCCATCGGCACGGCGGCGCCCATCGCCTACGACCACCTGCACGACTACCAGAAGGCGCGGATCACCACCTTCCTCGACCCGGAGAGCGATCCGCTCGGCGCCGGCTACAACATCATCCAGTCCAAGATCGCGCTCGGCTCCGGCGGGCTCTGGGGCAAGGGCTTCCTGCAGGGAACCCAGGGACACCTGAACTTCCTGCCCGAGAAGCAGACGGACTTCATCTTCACCATGATCGCCGAGGAATTCGGCTTCTTCGGCGCCATCGCCACGCTGGGGCTGCTCGCGCTGATCGTCGTCTTCGCCTTCCTCGTCGCGATCCGCTGCCGCCACCAGTACGGCCGCCTGGTCGCGATCGGGCTCGGCACCAACTTCTTCCTCTATGTCTTCATCAACATCGCCATGGTCACCGGCTCCATCCCCGTGGGCGGCGTGCCGCTACCGCTGATCAGCCATGGCGGTTCGGCGATGATCACCGCGATGGTCGGCTTCGGCCTGCTGGCCAGCGTCTGGGTGCATCGCGACGCCGAATTCGCCGCGGCGAAGGAATAGCGGCAAAGAGTTGGGGCAGGGGGGTTGACCCTGCCGTTGGAGGCGGTAAATAGGCGCCACCGACACGGACGGCGCCGCTGAAAAGCGGGGCGGTTCGAAAAGGTCGGGCGCATAGCTCAGTTGGTAGAGCAGCTGACTCTTAATCAGCGGGTCCTAGGTTCGAGCCCTAGTGCGCCCACCAATTCCTTCCATAACTTTATCTGGTATTCGACCCACTGTCACTGTGGACGGCACATCCGGGGTCCCATCGGGAACCTCGTCCGGGCGAAGAGCCCCGAGCCCTGTCCATGCGGGTCGCTGAACCGTTTCTGTTCCGGAACCGAGATTTGGGGACTATGCTGGTGCAGCATGGTCCTTTCGTCCTGTCCCGCGCCTTCGCCGCCCGCTCGTGGCGGGCAGGGGCCGGAAGGCGTCTCCCATCCATGCCCGGCGGAACCGTGACGGACCATTCCCTTTCCACACAGCAAGGAGGCTGAAGCCTGAGCATGAGCAAGCATACCCCAGGAAGCCTGACCCAGCGGCTTGAGGATCAGGCCAAGGCGAAGCAGGCGATGCTGGAGGCTTTCCGTGCACGCCCGAGCCAGGACGACCCCGAACTCGCCGCCCGCCGCGCCGAGCGTCTCGCCGCGGAGCAGGTCCGCGAGGCCCGCGAGGTTGCCCGCCGTGCCGAGCGCCTGGCCGAGATCGAGCGCCAGAAGGAGGAGCGCAAGGCCAAGGCCGAAGCCCGCGCCGCCGCCCTGCGCGAGCAGAGCCAGCGCAAGCCCATGACCCGTTCGCGCGTCGCTTCCATCCTGGCCGGCCATCAGGCGGCCCGGGAAGCCCGCAAGGCGCAGCATCAGCGCTGACCGCCCCTCCCAGGTCGTCCCGGGGCTGCCCCGCAGCCCGGGAAAGGCCTCCGCGACGGCCCGATCGGCCTTGCGGGATCACCCGGCCTGTCGCGGCAGCCGCGTGAACCATCGGTTTCCGTGATGTCCTGGATCGGGATTTGGCGCATTCCCGGCACACCGGGTCTGTTGCATAGGGAGCTCCGAATCGTCGCACCCGCGAGAGACGCGGCGACCCGGAGCCCATGTCCCTGACCGATCCACCCTCTCCATCCGATCCCGACGAAGAGATCTCCATCTCCGGCGCCCTGACACGCGACCTGCTGCGTTCGGGCAAGCTGGACCGGATGGTGTCCGCGGCGGTGCCCGGCCTGCGCCTGATGAGCGATGCCGAGCGCGAGGCCTCGCTGCGGCAGACCCTGGCGGCCCGGCCCGGCGGTGCGGACGGCGCCTGGGTCTTCGCCTACGGCTCCCTGATGTGGAACCCCACCATCCACCATGCCGAACGGCGCGTGGCGAGGGTGGAGGGGTGGCACCGTTCCTTCTGTCTCTCGACTCCGATCGGCCGTGGCACGCCCGAGAATCCCGGCCTTGTCCTTGCCCTCGACGAAGGCGGGCATTGCGACGGCGTCGCCCTCCGCCTGGATGAGCCGCATCTCTCGGACGAGCTTTCCCTGCTCTGGCGGCGGGAAATGCTGACGGGTGCCTATCGCCCTGTCTGGGTGCCGCTGCGCGATCTCCGTGGGCAGGTCTTCGGCCATGGGATCGCCTTCGTCATCGACCCCGCCGGTCCGCAATGCGTGCGGCTGGGCGAGGCGGAGACGGTGCGCCGGCTCGCCACCGCGCGGGGCCAGATCGGCTCCTCTGCGGACTACCTGTTCCGGACGCAGGAGGGCCTGGAGGCCCTCGAACTGAGCGATCCCGCCATTGAGCGTCTCGCCGGGCTGGTGGCCGGGTTCGGCGCGGCCGCCTGAACGCCGCGCCCCATGCCGGGGCGGGACGAGAAGGCTTGCCTCCTTCCGGGAAACGGGTCTCTGCTGCGCCCGGCGGGCACAAGTCCGTCGCAGCGGAGAATCTTCCAGCCATGCGGTTGTTCCCGACTCTCCTGGCCTCGGCGGCGCTTCTCGGCCTGTCGGTGGCCTGTTCCCCTTCCTTTGCCCAATCGGCGTCCCAGACGGCGCAGCAGCAGCGCATGAAGGACTGCAACGCCACGGCCAAGACCCGTTCCCTGTCCGGCGACGGGCGAAAGCAGTTCATGAGCGCCTGCCTCGCCGGCAAGGCGGACAGCACCCAGAGCGCCGCCGCGCCCGCGACCCAGCAGGACCGCATGCGGAGCTGCAATGCCGAGGCTGGCACCAAGAAGCTCGCGGGCGATGAGCGGCGCAGCTTCATGAGCACCTGCCTGTCCGGGCACTGAGCCTGGCCCGGCGCCGGCAGCGCCACGCCGGCGATATTGCCCGGCAGGCCCGGCCTGTGGTGCGATGCATCAGGGCCGGGTCGCCCGCCTGAACCCGGATGCCCGGCCCGCGTTGCCTCCCCATCCCACGCCATTTCCGGTGGGGGGCCATGGCGGCGCGGCACAGCAGGCGGTTGCATGAATATGTTCGAGACCAGACGGCCGCCCTTGCCGGTTGCCATGCCGGCGCGGGGGATCATGACCCTGATCGCCAGCGCCATCGTGATCGCCGGCCTCTATTTCGGCCGCGATCTGCTGGTGCCTATCGTGCTGGCGGTGCTGCTGGCCTTCGTGCTGGCCCCGGTGGTGCGCGTCCTGCGCCGCTTCCGCCTGCCCCGCGTGCCCGCCGTGCTGATCTCGGTGCTGCTGGCCTTCGCCCTGCTGCTCGGGATCGGTCTGGCGGTCAGCCGCCAAGGGGCGCAACTGGCGGGGAACCTCTCCACCTACCAGGCCGCCATCCAGCGCAAGGTCAACGCGCTGCGCCTGGATGAACTGGTGCGGCAGGTGGACACGCTGTTGCGTGGCATGAGCAACCTGGAGGACACCTCGCGCACCATCCGCCGTCCGCCGCCCGCCTCCGGGCAATCCGACCTGACCCCGCTGGAACTGGCCCGGGGCGTGGCGGAGCCGCTGTTCAAGCCGATCGCGACCACCGGCATCGTGGTGGTCTTCACCATTTTCGTTCTTTTGTACCGGGAGGACCTGCGCGACAGGTTGATCCGCCTCGCCGGCACGCGGGACCTTCATCGCACCATGACGGCGATGACCGACGCGGCCTATCGACTGTCGCGTTACTTCCTGGCGCAAGTCGCGCTCAACGCCAGCTATGGCCTCTTCGTGGGCACCGGCCTCTGGCTCATTGGCCTGCCCAATCCCGTGCTCTGGGGCATCCTCGCCGGGGTAATGCGTTTCGTGCCCTTCGTCGGCACGCCCATCGCCGTGGTGCCGCCGGTTCTGCTGGCCCTGGCGGTCGATCCCGGCTGGTCCATGGCCATCTATGTCCTGCTGCTCTTCGCCTGCAGCGCCCCCCTGATGGGACAGGCGCTGGAGCCGCTCCTCTACAGCCACAGCACCGGCCTCTCGCCGGTGTCGGTGATCGTTTCCGCCACCTTCTGGGCCTTCATGTGGGGGCCGATCGGCCTGCTGCTGGCGACGCCGCTCACCGTCTGCCTCGTGGTGCTGGGGCGGCATGTGGAGCGCATGCAGTTCCTCGACATCATGCTGGGCGACGGGCCGCCGCTGAGGCCGGAGGAGACCTTCTACCAACGCGCGCTGGAGGGGGATGTGGACGGGCTGGTGACCCAGGCGCGGCAGATGCTGCGGCACACGCCGCTCTCGGTCTATTACGACGAGGTTGCCCTGCGCGGCCTCGCCCTGGCGCAGGAGGACCGTTCGCGCGAAGAGCTGGGCCCCGAGCAGTTCGGGCAACTCCGCCAGCACGTGGCCATGCTGCTGGAGGATCTGGCCGTCGGGGTCGAGGACCCGCCGGCCCGCCTGCCGCCGCCTGCCGCTGCTCCCGGCGACGAATTCGCGGAGACCGATGCGATCCCGATTCGCCAGGGGCTGCCGGCGCCGTCCTGGCGCGCCGACGGCGCCATGGTGGTGATCGCGGGCCGGGGCGAGCTCGACGATCTGGCGGCGGAAATGGCGGTGCAGATCTTCCGCCGCCACGGCTTCGGCGCGCGGGCGGAAAGCAACAACGTGCTGGAAACGGCGAATCTGGAGCGGCTGGACCCCGCGGCGATCCGTCTCTGCTGTCTGTCGGTTCTGGAGGAAGGCAGCAGCGCTGCGGGGGTGCGGCATTTCCTGCGCCGCATCAGGCGGCGCCTGCCGGAAACCCGGATCGTGGTGGCGCTCTGGCACGCACCGGCCGGGAGTCTGATGCTCTCAGCTCTGAGGAGCGAGAACCCCGGCGAAACCATCACCACATCCCTGCGGGAGACTGTGGCGCTCTGTCAGGCCGTGTCGGCCTGGGCCCTCAAGGACGAGGAGGAGCAGCCCGCCGGCTGAGAAGCCGGCGGCTGGTGCTCGGCCGGATCAGCGGTAGACGGCGTCCGCGGCAGCGCGGGCGGCACGGATCTGGCTGAAGAAGTTGCGCAGCTTGGCGAAGAGCATCTCGGCGAGCTGGCGCTGACCCTCATGGGCCATGATCATCGACTCACCCATCTCACGGAACGTGTTCATCTCGATTTCCCTCATCTGCGGAAGGGGGCGCTTGGCTGCGCCGTTTTCCCTGTCTCGCTGCACCGCAAGATGGACCTTCCACACAGGCGATTCAAGTCAAAAGCAATGACTTCCAAGTATGTCTGGCAGGTTTTTCTAGGGGTTATCTGTCTTGCACAAGAATTCGTTCGGTCATCGGTAAATTCTATAACTTTTATAAGACTTGCTGCCGGGCCATGGCTCGGTCGCGCCATCGGCAGCAGACAAGCTCTCGGCGAAGGGGTATCGCCCTGTGGACAACGCCGGATGACGGCCCGTGACCCGGCCCAGCCGGCCGTGCCCCGGGTCGCGCGAGATCAGGGGAGAGGTCCGCCATGACGAAGCGATCCCGAATCCCGGGCCGCCACACAGCCCGGAGCCTGGCCCTGGCATGGGCCGGGGCGATGCTGTGGGCATCCCTGTCGCCGGGACAGGTGCGTGCCGAGGGGCCGGCGCCCGCCGAGCAGAGCGCGATGCCTTGCAACGCCACCAGCCAGGACCCGAGGATCATGGTCCATGTGGTGGGCGCGCGCAGCGGCAAGGGCGAAGTGGCCGTCACCCTCTACGGCTCGCAGCCGGACCGCTTCCTTGCCAGTGGCGGGTCGATCGCGCGGCAGCGCGTGCCGCTGAACGGCACGACCCAGTTGGAGGCCTGCTTCGCCATCTCCGGCCCGGGGCTCTATGCCGTCTCCATCTATCACGACGAGAATGCCGACCATCACTTCAACCGGTCCCTGCTCGGCCTGCCGGAGGAGGGGTATGGCTTCTCCAACGACGCCCCGACTCCGCTGCGCGCGCCGTCCTTGCGCGAGGCCGGTTTCCAGGCGGGGCCCGGCCTGACCGAGGTGACGGTCCGCCTTCGCTACTGACCGCCGCGACGAGCGTGCGGCGGGAAGGGGCCCCACCCGTGGTTATCCCGTCCACCCCGGCGAATCGGTGATCGCACCCATGGCCTTGACCGCCCGTTTGCGGCAGGGTCCAGACCTCGCTCCCCGCCTTGCCCCGATGCCGCCGCATCTCCGCTTCCCACCGGTGCCCGTGTCCTGATGCCTTCCTGGCTTCCCTTTCTTCTCGGCTTCCTGACCGCCATCGGTCCGATCTCCACGGACATGTACCTGCCGGCCTTCCCGGCGATCGAGGAGAGCCTGAGGAGCGGTGCCGGCTCGGCGCAGGTCACGCTCGCCGCCTGGTTCATGGGGCTGGCCGTGGGGCAGATCACCCAGGGCACGCTGTCCGACCGCTTCGGCCGGCGTGGGCCGCTGCTGGCGGGAACGGCGATCTACACCCTGGCCTCGGTCGGCTGCGCCGTCGCACCGGACCTCGCCACGCTGTCCATATGCCGTGCCCTCGCGGCCTTCGGCGGCTCGGCCAGCATGGTGATCCCGCGCGCCGTGATCCGCGACAAGGCCGAGGGGCTGGAGGCCACGCGCCTGATGTCCCGCCTGATGCTGATCATGGGCGTGGCGCCGATCCTGGCGCCCTCCCTCGGCGGTCTCCTGCTCGGCATCGCGGACTGGCGGATGATCTTCTGGGTCTCGGCCTTCTACGGGGTCGTGTCCTGCCTGCTGGTCTGGCGCTTCCTGCCGGATACGTTGCCGCCGGAGCTGCGCGTCTCGCTCGGCTTCACGAGCCTTCTCGCGCGCTATATCGCGATCCTGCGCGACCCGAGCTTCGTCACCCATATGCTGATGGGCGGCTTCATGATGTTCGTGATGTTCGCCTATCTGGGCGGCGTGCCGCCGGTCTTCATCGAGATCTTCGGCGTCAGCCCGCAGACCTTCGGCATGCTCTTCGGCATCAATGCCATCGGCTTCATCGGCATGTCGCAGGTCAATCCCTGGCTGGTCGGACGCTATGGCCATCATCGGGTGATGAGCTGGGCGGCGCGGTTCTCCTGTGCGGCCATCATCGTCCTGGTCGTGGTTACGCTGACCGGCCCCTTCGGCCTGCTCAGCGTCTTCCTGCCGATCTTCTTCGCCATCGCCGCCTCCTCGCTGATCATGCCCAACGCGGCGGTGGGCGCGCTGTCGCGGCAGGCGGCGCGGGCCGGTTCGGCTTCGGCGCTGATGGGCATGCTGCAGTTCACCATCGCCGCCAGCGCCGCGCTGGTGGTCGGCGCGCTCAGCGACGGCACGGCGCGGCCGCTCGCCTTCACCATGCTGCTGGGCGTCTGCGGCGCGCTGGTCGCGGACTGGTTCCGCCGACGCGCCGCCTGACCGGCATCCGGTGCCGCCCGCTCCCCTCGTCTGCGCGGGCCAGGGTCTTCCACCCTGTGCGCCGCTCCGGGTTTTAGGGCTTTAAGATTTTAGGTTTTTAGTCCTTTATCCGTCCGGATGGAGGTGGGGCCTTGCTCTGCGGACGAGCGGATGCTAGTTGGGCTCTTGTCTCCAGGGGACAGTGACCTTGTGGTGGAATGTTGATTTTATTCCTATAGCCTAGGCCGGGTTCGGGAAGCAAGGGGCGTTTGGGAGGCGCGGGATCGGGCCTTCGGGCCGACGGTCACCGTGAGTGCCAGCTCATCGGGTTCAGGGCGCGTAGCGTCCTGGCGGTGAGGGGGGGGCCGGGGGGAGAGGCGGTGCCTTTCCCCCCGGGGCTGGCCATGGAGCGCGGCGCCGGAGCCTCGCGAACCCAGGCGCCGGCGTATTTCGCCGGTCACATCAGTCACCCTCGCGGCGGAAGACCACGCAGAGATTGTTGGCTGGCATGTCCACGACTTCCGACCGGCGGAAGCCCTGCCTGGCGGCTTCGGCCGTCACGTCCTCCAGGCGCCGCAGGCCCCAGGCGGGGTTGCGGAGCCGGAGACTGCGGTCGAATTCCTCGTTGCTGGGCGCGGTGACCACATCGTCCCGCCGATAGGGGCCGTAGAGCAGCAGGACACCGCCGGGCGGCAGGACCCGCGCGGCCCCCGCCAGCAGGCCCAGGGTCGCCGCCCAGGGCGAGATATGGATCATGTTGATGCACAGCACCGCCGCGGCACGCGGCACGGGCCAGTCCTGGCCGCTGCTGGCATCCAGGTCGAGCGCCGGGCGCAGGTTCGGCAGGCCGCTCGCGGCCGCCCAGGCATCGATGCTGGCGCGGGCCGAGGGGTCCGGGTCGCTGGGCTGGAAGACCAGCCCGGGCAGGGCCTCCGCGAAATGTATCGCGTGCTGTCCCGTGCCGCTCGCCACTTCCAGCACCAGCCCTTCCGCCGGCAGGTGGTGCCGCAGCACCGACAGGATCGGGGCGCGGTTGCGCTCCGCCGCCGGGGCGTGGCGCCGCCGGTCCTCCGCGTCATTCGTTTCGCCGTCGCTCATGCGCGTTCCTCGCTCTCGTTCCGGGCATCATGAGCCTTCCAGACGGAGGGCCGGCAAGCCGCCTCCGTTCCGGAGTGGCCGCGTGCATGCCGGGACGGCACGGTGGAATGCAGCCGCCGCGCCCCCTGGGCGCTTCATGGGCAGCAGACAGGAGGGCGGGATCATGCCGCAGGAACAACGCGTCGCGCTGGTGACGGGCGCCGCCCACGGCATCGGGTTGGCGGTGGCCCGGCGCTTGGCCCGGGATGGCTACCGGGTGGTGATCGCCGATCGCGGGGAGGCGCCACCGGATGTCGCGGCGCGCTTCGTCCGGGCGGATGTCGCGGAGGAGGAGGCGGTGCGGGCGCTGGTGGACGGTATCCGCGACGGGGAGGGGCGCCTCGATGCGCTGGTCTGCAATGCCGGCTTCATGATCCGCAAGCCGATCCGGGAGCTCAGCCTCGCCGAATGGTCCTCGGTGCTGGCCACCAACCTGACCAGCACCTTCCTGCTGGTGAAGGCGGCCGAGGAGATGCTCCGCGCGGCGAAGGGTGCGGTGGTCACGGTCGCCTCCACCCGCGCGCACCAGTCGGAGCCGGATACCGAGAGCTATTCCGCCAGCAAGGGCGGGTTGCTGGCGCTGAGCCATGCCCTGGCCGTCAGCCTCGGCCCCGATGTGCGGGTGAACTGTGTCAGCCCCGGCTGGATCGACACGAAGGGCGAGGCGCTGCGCCCCGAGGACCATGCCCAGCATCCCGCGGGCCGGGTCGGGCGCCCGGAGGATGCGGCGGCGCTGGTCGCCTGGCTGCTGGGGCCGGAAAGCGGCTTCGTCACCGGAGCGGAATTCGTCACCGACGGCGGCATGACCCGGAAGATGATCTATGTCGAGTAGGGGGTCGAGCAGGGGGGCGAGCAGGATGCCGGATAGCGGCATCGTGGCCGGCCCCGTGTTGGAGGGGGCGGCTGGGGCATGGCATGCTCCGGCGGGAAACCCCGAGGATCAGGACACGCGCCATTGACGAAGTCCCGTATCGTGACGCTGACGCTGAACCCGTCGGTAGACCTGACCAGCGTGGCGGAGAAGATCCGGCCGATCCACAAGATCCGCACCGAATCCGAGGCCCATGACCCCGGCGGCGGCGGCATCAACGTGTCGCGCGTGGTGAAGGAATTCGGCGGCGAGACGCTGGCGTTGATGCTGGCGGGCGGTGCCACGGGGCATCTGCTGGAGGAACTGCTGGATGAGGCCGGGGTGCCGCGCCAGTCCATCGCCGTGCAGGGCTTCACCCGCATCAGCCAAACCGTGCTGGAGCGTTCCACCGGCCTGGAATACCGCTTCGTGCCCGAGGGACCGCTGATCGCCGATTCCGAGTGGCAGGCGGCGCTGGGCGTGCTGGAGACCGTGGAGGGCGGCTGGCTGGTCTGCAGCGGCAGCCTGCCGCGCGGCGTGCCGGTGGATTTCTATGCCCGGGCCGCGCGCATCGCCGCCGGGCGCGGGCTGCGCTTCGTGCTGGACACCTCCGGGCAGGCGCTGATCCAGGCGCTGGAGGCGCCGGTCGATCTCATCAAGCCCAGCCTGAGCGAGTTCCAGACCCTGGCTGGGCGCGAGCTGAAGGACCCACGGGAGCAGGAGGCAGCCGCCACCGAGATCGTCCGTTCCGGCAGGACGCGCATCCTGGCGGTCACGCTGGGCGCGGACGGGGCGATCCTGGCCACGGAGAAGCGCACCATCCGCCTGCCGGCGCTCAAGGTCGAGGTGAAGGGCGCGGTGGGGGCCGGCGACAGCTTCCTGGCAGCCATGGTGATGGCGCTGTCCCGTGGCGCGGAGCCGGAGGAGGCCTTCGCCTGGGGCATGGCCGCCGGCGCCGCCGCCGTGTCCAACCCCGGCACCGCGCATCCGCGCGAGGCGGATGTCCGCATGCTGCGGCAGCGCATCGCCCTGCCGCCGGGCTGAGCCGGGAGGGCCCTTCGTGAAAGGAGTGCGGAGATGATCCGGCCCGCCGTTCCTGTCGTCCTGCTGGGGGCCGCCCTACTGGCCGCGGTGGGCCCCGCCCGGGCGCAGGAGACCGCCTTCACCCTGGTCAACCGCACGGGGGAGCCGATCCGGTCGGTCTATGCGACGCCGGCCCAGGTGCCGAACTGGGGGCCGGAGCGGCTGCGCGGCGGGCCGGTGCCTGATGGCGGCAGCCGACGCATCCGGCTGGACGGGGCGGGCGGCTGCGTGCTGGACCTGCGGGCCGTGACCGGGGCGGGGCTGGTGCTGGACCGGCGCGGCGTCGATGTCTGCCGTGAGCGGCAGGTGGCCTTCGCGCCCGTGCCGCCCGTATCGCCCGGCCAGGGTCCCGGATATCGCGGCGCCTATGGTGGCCCCCAGGGCATGGCGCCCGGCGCGGCGGCCTTCAGCCTGGTGAACCGATCCGGCCGCGCGGTCACGCAGCTCTATGCCACGCCCTCCACGCGGGGGAACTGGGGGCCGGAGCTGCTGGGGCCGCGCGGCGCCATCCCGCCCGGGGCGGCACGCTCGGTGGAGCGGGAGGCGGGTGCCTGCGTCTATGACCTGCGGGTGGTCTATGCCGATGGCGGGGTGGAGGACCGGAAGGGCCTCGATACCTGCGCCATGCCGCGCATCACCCTGCCCTGAGGGGGCATTCCGGGGGACTTTCCGGGCCGCATTCCGGCGCCGCCGGGGTGACCCGGCGGCGCCATCTCCCTCAGGCCGCCCTGGCCATGGATTGCCCCAGGGCCTGCCAGACGCGCTCGGGCGTGGCGGGCATGTCGAGATGGGTGACGCCATCGGCGGCCAGAGCATCCACCAGCGCGTTCATCACCGCGGGCGGGGAGCCCACCGCGCCGGCCTCGCCGGCGCCCTTCACGCCGAGCGGGTTGGTCTCGCAGGGGATCTCGACGAGGTCCACCTCGATGGCGGGCAGGTCCTCGGCGCGGGGCAGGGCGTAGTCCATGAAGGAGGCGGAAAGGAGCTGGCCGCTTTCCGGGTCGTAGACCGTGCGCTCGTGCAGTGCCTGTCCGACGCCCTGGGCCACGCCGCCATGCACCTGGCCGCGCACGATCAGCGGGTTGATGGCGTGGCCGACATCGTCCACGACGAGGTAGCGGGCGATCTCGATCAGGCCGGTCTCCGGGTCCACCTCGACCTCGGCGACGTGGCAGCCGTTCGGGAAGGTGCCGAAGGGAACCTCGGCGACCTCGGCGGCGTCGAGCAGGGTCGCGGACTCGCCCTTCGCCACGGCGGCGCGCTGGCGGGCGGCGAGCTCCAGGATGCCGATGCCACGGTCGGTGCCGGCGATGGTGAAGCGGCCGCCGCCGTCGAGCGCGCCGGTGGTGGTGAACTCGATATCGGCGGGAGCGGCCTCCAGCGCCTCGCCCGCCGCCTGCCGGCCGCGCTCCAGCACGGTGGAAGCGGTGGCGAGCAGGGCGGTGCCCTCGGAATAGAGGGAGCGGGCGCCGCCGGTGCCGCCGCCGGTCGGGATCTCGTCGGAATCGCCCTGGCGGACGCGGATCCTGTCCACCGGCACGCCCAGGCGCTCGGCGATGATCATGGTGTAGGCGGTTTCGTGGCCCTGGCCGGTGGACTGGGTGCCGACCAGGACCTCGACATTGCCATCCTCGGTGAAGCGGACCTCGGCGCGTTCGCTCGGGTCGCCGCCGGTGGCTTCGAGGTAATAGGCGAGGCCGATGCCGCGCCGCTTGCCGCGGGCGCGGGCCTCCGCCTGCCGGGCGGGGAAGCCGGCCCAGCCGGCGCGCTCCAGCGCCTCGTCCAGCACCCGGGCGAAGTCGCCGCTGTCGTATTTCTGGCCGACCGGGGTGGTATGCGGCATGGCGCTGGGTGGCACCATGTTGCGGCGGCGCAGTTCGGCCCGGTCGATGCCCAGCTCGCGGGCGGCGGCGTCGATCAGGCGCTCGACGAGGTAGTTGCTTTCGGGGCGGCCGGCGCCGCGATAGGCGTCCACCGGGGTGGTGTGGGTCAACGCGCCGATGACGTTGGCGTAGATGGCCTGGAAGCCGTAGACGCTGGCGAGCACCTTGGTGCCGGCGGCGGTGGGGATGAAGCCGGCGAACTGCGAGAGATAGGCGCCCATGTTGGCGAGGTTGCGGGTGCGCAGCGCCAGGAATTTCCCGTCCCGGTCCAGTGCCAGCTCGCCCAGGGTGATGTTGTCGCGGCCATGCGTGTCGGAGACGAAGGCCTCGCTGCGCTCCGCCGTCCACTTCACCGGGCGGCCCAGCCTGCGGGTGGCGTAGCAGGCCAGCCCGTATTCGACATAGCAGAAGAGCTTCATGCCGAAGCCGCCGCCGACATCGTGGGTGACGACGCGGAACTTCTCCTTGGGCAGTTTGAAGACATGCTCGGCCAGCATGTCCTTCAGGTGCCAGGCGCCCTGGCTGGTGGCCTGGAGGGTGAAGCGTTCCGTGGCGGCGTCGTATTCCGCGAGTGCCGCCCGGCCCTCCATCGAGGCGACGACGACGCGGTTGTTCACCACGGTCAGGCGCGTGACATGCGCGGCGGTGTCGAAGAGCGCGTCGGTCTTCGCCTTGTCGCCGATCGCCCAGTCGAAGACGCGGTTCTCCGGCACGTCGTCGAAGACCAGGGGCTGGCCGGGCTCGTTGGCGGTGGCGAGGTCGGTGCAGGCGGGCAGCGGGTCGTAGTCCACCAGGATAGCCTCGGCGGCGTCCTTGGCGGCGTCGAGGCTTTCCGCCACCACGAAGGCCACCGGATCGCCGACATGGCGGACCTTGCCGCTGGCGAGCAGAAAGCGCGGGGCATTGGCGGAGCGGGTGCCGTCGCGGTTCTTCAGGCTGCCGGCATGGGGGAGGGGGCCGAGCCCGTCCGCCGCCAGATCCTCCGCCGTGTAGATGGCGAGCACGCCGGGCATGGCGCGGGCATCGGCGGTGTCGATGGAGAGGATCGTCGCATGGGCGTGCGGGCTGCGCAGCAGGTAGCCGGTCGCGGTGCCGGCGACGGCGAGGTCGTCGGTGTAGCGGCCCTCGCCCTTCAGCAGGCGAGGGTCCTCGACGCGACGCAGGGATTGGCTGAGGCCGAACTTGGCCATGATTCTTGTCCTCCCACCCGGAAACCGGTGGGCATCATCGGCCGGGAGCGGGGCGGCTGGGAAGGGGGACGGAGGCGTCGGGGCGTGACCATCGCGCCCGCCCGGGCGTTGTCGCGCGATGAGCGACAGGGTCGAGGCCTTCCTGGCGGGGCTGGGAAGGCTGCCGAAGGGCTATAGCGAGGGAAACCATGCCGGGCGGCGCTATGGCGTCACGCTCGCCGGTTCGGGCGATGGGCGGCGGCGCTGGCTGTATGCAGAGGAGCTGGGCGGCAGCGGCCGGATCAGCTGCAACATCTATCTGGACAGGGAGGGGAAGGCGTTGCTGCGGCCCTGCGAGATGCCGCTCGACAAAGTGATCGACTTCGTCCTGGGCTTCCGCGCCGGATAGGACGGATCGCGTCCGGGTGGTTCCATCCGGACGCGATCCGTTTTCGGGTGGCACGGGCACCGGGGCAGGTGCGGCCCCGGTGCGCTCGGGTTCCCGGCGCTCAGGCCGCCGGCTGGGCCGGCGGGCGGTCGCCTCCGGTGCTGCCCATCCAGCCCTTCACGCGCTCGCGCAGCGACTGGAAGGTCACGTAGAGCATCGGGATGAAGAAGATGCCGACCAGCGAGGCGGCGAGCATGCCCCAGAAGACGGGGGTGCCCACCGCGCGGCGGGATGCGGCGGCGGCGCCGCTCGCTGTCACCAGCGGCAGCAGGCCGAGGATGAAGGCGATCGAGGTCATCATGATCGCGCGGAAGCGCAGGCGCGATCCCTCGATGGCGGCTTCGCGGATGCTCTTGCCGCCCTCGCGGGCCTCCTTGGCGAATTCCACGATCAGGATGCCGTTCTTCGCCGCGAGGGCGATGAGCACGACGAGTCCGATCTGGGCGTAGATGTCCAGAGACAGCCCGCTGAACAGCACGCCGAGGAAGGCGCCGGTGATGGCCACGATCACCGAGAGCAGCACCGGCACCGGAATGGTCCAGCTCTCGTAGAGGGCCACGAGGAAGAGGAAGGCGAAGAGCACCGCGAGCGCCAGGATGATGCCGGTCTGGCCGGAGGCGAGGCGTTCCTGGTAGGCGGTGCCGGTCCATTCGAAGCCGTAGCCGGCGGGCAGGGTGCGGCCCGACAGTTCCTGCATCGCGTTCAGCGCATCGCCCGAGGAGACGCCGGCGCGCGGCGAGCCCTGGATGGTGATGGCGCGGTAGTTGTTGTAGCGGCCGATGGTCTGCGGCCCCAGCACGACCCGGGCGGTGGCCAGGGCGCTGAGGGGGACCATCTCCCCGTTCGAGTTGCGGATGAAGACGCGCCACAGGTCCTCGACATTGGCGCGGTCGGGGAACTCGGCCTGGAGGTTGACCTGCCAAGTGCGGCCGAAGAGGTTGAAGTCGTTGACGTAGTAGCCGCCGAGGGTGGCCTGTAGCGTGGAGAAGATGCTGCTGATCGGCACCTGGAGGGACTGTGCCTTGTCGCGGTCCACGTCGAGGTAGAGGCTCGGCGTGTTGGCGGTGAAGGTGGTGAAGACCGCCGACAGGCGCGGGTCCTGGTTCGCCGCGGCGATCAGGCCCATGGCGGCGGAGCCGAGATCGGCGGGGGAGCGGCCCTCGTAGTCCTGGAGCACGTATTCGAAGCCGCCGCCGGTGCCCAGGCCCTGGATGGGCGGCACGTTGAAGGCGAAGGCGTTGGCGGTGCGGATGGACTGCACCTGGCCGAAGACGCGGCCGATGGCGGCCTGGACGCTGCCCATGGCGCCCTCGCGGTCGGCGAAGGGCTTCATGCGCACGACGACGAAGGCGGAGTTGGACTGCGCGCCGCCGTCGATGAGGGAGAAGCCGACCACCGAGAGGGTGCCCTGCACGGCCGGGTTCTGCCGGACCAGGTCCTCGATCTGCTTGGCCACCTCGCGCGAGCGGGAAACGCTGGCGGCGGGGGGGAGCTGGGCCTGGACGAAGAAGGCGCCCTGGTCCTCGGCCGGCAGGAAGCCGGTGGGGGTGCGGCGGGAGAGCTCCCAGGTGCCGAAGGCCAGCACCGCGATCAGCAGCACCGAGAGGGCGGAGACGCGAACCAGCCGCGCCACGATCCCGGCATAGCGGTCGCGCGTCCAGTCGATGCCGTTCAGGACGCGGCCCATGATGCCGCGCCGCCCGCCGCCATCGGCCGCATGGGGGCTGGGCCGCAGCAGGATGGAGCAGAGCGCCGGGGAGAGCGACAGGGCGTTGAGCGCCGAGATCAGCATCGAGGCGGAGATGGTGACCGCGAACTGGCGGAACATCTCGCCCGAGAGGCCGGGGATGAAGGCGATCGGCACGAAGACCGAGAGCAGCACCAGGGTGATGGCGATGATCGGCGCGGTGATCTCGCTCATCGCCTTCTTGGTGGCCTCGGCCGGGGTGAGGTGGGGTTCCTCCTCCATCACGCGCTCGACATTCTCGACCACCACGATGGCGTCGTCCACGACGATGCCGATGGCGAGCACCATGGCCAGCAGGGAGATGGTGTTGGCCGAGTAGCCGAGGCCGAGCAGCACGATGAAGGCGCCGATCAGGCTGACCGGCACGGCGACGGTGGGCACGATGGTGGCGCGCCAGGAGCCGAGGAAGAAGAACACCACGGCCACGACGAGGACGAAGGCCTCGATCAGGGTCTTGATGACCTCGTGGATGGTGTCGTTCACGAAGTCGGTGGTGTCGTAGAAGACGTTGGTCTTCATGCCCTCCGGGAAGCGCTGGGACAGGCCGTCGAGCGTGTTGCGCACGGCGGCGGCGACGTTCACCGCATTGGCGCCGGGGGAGAGGTAGATCGCGAAGGCGACGGAGGGCTGGCCGTTGTAGCGGTTCTCCGTCTCCATGGTCTGGGCGCCGAGCTCCAGCCGCGCGATGTCGCGCAGGCGCAGCACCGAGCCGTCGGTGTTGGCGCGGATGATGATGTTGCCGAATTCCTCGGGGCTGGTCAGGCGCCCCTGGGTTTGCAGCGTCATCTGGAACTGCTGCGTGTCCGGCGCCGGGCGTCCGCCGAGGCGGCCCACCGCGGCCTGGACGTTCTGCGCCTGTACCGCCGCCACGATGTCGGAGGGGGTGAGGTTCAGGCTGACCAGGCGGTCCACGTTGAACCAGACGCGCATGGAATAGTCCTGCGCGCCGAAGATCGACACGTCGCCCACGCCGGGCACGCGGGCCAGCGTGTCCTTCATGTTGATGGTGAAGTAGTTCGATAGGAACAGCGGCGACTGCGCGTTACCCTCGGAATAGAGGGTGCCGAAGAGCAGCACCGAGGAGGATCGCTTTCGCACCGTCACGCCGCTGCGCTGGACTTCCGTCGGCAGGCGGGCCAGGGCGGCCTGGACGCGGTTGTTCACGTTCACCGTGGCGATGTCGCCGTTGGTGCCCAGGGTGAAGGAGACGGTGAGGCTGTAGGTGCCGTCATTGGCGCTCTTCGAGGACATGTAGATCATGTTCTCGACGCCGTTGATCTGCGCCTCCAGCACCTGGGCGACGGTGCTCTCGATCACCGCGGCGTTGGCGCCCGGATAGGTGGCGCTGACCTGCACCTGGGGCGGCACAATGTCCGGGAACTGGGCCACCGGGATGCGCATCAGCGAGATGGCGCCCGCGATGGTGATCACGATGGAGATGACGAAGGCCAGCCTCGGCCGGTCGACGAAGAGGGAGGAGATCATCGTCGGTCAGCCGGGATTCCGCTGGGCCGGGGATGCCGGCTGCGTCGAGGGCGCCTGGCTGCCTCCGGGCTGGCTGCCGCCGGTAGGGGCGCTGCCAGAGGGAGCGTTGCCAGAGGGAGCGTTGCCAGAGGGGGCACTGCCAGAGGGGGCGTTGCCGGATGGAGTGCTTCCGGGCTGGACCGGGCCGGGGGCCGGGGTGGCGGCGGGTGCCGCCGGGGCGGGGTTCACCACCTGTCCGGGGCGGACGCGCTGGATGCCCTCGGTCACCATGGTGTCGCCGGGGTTCAGGCCCTTCTCCACCACCGTATCCGCGCCCAGGGCGCGGCCGAGGGTGATGTCGCGGCGCTGGGCCTTCTTCTCCGCGTCCACGATGAAGACGTAGGAGCCCTGCTGGTCCTGCAGCACGGCGGCGCGGGGCACCACGATGGCCTGCACCGGCTCCACGCCCTCGACATAGACGTTGACGAACTGGCCGTCGATCAGCGAGCGCGAGGGCACCGTGCCGCTGCTGTTGTTGCCGCGCACCGGGTTGGCGACCAGGGCGCGCACCAGGATCGTGTCCGTGTTGCGGTTGATCTGGTTGTCGATGAACTCGATCCGCCCGCTCTCGGGATACAGTTCGCCGGTGTTCAGGCGCACGCGCACGCGCACGGCGTCGATGCCGCCGCGGTTGGCGTAGCGCTCGTAGAGCTGGGTCGCGGCGCGGGAGCTGATGGGGAAGGAGACGCGCATCGGGTCCTGCGACACGATGGTCGCCAGGGTGCCGACATCGGGGCTGACCACGTTGCCGATGGTGAGGTTGGTGCGGCCGATGCGGCCGTCGATCGGCGCGATGATGTTGGTGTAGCCGAGGTTGATCTGCGCCACGCGGAGCTGGGCCTGGGCGGAGAGCAGGTTGGCGTTGGCGGTGCGTTCCTGGGCGGTCGCCGTGTCCAGGTTGGCGCGGGTGCCGAAGTTGCTGCGCGCGAGGTCCTGGGCGCGGGCGAGGGAGACGCGGGCATTGGTCAGCTCCGCTTCCGCCGAGGCGACGGAGGCCTGGGCCTGGGCCACCTGGGCCTCGAAGGGCGGACGCTCCAGCCGGTAGAGCACGTCGCCGCGCCTGACCTCCTGGCCTTCCTGGAACAGGCGTTCCTGCATGAAGCCGGTGACGCGGGCCTTGAGGTCCACGCGGTCGGTGGACTCGATCCGGCCGACGAATTCGGTGCTTTCCGTGACCGGGCGCGGCCTCAGCTCGATCACGCCGACCGCCGGCGGGCCCTGCGGCGCGCCCTGGGCCCAGGCCGCGGGGGCCAGGGCGGACAGGCCGAGCGACGGCAGCAGCACCGGCGCGGCGAAGGTGGAAGCGACGAGGGTGGCTGGCGCAACGAGCACCGACCAGCCCAGCGAGAGGCCGAGCGAGCCCTTGGCGATACGTCCCAACATCGTGGCTACTCCAGGCGTATCCGCGGACAACCGGGAAGGGGCCCGGGTGCGGTCTGATGGGGCTCCGGACGGCACCGCCCGCGGAACCGCAGGGATTCGCGAGTGGGATTCCGGCGTTGTTCTTGTCCGTCCCCGGCTCCGGACAGATTCGGGGCAGGGCGTCAAACGGAGGGATGGCCCGGCGAGGGCCACCGGTCAAGACTTACATTCGTGAATGATTGTGCTGCCGTATGTTTCCCGCCCGGCAGGAGCGGGGCTTTTTCCGCAGCCTTTCCCATGCGGGGCGGGGGCGGAACGGGACCGGGGAAACCTCGCACGACGATGCCCTCCGCGCTGGCTGCGGAACGGCAACTCGCCATCCGCACCGCGGAGCGACAATCCCATATCGCCGGCGGGCTGTTAACGATCTCGTGGGGCGGGCGGGACGGCGCCCGTTTCTCCCGGGGGTAGGCGTGCCCATCCCCCCGCGCGTTTCCTCCGGGATGGGCCGGTCACGGGCCGGCCGGTGCCGGCCGGCTTCGCCCCAGCCAGGCGAAGGCGAGGGTGCAGAGCACCACCACGAACGCCAGAAAGAGCAGCGCGGCGCCCGTGCCGGCATGGCTCGCCACCACGCCCGAGCCGGGCTGGAGCACGGCGGCCCCGAGGAAGAAGGACAGGTTCACCGCCGAGAGCGCCTTGCCCGTCTGTTCCGGCGGCACCAGGGCGCGGGTGGCGGCGAAGATCAGCGGCTGCACCCCGATGCTCAGGCCGAAGAGGGTGAGCATGGCGAGGTCCCAGCCCACCGGCAGGGGGCCGAGCAGGCCATCCGGCCCGCCGGCGACCAGCAGGCCGATGGCGGCGGCGGCGGCGAGATGCCCGCCGATCAGCAGGCGCCGGCGCCAGCCCTCGTGCCGGCGGTCCACCACGCCCCATCCGATGGTGCCGAGGATCAGGGCCAGGGTGGCCAGCAGCAGCACATGTCCCGTGTGCAGGCGGTCCAGGCCCTTGTCCAGCATCAGCCAGGGACCGCCCCAGAGGCCACGCAGGCAGACCACGATGGCAAAGGAGCAGAAGGCCAGCACCACCGCCCCGCGCAGGCGGCGCGAGACGACGAGGCGCAGCACCTCGACCGCGTCGCCCAGCAGGGAGCGGCGACTCTCGCTGCCGGGCACCGGACGGTCGCGCACCAGCAGGGCGGTGCAGAGCAGGGCGAAGACGCCAAAGCCCAGCGCCGCCCAGAAGCCGGCGCGCCAGCCCTCCCGCTCCACCAGCCAGGCGAGGGGGGAGGCGGAAAGCAGCATGCCGGTGTTGCCGATGGCCTGGATCAGCCCGCTCCAGAGGCCGAAGCGGGCCGGGCTCATGCGCTTGGCGGCCAGGGTCATCGGGGCGATCAGCGCCCCGGCGCAGCCCAGGCCGAGGACGAGCTGCGCGACGAGGAAGCCGGCCGGGCCGCCCGCCAGCGCGGCGAGCAGCGTGCCGATGCAGACGATGCTCAGCAGGGCCAGGGAGACCGGCCGCACGCCGAAGCGGTCCAGCGCCACGCCGACGGGGATCTGACCCAGGGCGAAGGCGATGTGGTAGGAGCCGGTGAGGCTGGAGAGGCCCTCCGCCGTGAGGCCGAGATCGAGCTGGATGCGGTCGGCGGCGATGGCGGGCAGGGTGCGCAGCCCGTTGGACAGCATGTGGCCCAGGGCGAGGGCGAGGACCGGCAGGACGAAGCCGGCCTCGGCGGGCGCGGCGATCCGTGCGGCCTGATCCCCGACGGCCTGCGGGGCGGCCGGCGACAGGGCTTCCCGTGGCTGGAGCCTGGATTGGCGCCGTGACATGGCGAGCGTCTTCCTTCCCATGATCCGCCCGGAGGCTTGTGCCGCCCCTCGGGCCGCCCGGCGGCCGTTGGGCCATGCCGGGCCGGGCCGGCGCCCCCGTGCGGGCGGCCGGTCCGTCGTGTTGAATCCTCCCCGCCGCGTCCGGCGTGGCCCCAAGGGCGCCGGGGAGGGCGAGGCGTCAGTTCCGGAAGATCTTGCCCGGGTTCAGGATGCCCTTGGGGTCGAGCGCCGTCTTGACCGAGCGCATCACCGCCAGGGCCTCGGGGCCGTGCTCGGTCTCCAGGAATTCCCGCTTGCCGAGGCCCACGCCGTGCTCGCCGGAGCAGGTGCCGCCGAGGGAAAGGCCGCGGGCGACGATCCTCTTGTCCAGCTCCCAGGCGCGGTCCTGCGCCGTGGGGTCCTCCTGGTCCACCAGGATGGTGGTGTGGAAGTTGCCGTCGCCGACATGGCCGACGATGGGCGCGGTCATGCCGGAGGCGAGGATGTCCTCCTTCGCGCCGACGATCGCCTCGGCGAGGCGGGAGATGGGCACGCAGACATCGGTGGCCATGCCGCGCGAGCCGGGCTTGAGCGCGACCGCGGCCCAGTAGGCGTCGTGCCGGGCCTTCCAGAGCCGGTTGCGCGTTTCGGCATCCGTGGCCCAGGCGAAGCCGCTGCCGCCGAAGGCGTCGGCCAGTTCCTGCACCGTTTCCGCCTGTTCCTGCACGCCGGCGGGCGAGCCGTGGAATTCGAGGAAGAGGGTGGGCAGGGCGGCGTAGCCTTCCAGCTTCGAATAGCGGATGCAGGCTTCCATCTGGATCTCGTCCGCCAGCTCGATGCGGGCGACGGGGATGCCCGCCTGCATGGTGGCGATGACGCATTCCACGGCGCCGCGCAGGGTCTGGAACTGGCAGACCGCGGCCGAGGTGGCCTCGGGGATGCCGTGCAGGCGCAGGCGGATCTTCGTGATGATGCCGAGCGTGCCCTCGGAGCCGATCAGCAGCCGGGTCAGGTCATAGCCGTTGGCGGCCTTGCGGGTGCGGGAGCCGGTGTTGATGACGCGGCCATCGGCGAGGATGACCTCCAGCCCCATGACGTTCTCGCGGATCGTGCCGTAGCGCACGGCATTGGTGCCGGAGGCGCGGGTCGCGCACATGCCGCCGATGGTGCAGTGGCTGCCGGGATCGACGGGGAAGAACAGGCCCTGGTCGCGCAGGTGGTCGTTGAGCTGGTGGCGGGTGACGCCCGGCTCGATCAGGCAGTCCATGTCCTCCTGGCTGACCTCCAAGATGCGGTCCATGCGTGAGAGGTCGAGGCTGATGCCGGCGCGGACGGGGTTGGCATGGCCTTCCAGCGAGGTGCCGGCGCCGAAGGCGGTCACGGGCACCTCGTGCCGGTGGCAGAGGGCGAGGAGGCGGGAAACCTCCTCGGTCGTCTGCGCATAGGCGACGGCGTCGGGCAGGGTGGGGGTGGAGGTGTCCTCCCCCCGGCTGTGCTGTTCCCGCACCGCCTGGCTGGTGGAAAGGCGGTCGCCCAGGAATTCGCGGGCCTCGGCGATCACCTGGTCCACGGGCCTCGACTGGATGTTCATGGGCGTTTCACTCCGCTTCGCGCGACAGGAAAATTGGGTCACGCCTCGCGTGACAGGGGGCAGGTCAGGCAGTGGGGACCGCCGCCGCCGAGGGTGAAGAGTGTGATCTCCGGATCGAGCACCGTCAGCCCCTCCGCCCGCAGGGCAGCGTTGAGCGCGGTGCTGGCCCGGGCGGAGACCACCTGGCCGTCGCCCAGGGCGAGGATGTTGCAGCCGAGGGACATGGCGTCGCGGTAGGGGACGGGAAGGCAGCGGATGCCGTGCCCCGCCAGCCAGGCGACGAAGCCCGGATCGAGCACGTCGAGGCAGGCGACGGCGAGGCCGGGGGCGGCCATGCAGAAGATCACGTCGAGATGCAGGAAGTGCTCGTCGAAGGGCTCGACGCGGACCTCCCAGCCCTCGGCGCGAAGCCAGCCGGCGAGCTGTTCGGCGCCGTCCTCGTCGGTGCGGCCGCCGCTGGCGCCGATGCAGGCGAGGCCGGGGCGGATGATATGGATGTCGCCGCCTTCCAGCGTGCCGGCGCTGGACTTGCGCCAGAAGGTGGAGCCCTGGGCGGCGTGGAAGTCGATCAGGGGGGCGTATTCGCCCCGGCGCTGCGGGCGTTCGAGCTGGCAGAGCACCGGGCCGGCATGGGTCACGACCACGCTGTCGCGGGTATAGACCATGTAGGGAAGGTGCGGTTCCGGCACGAGCCGGTGGACCCGCGCGCCGCCCTGGGCCAGGGCGTGGCAGAGCTCGGCATGCTGTTCGCGCAGGTGCTCGATGGCCGGGCGCTGCCGCGTTTCGCCGAGGGTGCGGCGGACGATGCTGTTCAGCGGCAGCCAGCGGTAGTGGTCCGGCGGGCAGACCAGCACGTCGTTCAGGCGGCCGGTTTCGCTGCCGACGCGCCAGGACGCGCCGGGGAGGGGGGAGGCGGGCATGGGGCGCAGCGTAGCGCGTGGCAGGCGCGGGCGGAAACGCCTCCTCCGGTGCGCGGCGGCGAAAGAGAAACGGGCGCCCCCGGTGGGAGGCGCCCGTTTCCGCGTTCGGACCGGATGGCGCCGTGGCGCCACCCGGGGGGAAGGCTGGGCCTCAGGCCCGGCCGTAGTTGTCCTCGTAGCGGACGATGTCGTCCTCGCCGAGATAGGAGCCCGACTGCACCTCGATCAGGGTCAGCGGGATCATGCCCGGGTTCTCCATGCGATGGACGCAGCCGAGCGGCAGGTAGACGCTCTCGTTCTCGCGGACGAGCATGCGCTCGGAATCCCGCTCCACGATCGCGGTGCCGTTCACGACGACCCAGTGCTCGGCGCGGTGGTGGTGCTTCTGCAGGCTGAGCTTCTGGCCCGGGCGGACCTGGATCTTCTTCACCTGGAAGCGGTTGCCGAGGATGAGGCCCTCGTAGTGGCCCCAGGGGCGGTAGGCGCGGCGGTGTTCCGTGGCCTCCTTGATCCCGGCGGCCTTGAGCTTCTCCACCAGCTTCTTCACGTCCTGCGCCTTGTCGCGGGACATGGCGAGCACGGCGTCCTCGGTGACGACGATCACCGCGTCCTTGAGGCCGACCACACCGGTGAGCATGCCCTCGGAGCGGACGAAGCAGCCCTCGGCCTCCACGAGATGGACGGGGCCGTGGGTGGCGTTGTCCTTCTCGTCCTTGGCCGAGACGGCCCAGAGCGCATCCCAGGAGCCGACATCGGACCAGCCGAGCGAGGCGGGGACGACCACGGCGTGCGGGGTCTTCTCCATCACCGCGTAGTCGATGGAGATGGACGGCGCCTTGCAGAAGGCTTCGGCATCGAGGCGCACGAAGTCGAGGTCGCGCTTGGCGCCCTCCACCGAGGCGCGCACGGCCTCCATCAGCTCGGGCGCCAGGCGCTCCAGCTCCGCCAGCCAGGTCGCGGCGGAGGCCACGAACATGCCGGAATTCCAGAGATGGCGGCCGCCTTCCAGGAAGTGGCGGGCGGTGGCGGCGTTGGGCTTCTCGACGAAGCTCTTGATCTTGAAGAGGCCCTCGGCCGTCGGCAGCGGGTCGCCGGCCTCGATGTAGCCATAGCCGGTCTCGGGCGCCGTCGGCTTCATGCCGAAGGCCACGATGGAGCCGGCCTTGGCGGCCTCGGCGGCGAGGTTCACCGCTTCCAGCAGGGCGTCCTTGTCCTGGATCACGGCATCGGCGGCCATGATCCAGAGGATGGCGCGTGGGTCCTGCTCGGCGGCGATCAGGGCGGCGGCGGCGATGGCGGGGGCGGAGTTACGGCCCTCCGGCTCCAGGACGATGCGCGCGCCTTCGATGCCGTCCTCGCGCAACTGCTCGGCCACCAGGAAGCGGTGCGGTTCGGAGGCCACCAGGATGGGTGGCGCGAAGCCGGGGCCCTGGGCACGGCTCGCCGTGGCCTGGAGCATCGTCTTCTCGCCGACCAGGGGCCAGAACTGCTTCGGATAACCCTCGCGCGACAGGGGCCAGAGCCGGGTGCCGGTCCCTCCGCAGAGGACGACGGGAATGAGAGACGCAGCGGCAGCTGTCATCGATCGCGCGGGTCCTTACACTCGGTTGCTTCACGACCTAGCGGAGCGCTGCATAAAAGGGAAGCGGGCCATAGGCCCGCCTCAAATTTTGAAACTTGTTACTTTTACAAGATCATTCCGCGATGGCCTCATCTTTTTTCTTGCGCAGAGCCGGAAGCATCATGGAGCCGAGGACGATGGCGCAGATGACCAGGAGGGAGGCGCTGATGGGGCGGTTGGCGAAGTCGATGAAGACATAGGCGTCGCCGCGGGAAAGGAGCATGGCGCGGCGGAGGTGTTCCTCCATCATCGGGCCGAGCACGAAGCCGATCAGCAGCGGGGCGGCGGAAAGGTTCAGCTTGGTGAAGACGTAGCCCAGGATGCCGAAGGCGAGCGTCTGGTAGACGTCGAAGACGCTGTTGTTGAGCGAGTACACGCCGATCACGCAGAACATCAGGATGGCGGGGTACATGTACTTGTAGGGCACGCTGAGCAGCTTCACCCACATGCCGATCAGCGGCAGGTTGATGACCAGCAGCATCAGGTTGCCGATCCACATGGAGCAGATCAGGCCCCAGAACAGGTCGGGCTGGGCCTCCACCATGCGCGGGCCGGGCTGGATGCCCTGGATGATCAGGGCGCCGACCATCAGCGCCATCACCGCGTTGGCGGGGATGCCCAGGGTGAGCAGGGGGATGAAGGAGGTCTGGGCGGCGGCGTTGTTGGCGGATTCCGGCCCGGCCACGCCCTCGATGGCGCCGTTGCCGAACTCGTGGCGGTACTTGGAGACCTTGCGCTCCAGCATGTAGGAGCCGAAGGCTGAGAGTGCGGCGCCGCCGCCGGGCAGGATGCCCAGCACCGAGCCCAGCACCGTGCCGCGCAGCACCGAGGGGGTGGCGCGGCGGAATTCCTCCTTGGTCAGCCACAGGCTGCCGATCTTGGTCTTGAGCACCTCGCGCGCCTCGGGGCGCTCCAGGTTCAGGATGATCTCGGAGATGCCGAACATGCCCATGGCGATGGAGGCGAAGCCCAGGCCGTCGGAAAGCTCGGGGATGCCGAAGGTGAAGCGCTGCTGGCCGGTCTGCACGTCGGTGCCGACCAGGCCGAGGGCCACGCCCAGCACCACCATGGCGATGGACTTGAGCACCGAGCCCTGGGCGAGCACGGCCGAGATGATCAGGCCGAGCAGCATGAGCGAGAAGTAGTCCGCCGGGCCGAAGGAGAGCGCCACCTGGGTGAGCAGCGGGCCGGAGGCCGCCACCACCAGGGTGGCCACGGTGCCGGCGAAGAAGGAGCCCAGCGCCGCGATGGTCAGCGCCGCCCCCGCCCGGCCGTTGCGGGCCATCTTGTAGCCCTCGAGCGTCGTGACGACCGAGGAGACCTCACCGGGCAGGTTGAGCAGGATGGCCGTGGTCGAGCCGCCATACTGGGCGCCGTAGTAGATGCCGGCCAGCATGATGATGGCGGTGGTGGCGGGCTGGCCGAAGGTGATGGGCAGCAGCAGGGAGATGGTGGCCACCGGGCCGATGCCCGGCAGCACGCCGATGGCGGTGCCGATCAGGGCGCCGAGCAGCGCGAAGAGCAGGTTGTCGAAGGAGAGCGCGACGCCGAAGCCGTGCGCGAGGTTGGCGATGAGGTCCATGGTGCGTGTGCTCTCAGAAGGCCGTCGGCCAAACCGGCACCCGGATGTCGAGCTGCCAGATGAAGATGACCCAGGCCATCACGATCAGCGCCACCAGCATGCCGAGCACGCCCCGCGCCGTGTGGCTGCTGTCGGCGAAGGCACTGACGGTCAGGCTGAGCACCAGCGCGACCACCAGCCCGAGCGGCTCCAGCGCCAGGGCGAAGACCGCCATGGAGACGCTGACCAGCGCCAGCGGGCGCCAGCCCGGCGAGGCGGCCATGATGCCCAGCCCGACCACGAAGGCGAAGCCGATCTGGCGCCAGTTGCCCTCGCCGACCCCCATGCGTTCCAGCACCTGCCAGACCACCAGCCCCGCCGCGGTGCCCAGCAGCACCGTCGTCAGGTCCGTGTTCGTCCAGCGCTCCAGCGCGTCCGGGCCGCTGCGCAGGCTCACCAGGACGACCAGCGCCCCCAGCACCAGCAGCAGCACGAACACCAGCATGGGCATGTAGCCCGGCCCCATCCGCCGGGCATCGCCCAGCGTGTGCTCCGTGTTCAGCCAGAGCCCGACCAGGGCCAGCAGTACCAGCAGCCCCCCCGAGATCAGGTCCTTCGTGTTGATCTTCACGCGTCTTGTCTCCGAATCGCGCTACGCGGCCGGTTCGGGCCGGGCATGGCCTCATCCTCAGCCACCCCGGACGGGGGAGAGGCAGTGTCCAGCAAAGGCATGGGGAGGAACTGGCGGGCGGGTTGCGCCGGACATCCCGGCATCCGGCGCTCTGCGCACCGGCCGGCGGCGCCATTGGCACGCGGCATCCCGTTTCCTCCCATGACTTTGAAGTTGACCAAGCGTAATGCGGGGAAACGCTTCGTCGCAAGGGACCGCCCTTGTGGGATGGCCCACCTTTTTTCATGCTGCCCCGCAGCAGGGGCTTCCGCCCTTCCGCTTTCCATTCCGCGCGGCCCCCGGGCGATCTCCGCCCGCCGGGGCCGTCCCGCGCCCTCCGGAGGCTCCGATGACGGAACCGCGCCCCAACGACCCCACCCGCCGAATCGCCGCGATCGCCGAAGCCGCCGAGACGCGGCTGATCGGCCTGCGCCGCGACATCCACGCGCATCCGGAGCTGGGCTTCGAGGAGGTGCGCACCGCCGGGATCGTGGCGGCGGAGCTGGAGCGCCTGGGCATCGCGCACCGGACCGGGGTGGGGCGGACCGGCGTGCTGGGGGTGATCGAGGGCGGCCGGCCGGGGCCGACCCTGGCGATCCGCGCCGACATGGACGCGCTGCCGATCCACGAGGAGACGGGGCAGGATTTTGCCAGCACTGTTGCCGGGAAGATGCATGCCTGCGGGCATGACATCCACACGGTGACGCTGCTCGGCGTGGCGGAGGTGCTGCGGGAGATCGCGCCGATGCTGGCGGGCCGCGTCGCGCTGGTCTTCCAGCCGGCGGAGGAGATCCTGGAGGGTGCCGCCGCCATGATCGCCGACGGGGCGGCGGAGGGCGTGGACATGGCGCTCGGCTTCCACAACGTGCCGGACAGGCCGGTCGGCAGCTTCGGCTATGTGCGCGGCACCGGGCTGGCGGCCTCGGACCTGTTCGACCTGACCATCCGGGGGAAGTCGGGCCATGCGGCGCACCCCTATGCGGCGGTGGACCCGATCGTGGCGGCGGCGCAATTCGTGTCGCAGGTGCAGACGGTGGTGAGCCGCGAGGTGCGGCCGCTGCATCCCGCCGTGGTGACGGTGGGCATGTTCCAGGGCGGCACGACCTACAACATCATCCCCGAGCGCGTGGCCCTGAAGGGCACGGTGCGGACGCTGCACCCGGAGGCGCGCGACACCGCCGAGGCCGCTATCCGCCGGCTGGTGGCCGGGCTGGAGGTCGGGATGCGCGTGACCTGCGAGCTGAACTATGCCCGCCGCGTGCCGCCGCTGGTGAACGACGACCGGGTGCTCGATCCCTCGGTGGCGGCGATCCGGGCGCAGCTCGGCGTCGAGCCGGAGGCGGGGGAGCCGAGCATGGGGTCGGAGGATTTCTCCGCCTTCTCCGAGCGGATGCCCGCCTTCCAGATGCTGATCGGCTCCGGCGCGCCGGGGCGGGACGACCGGCTGCACAACGCCTTCTACCAGCCCGATGAGCGCTGCATCGCGCTGGGCGTGCAGGCGCTGTCCCGCGCGGCGCTCGAATTGCTGTCCTGAGCGTGACGGGCCTGACAGGAGAATGAGGTCGGCATGAAAGTCTGCGTCTTCGGCGCCGGGGCGATCGGTGGCCATCTGGCGATGCGGCTGGCGAAGGGCGGGGCGGAGGTTTCCGTGGTCGCGCGGGGCGCGCAGCTTGCCGCCATCCGCGCGCGCGGGCTGACCGTGCGGGCCTATGACGGCGAGCACCATGCGCGCATCGCCGCGGCAGAGGACCCGGCGGAGCTAGGGCCGCAGGATGCGGTGGTCGTCACGACCAAGGCGCCGGCCCTGCCGCAGGTGGCCCGGGCGATCGGGCCGCTGCTCGGGCCGGAGACCGCGGTGGTCTTCGCGATGAACGGCATCCCCTGGTGGTATGCGGACGGGGCCGGCGGGGTGCTGGTGGGGCGGAGCATGCCGGAGCTCGACCCGGGCGGCGTGCTGCGGGAGGCCGTGGGCATCGCGCGCACGGTGGGCGGGGTGGTCTATTCCTCCTGCACCGTGGTCGAGCCCGGGGTGGTGTCGGTGGAGGGCAAGGGCAGCCGCCTGATCCTGGGCGAGCCGGACGGGCGGGTGACGCCGCGCGCCGAGGCGCTGGCCGGGGTGCTGCGGGCCGGCGGGCTCAGCGAGGTGCCCGTGACCACGGAGATCCGCAAGGAGATCTGGGCCAAGCTGATGGGCAACATCTCCTATGGGCCGCTCTGCATCCTGACGCGACGGAACTTGCGGGAGACCTATGCCGACCCCGTGGTCTCCGCGGCGGCGGAGCGGATGATCCGCGAGGCGCAGGCCATCGCCGCCGGGCTCGGCATCACGCTCGACGAGGACCCGGTCGGGAAGCTGTCGGGCGTCGGGCGCAGCGCGCACAAGCCCTCGATCCTGCAGGACCTGGAACTTGGACGGCAGATGGAGGTGGAGGCGATCATGCTGGCGCCGCTGCGCCTGGCGCGGATGGCGGGGGTGGAGACGCCGACCCTCGATCTGGTCGTGGCGCTGGCGAAGAGCGTCGCCGAGGGGGCGGGGCTCTACGTACCCGAGGGATAGAACAGGGCTGGGAGGCTGGTCTGCCCCAGCACCCAGCCTTCCCACCGCCGCACCCAGGGGTCGTCCGGCACGAAGTCCGGCCGCGCGCCGTCCAGCACGCCGACGAGGCCCAGCAGGCCGAGCAGGCTGTCGAAGCGGTCCTCCCCGGCGGCATCGGTGCCGAAGCCGTCCGCCATAGCCGCCGCCAGGGACGCATCCGGCTGGACGCCCAGCCGGGCCATGGCCTCGCGCAGTTCCGGCAGCGCCCGCAGGCGCACGGCGCGGTCGCGCTTGCTGCCGGACAGGCGCAGGCCGAGATGGCGCAGGCATTCGGCCGGATAGACCTCGGCCAGCACGGCCCGGCCCGGGGCCAGGAGAGCGTGCAGCCCGCCCTCGAAGGGCCAGAGGCGGTAGGGCGCGCTGGCGGTGAGGGCCGGGACCAGCCAGTCCCTCCAGGCGGAGATCGCCGCCTTGCCGGTCTGGTTCGCCCCCAGCGTCCAGAAGAGCGGGGCGCCGGCGGGGCGTTCCGCCGTGGCGAGGTCGCAGAGCCGGCACAGTCCTGAGGCGCCGTCCATGCCGAGCGCCTGGGCGTGTTCCAGACGGGTCATGCCGCGCAGGCCACGCGCCGGGTAGAAGGGGCTCTCGGCCGAGACCCCGGCCAGGCTCTCCGCGACGCGCCAGAAGCCCGTTTGCCCCGCGAGGCCGTGCAGGAAGGCGGGGAAGTCCGGTTCGGGGCGCTGGCGGGCATAGGCGCGGGGCAGGCCGAGCGGCAGGTCGAGGCCCAATGCCACGGCCTGCCCTTCCGCCAGCAGGGCGGCGGCCCAGGCGGCGGGATCGCCGACCGGGCGCGGGGCGGTGGCGTGCCAGCCGCCCAACCCGGCACGCCGGGCAAGGGTGAACCAGCGCTTGGCCGGGTTCACCGACCAGTCGGCATGGGCGGCGATCATCGCGCGGCCTCCGGCCGGGCCGGTGCGCGCGTTCAGCCGATCGGCTTGTTGGCCTTCTCCATCAACTTGCTGAAGAAGGCGCGGGCCTTGCCTTGCGGCTTGACGGCCACGGGCGCGGCCGGCTTCGCCGCCTCGCGTTCCCGCTCGCGGGAAGCCAGCCACTTCTCCAGGCTCATGCCCGCCTTGGCCGCGCGCTTGGCCTCATAGGCGCGCTGGCCCTCTGTCAAACGGCGCTCCGGTGCAGCCATCTTTTCCCCGATCCCATATGCCCTGTCGGCGGCGGGTGTTTCGCGCGACGGCGCGGCGGCGGCAAGAGGCTCTGGCGGGGCTTGCGCCGAAGCCGTGGCGGCGGCACCTGCTGGGGCATGGAAGCGCGTGTGAAAGCCGGCATCTGGGCCTCGATGGCCCTTCGCCTCGGGGATCAGGCCGGACGCCCCGGCATGGTGCTGCGGAAGGGGGACCCCGACAGCGGCGGCATCCTCTGCGTCCTGCATGGGCGGGAGGGGATGGTGGTGCTGTCCCAGGTGCGGGACGCGGAGGGAAGGCAGGCCTGGATGCGCGGCACCGGCGCGGCGGCGGTGAACCAGGAGGCCGCCGATGCCTATGTCGCCCGGCAGGTGAAGCGCGACCCCGACCTCTGGGTGCTGGAATTCGAGGCGCCGGACCTGCTGCCGCCCTTCGAGGCGAAGATCATCTGAGGCTTCGCCCCGGCCGTGGAGGCCGGGGCGTGGGTCAGCGGTCGGTGAGGCGCAACTCGATGCGCCGGTTCCTGGCCAACGCCTCGGGGCTGTCGCCCTGGTCGATCGGCTGGTTGTCGCCGAAGGCCGCGGCGGCCACGCGGCTGGCCGGCAGGCCCTCGCCGATCAGGAGCTGCGCCACGGCGATGGCGCGGGCGGCGCTGAGTTCCCAGTTCGAGGCGAAGCGGCCGCCGCCGCGGAAGGGCGTGCGGTCGGCATGGCCGTCCACGCGCAGGATCCAGGGCGTGTCGGGCGGGATGCGGCCGGAGATGTCCTTGAGCACCCCGGCGATCTGGCGGATCTGCGCCTTGCCGCTGTCGGAGAGGTCGGCGCCGCCCACGGGGAAGAGCACCTCGGACTGGAAGACGAAACGGTCGCCGACGATGCGGACATCCGGCCGGTCGCCCAGCACCTCGCGCAGCCGGCCGAAGAAGTCGCTGCGGTAGCGCTGGAGTTCCTCGACCTTGGCGGCGAGGGCGGCGTTCAGGCGGGTGCCGAGATCGGCGATCTGCGCGTCCTTTTCCTGCCCGGCCTTCTGCTGCACGTCCAGCGCGGCGGAAAGGCGCTGAAGCTGCGCCTTCAGATCGTCGATCTGCCGGGCCAGCAGGGCGGCCTGGGCCTGGGCGCTTTCGGACAGGCGCACCGCCTCGCCATGGGCGCGCTGTTCCTCGCCGAGCTTCGCCTGGGCGTCCTGCGCCTGCTTCTCCAACTGGTCGCGCAGCGCGGTCAGGGCGCGCACCTGGTCGGCGAGCGTCGCGGCCTGGACCTGGAGGGCGGCAAGCCGGGCCTGGGCCTCTGTCAGCGACTGTTCCGCCTGCTGCCGTCCGGCCTGGGCGGCGCCGAGGGCGCGGGCGGCCTCGGCGCGCTGGCGCACCGCCTCGGCGGTCTGGCCGCCCACCGCCTCGGCCCGGCCCAGCGCCTCGGTCAGTCGCGATTCCAGCGAGGCGATGCGTTCACCCGTGCCGCGCGCGGCCAATTCGGCATCGGAGAGGCGGGCGGCGAGCTGGTCGCGGGCGTCGCGCAGGGTGTCGCGCTCGTCATGGAGCTGGTCGCGTTCCGTGCGCAGCCCGGTCAGCTCGCCCTGCGCCGCGTCGCGGGCGGTGGCGGCGCGGCGCGCCTCGTCCTGGGCGCGGCCGAGGCTGGCGCGAAGCTCGTCCGTCTGGGAGCGTTCCAGCGAGAGCAGGTCGGCCAGCTCCGCCACCTGCCGGTTCAGCCGGTCCAGCGCCCGGTCGCGGGAGCTGAGCGTGACGGACAGGAAGCCCTGCGCCAGCACGAAGACCAGCAGCACGAAGATGATGACCATCAGCAGGGTGGACAGCGCGTCCACGTAGCCGGGCCAGGCGTTGAGCCCCTCGCGCTGTGAGCGCCGGATGCCGCGCGCCATGGCTCAGCGCCCCGCCTGCATGGCCGCCATCGGGGCCGCCATCAGGGCGATTCCGCCAGGGCGGCGATGGTGCGGGCGAGCAGCTTGATCTCGCTGCGGATCTCCTGGGTGGACTGCGCGCGGCCCTGGCTCACCTCCTCGACGAGGCGGGCGAGGTAGAGCTCGATGTTGCGCAGATGGGCATAGGAGGCCTCGCCATGCCCCTGCGCCTCGCCCAGCCGCTGGAGGACCGGGTTCAGCGCCACCTGCCCCTCGGCCATGCGCTGCATCAGCACCTGGCTGGCGCGCATCTGGTCGGTCAGCACGGAGAGGCGTTCGGTGAGCGTGTTCAGCGCCTGTCCGGCATGGGCGGAGCGTTCCTCGCCGCGCGCCATGATGCGCTGGAGGCCTTCGAGGTTCTCGGCGGTCTGTTCCAGCAGGGCCTGGACATAGGCGGGCACGGAGCCGCCCTCGCCCTCCGCGCCGAGCACGCCGGAGGAGAGGCGGGTGGCGGAGGCGAGCCATTCCTCCAGCTCGTTATAGAAGCGGTTCTGCGCCTGTCCGGCGGTGAGATCGAGGAAGCCCAGCACCAGCGAGCCGCCGAGGCCCAGCATCGAGGAGGAGAAGGCGATCGACATGCCGCCGAGCGGCTGGGCGAGGCCGGATTTGAGCTGGTTGAACAGCGTGTTCAGGTCGCCGGAGCCGACCGACATGCCGTTGATGACCTCGCCCACCGCGCCGATGGTCTGGATCAGGCCCCAGAAGGTGCCGAGCAGGCCGAGGAAGATCAGCAGTCCGGTCATGTAGCGGGAAAGCTCGCGGCTCTCGTCCAGCCGCGCGGCGATGCCGTCGAGCACCGAGCGCATCGCCGGGCCCGAGAGGGAGAAGCTCTCGCCGCGCCGGCTGCCCAGCATGGAGGCCATGGGGGCGAGCAGGCTGGGGGCGGGCTGCGCCGTCTGGCCGGGGCCCTGGCTGCGGAACTCCTCCAGCCAGTCGGCCTCCCGCCGGATGGTGAGCACCTGGCGGAAGGTCCAGACGATGCCCAGCAGCAGCACGCCGAGGATCACCCCGTTCAGCACCGGGTTGGCCATGAAGGCCACCAGGAGCTGCGCCGAGAGCAGGGCCGCGATGGCCAGCACCACGGCCAGGAAGACCACCATCCGCAGCAGGTAGCGGGTGGGGCGGGTCATGGGATGTTCATCCTCTGCGTGGGGCGGGCGTGGCCGCCGGTGGCGGGGCGGGCGAAGGGGCGGTGGAGGCCGCGGCGGGGCGGGGCGGGGCGGGCGGGATCAGGTCGATGCTGTCGGTCGCCTCGATGGTCAGGCCGAGCGGGCGCAGGTCGATGCGCGTGCCGGGCAGGCCGCCGGATTCGAGGATGCGCTTGATGTCCTGCGCCCGGGCCAGGCTGTCGCGCCGGGCGGTGGACAGGTCGTCCGCCGGGCCGGAGACGCGGGCCAGCACGGTGACACGGCCCCGGCTGCGTTCCGCCATGGCCGCGGCGAGCCGTTGCAGGGCGGCCTGCTGGGCCGGCGTGACGGTGCCCTGGATGCGCCAGAGCCCCTCAGGGAGCGTGGCGATGCCGTCGGCCAGCGGGATGTCGGCATAGGAGGCGGTGGCGGGCGGGGCGGGCGCGCGCGGCATCGGGGTGGGGGCCAGCTGCACCGGCGGCGGCGGGGCCGGAGGGGGCGGTGGTGGCAAGGGCAGGTCGGACTGCGCCCAGCCGGCCCCGGGGATGAGGCCGAGCAGGCAGGCCAGGATCGCGGCGGGCCGGAGAAAGTTTGGAACCGAAGGCATCGGCCGCGCAGGCTAGAGCAGATCGGCGGGGGCCGGAACAGCCCCCTGTCGCGCTTTGCCGGGCCCATGTGACCGCCGGAGCGCCGGTGCGGCGCTCCGTGCCGGTCGTGGGAGGGTGGTGGAGGAGCAGCGGGACGGGCCGCGGTTGCGGCCCGTCCGGGGGGGATGCGGTCGGGGGGATGGCGCGGGGGAGGGCCCCCGGCTCAGCCCGCCGTGCTGCGGCTGGCCGCGACCCGGGCGATCCCCTCGGCCACCGCCTCGCGCAGCGGGCCGTGCAGGTTCGGGTTGCCGGCGACGATGTTGCCGTGCGGCCAGGGGTCGTTGCCGTCCGGATCGGTGACATAGCCCCCGGCTTCCTTGACCAGGACGATGCCGGCGGCACAGTCCCAGGGCTTCAGCCCGAGTTCCCAGAACCCCTCGTAGCGGCCGGCCGCCACCCAGGCGAGGTCCAGCGCCGCGGCGCCGAATCGGCGCACGCCGGCCACCTGCGGCATCAGCCGGGCGAGGGTGGCGGAGAATTCGGCGCGCTTCGGCACGTTGGCGAAGGGGATGCCGGTGGCGAAGAGGGCTTCCTGCATGTTGCGGCGGCCGGAGACGCGGAGGCGGCGGTCGTTCAGGAAGGCGCCCATGCCCTTCTCGGCCCAGAACAGCTCGTCCATCGCCGGGTTGTAGATGACGCCGGCCATGAGCTCGGAGCTGTTCTCGCCGGTGCGCTTCTCGATGCCGACGGAGACGCACCACTGCGGGATGCCGTGCAGGAAGTTGCTGGTGCCGTCCAGCGGGTCCACCACCCAGCGCCACTCCCAGTCCTTGTCGCCGCTCTCGCCGCTTTCCTCCATCAGGAGGGCGAAGCCGGGGCGGGCCTTGGTGAGGTCGGCGCGCAGGCTTTCCTCGGCGCGCAGATCGGCCTGGGACACGAAGTCGCCGGGGCCCTTCACGCTGACCTGGAGGTTCTCGACCTCGCCGAAATCGCGCAGCAGGCGCTTGCCGGCCTTCTGCGCGGCCTGGATGACGACATTGAGCGCGGGGGAGAGTCGGGGGCTCGGGCGCATCGCGTGGATCCTCGCTGCGCCCGGGGCGTGGGGCCGGCCGGCTGCCCCCGGGGCCGGATGGGCCAGGTCCGGGGGCGCGGCCCGGTCGGAAGCGCGCCGGGCGGAAATGACGGAAATGGGCAGGCCGCAGCCTGCCCGGATCGGGGCGCCCGGGAAAGGGCGCCGCCGCGTTCGGAAGAATCCCCGCCCGGACGGCGGGGAGGGGCCGGGCACGGGGGCCCGGCGCGGCCTCAGCCCTTGGCGCGCTCCACGTAGGAGGCGTCCTCGGTGCGGACCACGATCTTCTCGCCGGTGGCGATGAAGGGGGGCACCTGGGTCTTCACGCCGTTGGCGAGCATGGCGGGCTTGTAGGAGGAGGTCGCGGTCTGGTTCTTGATCACCGGATCGGCCTCGGTCACCTCCAGCACCACCGTGTCCGGCAGGTCCATGGAGACCGGGTCGCCCTCGATCAGGCGGACGTTGACGGTCATGTTCTCGACCAGGAAGGGCAGGCGGTCGCCCAGGATCTCCTTGGGCACGCTGTGCTGCTCGAAGGTTTCCGGGTCCATGAGGATCAGGGTCTCACCATCGGCGTAGGAGTAGGTGTACTCCTTGTCCTCGGTGGTCAGGCGCTCGACCGTGTCCTGGGTGCGCCAGCGCTGGTCCTTCTTGGTGCCGGACTTCACGTCGCGCATCTCGACCTGGATCACGGCCGCGCCCTTGCCGGGGGTCATGATGTTGATCTTGAGCACGGACCAGCGGCGGCCCTCGAATTCGATCACCTGGCCAGGGCGCATCTGGTTGGCCTGCTGCTTCGCCATGGGGGCGGCTCGTCCTCGGTCTTTTGGAAAGGAGCGGGCGGGCGGCGGGCGCCCGCGCTGAAGGGCGGCGTTTAGACCTCCGGGCGCTTTCGGGCAACCGGGACCGGCGCGGAGCGGAGCGGGAGGCCGGGGCGCGGGCAGGAGGGCCGGGCCGTGAAGCGGGAGGAGGCAAGGGTGCGCATCGCCGTCTTCGGCGTATCGGGATCGGGCAAGTCCACCCTGGCGCGGCGCCTCGCCGCCGCGCTGGGCGTGCCGCATGTCGATCTGGACGCGATCAACTGGCAGGCGGGCTGGCACGACCTGAACACGCATGACCTGCCGGAGTTCCGGCGGCGCGTGGCGCGGGCCGTGGCGGGGGAGGGGTGGGTCAGCGACGGCAATTACGGCCGGGTGCGCGACCTCGTCCTGGCGCGCGCGACGCATGCGATCTGGCTCGACTATCCGCGCTCCCTGGTCATGCGGCGGGTCCTCTGGCGCTCCCTGTGGCGGGCGGTCGCGCGGCGGGAGATCTGGCCGGGCACCGGGAACCGGGAAGCGTTCCGGCAGTGGCTGGATGCGGATCACCCGGTCCGCTGGGCGTGGCGCAGCTATCCGGAGCAGCAGCGGACCTATGCGGCGCTGTTGGCGGACCCGGCGCTGGCGCATCTGGAAAGGCACCGGCTGCGGCACCCGGACGCGGCGGAAGCGCTGCTGCGTCGCCTCCGGGCCGGAAACGGCGGGGCGGCCGGGACGTGAGCCCAGGACGTGAGCCCGGGACGTGAGTATGGCCCGCGCGCGGGGGCGGGGAGGCCATGACCGCGCCGGAGGCCGGTGCCCGGCTCAGCCCTGCGGGGTGTCTCGCAGGGAATGCTCCGGCGACGGTTCCGCCGCGGCATGGCGGTAGGGGGCGCCGTCCAGCGGCCGTTCCACCACCCAGTCCGCGCCCTCCGGCGTGGCGAATTCCGGGCCGATGGGTGCCTTGCCGCCGCCGCCCGGCGTGTCGAGCGCATAGACCGGCCAGGCCAGCCCGGTGAGGCGGCCGCGCAGGGCGCGAAGCAGTCGGCGGCCCTCGGCAACCGGCACCTCGAAGCGGGCGGTGCCGGGGGCGCGGTCGAGCTGGTGCAGGTAGTAGGGCTTGATCCGGCTGGCGAGCATGGCGCGGAAGAGGTCCTCCAGCGCGGCCTCTCTGTCGTTCACCCCGCGCAGCAGCACCGACTGGCCGAGCAGGGCCACCCCGCCCCGCGCCAGGAGGCGCAGGGCGGAACGGGCCGGGGGGGAGAATTCGCGCGCATGATTGGCGTGCACGCAGAGGAAGAGGGCCTTCTCCGTATTCAGCGCCTCGGCCAGCGCGGGGGTGACGCGGGCGGGGTCGGCCACCGGCACCCGGGAATGGATGCGGATGATCTCGATATGCGGGATGGCGGAGAGGCGGGCGACGATCGTGCCCAGGCGGCGGGGCGAGAGCATCAGCGGGTCGCCGCCGGTCAGGATCGCCTCGCGCAGTTGCGGCGTGCGGGCGAAGTAGTCCAGCGCGGCGTCGAGCTCCGCCTCCGAGAGCAGGCCGCCATCGGGGCCGACCTGTTCCCGCCGGAAGCAGAAGCGGCAATAGACCGGGCAGGCCAGGAGCGGCTTCAGCAGGGCACGGTCGGGATAGCGGTGGACCACACCCTTCACCGGGGAATGCGGGTGGTCGGCGGTGGGGTCCTCCAGCTCCTGCGCGGAGACGAGGAGTTCCGCCGCCCGGGGGATGTACTGCGCCGCGATGGGGTCGGCGGGGTCGGTGCGGTCGATCAGCGCCGCCACGGCGGGCGTGACGGAGATGGCATAGCGCTCCGACACCGCGCGCAGGCCGGGCAGGGCCGCCGCGGGCACGAGGCCGGCTTCCGCCAGGGCCTCCGGGCTGCGGAGGGTGCGGGCAGGGCTCGGCATGGCGGGGTGGGAAAGGCCATCGGGCATGGCGGCCAGCAGCTAGACCAGGATGGGGGGCGGTGGAAGCGACAGGGCCGGGGGACTGGGCCGCGCCCGCGGGGCGGCTGCCATCCGGCGGGGGGCGTGACGAAGGGGGCCATGACGAAACAGGGGCGCCCCGGATGGGGCGCCCCTGTTTCGTGATCCAGCCGGGGGCCGGCCGGAAGGTCAGTTGTTGTTGCTGACGTCCAGCGGGGTGGAGCCGGCGGTGAAGTGGCTGGCCGGCATGTTGCCGAGCGGGGTGCCGGACACGGCCGAGGAGCCCGCGTTGCTGTTGTTCCGCACGACGCTGCCCGGGGTGGCGTAGCTCATGGCCATGTCGAAGCTGGGCGTGCCGCGGGTGGCGGAGGAGCCGGCGCCGCTGGTATCACGGGGCGTGGAGCCGACGGTGTAGTGGCTGTAGCCGCCGCCTTCCGCCGCGTGGCTCACCACGGGGGCAGCCATCAGGGTGGTGGCCATCAGGGCGGCGAGGCCGATCTTCGAGAGGGTGCGCATGGTGTTTTCCGATCCTTTTGAGCGGGGCTTCATCGTCCCGTTCTCATGGTCGTTAGATAGGATGCTAACATAACTGGAAAAACAGCGATGTTCCGGATTGTTTGTCGCCTTCGGACGGACAATTCCCTGATCCGTCGCCTGTGGCGCCAGTCGGCCGGGAAAGCTGTGCGCGGTAAACCGCTGCTTTCCGCGCCAGATGCATGGCAGATCCGCATTCCGGAAGATGAGGCGCTTCGGTTGATGCCGCGTTCGTTTCCTGTGACGCCACAATACGCGGGACCGTCACCGGCTTTCCACCGACGCCAGGCGGCGGCGGAAGCGCTATAAGCCGGCTGAAATGCCGTCTTCCCCATCCCCTCTTTCCCGGCCGGACTGGCTTCCCGAACGCCTCGCGGCCCGCCTGCCGGCGCTGCGCCGCCGTGCCCTGCTCCTGGCGGAAACCAGGGCCTTCTTCACCGGCCGGGGCTATACGGAGGTGGAGACCCCCGCGCTGGTACCGGTGCCGGGCATGGAGGTGCACCTGCAGGGCTTCCGCTCCCGCTTCCGCCCTCATCTGGGGCCGGGCGAGGCACGGGACCTCTGGCTGCGGACCTCGCCGGAACTGGCGCTCAAGCGGCTGCTGGTGGCGGGGGTGGGGCCGGTCTTCGAACTGGCGCGGGTCTGGCGGAACGGCGAGGTCTCGCCCCGCCACGCACCGGAATTCACCATGCTGGAATGGTACGCGCCGGGCCTGTCGCTGGACGGGATGATGGACGAGGCGGAGGCGCTGTTGCGCGCCGTGCTGCCGCCCCGCGTGGCCCAGCACGGGGTGGAGACGGATCTCGGCCTGCCCTTCGAGCGCATCCCCGTGGCGGAGGCCTTCCGCCGCTGGTGCGGCGGGCTGGACATCCTGGCCACGGTCGGGGCGGACGGGGAGGGGGATGGTGCGGCGCTGCGCGCGGCGGCGCGGGCGGCGGGGCTGGAGGCGCCGGAAGGCGAGGGCTGGGAGGAGCTGTTCTTCCGCCTGATGCTGGACCATGTGGAGCCGAATCTCGGGCGGGGAAGTGCGAGCTTCCTGACCCACTGGCCGGCCCCCCAGGCGGCGCTGGCCCGGCGCGACCCGGCGGACCCCCGGGCGGCGCTGCGCTTCGAGCTTTTCGTGGCGGGGATCGAGCTGGCCAATGCCTTCGACGAGCTGACCGACGCGGTGGAACAGCGGAACCGCTTCGAGCGCGACGTGGCCGAGCGGCAGCGCCTTTATGGCGAGGAAGGCTGGGAGGTGGACGAGGATTTCCTCCGCGCGCTGGAACACGGCATGCCAGGGGGAAGCGGGATCGCGCTGGGCTTCGACCGGCTGGCCATGCTGGCGGCGGGAGTGGAGGAGATCGCGCTGACGCGGTGGCTGGGGCGGTGGCCCTACGGCTAGGGGGCGCCCTGGCTCACGGCACCCAGGCGCGCCAAGCCTCCCAACTTTCGACAGCCTCGGCGATGGCAGCATAGCCCCCGGCATTGGGATGTGCGCCGTCGCCGGCCTCGACTTCCGCGATCCAGGAAGGACAGGCCCTTATCACCGGGCGCAGTGGCAGAAATGGAATAGCTAGGCTGGCGCAGAGTTTAGCCAGCTCCAAGGTGAGAGCTTCGATACCAATATCCGCCACGGGATCGCTGACCGGAACAGGGCCGAGCATCAGCACGGGATGAGATTGGCGGGCCGTGGTGAGGATGGCGTGGGCATTCTCCAGGCTACGCGACAGCGGTACGCGTGGCCCGCCATTCTCGATGACGCAGTCATTGGCACCAAAAGCGAAGATCAGGCGCCCCTCATGCTGCGGCGGCAGGCGCCGGGTCGCTTCTTCCTGCCAACGGGCGAAGACATCGCTGCTGGTGTCACGACGGATGCCGAGATTGTAAAGCGTGACGTCATGGCCACGCCGCCGCGCGGAGGCGCAGACACGGCCGGCCCAGCCCATCATCGTATCGTCACCTGTGCCGTTGGCGAAACTATCTCCGAAGAGGCAGAGGCGGAAACAGCTCATTGTCATGGCTCCGGCATGAGCTGTCAGGCGGGCTCCCGCGGCAAGGCGCGGCGGGTGACGAGGAGCTGGTTCACGCGGAAGCCCTCGACATCGACGACCTCGAAGGTGAAGCCGGCGATCTCCATCTTGTCGGCCTTGCGCGGCACGCGGCGGAGGTGGTGCATGACAAAGCCGCCGGCGGTCTCGTAGGGGCCGGAATCAGGCGAGATCGGGATGCCCAGGGTCTGCACCACATCGGCCATGGGGGCGATGCCGTCCACCAGCCAGGAGTTCTCGTCGCGCTGGACGATGACGCTTTCCTCGAAGGGATCGGCGAGGCCGCCGACCAGCACCGCCAGCACGTCCTTGTAGGTGATGACGCCGACCACCATGGCGTATTCGCTGACCACCACGGCGAAGCCGGCCTTCTGCGCCTCGAACTGCGACAGCACCTCCCAGAGATCCAGCGTGTCCGGCACCACGGGGGCGTCGCGGCGCAGGCGGGCCGGGTCGATGCCGCCCGGGCCTTCGTTCAGCACGGCGGCCAGCACGTCCTCCGCGCGGGTGAGGCCGAGCACGCGGTCCAGGCTGCCGTCGCAGACCGGGTAGCGGGAATAGGGGTGGCGGCGGACCTTCTCCTGCCAGACCTCGGGGGATTCCTTGATGTCCAGGTAGATGATCTCGTCCCGCGCGGTCATGGCGGAGGCGGCGGTGCGCTCGCGCAGGGCCAGGACGTTCTCGATCAGCCGGTGCTCGCCCGCCTCCAGCGCGCCGGAGGTCACGCCGGCGGCCAGGGTGGCGCGGAGCTCCTCGGCGGTGACCAGCTCCGCCACCGAGGTGGTGGGCATGCCCAGCATCCGCAGGACGGCGTCCGCCAGCCGGCTGAAGACGAAGACCAGCGGGCGCAGCACCTGGACCGCCAGCGCGGGGAACCAGCCGACCGAGAGGGCCACCTTCTCCGGCGCCTGCATGGCGATGCGCTTGGGCACCAGGTCCGCCAGCAGCACGAAGAGCATCGTGACCAGCAGGAAGGAGAGGATGGAGCCGGCGGTGGCGGCGGTGGCGGGGCTCAGGCCCGCCTCCATCAGCGCCGCGGAGAAGGGCGGGGAGAGCAGGCCCTCGCCGACCACGCCGCCGAGCACGCCGACGGCGTTCAGGCAGATCTGGATGGCGGTGACGACGCTGGCCGTGTCGCGCCGCAGCGCCAGGAAGCGGCTGGCGCGCAGGTCGCCTTCCTGCGCCAGGACGCGCAGGCGCGTCTCGCGCGCGGCGGCGAAGGAGATTTCCGCCAGGGAGATGACCACGCTGGCGACGACCAGCAGGAAGGTCAGGAAAAGTCCCAGGGCGATGTCCACGCGGCGGTTCCTTCGTTGCGGGGCTTCGGCGTCGTGGACCCTGCCGGGCCCGTGCCGGCCGGCTCAGGCGGCGGCGATCGCCGCGTTCATGGCGCGGACACCGGCGGCGGGTCCCTCGGGGTGGTGCCACACCGCCCCCACGACGGCGAGGAAATCCGCCCCGGCCCGCACCAGCGGGGCGCAGTTCGCGGCGGTGATGCCGCCGATGGCGACGGTGGGGATCTCCATCACATCGGCCCACCAGGAAAGCAGCTCGGGTTCCGCCTTGTGGACGGTCTCCTTGGTGGTGGTGGGGAAGAAGGCGCCGAAGGCCACGTAGTCGGCGCCGGCCTCCCCTGCCTGCATGGCGAGGTGGCGGGAGTCGTGGCAGGTGATGCCGAGGATGCCATCCCCCAGCAGCGCCCGCGCGGCGGCGTGGTCGCCGTCCTCCTGCCCCAGATGGGCGCCGTCGCAGCCGGTCTGGGCGGCGAGGTCGGCACGGTCGTTCAACAGGAAGGCGACGTCGCGCGCCTGCGCCACCGGGCGCAGCGCGTCGATGGCGCGGCGGATGGCGTCGTCCTCCGCGTCCTTGAGCCGGAGCTGGACGCAGGCGACGTCGCCGGCATCCAGCGCCCGGGCGAGCTCCTCCGCGAAGCGGGCCGGTTCCAGCGCCGGCGGGGTCACCAGGTAGAGTCGGCAGCCGGGGGCTTCCCCGGACGCCTGCTTCGCGGAACCGGCCATCAGAGCGGCGACTTGTACACGTCGATGATGGCGGAGAGTAGCTTCAGCGCCTCGGGCTTGGAGCGCTGGAAGCTGTTGCGGCCCACGATCGAGCCGTTGCCGCCGCCGGCATGGATGCCCCTGGCCATCTCCACCATCGCGTCATGAGTGCCGGCCTCGCCGCCCGAGAAGACCACGAGGCGGCGGCCGCCGAAGCAGGCCTGCACCACGTGCCGGATGCGCCCGGCCAGGGTGGCGATGTCGGGGACCGGATACTTCTCGTAGGTCTTCTTCGCGGCATCCAGCGAGATCGCCTCGGTGGGCGGCTTGACCTTGATGATGTGGGCGCCGGTGAGCGCGGCCATGTGCGCGGCATAGGCGCAGATGTCGAGTGCGGTCTCGCCGACCTTGTCCAGCATCGGGCCGCGCGGATAGGACCAGACCACCACGGCGAGGCCGGCGGCCTTGGCTTCCTCGGCCAGCTCGCGGAGCTCCTCCATCATCTCGAACTGGTATTCCGAGCCCGGATAGATGGTGAAGCCGATGGCCGAGCAGCCGAGGCGGAGCGCATCCGCTACCGTGCCCGTCACCGCCTGGTCCTTGGTGGTGGAGAGGGAGTTGGAGGAATTGACCTTCAGGATGGTAGGCACGGTGCCGGCGAAGCTGGCGGCGCCGGCCTCGATCATGCCGAGCGGGGCGGCATAGGCGTTCAGCCCGGCCTCGATCGCCAGCTCGAAGTGGTAGCGCGGGTCATAGGCCGCCGGGTTGGGGGCGAAGGAGCGGGCCGGGCCGTGCTCGAAGCCCTGGTCCACCGGCAGGATCACCATCTTGCCGGTGCCGGCCAGTTTCCCGGTGTTCAGGATGCGGGCGATGTTGGTCTTGGTGCCGGGGTTGTCGCTCTCGTACCAGGAGAGGATGTCCCGGACCTGAGGGGTGAGCTGCATCGCGTTTCCCTTTCCTTCTTCCAGCCCCCTCGGGGCTGCCGGTGGATGTTCCCGTGGATTGTCCCGGGGCGCCATGGCGCGTCGCAATGTCGGGAACGGGTCGGTGATTCCTGGAAGGCGCCGCCTGTCTAGCCGCGCCCGGCCTCTCCTGTCATCTCGCCACCGGTTGGCGAAACCGTGAGCCAGCGGCGCAGGATGGCCATCCCGCCGGGGCGGCGCAGGTCGATGCCGTCCAGCGACAGCGCCCTGGGCGCCCGCCCGTGCAGGACCGCGCCCGCCATGCGGGCCGCGCCCGACACCTGGGCGAAGGCGGGGCAGGTTTCCGCCAGGATCAGCTCGCGCCAGCCCTCCCGCAGCGCCCGCAGCGCCAGCCCCGGCATGGTGCCGCAGTCCAGCAGGGCGCGGCAGGGCAGGGTGGGATGGCGTGCCCGCGCGAGGCGGATCACGGCGGCGAAGCCCGCGGGCCCGGGCCAGATGGCGGCGCCGGGGGCGGAAAGCAGCACCGCGCCCCGCCCTTCGCCGCATCCCTCGGCCGCGACGCGCAGCACGGCCTCGGCCTCCTGCAGCCCGTGCACCGTGACGGCCGGCATCCAGGAAAGGCCGGCCGTGGCCGGGCCAGGCGCTTCCGGGGCCGCGTGCCGCCACGGTGCGAACGCCTCATCCATGGTCTCCGCGTCTTCCTTTCCCCTTGGCGCTCCCTCCGGCCCACCGCCGGGATCGGTGCGGTCCGCGTCCGGCCCATGGCCCGCCCTCCGTCCGCCGCCGGATTTGCCGCCCGCCCGGCCAGCGTGGCGTTGACCCTCGCGCCATGCCATGCCTAATGCCCCAGGATATCACGCGTTCGGGGTTCTTGCTTGATGGCGGATCGTTTGGGCGAAGCCGCGGCGCGGCTGGAAGCGGCGGTGGAGCGCCTGGCTGCCGCGGCCTCGCGCCCCCGCTCGTCCATCTCGGCGGAAGAGGTGGCGGAGCTGGGCCGGCGCCTGGACTCGACCCTGGCCCGGCTGCGCCTGGCGCTGGCCCGGGAGGAGTCCGAGGGGGAGATGGAGTCCGAGCCGGAAGCCGAGGACCTGTCCCTCGACGCGGCCGGGGAGGAAGACGGCGCCGAGGAGGCCGGGCAGGCCGGCGGTGCGCCCGGGCCGGAGCCGGAGGACGCCCCGCGGCACCGGACGGAGCCGCAGAACAGGCAGGAGGTCTAGGGCTTGGGTCAGGTCACGGTTCGCGTCGGCGGCTACAGCCACCCCGTTTCCTGCGAGGACGGGCAGGAGGCGCATCTCGTCGCCCTGGCGGCGGAGGTGGACCGCCGCGTCCATTCCGTGCGCGCCATGGGCGGCTCCTTCGGCGAGAACCGGCTGCTGCTGCTGGCCGCCCTGCTGCTGGCCGACGAGGTGCATGACCTGAAGGTCGAGCTGTCCCAGGCCCGGGCGGGCCAGCCCACCCTGGACAACCCCGCGATGGCCGAACGGCTGGTCCGCGTCGCCGAGAGGATCGAGGGCATTGCGGCGGGGCTCGAGCGCCCTTAACTAGGTCGGGCGGGGCTGCCTTTCGCGCCAGGTATCTCATCCCCGGGGCCAATGTGCATCCTCCGGGAACTGGCTCTGTCCGGACCCTGGTCCGGGTATCTGGTGCCCACCTGCTTCAGCAGGCCTTGGGAGGATGAATCGCCAGCGGTCATGGTGGCTCCGCACTTCGTTCCCGACACCGACGACCTCGCCGCCGCCAAGGCGCGGCTGCGACGGGAGATGCTGGCGCATCGCGCGGGCATCGCCATGCCGGATGCCGCCCGCGCCATGGCGCGGGTGATCCTGGAAGAGTCCCCGCCGCCGCCGGGCGCGGTGGTGTCCGGCTATTGGCCCCTGGGGGACGAGCTGGACCCGAGGCCGCTGCTGGAGGCGCTGTCGGCGCGCGGTCATGCCGTCGCCCTGCCGGTGACGACGCGGCGCGGCCAGCCCCTGCGCTTCCGGCAATGGCGGCCGGGCGAGCCCCTGACGTCCGCCCGCTTCGGCCTCTCGGAGCCGCCGCCCGAGGCGCCGGAACTGCGCCCCGACTGGCTGCTGGTGCCGCTGCTGGCCTTCGACCGGCGCGGGCATCGGCTGGGCTATGGCGCGGGTTATTATGACCGCACGCTGGAATCGCTGCCGGGCGCCGTGGCGCTCGGCTTCGCCTATGCCGGGCAGGAGGTGCCACGCGTCCCGACCGGACCGGGCGACCGGCCGCTGCGGGCCGTGGCGACGGAGCGTGGCGTGATCCATTGCGAACCGCCGCCCCGCGAAGAGGGTTCCGAGGAGAAGGCTTGAGAATACTGTTCCTGGGCGATGTGGTGGGGCGCAGCGGCCGTGATGCCCTGGTGTCCCGCCTGCCTGCGCTGCGGCGTGAACTCGCCCCCGACCTCGTCGTGGTCAATGCGGAGAATGCCAGCCACGGCTTCGGCCTCGCCCCCGACATGGCGCGGGCCTTCCTGGAGGCCGGGGCCGATGTGCTGACGCTGGGCAACCATGCCTGGGACCGCAAGGAGATCATCCCCTTCATGGAAGGGGAGCCGCGCATCATCCGCCCGATCAACTTCCCGCCCGGCACGCCGGGACGGGGCGCCACGGTGGTCGAGGTCTCCGGCGGGCGGCGGGCGCTGGTGGTCAATGTCATGGGCCGGCTGTTCATGGAGCCGCTGGACGACCCCTTCCGCGGCGTGCAGGCGGAACTGGCGAAGCACATCCTGGGCGGGCCGGCGGGCACGCCCGGTACGATCCAGGCGGCGGTGGTGGACATCCATGCCGAGGCGACGAGCGAGAAGCTGGCCTTCGGGCATTCCTTCGACGGGCGCGCCTCGCTGGTGATCGGCACGCACACGCATGTGCCGACGGCGGATCATCAGGTGCTGGAGGGTGGCACCGCCTACATGACCGATGCGGGGATGTGCGGCGACTACGACAGCGTGATCGGCATGAGCAAGGGCGCCTCGGCCCTGCGCTTCTGGCGCCGCGTGCCCGGGGAGCGGCTTTCCCCGGCCGAGGGCGAGGCCACGCTCTGCGGCGCGCTGGTGGAGACGGACGATGCCACGGGGCTGGCCAAGCGGATCGGCCCGCTGCGGGTCGGCGGACGGCTGGCGGCGGTGAAGCCGGGGTTCTGAGCCGCCAGGGTACGGCCGGCGGGCCGCCGGTTCCTCGCGGCGCCGGCTGGTCTGAGAACCGCTCGCAGCCGTGCCGATCCCGTGCCAGGATACCCGTCATGGACAGCCTGCCGCCCGACCCCTACGCCATCACCACGCCGGAACAACTGGCTGAGTACTACGCCCCGCCGGGGCCGGTGGTGCTGCGCAAGGTCAGCCCCGTGGTGGATGCCACCGCTGCCGCCTTCATCGCCCACAGCCCCTTCTGCGTGCTCTCCACCGTGGGGAACCGCGGCGCGCATGGCACGCCGCGCGGCGACGCACCGGGCTTCGTGGCGGTGCTGGACGAGCGGACCCTGGCGCTGCCGGACCGGCGCGGCAACAACCGGATCGACGCGCTGCGTGACGTGCTGGACGATCCGCGCGTGGCGCTGCTCTTCCTGGTGCCCGGATCGGGCGAGACCCTGCGCGTCGCCGGACTGGCGCGGCTGACCACCGATCCGGCGCTGCGGGCGCGGCTGGCCATGGAGGGGCGCGAGCCCGCCACGGTGATGCTGATCGAGGTGCGGGAGGTCTTCATGCAGTGCCGCCGGGCGGTGGCGCGGGCGAAGCTGTGGCCCTGCGACGCACGCCCGGCCGGGACGCCGACGCCGGGGCAGATGATCGCCGCCCATACCGGCGGGATGGTCGAGGCCGCCGAGGTGGATGCGCGCTCGCCGGATCTGGAGAAGCATCTCTACTGAGGCTGGGGGCAGGCCAGAAGGGGCAGGCCAGAAGGGGCAGGCCAGAAGGGGCAGGCTAGGGGGCGCGCCGGGCGTCAAGCTGGCCGTCCGCCGCGCGCGGGGCTATAGGTGCCGCCAAACCCTTCCTATTCCTGACGTTACGGGCACAGACGACCATGGCCGGCCATTCGCACGCCAAGAACATCATGCACCGCAAGGCGGGGCAGAGCGCCAAGAAGGCCCAGGCCTTCGGCAAGCTGATCAGGGAGATCACCGTCTCCGCCAAGGCGGGGATGCCCGACCCGGCGCACAACCCGCGCCTGCGCGCCGCGGTGAAGGCCGCGCTGACGGCGAACATGCCGCGCGACACGGTGGACCGCGCCATCAAGCGCGTCGCCGCCGGGACGGACACGGACAACTACGACGAGGTCCGCTACGAGGGCTATGGCCCGGCGGGCGTGGCCATCATCGTCGAGGCGCTGACCGACAACCGCAACCGCACCGCCTCCGACCTCCGTTCCGCCTTCTCCAAGTTCGGCGGGGCGATGGGCGAGACGGGCTCGGTGAGCTTCCAGTTCGAGCGCGGCGGCGTCATCACCTACAAGGAGGGCGTGGCCTCCGAGGAGGCGATGATGGAGGCGGCGATCGAGGCGGGCGCCAGCGACGTGGAGAGCTATGACGGCATCCACGAGGTCACCACCTCGGTCGAGGACTTCACCGCGGTGCGCGACGCGCTGGAGGAGACGTTCGGCGCGGCGGAAAGCGCGAAGCTCGAATGGTGGCCGAACGTGTCCGTGGACCTGAACGAGGAGCAGGCGCAGTCCGTGCTCAAGCTCGTCGAGGTGCTGGACGACCACGACGACGTGCAGAACGTCTATGCCAATTTCGAGGTCTCGGACGAGATCGCCGACAAGCTCTCGGCCTGAGGGCCGGGTGGCGGGCTTCGGGGGAAGTCCGCCGGCGGTCCCGGCCGGGATTGGCCGGAAGGGGGGATGGCCAATGGGGAATGGCATGTCGGGCAGCATCCGCATCCTGGGGCTGGACCCCGGGCTGCAGCACACGGGCTGGGGGCTGATCGAGAGCAGCGGCTCCCGCCTGCGGCATCTGGCGGATGGGGTGATCAGCACCACCGCCGACCTGCCGCTCGCGGAGCGGCTGTCGCAGATCTATCGCGCCCTGCGCGCGATCCTGGACCTGCACCAGGCCGACGAGGCGGCGGTGGAGCACACCTATGTCAACAAGAACCCCGGCGCCGCGCTGAAGCTGGGCCAGGCGCGCGGCGTGGTGCTGCTGGCACCCTCGCTCGCGGGGATCGAGGTGGCCGAGTACCAGGCCATGGAGGTCAAGCGCGCCGTGGTCGGCACGGGCCATGCCGACAAGGTGCAGGTGACGGACATGGTGCGGCGGCTGCTGCCCGGCGCGGTGATCCGGCGCGCGGATGCGGCGGATGCGCTGGCGGTCGCGATCTGCCACGCGCATCACCGGGGCAGCCGCATGGCGCTGGCGCGGATGGCGAACCTCGCCGTCAGCCAGCCGCGATAGGACGGGCGAGATGATCGGCAAGCTGCGCGGCGTGCTGGATTCGGTGCATGAGGGCGGCTGCATCCTGGACGTGAACGGGGTGGGCTATGTCGTCGCCGCTTCCTCCCGAGCCGTGGCCGCGCTGCCGCCGCCGCCGGCCCAGGGCACGCTCTGGATCGAGACGGTGGTGCGCGAGGACGCGATCACCCTTTATGGCTTCGCCGATGCGGCGGAGCGGGACTGGTACCGGCTGCTGACCGCGATCCAGGGCGTGGGGCCGAAAGTGGCGCTGGCGCTGCTCTCCACGCTGAGCCCGGCGGACCTCGCCGCCGCACTGATGGCGGGGGACCGGGGCGCGCTGGGCCGCGCGCCGGGTGTGGGACCGAAGCTGGCGGCGCGGCTGGTGGCGGAGTTGCGCGACCGGGTGGGGGCGATGCCGACCGGGAGCTTCAGCGTGACGATCCCGCCGCCGGTGCCGGCGGGGGCGGCGGAAGAGACGGTCTCCGCGCTGCTGAACCTGGGCTGGAAGCGGGCCGAGGCGGCGGCGGCGGTGAACCGGGTGCGCGAGCGGCTGGGCGACGGGGCGGGGCTGAGCGAGCTGATCCGCGAAAGCCTGAAGGAACTGGCGCCGCGGTAGGGGCGGATTCACGCTTCCAGGCGGATGATGCACCCTGCGGTTGAAGTTCCCGATTCGGGATCGTGTCGTCTGTCGGAGAAGCGGGTGCGAATTTCGTTGCGTGCGGTTATTCTCGCCGCGGTGGGTGCGGTCTGTTGCCAGCCATCGTCCGGACATTCACAGGAAGCCCGGCCCGCCGATGTGACCCAGGCGGCCATGACCGCCTTCGCCGAGGTCTGCGTGACCAAGTTCGGCGATCAGGCTGCCATGGATGCCTGGCTCCGGCTGCATCCCTTCAGCCCCGCCGCGCCGCAGGCTGCGCAGCAACTCGCGATGGGCAAGCCGGGCCATGTCTGGCTGAGCACGGAGCCGAAGCTGCCCCTGGCCGTGATCACCCGGGCGTCCGGGGATGTCCTCTGCCAGGTCATGGCGCCGACCGCGGAGCCGGAGCTGGCGGCGAAGCTTTTCAGCGACACGCTGCTGGCCCGGTCCCGGCCGGATGGCGCGGGTGCCGCCGGGATCGAGGCCCGGAAGGACCAGGATGAGGAAGTGACGCTGGGGCAACGGCGCGGACGGCGCGTGTTCATCCGCCTCGGGCGAAAGCCGGTGGACGTGAATGGTGGCCTGTTGCTGGCACTGACCGCCGCCCCGCCCCAGCCCGGCGGCGTCGCGTTGCTGATGACCGCGTCGCGCGCCGCGCCCGTTTCCCGCTGAGCGGGATGGGTGTGGCCGCCTAAGCTATCATATATATGATAAGCTCCGCTTGAGTTATTGCAGAATGCTATAGCTGTTTGACGCAAATTGCTGCGGTGCATGAAGCGGATTCCCATCATGTTGCGCCGCCGCACAGGAGCGCCAGATGAGCAGCCTCACCGCACCGTCTTTCAACGCAGCCTCGGTCGCCGCTCCGGCGGCGGGCGAGGCGAGGGAGGTGGCGCGCTGGGTGACACGAGGCACTCCGGCCTATCGCCGGATCAGCCTGGCCCTGTTCCTGGCCGGCTTCTCCACCTTCTCGCTGATCTATGCCGTGCAGCCGCTGCTGCCGGATCTGGCGGTGGAATTCGGCGTCACGCCGTCACAGAGCTCGCTGGCACTGTCGCTTTCCACCGGCGCGCTGGCCCTGGCCATCCTGCTCGCCGCGGCCCTTTCCGAGCGCGTGAGCCGGCGGGGGCTGATGTTCGCCTCGATGGCGGGGGCGGCGGCCCTGCATGTGGCGGCGGCGCTGGTGCCGGGCTGGCACGCCATGCTGCTGCTGCGGGCGCTGGAGGGCTTCGTGCTGGGGGGCGTGCCGGCGGTGGCCATGGCCTATCTGGCGGAGGAGATCGATCCCCGGGCGCTGGGCTCGGCGATGGGCCTGTATGTGGGCGGCACCGCCTTCGGGGCGATGATGGGGCGGCTGGGGATCGGCGCCCTGACGGAGGTGGTCTCCTGGCGCACGGCGCTGGGCACCCTGGGGCTTCTGGACTTTCTCGCGGCGCTGGGCTTCCTGGCCTTGCTTCCCGCCTCCCGCAACTTCACCCCCAGGGCCGGGCTGGGGTTCCGCTACCACCGTGACGCCTGGCTGCGCCATCTCGGGCATCCGGGCCTGCCCCTGCTGTTCCTGATGGGCTTCCTGGCGCTCGGCGTGAATGTCGCGATGTTCAACTACCTGACCTTCCGCCTCTCGGCGCCACCCTATGGCCTCGGCCAGGGGGCGATCAGCGCGGTCTTCGTGGTCTTCCTGTTCGGGGCGGTGGCGTCGAGCGCGGCGGGGAATCTGGCCGATCGCTGGAGCCGCGGGCCGGTGCTGATCCTGGGCGTCCTGACCATGGGGGCGGGGGTGATGCTGACGCTGTCCACGGCCCTGCCGGCCATCTTCGGCGGTGTCGTGGCAGTCACCATCGGCTTCTTCATGACCCATTCTGTCGCCAGCGGCTGGGTTGGCCGCATGGCCAGCGGCGCCAAGGGGCACGCGGCCTCGCTCTACCTGCTCTCCTACTACCTGGGGTCCAGCGTCGTGGGCTCGGCGGGCGGCTGGTTCTGGAGCCGGGCCGGCTGGCCGGGCGTGGTCGGCTTCGCGCTGACCATGGTGCTGTTCGCCCTGCTCGCGGCGATCCGTCTGCTGCGCCTGAACCGGAGCGAGGCACGGCACCGGGCCGCCTGATCTCGGCCACTTGGTCTGGGCCGCCCGATCCGGGGCGGCCCGGATCGGGAGCGCACCGGCCGGAACGGACAGTGTCCCTGGCCGGTGCCTTCGGGGTTCCCCTTCCAGGAAGCCCCTTGTCAGGCTGCCTTGCGCTGCTCGACCACCACCGTGTCCACCGGATCGGCGGGTTCGTAGAGCATCCGGGTCACGGCGCCGGCCACCATGGCGCCCAGGATCGGCGCGACCCAGAACAGCCAGAGCTGCCCGATATACTCACCGCCGGCGAAGAGGGCGGGGCCGGTGCTGCGGGCCGGGTTCACCGAGGTGTTGGTGACCGGGATCGAGACGAGGTGGATCAGCGTCAGGGCGAGGCCGATGGGGATGCCGGCGAAGCCCGTGGCGGCGCCCTTCGAGGTCGTGCCGATGATGATCAGCAGGAAGAAGAAGGTCAGCAGCAGTTCGGTCAGGAAGGCCGAGCCCAGGCCATACTTGCCCGGGCTGAGCGCGCCGTAGCCGTTGGCGGCGAAGCCGCCCGGCACCCAGCCCGGCTGTCCGGAGGCGATGATCCAGAGCGCCGCCGCTGCGATGATCGCGCCGGCGACCTGGGCCACGATATAGGGCACCACATGTTGGTTGGCGCAGCGGCCCGCCGACCAGAGGCCCAGCGTGACGGCCGGGTTGAAGTGGCCGCCGGAGATATGGCCGACCGCATAGGCCATGGTCAGCACGGTCAGCCCGAAGGCGAAGGCGACGCCCAGGAAGCCGATGCCCAGCGCGTCCGGGAACTTGGCCGCCAGCACGGCGGCGCCGCAGCCGCCGAAGGTGAGCCAGAAGGTTCCGAAGAATTCGGCGACGACGCGCCGCATGGTGTCGTTGTGCATGGGAGACTCTCGATCGTTGATGGAGTCGATCAGTCACGACCCGGAAGGATTATTTGCCGCTTCTCAAATCTTCGGAAACGATTCATTTTTTTGCACTGCGGCGATCCGGAGCGGCGCAGTGCCGGAACGGCCCTGGGAGTCGTGGCGCCCGAAGCTGCGAGGGACCCCGCGACTTGGCGGCGTGATCCCTCTATGTTCCCGCCATGAGCGATCATGATGCCCGCCTGACCAGCGGGGCGCGGCTGGAGGAGGACGGCAACGACGCCGCCTTGCGGCCACAGACCCTGGCCGATTTCACCGGGCAGCCCGCCCTGAGGGAAAACCTGTCCGTCTTCGTCCAGGCCGCGCGCGAGCGCGGCGAGGCGATGGACCATGTGCTGCTGTTCGGCCCGCCGGGCCTGGGCAAGACCACGCTGGCGCAGATCGTGGCGCGGGAGCTGGGGGTGGGGTTCCGCGCCACCTCGGGCCCGGTGCTGCAGCGGGCGGGGGACCTGGCGGCGATCCTGACCAACCTGCAGCCGCGCGACGTGCTCTTCGTCGATGAGATCCACCGCCTCCAGCCGGCGATCGAGGAGACGCTCTATCCGGCGATGGAGGATTTCCAGCTCGACCTGATCATCGGGGAGGGGCCGGCGGCGCGGACGGTGCGGATCGACCTGCCGCCCTTCACGCTGGTCGGCGCCACCACCCGGGCGGGCCTGCTGGCGACGCCGCTGCGCGACCGATTCGGGATTCCGCTGCGGCTCCAGTTCTACTCGCCGGAGGAGCTGGAACGGATCGTGGCGCGCGGGGCGGGGAAGCTGGGCTTCGAGCTGACGTCCGACGGGGCGCGGGAGATCGCGACCCGGTCGCGCGGCACGCCGCGCATCGCGGGGCGGCTGCTGCGCCGGGTGCGGGACTTCGCCGCCGTGGCCGGGTGTCCGGCGGACCGGGCGCTGGCGGACGATGCCCTGCGGCGGCTGGAGGTGGATGTGCTGGGGCTGGATGCGATGGACCGGCGCTATCTCCGGCGGCTGGCAGAGCACCATGGCGGCGGGCCGGTGGGGGTGGAGACGCTGGCTGCCGCGCTGGCGGAAAGCCGCGATACGCTGGAGGAGGTGATCGAGCCCTTCCTGATCCAGGAGGGGCTGATCCTGCGCACCCAGCGGGGGCGGGTGCTGGGCCTGCCGGGCTGGCGGCATCTCGGCCTCGCCCCGCCGCGCAATGCCCTGGCATCGCAGGGCGACCTGCTTCTGGATGAGGGCTGATGAGCGCCCATCGCTACCCTGTACGGGTCTATTTCGAGGACACCGACGCCGGCGGCGTCGTTTATCACGCCAACTATCTGAGATGGGCCGAAAGGGCCCGGACCGAATCGTTGCGGGACATGGGCTTGCCGCACGGTCTTCTCGTGGAACGTCACAATTTGTTCCTCGTGGTGCGGCGCGCCGAAGTGGAGTATCTGCGGCCGGCCAGGCTGGATGAGGCCCTGGTCGTGGAGACCCGCGTGCTGCGGGTCGGCGGGGCCTCGGTCGAGCTGGCGCAGGATGTGGTGGACGAGGCGGGTGCCTACCGGGCGCGTCTCAAGGTGGGCCTGGTCTGCGTGTCGCGCGATGAACTGCGCGCCGTGCGGATTCCGGAACCCTGGTCCAGCGCCCTGCGGAATGTGGTGTCTCCCCCGGCTGGCTGAGGGGCTGCGCGGGGCGAGGGGGAATGGAGGATGCCCGTGGGTGAGGGCGTGACGGCGACCAATCTGGCGCCGATGGCACATGACCTGTCGCTCTGGAACTTGTTCCTCCAGGCCGACTGGGTCGTGAAGCTGGTGATGATCGGGCTGCTGTTCGCCAGCATCTGGGTCTGGGCGATCGTGTTCGAGAAGGTGACCTCGGTGCGCCGGGCGAACCGCGCCGCCGATGCCTTCGAGGAGAAGTTCTGGTCCGGCGGATCGCTGGAGGAGCTTTATCGCAGCGAGGGCGAGCGCCCGAACCATCCGATGGCGGCCGTCTTCGGCTCCGGGATGCGGGAATGGCAGGCGAGCGCCCAGGCCTCGGTCGGCTCCGCCATCTCGCTGATGGGCGTCAAGGAGCGCGCCGACCGCGCCATGGGCGTGACGGTGGGCCGTGAGATGGAGCGCATGGAGCGCTGGATGGTGTTCCTGGCCTCGGTCGGCTCGGTGGCGCCCTTTATCGGCCTGTTCGGCACGGTCTGGGGCATCATGAACTCCTTCGCCGCCATCGCCGGCAACAACAACACCAACCTCGCCGTGGTGGCGCCGGGCATCGCCGAGGCGTTGTTCGCTACCGCGATCGGTCTCGTGGCCGCGATCCCGGCGGTGCTGGCCTACAACAAGATCAACACCGACCTGTCGCGCTACGCGGCGCGGCTGGAGGCCTTCGCGTCGGAGTTCGGCACGATCCTCTCGCGCCAGGCGGACGAGACTCCGGCGGGGCGCTGAAGCATGGGCATGTCCACAGGCGGCCCGGGCAAGGGCCGCTCCCGCTACCGCCCCATGGCCGAGATCAACGTCACGCCGCTGGTGGACGTGATGCTCGTGCTGCTGATCATCTTCATGGTGGCGGCGCCGCTGATGACCTCCGGCGTGCCGGTGGACCTGCCCAAGACGGCGGCCGCGCCGCTGAACCAGGAAACGGAGCCGCTGACCGTCTCGGTGAACCCGGAGGGGCGGATCTTCCTGCAGGACACCGAGGTGCAGCTCGACACGCTGGTGCCGCAGCTCCAGGCCATCATGCAGAACCAGCCAGCGGGGGCACCGGAGCGGCGCATCTTCGTGCGCGGCGACCGCACCAACAGCTATGGCCGCATCATGGAGGTGATGGGCGCCATCATCTCCTCCGGCTTCACCCGCGTCGCCCTGCTGGCGGAACAGCCCGCGGGCGCGCCTGCGCGTTCCGGCACGGCTCCGGCGGGCGGGCAGGGGGCGGCGGGCCGTGGCGCGGCGCCGGGCCAAACCCAGGGCCAGAACCAGACCCAGGGCGCGGCGCGCGCGCCGGCGCGCTGAGGCCGGGGAAGGAACGAACCCACGATGCGCTGGCCGCGCGGATTGCGGGAATGGGCGTACGTCTCGGCGGCGCTCCATCTGCTCGCCTTCCTGGTGATCCTGATCCAGCTCCCCGCCCACAAGGTCGATGAGCCGATGGAGCAGGGCATTCCCATCGAGGTGATCACGCCCGAGGCGGCGCAGCTCGCCCAGGCGGACAAGCCCTCGCCATCCCCGAGCAAGACGGCCGCCGCGAAGGACGAGCCCCTGCCGCTGCCGCCGCCGGTCGAGCCGCCGCGTCCGGAGCCGGTCTCGGCCCCGCCGCCGCCACCCCCGCCGCCGCCTGCCCCGGCGCTGGCGCCGACCTCGGCCGCGCCCTCCACCGCCGACAGGCCGGCCCCGCCGCAGCAGCAGGCCGAGGCCGCGCCGCCTCTGCCGCCACCCCCGGCCCCGCCGCCGCCCGCGCCCACGCCGCCGCAGCAACAGGCGGAGGCGACCCCGCCGCCGCCGGCCGCCGATGCCGTGCTGCCCCTGCCGCCGCCGCCGGCCCCCGCGCCGCCGAAGCCGCAGCAGCATGCGGAGGCGGCGCCGCCCAAGCCGGAACCGCCGAAGCCCGCGCCCAAGCCCGAGCCGCCGAAGCCGGACCCGCCCAAGCCGACGCCGCCCAAGCCGGAGGCGAAGCCGCAGCAGCATGCCGAGGCGAAGCCCGACCCGAAGCCGGAACCGCCGAAGCCACAGCCGCCGGTGCAGCAGCCCAAGCCCAGTAACCAGCAGGGCACGGGCAAGGTGGTGCCGCCGCCGAATCCCTCGGACAAGCCGGGCACCGGACGTACGCCGCCGGCCAAGAACACGGATGAGCGGTCGCAGTCCGTGTTGAGCACGCTGGAGAAGCTGCGGGCGATGCAGGCGCAGAACGAGGCGCCGAAGTCGCGCGCCAATCCGGCGCCCTCGGGCTCCACCCAGGCGGGCGGGGCGCCGACCGGGACGGCTGCGCTCAGCTCGGGCGAGAAGACGGCGCTGGCCAACACGATCAGCGAATGCTGGTCGGTGGATGGCGGGGCGCTGAACATCCGCTCGGTGATCGTGGAGATGCGGGTGGAGGTGGATGCCGGCGGCACGGTGCGGAACGTGCGCCCGAACGGCGGTGTCCCCGCCGATCCGCAGGCGCGGTCCGTCTATGAGGCGGCACGGCGCGCGTTGCTGAATCCGCAATGTAACCCGTTGCCGCTGCCGAAGGACCGGCTGGAGGCACTGCGCAACACGGTCTTCCGCTTCAACCCGCGGGATCTGGGTCTGCGCTGAGGCGCGCATCCCGGAGTCCGCCGGTGTTGTCGCGGCGGAACGATACGGCCCGCCACGCTTCGTGACGGGACAGGGGCTTGATTTGACGGCAGGACCGGGGCTTCTCCCGGTCCGAACCGGTTTGCAGGGGAAGAGACACGACGATGGACGGCCGCTTTACCCGACGTGCCGCGCTTCTGGGGATTACCGCCGCGGCTGGCGCCATTCCGCCGCTGCGCTCGGTGCTGGCCCAGCCGGCCGCGGCCGAGAGCCGCGTGGACATCACCCGCGCCCGCACCGATCCGATCCCGATCGCGGTGCCCTCCCTGCCGGGCACGAGGGGCGCCGAGATCGCCCAGGTGATCCAGAACGATCTGAAGAATTCCGGCCTGTTCCGGCCGGTGCAGAACGCCGCCTTCATCCAGAGCGCCGAGGCGGCGGCGGCGCAGCCGAACTTCCAGGACTGGCGGGTGATCGGTGCCAACGCACTGGTGACGGGCCGCGTGGCCGACCAGGGCGGGCAGTTGCGCGTCGAGTTCCGCCTGTGGGACGTGCTGCCGGGGCAGCAGATCGAGGGCACGGCCTTCACCGCCCCGGCCGCCCAGTGGCGGCGGATCGCGCATCTGATCGCGGATGCCATCTATTCCCGCCTGCTGGGCGAGAAGGGCTATTTCGACACGCGGATCGTCTATGTCGCCGAATCGGGGCCGCGCGACCGGCGCACCCGGCGGCTGGCGATCATGGACCAGGACGGGGAGAACAACCGCTTCCTGACCGACGGCTCCTTCCAGGTGCTCAGCCCGCGCTTCCATCCGAATGCGCGGCAGATCGCCTTCATGAGCTATTACCAGAACCAGCCGCGGGTCTATCTGTTCAACCTGGACACCGGGCGGCAGGAGGTGCTGGGCCAGTTCTCCGGCATGACGCTGTCGCCGCGCTTCTCGCCGGACGGGCGCTCGGTGATCCTGAGCTATGCCAAGGGCAGCGATTCCAACATCTACGTGGTGGACCTGGCCTCGCGGCGGGAGCGGCAGCTCACCTCGGGCAACGGGCTCGACGTTTCCCCTTGCTACAGCCCCGACGGGTCGCAGATCGTCTTCAACTCCGACCGGGGCGGCGACCAGCAGCTCTATGTCATGGATGCCGGCGGCGGCGGGGTGCGGCGCATCTCCTTCGGCCGTGGCCGTTATGCCACACCCGTGTGGTCTCCGCGCGGCGACCTGATCGCCTTTACCCGCTTCGGCGGTGGCAGCTTCGCCATCGGCGTGATGCAGCCGGACGGGCGTGGCGAGCGCATTCTGACCGAGGGCTGGGGCATGGAAGGCCCCACCTTTGCCCCGAATGGCCGTGTCCTGGCCTATTACCGCGAGACTCCGGCCCGGGACTCGCGCGGCAATGGCTATGGTGCACGCATGGCGATGATCGATATCGCCGGATTCAACGAGAGGCAGATTGTGACGCCGACCGATGCAACCGATCCGAATTGGTCCCCTTTGCTGTCCTGACACGGGAGAGGCGCGGTTTGTTCGGCTTGACCGTATCGGACGGCAGCCGTAACGCCGCGATCGCGTGTTTTGTGCCCCCCGCACAACACGAGGAAAACGGATCGATGCAAACGAAGCTGCTGGGCGCGCTGGGCGCCCTCGCTCTGCTGGCCGCCTGTTCGAACAGCAACGACCAGGCCGGGGCTGCCACGGGCGCCGGTGCCTCCGCCGGCGCGGGTGCCGGCGGGCTGGGTTCCGTCCGCCCGGGCTCGCAGGAAGACCTCGTCGCCAATGTCGGCGACCGCGTCTTCTTCGAGTTCGACTCCAGCTCCGTTCGCGGCGACCAGCGCGACGTGCTGGTGCGCCAGGCGGGCTGGCTGAACCAGTATCCGCAGGTGCAGGCCACGATCGAGGGCCACACCGACGAGCGCGGCACGCGCGAGTACAACCTGGCCCTCGGCCAGCGGCGCGCCAACTCCGCCCGCGACGTGCTGGTGGCCTCCGGCGTGGCCGGCAGCCGCCTGTCCACCATCTCCTACGGCAAGGACCGCCCGGCGGCCCTGGGCTCCGACGAGTCGGCCTGGGCGCAGAACCGTCGCGCGGTCACGGTCGTCCGCTAAGGCAGACCCATGATGCGCCACGCGCTGCTCGCCTCCGTGTTCCTGGCCTCCCTGGCACTCGGGCCTTCCGCCCGGGCGCAGGTGGAGAGCCGGGAGGGCATCACGCTGCAGAACCAGATCCTGCAGCTCCGCCAGGAGATGGAGCAGTTGCGGGCGCGTGGGGGCGGGGGCTATGCGGCGCCCGCCCTGCCGCCTCCTTCCCGTGGTGGTGCCGCCGGGGGCGGGGGGGAACTGGTCGGGCAGTTGCTCGACCGGGTGAGTGCACTGGAGGACGAGACCAAGCGCCTGCGTGGCCGCGTGGACCAGCTCGAATTCCAGAACCGGAACCTGCAGCAGCAGATGGAGAAGCTGCAGGGCGACACGGACTATCGCCTGCAGCAGGTGGAGCAGGGTGGCGGGGCGGCGCGCCGTTCCCAGGCCCCCGCGACGCCTGCGCCGGGCCCCGCGGCCGCCCCTCCGGCCAGTGCCCCGGCCGCTGCCGCGCCGGCCGCCGCGCCGCGCACGCCGGAACGTGCCCTGTCCGATGGGCAGGCCGCCCTGTCCCGTCGCGACTATACCGCCGCCGAGGCCGCGGCGCGGGAGGTGATCGGTGCCCGCAGCGCGCCCCGGCAGCAGGATGCCCAGATCCTCCTGGGCGATGCGCTGCTCGGGCGTCGGGACTACCAGAACGCGGCACTGGCCTATGACGACGCCTATCGCCGCAACCGCAAGTCCGGCCGCGCCCCGGAGGCGCTGCTCGGCCTCGCCAATGCCTTCAACGGTTTCGGGGCGAAGCGCGAGGCCTGCCAGACGCTGGACCAGTTGAACAGCGAGTTCCCCAAGCCCTCCGGCGGCCTTGCCAGTCAGGCGGCGCAGGCGCGGCAGCGCGCGGGCTGCCGCTGATCCGCTGACGGGCCTCGCCCGGGGCGCCGCTCCTATGCCAGTCGGGGGGGCAGTCGGCGAACCGGTGGGGGAGGAGGAGTTCGCGGCCCTGATGGCACCGCTGGGGCCCTTCGCTCCGTCCCCGCGCCTCGCGGTCGGCGTGTCGGGCGGGCCCGACAGCCTCGCCACCTTCCTTCTCGCGCATCGCTGGGCCATGGCACGTGGCGGGTCCGCGTTGGCCCTGGTGGCGGATCACGGCCTGCGTCCGGACAGCGCCACCGAGGCCGCCGCCGTGGCCGGCCGCCTGCGGACGCGCGGGCATGAGGTCCGTATCCTGTCCCTCGACCTGCCTTCCGGTCCTGCGCTGCACGAAAGGGCGCGGCGGGCGCGGCTCGCGGCGCTGGAGGCGGCCGCGGCGGAAGCGGGCGCGCCCTGGCTGCTGCTGGGCCATCACCGGCGGGATCAGGCGGAGACGCTGCTGTTCCGGCTGCTACGTGGCTCGGGCGAGACCGGGCTGGCCGCCATGGCGCCCGCGCGGGCCATGCCGGGCGTGATGGTGCTGCGGCCGCTGCTGGACATGCCGGTGGTGCGGCTGGAGGCGACCGTGGCCGGTGCCGGGCTGGAGCCTGTGCGCGACCCGTCCAATGGCGATCCACGCTTCGCCCGGGCCCGGCTGCGCGCGGCGCTTGGCGATCCGTCCGGGGATGCGGCGGGGACGCGGGCGCTGGCCCTGGCGGCGGATGCCTTCGCGCGCCGCCGCGCGCGGGGCGAGGCGGCGGTGGCGGAACGGCTGGCCCTGGCCGCCGTGTTCCGGCCCGAGGGCTGGGTGCGGCTGGATGCCGTGTCGCTGGGGCGCGACGCCGTGGCGCGGCAGGCCCTGTCGCGCCTGTTGCGGTCGGTGTCCGGCCAGCCTCATCCACCGCCGCGCAAGGGGGTGGAGCGGCTGCTGGCACAGGGGGGCGGGACGCTGGGCGGGGTGCTCTGGCGGGGTGGTGTCCTGTGCCGGGAGCCCGCCGCCTGCGCGCCGCCCGTCGAGGCCCGGCGCGGCGCATCCTGGGACGGGCGCTGGCATCTGGACCGGGACGTGCCGGGTGCCACCATCGGAGCGCCGGGGGCCGACCTGGCTTGGCTGGAGCCGGCCGCGCGGCGGGGCCTGCCGGCCATGGTGCTGCGGGGCTGTCCGGCGCTGCGCCACGGGGATGGGCGGGTGGAACTCCTGCCCGGCGGGGTCTCCTTCCAACCCGCTGGTGGCCCGCCGGCCTGATGCCGCCTGCCCCCCCCGGCCCCCGGTGTCGCGTGCGGGCTGGTGGGCCGATATGAGAAGCCCGCGAGAATCTTGCGATTTTGTGAGGTTGAGGTTCCAGAAAGCGCCGGCCCTCCCTATGTTGTGCAGGACGGGAGAAAACCGGTGCGTGACCCCGCATTTCCCCTGGCCTGCCCCCTCGGGCTTCCAGGGAAATTCGGCGCGGCGTGCCGGGGACAACCTGTCGGTCAGGACGGAAACAGCTTCAGTGAATAATTTCGGCCGGAACCTCGCGCTCTGGGTCATCGTGGCGCTGCTGCTCGTGGCGCTCTTCAACCTGTTCCAACCCTCCGGGACCAATCAGGCGCGGGGGCAGCAGGTTGCCTATTCGGACTTCCTGAACGAGGTTCAGGCCGGCCGGGTCCGTGACGCGCGCATCCAGGGGCGGGTCGTCTCCGGCCAGCTGACGGACGGGCGCACCTACAGCACCTATGTGCCGGATGATCCCGCCCTGGTCGGCAAGCTGACCGACAAGGGCGTGCGGGTCGAGGCGCGGCCCGAGGAGAGCGACGTCAACCCGCTCTTCCACTACCTGCTGAGCTGGTTCCCGATGCTGCTGCTGATCGGCGTCTGGGTCTTCTTCATGCGCCAGATGCAGGGCGGCGGCGGCAGGGCGATGGGCTTCGGAAAGAGCCGCGCCAAGCTGCTGACGGAGAAGCAGGGGCGCGTGACCTTCGACGACGTGGCCGGCATCGACGAGGCCAAGGCGGAGCTGGAGGAGATCGTCGAGTTCCTGCGCGACCCGCAGAAGTTCCAGCGCCTGGGCGGCAAGATCCCCAAGGGCGTGTTGCTGGTGGGCCCGCCGGGCACCGGCAAGACGCTGCTGGCGCGCTCGATCGCCGGCGAGGCGAACGTGCCCTTCTTCACCATCTCCGGTTCCGACTTCGTGGAGATGTTCGTGGGCGTGGGTGCCAGCCGCGTGCGCGACATGTTCGAGCAGGGCAAGAAGAACGCCCCCTGCATCATCTTCATCGACGAGATCGACGCGGTGGGCCGCCACCGTGGTGCCGGGCTGGGCGGCGGCAATGACGAGCGCGAGCAGACGCTGAACCAGATGCTCGTGGAGATGGACGGCTTCGAGAGCAACGAGGGCGTCATCCTGATCGCGGCCACCAACCGGCCGGACGTGCTGGACCCGGCGCTGCTGCGCCCCGGCCGCTTCGACCGGCAGGTGGTGGTGCCGAACCCGGACGTGAACGGGCGCGAGAAGATCCTGCGCGTGCACATGCGCAAGGTGCCGCTGGCCTCCGACGTCGATCCCAAGGTGATCGCGCGGGGCACGCCGGGCTTCTCCGGCGCCGACCTCGCCAACCTCGTGAACGAGGCGGCGCTGCTGGCCGCCCGCATCGGCCGCCGCACCGTGGGCATGCTGGAGTTCGAGCAGGCCAAGGACAAGGTGCTGATGGGCGCCGAACGCCGCTCGCTGGTGATGAGCGAGGCGGAGAAGCGCATGACCGCCTATCACGAGGCGGGCCATGCCCTGGTGGCGCTGAGCGAGGAGGAGTGCGACCCCGTCCACAAGGCGACCATCATCCCGCGCGGCCGCGCGCTGGGTCTGGTGATGTCGCTGCCGGAGGGCGACCGCTATTCCAAGCACAAGAGCAAGCTGAAGGCCGAGCTGGCCATGGCCATGGGCGGCCGCGTGGCGGAGGAGATCATCTTCGGCCCGGACAAGGTGTCCAACGGTGCCTCGGGCGACATCAAGATGGCGACCGACCAGGCGCGGCGGATGGTCATGGAATGGGGCATGTCCGACAGGCTCGGCATGATCGCCTATGGCTCGAACGACCAGGAGGTCTTCCTGGGCCATAGCGTGACCCAGACCAAGAACATCTCCGAGGCCACGGCGCGGGAGATCGATGCCGAGATCCGTGGGATCATCGACGCGGCCTATGCGCGGGCGACCAAGATCCTGACGGAGAACATCGAGAGCCTGCACGCGCTGGCGAAGGGGCTGCTGGAATACGAGACGCTTTCGGGCGACGAGATCCGCACCCTGTTGCGCGGCGAGCCAGTGGTGCGCAACCGTCCGGACGAGCCGGTGAACCAGGGTCGCGGCAGTGTGCCCACTTCCGGCCGGTCCACGCCGCCGCGCCCGGCTGGCCCGTGGCAGAACCCGGCGCCTTCCGGGGCCTGATCCGCGGCGTCCCTCTCGGGGGGGGCATGAATGGTATGGAATGCGACGGGGGCCTTCGGGCCCCCGTTTCCGTTCTGGCTGTGGGGGATGACGGAGATGGTGGAACGCTGGCTGGAGCCCCTGGGCCTGCTGCACGGGGAAGCCGCGAGGGCGGCGCTGGCGGCAGGCCATGCCGCCGCGCTGCGGGGGGAGGGGCTAGCCTTCACCCTGGCCCGGCTGGTCGAGACGGGCCAGCATGCTGGTCCTCTTCCCGTGGCGGCCCTGCCGGAGGCGTGGCGGCCGCTGCTGGCGGACTTGGCGCCGGCCCTGCCGGATTTTGCCGGGCTGGAGCGGCGGGAGGGCCGCCCGCTGGTGATGGGCATCCTCAACGTGACGCCGGACAGCTTCTCGGATGGCGGGCGCTATCTCGACCAACGCGCCGCCGTGGCGGCGGGCCATGCCATGCTGGAGGCGGGGGCCGACCTTCTGGACCTGGGCGGCGAGAGCACGCGGCCGGGCGCCGCACCAGTGACGCCGGAGGAGGAGATCGCCCGTGTGGAGCCGGTGATCCGGGAACTGGCGCCGCATGCCACGGTCTCCATCGACACCCGCCATGCCGCCACGATGCGCGCCGCCATCGCCGCCGGGGCGCGCGTGGTGAACGACATCGCCGCGCTGCGCGGGGCGGGGGCGCTGGAGGCGGCGGCGGATTCAGACTGTTCCGTGGTGCTGATGCACATGCCGGGGCTGGACCCCGCCACCATGCAGTCGCGCGCCGATTATCCGGACGTGGCGCTGGCGGTGCAGCGCTTCCTGGCAGAACGGATCGCGGCCTGCGAGGCGGCGGGGATCGCGCGGTCGCGCATCTGCGTCGACCCGGGGATCGGCTTCGGCAAGACGCTGGCGCATAACCTGGAACTGATCGACCGGCTGCCTCTGCTGCATGGGTTGGGGTGCCGGGTGCTGATGGCGGCCTCCCGCAAGGCCTTCATTGGCCGGCTGGGGCGGGAGCCGGTGGCGGAGCGGCGGGTGCCGGGAAGCCTGGCCGTGGCGCTGGCCGCGGCGGAACGGGGCGCCGATATGGTGCGGGTCCATGACGTGGCGGAGACGGTGCAGGCGCTGCGCCTGGGATGTGCCGTGGAACGTGCGGACGCCGCAGCCTGACGCTTAGGCTGCAGCGACCCACGTGCCCGTCATGACGCCTTCTGAGAATGCGTGGATTGCCTTCCAGTCCCATGAATTCACCGCGCCATCGGCCAATGAGCACTGTGGGGTCTGGGTGAGAGCTGGCGAGGAAGCTGTAGCAATCAGGCTACTCAGGACCTGCTCAAGCAGGATCGGCATCGTGGCCTCTATTCGTGCCGGTATAGCAACTAAATCGCGGAGGTGATGCGGCTCGGATACAGAGGATTTGCGATATCGAGCAGCGCCGCCGAGAAAAATCGGAATCTGAACCTATCCCCATGGGGCCATCACATCCACCGCGGAGGAACAGCAACTTGCTTGGCGGGTTGACCTCATAGTTCGATCGCGGGAAATTTATGGTGAATGCGGGATCGTAGAAGCTGCGGGCACTCTCTGGCCTATCAATACGCAGCCTTATAGATTGTATGTTACATAACTCTGTCAACCTCAGGTGAGGAGTCCTCCCCTTGACGCGCTTGCGCTCGGCCGCCGCCATTTCCTACTTATTCGCTACCCTTGCTCTGGGGGCTTGTGGGCAGCCAGGTATGCCTGGCGGCGAGGATCAGTTCAGCCAGTCATATGTGGAAACGCATCTGATCAAGGGCCGCACGACGATGCAGGACGTACAGGCGCTGTATGGGCAGCCATTCCGCCGTAGTACGCAAGGTGGGAACCGCGTCTACTGGACCTATAGGCCAGAGCAGACTGGCTCAATGGGCATGTTGACTGGAATCTCGAAAATAGTGCCCGGAGTTGCGCTATCCAATAGTCTCACCAACTTCCGTGAGCAACAACAGAAGGTACAGCAGGCCGCCGACGCGTCGTCCGGCAATACCGATGTACGCGGAAGCTCGCTGGATCTAACCTTCCAGAACGGCATTCTGGTCGACTGGAGTCTCTGACTTTGCTTCCGCAAGCGGTTCCCTGACGAAGTGGCAAGGCGCTTGCCTCATCGCCATCCTTAGTCTGCCCGGTCGCTCGCTCTGACAGCGGCGTACCGGCCCCGTCGGCATCAGCGCGGCACGGCTTCCGGAACCGTTTCCGCGTCAGCCAGCCTGCGACGGTGGGGCGGGCATGCCCCAGCCGGAGGGCGATTTCCTTGCCACTCAGTTGATCGTCCCGGCGCAGGCGGACGGCCAGTTCTCACCAGAGCTGGCCAAACTGATCGTCCCTCGATGATCCGCCGAACCTCTCGGCCCGGCCAAGCGGCGTCATCCGCGCATTCTGATGCGGGCTGTTCATCCTCGTGTCCTACGGCCGGTCGCGTCGCAACAACCACCCTCAGCCTCCCACGGGAGATGAACAACCTCTCCGGAAGCCGCACCCAGGCGGGATTGCCTTCGGGCCAGCGCCATGTCCTGCTGCCGCCCTCGCAGCCAAGGAGATAGGGTATGCCCGAGATCATGGTCTTCGCCGCCGAGGGGCGGACGCTCGAACAGAAGCGCGGGCTGGTGAAGGATCTCACCGAAGCCATGGTGAAGAATTTCGGCGTTCCGGCCGACGTCGTGACAGTGCAGATCGTGGAGGCGCCGAAGACCGACAAGGCCAAGGGTGGCGTGCTGTTCTGCGACCGCTGACGCGTGGCTGACGGGGGAGCCGGGACCGGCCCGGCTCTCCCCGGGCGCGGGACGCTATTCCCCGGCCACCATCGCCATCGGCTGGCGCGGGGCGCGCATCGCCACCAGGGCCAGCAGCAGGGCCAGGACGGCCAGCCCGGCGCCCAGCCAGGGAAGCTGGCCGTAGCCCATGCCGTGCAGCAGGGCTTGTCCGCCGATCCAGGCCCCGGCGGCATTGCCCAGGTTGAAGGTGCCCTGGTTGACCGTGGAGGCGAGGTTCGGCGCGTCCCGCGCCTGATCCACCACCCGCATCTGGAGGGGCGAGACCAGGGCGAAGACCAGCACGCCCCAGACCATCATCGTGGCGACAGCCGGCACGGGCGAGGCCAGGGTGGCGGTGAAGAGCACCAGCACCAGGGCCAGCACCACGAGGATTCCCGCCACGGACGGCATCAGCCGCCAGTCGGCGAGGCGGCCGCCGAGGAAGTTGCCGAAGGTGAGGCCGAGGCCGAAGAGCAGCAGGGCCAGGGTGACCATGTGCTCGCCCAGGCCGGTCCGGGTCTGCAGCATCGGCGCGATATAGGTGAAGACGCTGAACAGGCTGGCCGAGGTGAGGCAGCTCATTCCCATGGCCAGCAGCACCTGCCGGCTGCCCAGGGCACGGAGTTCCTGCCGCAGCCGGGCGGGCTGGCCGCGCAGGCCGGTGGGCATCCACAGCGCCAGCGCGGCGGCGGCGGCGAGGCCGATCAGCACCACGGCCCAGAAGGTGGAGCGCCAGCCGAGCGCATGGCCCAGCGCCGTGCCGAGCGGCACGCCCAGAACGTTGGCGAGCGTCAGGCCGGAGAAGACCATGGCGACAGCGGAGGCGCGGCGGTGCTTCGGCACCAGGTCCGCCGCCACCACCGAGGCAGTGCCGAAGAAGGCGCCGTGGCAGAGGGCGGTGACCACGCGGGCCCCCATCAGCGTCCAGTAGCCCGGAGCGATGGCGCAGAGCGCGTTGCCCAGGATGAAGATCAGCATCAGCCCCATCAGCGCCGCCTTGCGCGGCAGCCGCCCGGTGGCCAGGGCGAGAAGCGGGGAGCCGAAGGTCACGCTGAGTGCATAGCCGCTGACCAGCAGCCCGGCGGAGGGGATGTCCACCCCCAGGTCCAGGGCGAGGTCGGGCAGCAGGCCCATGATGACGAACTCGGTCGTGCCGATCCCGAAGGAAGCGACGGCCAGGGCCAGGAGCGGAAGGGGCATGCGGATGTCCGGCAGGGAGCGTTCCGGTGGCGGCGGCGGAACCTCCCCGAATGTGGACGGAGCCTTGTGCGCCGCACAATTGCGAAAAACGCGGGGTGGCGGGGCGGTCCATGCATCGGAGCAGGACCCGGCCCGCTTCGCGCCCGAAGCCGTGACCGATGGGCGCGTCCGGGTTGTTCCACGGCGGGCCAATCCGCTCTAGAGCTTTCGCCCTTTCCGCCCGGCTCCCGGGCCGTCCTTGCGAGCATGGTGCATGAGCAAACCCGCCCCGTCTTCCCAACGCCGCCTCTTCGGGACGGATGGCATCCGTGGCGTGGCGAACCAAGCGCCGATGGATGCGGCGACGGCGTTGCGTCTGGGGCAGGCGGCGGGCCGCTACTTCAACCGGGGCGGGCACCGGCACCGGGTGGTGATCGGCAAGGACACGCGGCTCTCGGGCTATCTGCTGGAGCCGGCGCTGACGGCGGGCTTCGTGAGTGCCGGGATGGACGTGGTGCTGCTGGGGCCGCTGCCGACGCCGGCCATCGCCATGCTGACGCGCAGCCTGCGGGCCGATCTCGGGGTGATGATCTCGGCCAGCCACAATCCCTTCGAGGATAACGGCATCAAGCTCTTCGGGCCGGATGGGCTGAAGCTGTCGGACACGCAGGAGAACGAGATCGAGGCGCTGATGGCGGGCGACCTTTCCGCCGCGCTGGCGGCGCCGGGGCGGCTGGGGCGGACCTCGCGGCTGGAGGATGCGGCGGGGCGCTACATCGAGGCGGCGAAGTCGGCCTTCCCCAAGGGGCTGACCCTGGCAGGGATGCGGATCGTGGTGGATTGCGCCAATGGCGCGGCCTATCGCGTCGCGCCCACCGTGCTGTGGGAACTGGGGGCCGAGGTGGTGTCGCTGGGCGTCAATCCGGACGGGTTCAACATCAATGCCGGCTGCGGCTCCACCGCGCCGGGGCGGATGGCGGAGCTGGTGCGCGAGCGCCGGGCCGATCTGGGCATCGCGCTGGACGGCGATGCCGACCGGCTGGTGATGTGCGACGAGACGGGGGCCATCGTGGATGGCGACCAGATCCTGGCGCTGGTGGGCGAGACCTGGGCGGCGCAGGGGCGGCTGCGCGGTGGGGCGGTGGTGGCCACGGTGATGTCCAACCTGGGGCTGGAGCGCCGGCTGAAGGCGCAGGGCATCGGGCTGGAGCGGACGCGGGTGGGCGACCGCTATGTCGGGGAGCGGATGCGGGAGCTGGGCTGCAACCTGGGCGGCGAGCAGTCGGGGCACCTGATCCTGGCGGATCACGGCACCACGGGGGACGGGCTGGTGGCGGCGCTGCAGGTGCTGGCGGCGATCGTGGAGGAGCGGCGGCCGGCGAGCGCGGTCTGCCGGCGCTTCGAGCCGCTGCCGCAGAAGCTGGTGAACCTGCGGCATTCGGGCGGCGACCCGCTGGCGAACCCGCTGGTGATCGAGGCGATCCGGGCCGCCGAGGCGGAGCTGGGCGCGCGCGGGCGGCTGCTGATCCGCCCGAGCGGCACGGAGCCGCTGATCCGGGTGATGGTGGAGGCGGAGGAGGCCTCTATGGTCGAGCGGCTGGCGGCGGAACTGGCCGAAACCATCCGGGCGGTGGCGGCCACGCCGGAGCGGAAACCCGCTGCGAAATCCGCCCGGCAGGAGGCCGCGGAATGAAGGGGCGCATCCTGATCGTCGCCGGATCGGATTCCGGTGGCGGCGCCGGCATCCAGGCGGACATCAAGGCGGTCACGGCGCTCGGCGGCTATGCTGCCACGGCGATCACGGCGCTGACGGCGCAGGACACGCTGGGCGTCCATGCGGTGCATCCGGTGCCGCAGGACTTCATCGCGCAGCAGATCGCGCTCAGCCTGGCCGATATCGGCGCCGATGCGGTGAAGACCGGCATGCTGGGCGACAGCGACACGATCGGCACGGTGGCGGCGGCGCTGGAGCGGGATGGGCGCGGCATCCCGCTGGTGCTGGACCCGGTGATGGTGGCCAAGGGCGGCTCCCGCCTGCTGGCGGAGGAGGCGGTGGAGGCGCTGAAGCGGCTGCTGCTGCCGCTCGCCACGGTGGTCACGCCGAACATCCCGGAGGCCGAGGTGCTGGCCGGTGGGACGATCCGCGACCTCGCGGGGATGCGGGCGGCGGCGGCGGCGATCCTGGCGCTGGGCGTGCCGGCGGTGCTGCTGAAGGGCGGGCACCTGCCGGGCGAGCGGCTCTATGACCTGCTGGCCACGCCGGAGGGCGAGGAGGTCTTCGAGAGCGGGCATATCGACACGGTGCATACCCATGGCACGGGCTGCACCCTGGCCAGCGCCATCGCGACGGGACTGGCGCAGGGCCTGACGCTGCGGGACGCGGTGGCGCGGGGGCGGGCCTATGTGCGCGCGGCGATCCGCAACGCGCCGGGCTTCGGCAAGGGGCATGGGCCGCTGGACCATGGGGTGACGGTGGACCCGGCGCGGATCGCGGCCCTTTCGGGGGAGGGTCCGTCCCCGTGATGCTGCACGCCTTCTTCGTGGATGCCTTCGCTGAGCGGGTCTTCGAGGGCAATCCGGCCGCGGTGGTGCCGCTGGAGACCTGGCTGCCGGACACGGTGATGCAGGCCATGGCCGCCGAGCACAATCTGAGCGAGACGGCCTTCCTGATCCCGGACGGGGCGGGGCAATGGCACCTGCGCTGGTTCACCCCGGCGACGGAGGTGGAGCTCTGCGGCCATGCCACGCTGGCCACGGCGCATGTGCTGGCCACGGAACTCGGCGTGGACGGGCCGCTGCGCTTCCGCACCCTGTCGGGGATGCTGGGGGTGGCGCGCGAGGGCGATCTCTATGTGCTGGACTTCCCGGCCCGCGGCGCGGTCCGGGCGGAGCCGCCCGCCGGGCTCGCCGAGGCGCTGGGCGCCATGCCGCGCGAGGTGTGGCGTTCGCGCGACTGGCTCTGCGTCTTCGATACGGCGGAGGAGGTGCGGCGGCTGCGGCCGGACCATGGGCGCATCGCGGCGCTGGGCGGCGGGGATGCCGTGCCGGCCCGGGTGATCGTCACCGCCCCCGGGGATGACGGGGTGCATGACGTGGTTTCCCGCTTCTTCGCGGCCAGCGTCGGCGTGCCGGAGGACCCGGTGACCGGCGTGGCGCATACCCAGCTCCTGCCCTTCTGGGCGGAGCGGCTGGGGCGGCGGAGGCTGGTCTGCCGCCAGGCCAGCCGGCGCGGCGGCACGCTCTGGTGCGAGCTGCGGGACGGGCCCGGCGGGCAGGCCCGTGCCCTTCTGGGCGGGAAGGCGGTGCTCTACGGGCGGATGGAGTTGCCGCTGCCGGGGTGAGCCCGGCCCTCGGCCTGCACCGTCTCCGCATCCTCGCGGTCCTCCAGCCGGAGCTTGATGTAGGAGGCCTGCACCACCGTCATCGCCACGGCCAGGATCGGGGCGGCCAGCACCACGCCGAGCAGGCCGGCCACCGTGCCCATGACGGTCTGCGACAGCAGCAGCAGGGCGGGCGGCAGGTCGGCCGTCTGCTTCTGCACCATGGGGGTGAGGACATTGCCCTCCAGCATCTGCACCACGAAATAGACGCCGAGCGCCCAGGGCACGAGGGAGGGGTCCTTGCCCAGTGCCATCAGCGCCGCCGGCAGCGCCGCCGCGATGGCGCCGATATAGGGAACGAAGCTGGTCAGCCCGGCGATGGCGCCGAGCAGGGGCGAGAGCGGCACGCCCAGCGCCCAGAGGCCCAGCCAGATCAGCACGCCGTTGAAGACCATGGCGCAGAGGGCACCGAGCAGCCAGCCGCGCAGCGCGCCGCCGGCGGCGTCGAGCACATGCATCCCGTCCGGCCGCAGGTCCGGCGAGAGCAGGGCGGCGAAGCCGCGGCGGTAGAGCGAGGGCTCCGAGGCGAGGTAGAGGGCCAGCAGCACGATCAGCACGATGTTGGCGAGGCCGCCCAGCGTGCCGCTGATGCCCATCGCCGCCATGCCGGCTGCCTGGTCGCCGACCGCGGAGATCACCCGTTCGGGCTGGAAGTGCTCGATCTGCTGCTGGATCCAGGGAAAGTCCGAGAGATAGTTCTGCAGCGAGCGCAGCGCCTGGGGGGCGGACTGGGCGAAGAGCTGGACCTGGGCGGAGAGCGGCGTGATCGAGGCCCAGACGCCCAGGCCGAGCACGAGGACGATGAGCACGGCCACCAGCAGCACGGCCCAGCCGCCGCCGAGGCCGGTCTTCACCACGATGGGCCCGGCCAGGGCGCGCAGCCCCACGGCCAGGATGGCGCCGGCGAAGCCGATCAGGAGCGCATTGGGCACCAGCCAGCACATCAGCGCGAAGGCGATGAGCAGGACGGTGAGCGAGAGGGTCGAGCGGGTCATTCTGCTGGGTGGATTCCGTGCGGATGCCTGTCTATGCGGGGCGCCCGTGGGCCGGGCAAGCCGCCCGCCGATCACCGAAGGCGGCGCAACCAGTCCCGCACGTAGCTGCGCTTGACCACCGTGATGGTGACTGCCGCCAGCGGCGCGGCGACCGCCAGGCCGAGCAGGCCGAACAGCGCGCCCAGGAAGAGCTGGGACATGAGCAGCATGCCGGGCGGCAGGTCCACCGCCCTGGACTGGATGAGGGGGGTGAGGATGTCGCCCTCCAGCACATGCAGCACCAGGAAGAGCGCCACCACCCAGAGGGCGGTGTCGAAGCCCTGGGAGGCACCCATGAGCACGGCGGGCACGGCTGCCAGGATGGGGCCGACGATCGGGATGAAGCCGAGCAGCGCGGTCAGCACGCCGAGGATCGCCGCCAGCGGGATGCCCAGGAACCAGAGGCCGAGCCAGACCAGTGTGCCGGTGAAGGCCATGGAGAAGAGCTGCCCAGCCAGCCAGAAGCGGAGCACGGTGCCGAGCTGCGACAGCAGGGCCTTCGCCTCCTCCTGGAGTTCCGGGGCGAGGAGGGCGCGGAGGCCGCGCAGATAGGTTTCCGGGTGCAGCGCGAAGTAGAGCGCGAGCAGCAGGGTGAAGAGACCGGTGCCAAGGCCGCCGAACAGGCCGCCCAGCAGGCCCCCCATGAGGCTGGCGGCGCCGGCCGCGGCCTGCCCGCCGCGCTGGAGGACGTCCCGGGTCTCGATATCCTCCATGAGCCCGCCGTCGAGATGGTCGAGCAACCAGCGGCCCCAGCCCTCGGCATGGAGATGCCGCTCCAGCTCGCCGAGCGAGCCCGGCAGGCTGTCGGCGAGCTGCCGGGCCTGGGCGCTCAGCGGGTCGAGGGCCAGATGGATGCCGAGCGCGGCGAGGGCGCCCAGGCAAAGCAGCACCGCCAGCACGCCCAGGGGCTCGGGCAGGCCGAGGCGCCGGATCAGCGGCTCCGCCAGCGCCCGCAGCGCCACGGCCAGGAGAACGGCCACGAAGACGGTGAGCGGGAAGCTCGGCACCAGCCAGAACAGGGCCAGGAGCAGGACGAGCAGGATCGTCACGGAGGCGTGCGGGCGGGTCATCGCGGCAGAAAGCGTGCAGCCCCGTTCCGGTTGCGGCGGGCCGGGACGCACGGGGATCGTCGTGCCTCCGGTGCCATGCCGGGCGTCATGGCTGACCGCGGGGGCTGACCGGCGGGGGCTGACCGGCGGGCGGCATGCCTTGCCCGCCGGGTGAGGCAGGGCGTAACCCTCGCTTCTTTCCGGGCCGCCGCGCCCGGGTTCCGAGCGAGCCGAGGGCTCGCCACCTGGAAAGACCGCACGCCGATGCCCGCCGCGACCGAAAAGCCGAATCTCCGCCCGAGCAACCCCTGTTTCTCCTCCGGCCCCTGCGCCAAGCGGCCGGGCTGGTCGCCAGAGGTGCTGGCCACGGCCCTGGTCGGACGGAGTCATCGCGCGAAGGAGCCCAAGGCGCGGCTGGGCGAGGTGATCGAGCGGTCGCGCGCCGTGCTGGGCATGCCGGAGGGCTGGCGGCTGGGAATCGTGCCCGCCTCCGACACCGGGGCGGTGGAGATGGCGCTCTGGTCGCTGCTCGGGGCGCGGGGCGTCGATGTGCTGAGCTGGGAGTCCTTCTCCGGCGAATGGGCCAACGACATCGTCACGCAGCTCCGCCTGCCGGATGCGCGCGTGCTGAAGGCCCCCTATGGGCGGCTGCCGGATCTTGGCGCCGTGGACTGGGCGCGGGACGTGGTTTTCGTGTGGAACGGCACGACCTCGGGCGTGCGGGCGCCGGATGCGGGTTGGATCGCGCCGGACCGCGCGGGGCTGGCGATCTGCGATGCCACCTCGGCGGCCTTCGCGATGGACCTGCCCTGGGACCGGCTCGATGTGGTGACCTGGTCCTGGCAGAAGGTGCTGGGGGGCGAGGCCGGGCACGGGATGCTGGCGCTCTCGCCGCGCGCCGTGGAGCGGCTGGCGACGTTCACGCCGGACCGGCCACTGCCGAAGGTCTTCCGCCTTGCCAAAGGCGGCAAGCCGATCGAGGGGATCTTCGCGGGGGACACGATCAACACGCCCTCCATGCTCTGCGTCGAGGATGCGCTGGACGGGCTGCGCTGGGCGGAATCCGTGGGTGGGCTCGCGGGGCTGAAGGCGCGGTCGCAGGCGAACCTGGCCGCCGTCGCGCGCTGGGTGGAAAGCCGCGACTGGGTGGAGTTCCTGGCGGAAGACCCGGCGACGCGCTCCTCGACCTCGATCTGCCTGCGTATCGTGGCGCCCTGGTTCACCGGGCTCGACGCCGAGGCGCAGGGCAAGGCGGCGAAGCTGCTGACCGGGCTGGTGGAGGCGGAAGGGGCGGGTTTCGACCTCGCCCCCTATCGCGACGCGCCGCCGGGGGTGCGGATCTGGGGCGGCGCGACGGTGGAAACCGCGGATATCGAGGCGCTGCTGCCCTGGCTCGACTGGGCCTATGCGGAAACCAGGGCGCGTTTCGCGGGCTGAGGCCCGGCTGGCCTGCCGTCAGAAGGGCAGGCCGGAATTGCTGCGGCCGCCCGGGCTGCTGGCCACGAGGGCGGTCTGGGCGGCGGCCTGATCGACCAGCGGCAGCCGGGGCAGGTGTTGCAGCCGCTGCAGCGTGGCGGCACCGCCGAGCGGGAAGGCCGGGCCGGTGAGGGCCGCCTGGGCGCGCGCCATGTCGCCGGCCTGGGAGGCCTGGAGGGCGCGGTAGAGGCCCGTCTGGACCGGGCGGGGCGGTGCGTTCTCGGCGATGCCGGCGGCCTGCCGCATCTGGCGGCGGGCCATCAGGAGCTGCGGCTGGAGGCTGGAGATGCGCCCGGTCTGCCAGAGCGGGTCGGTCTGCGCCGCCTCGGCCAGTTGCTCGACCCGCAGCGCGGCGAAGAGCGACTTGTCCAGACGTCCCTCCATCCCGGCGGTATGGCCGAAATCCTCCAGCGCATCCTGGGCGCCGAGGGTGAAGGGATCGCCCCAGCCGGACACGTCCGGGCCGGGCTGGGGCGTGGTGCAGGCGGCCAGCAGGAGGGGGGCAAGAAGGAGAAGAGCGGCAGGCCTTTTCATGGCAGACCCTCGTTGATGCCGGATGTGAACGGTTCTCCGGCCTTGCCGTTCCCCGTACAGACTGCCACACAGCCGCGCGCGCTTTTCATGCCGTTCGAGACCGCGAGACGAGATGCCCTCCGACAGTCCCAACCCCGCCCTGTTGCCGGCGGGCCTGTCCGACCTGCTCCCCCCCGACGCCGCGCGCGAGGCCGCGCTGGTGGAGGCGATGCTCGCCGTCTTCGCCGCGCATGGCTACGAGCGGGTGAAGCCGCCGCTGCTGGAATTCGAGGAAGGGCTGCTGGCCGGGTCGGGCGCCGCCGTGGCGGAGCAGACCTTCCGCCTGATGGACCCGGTGAGCCAGCGCATGATGGGGCTGCGCGCCGACATGACGCCGCAGGTGGCGCGGCTGGCCGCGACCCGGCTGCGTGGCGTGGAGCGGCCGCTGCGGCTGTCCTATTCCGGCCAGGTGCTGCGGGTGCGCGGCTCGCAGATCGCGCCGGAGCGGCAGTTGCCGCAGGCGGGGATCGAGCTGATCGGCGTCGACTGCGCCGCCGCCGATGCCGAGGTGGCGCTGGTGGGGGTCGAGGCGCTGGCGCGGGTGGGGGTGGAGAATGTCGCGCTGGACATCACCCTGCCGGCCATGTCCCCGGCGCTGCTGGATGCCGCCGGGCTGACCGGCGAGGCGCGGCAGGCGCTGGCTCGGGCGCTGGACCGCAAGGATGCCGCCGCCGTGACCGCGCTGGCCGAGCAGGCCGGGCCGCCCGCCGTGTACCTGCCCGGGCTGCTGGCCGGTGCCGGGCCGGCCGATGCCGCGCTGGCGGCGCTGGAGGCGGCTGCTCTGCCGCCGCAGGCGCGCGCCATCGCCGACAATGCCAAGGCGGTGATCGCCGCCATCCGCGCCCGCGCGCCGGATCTGCGCATCACGCTGGACCCGGTGGAGTTCCGCGGGCTGCGGTATCACACGGGCGTGGCCTATACGATCTTCGGCCCCGGGCGCACGGGAGAGATGGCGCGGGGCGGCCGCTACATGTCGGGCGAGGAGCCCGCGACGGGGCTGACGCTCTATCCGGATGCCGTGCTGCGCGCCGCGCCGCGGCGGGCCGGGGCGGCGCGGGTCTTCCTGCCGGCGGGGGCCGATCCCGCCGCCGGGGCGGCGCTGCGCGCGAAAGGCTTCGTCACCGTGCAGGCATTGTCGCAGGATGACGATCCGCGCCGCCTGCGTTGTTCCCATATCCTGCGCGGCCAGGAGGCCGTGCCATTCGACGGCGCTGCCGCGCCGGTTTCCGGAAAGGACTGAACATGGCCAATGTCGCCGTGATCGGCGCCCAGTGGGGCGACGAGGGCAAGGGCAAGGTCGTGGACTGGCTGGCCAGCCGCGCCGATATCGTCGTCCGCTTCCAGGGGGGCCACAATGCCGGCCACACGCTGGTGGTGGGCAACCAGACCTACAAGCTGAGCCTGCTGCCCTCCGGCGTGGTGCGCGGCAAGCTGGGCATCATCGGCAATGGCGTGGTGCTGGACCCGGTGGCGCTGCTGAGCGAGATCGAGAAGGTCGGCGCCCAGGGGCTGGAGGTCGGCCCGCACAACCTGCGCATCGCTGAGAACGTGCCGCTGATCCTGCCGCTGCACCCGGCGCTGGACAAGGCGCGCGAGGCGGCGCGGGGCGACAACAAGATCGGCACCACGGGCCGCGGCATCGGCCCGGCCTATGAGGACAAGGTGGCGCGCCGCGCTATCCGCCTCTGCGATCTGGCGGACGAGGCGATCCTGTCCGCCAAGCTGGACGAGCTGCTGCTGCACCACAACACGCTGCTGCGTGGCCTGGGAGCCGAGGAGTTCCGCAAGGAGGACCTGCTCAAGGACCTGCTGGCGCTGGCGCCGAAGCTGCTGCCCTTCGCCGAGCCGGCCTGGGAGCGGCTGGACGCCGCCCGCACCGAGAACAAGCGCGTGCTGTTCGAGGGCGCCCAGGCGGTGATGCTGGACGTCGATCACGGCACCTATCCCTTCGTCACCTCCTCCAACACCGTGGCGGGCAATGCCGCGGCGGGGGCGGGCGTCGGGCCGCATGCGGTCGGCATGGTGCTGGGCATCGCCAAGGCCTACACCACCCGCGTCGGCTCCGGGCCGTTCCCGACGGAGCTGCATGACGAGATCGGCAAGCGCCTGGGCGAGCGGGGCCGCGAGTTCGGCACCGTCACCGGCCGCCCGCGCCGCTGCGGCTGGTTCGACGCCACGCTGGTGCGGCAGGCGGTGAAGGTCGGCGGCGTGCAGGGCCTGGTGCTGACCAAGCTGGACGTGCTGGACGGGCTGAAGGAGATCAAGGTCTGCACCGGCTATCGCCTGGATGGCGAGGTGGTGAAGCGCCTGCCGGCCTCGGCCGCCGCCCAGGCCAAGGTCGAGCCGATCTACGAGACCATGGAAGGCTGGAGCGAGAGCACCAAGGGCGCGCGCTCCTGGGCCGAGCTGCCGGCGACGGCGGTGAAGTATGTCCGCCGCATCGAGGAGCTGGTCGAGGCGCCGGTGACGATGCTCTCCACCAGCCCGGAGCGCGACGACATCATCCTGATGAGCGACCCCTTCGCGGGCTGAGCCCTCGCGGTTCCATGCGCCCCGGGGGGGCGGCGGGTCAGGTCCCGCCGCCATCCCCGGCATAGAGGAAGACCACCTCCGTCACGGCGAGCGAGAGTTCTCGCGTGTCGTCGCCCCGGCCCTCGCGCGCCGGGCTGCCATGGGTGAGGCTGTCGAGGCGCAGCACGTCGAAGGCCAGCGCCTCCTCCGGCTCGATCAGCACCTCCGTCCCGCCTTCCACCGGTTCCAGGCGCAGCGGCGCGTGGCGGGCATCGAGGCTGGCCAGCAGGCGGGGGCGGTCGCTGCCATAGACCTGGGCCACGCGCAGCCGCACGGCGCGCACCGGGCGCCAGGGGTCCGGGTTCTCCACCATGCCGCTGGGCCCCATCCAGCGGAAGGCTTCCTCGGGCGGATGCCAGCCCAGGGTGAAGGCGCCGTCGCCGGGGCCGAGGCGCCGTTCCGCCGGCAGCGTGGCCGGGGGCGGCGTCGCCTCGTCGAGCAGGGCGCGCAAGGGGGTGAGCAGGGCCTCGATCCTGTCATCGGGCGCGGCGATCCGGCCGCCCGCCGGGCCGGCGCCCGCGATCAGGCCCACCACGTGTTCGACGAAGGCCTCGAAGCGGGCGTCACGCGTGGCGAAGCCGTGGTCGAGGTCCAGCCGCAGCCGTGCGGCCCGCAGGGTGCTGGCCTGTTCCAGCCGGCGCAGCCGGGCCGCGAGGCCGGCCAGGGTCTCGGCCTCCTGGAGCACGACCGGCGCCAGGGCCCAGCGGGCCAGGGGCGCCTCCACGCCTTCCGCCCGGATCTCCACGCTCAGCCCTGCCTCGCCGATCTCCTCCGGGCGCAGCGACAGGGCGAAGCGGATCACCGAGGCGCCGTCAGGGCGGGGGCGGGGCGTTTCCGCCACCACGGCGCGGGGCAGGGCGCCGTTCACCCGTGCGGAAAAGGGCGGGGCGAAGAGTCCGTTCACGGCGTTCACCAGACGGCCGTGCAGCACGCCCTGGTGCGCCTCCAGCGCCTCCACCACAGGCTCGCCCGGGCCGAGCAGCGCCCAGGCCACGCGGCCATCCGCCAGGGCGAGGGGTGGCGCCAGATCCCCGCCGCCGCCGCCGGGCTGGGCGAAGCGCAGCATCTCGCCGGGCGCGGCGCAGGGCAGGCGGCCGATGCGGAGCGTGAGCGGATCGCCGGGCTGGAACCCGGCGGAGCCTTCCGGCAGTTCGGCGCGGCCGGCTTCCATGCCACCCAGCCAGGCGACCAGGGGCGCCTCCAGCCGGCCCGGCGTCACGCAGCGCAGGCGCAGGAGGCCTGTCTCCAGCCCCGCATGCTCGAAAGCGGGAGGTCTCGGCCCAGCATCCGTCAAACCGTGTTCCTCTCCTGCTCCGGCATGGCGCCCTGCTACCTGGGCGGGATGGGCCCAGATGGACGTGACGCAATCATCCTGAGAGGTTAATCAATCATCAACCATTGGGCGAGAGTGCCCCCTTAAGGCCGGAGACCAGGCTTCTGCGACCCAGGCTGCATGTCTTTTCCCCGATGCCGCCGATGCGGAACGGGATCGCCGATTACGCCGGGGCCCTGACCGACGCACTTTCCGGCGCCTACGACTGCGACATCCGCGACTCGGAGGAGGCTGCCGGGGCCGCCATCCCTCCGGGGGCGAGAGCGCTGCACCAGCTTGGCAACAATCCCAGCCATGCCTTCGTGCTGCGCGCGCTGCGCCGGGTGCCGGGGGTGGTGACGCTGCATGACATGACCCTCGCCGTGCCGGCGCGCCTCGCCCTGCCGCCCGGGGAGATCCGCGAGGCTTGTCCGGCGCTGTGGGAGGGGCTGGCGAGGCCGTGGCTGGAGCGGGGGCGCCTTCCCGGCGCGGCGGCCTCGGCGCTGGACCTGCTGCGGCCCGCCCTGCGCGGGGCGAGGGCCGTGGTGGTGCATTCGCGCCACGCGGAAGAACTGTTGCGGCAGCGCTGCCCGGAACTGGCCCTGCGCTGCGCGGTCATCCCCCATCTGGCCCTGCCGGGGCCCTCCGACCGGGAGGCGGCGCGCGCGGCGCTGGGCCTGCCGGGCGACGCCTTCGTGGTCCTCACCGCGGGCTTCGCTTCCCGCGCCAAGCGCCTCGGCTGGGTGGCGGAGGCCGTGGCGGCGCTGGCGCCGCGCCGTCCGGACCTGCTCTGGGTCCATGCCGGCGAATGGGACGAGGCGGTGACGGGGCCGCCCGGCGCGGCGGTGGAGCGCCTGCGGGCTCAGGGGCGGCTGCGTGTCACCGGATTCCTGGAGGAATCGCGGCTCGGCCTCCATATCGCCGCCTGCGACGTGCTGGCCAATCTGCGCGCGCCCTCGGTGGGGGAAAGCTCCGGCACGCTGGCGCGGGCCCTGGCCGCCGGCCGCTGCGCGCTGGTGTCGGACACGGGTGCCTATGCCGAGTTGCCGCGCGACGCGGTGCTGGCCGTGCCCGCCCTGGCGCCACAGCGCGCGATGGTGGCGGCCCTGGCGGCGCTGAGCTGCGATCCGGGCCTGCGCGACGCGATCGGGGAGCGGGCGCGGCTTTTCGCCCGGACGGTGCTCTCGCCCGAGGCGGTGGCGCGGGCCTATCGCGCCGTGATCGAGGATTTCCGTGCCGCGCCGCCGCCCCTGGCCGTGCCTGGACCTCTCGCGCGGCCAGCGGCGGCGCGTGGCGCCCCGCCGCGCATCCTGCTGGTCTCGCCGCTTTCGCCAGTGCCGGTGCGGGCGGGGAATGCGGCCCGGATCGCCCGGCTGGCCGGGGCGTTGGCCAGCCGCGGGTTGCCGATGGAACTGGCGGCACCTGTCATTCCGCCCGGCTCGGCGGGCTCCGGGGCCTCGCCCTGGCTGGCATGGCATCCCATTCCCTGGCGGCCGGCGCGCTTCCCCGCCCATGCGGATCGCTGGGCGCTGGACGACTGGTGCCCGCCGGAGACGGTGGAGGCGGTCGCGGCGTTGCACCGGCAGGGACGCCACGACGTGGTGATCGCCTCCTATACCTGGATGTCGGCGGTGCTGGAGGCCGTGCCGGGGGCCTTCCGCGTGCTGGACACACATGATCTGGTCGGCGGCCGCGCGGGCGAGGCGGCGAGGCTAGGCCTGGCGCCGTCCTGGTACTGGACCGGGCTGGCGGAGGAGGCGGCGGGGCTGGCACGGGCCGATCTGGTGCTGGGCATCCAGCCGGAGGAAAGCGAGGTGCTGCGCCAGCGTGGCGCCCGGGCGGTGCTGACGGTCGGCCATGCGCCTGGTGGGGCAAGTGGGACGGCGCCCCATGCCGGCGGCGCGGCGGCCTGGGAATTCGGGCTGCTGGCCAGCGGCAATGTCTGGAACCAGCACGGCGCGGCGGCGCTGGACCGGGCCCTGGCCCATCATCCGGATATTCCCTGGCTCCTGGCGGGGGAGGCGAGGGTGGAGGGTGGATTCCGGTCCGCCGGCACCGCGCTCGGGCCGGTGGAGGAGGCGGGCGCCTTCTACCGGCTGGTGGACTGTGTCGTGAATCCGGTCGAGGGCGGCACGGGGCTGAAGATCAAGACCGTCGAGGCCCTGGGCCTCGGGCATCCGGTGATCGGCACGCGCCATGCCTTCGCCGGGCTGGGCGCGCGGCATCCGGCGCAGCAGGCCGAGGACGCGGCGGCGGTGGCGGAATGGATGGCGGAGTACCGCGCCAGCCCCGCCTTGCGCACGGAAATCCTGCAAGCCTCCCGGGAACTGGCCGGGCGGTGGCGGACATCGGTGGAGGAAGGGTTGGACCGCTTCGCCGCGCTGCTGCGGGCGGGCGGGGTCACTCCGGAGCCGGGGTCCGGCGGGCCGGGTTGAAGCGCGGCTGCGTCCAGCTCCGCGACCAGACGGGCAGCACCTCCGCCGGCATGGGGCGGCCGACCGCATAGCCCTGGGCGTGCGAGACCCCGGCGGCGGCGGCGGCGTGCCAGAGGCAGGGGTCGGAAATGCCCTCCGCGACCACCCGCATCCCGGCCGAATCGGCCCGGCGCACCACACGCCGCACCATGTTCCGGGCGCGGTGGCTGTGGCGCATGGCGGCGGTGACGCTGCGGTCGAGCTTCACGCCGCCGAAGGGAAGTTCCAGCAGCGATTCACGGGGATCGTCGAGGCAGAGGTCGTCCAACAGCACCTCGTGGCCCGCCCGGCGCAGCCGGAGCAGGGCGCGGCGCAGCAGGCTGCGGTCCTCGACCGGCGTGGTCTCGGTCAGCTCCAGGGCCAGGGCATGGGCGGGCAGGCCGGCCTCGGCCAGGATGCGGCCGAGCCAGGCCGCGGTGTCATCCTGCAGCAGCACGGCCAGCGGAAGGTTGACCGAGACGCGGCAGTTCGTCCCCCGGCGGCGGCTGCGGCGCACCACGGCGAATTCCCGCGCGGCGCGGCGGGCCACGGCGATGGACAGGTCCAGTCCGAGGCCGGCGCTTTCCACGATCGGCACGAAGCTCTCGGGCGAGCAGCGCTCGGTCGGAGCTTCCCAGCGCGCCAGGGCCTCGGCGCCGGCGGGCCGGCCGTCGCGGATGCGGACGATGGGCTGGTAGCGCACCGAGACCTGACCTTGCAGCAGGCCGAGCCGGATTGCTTCCGTGTCCTCCGTCAGCGGCGTGGCGGGGGGCAGGGGGCGCATGGCGGCGCGGATCGCGCGGGGCGAAAGAGCGGCGGCATGATCGCGGTGCAGCACCATGCTGCGGGTGGCGCCGAAGGCATCGGAGGTGGCGACACGGAGTTCGTCGATCCCGTCGCCGCTGGCTCCGTCCTCCAGGATCAGCAGGCGGGGCGGCTCATCCGCCGCCAGGACGGCGTTCAGGGCCTCCTGCGGGGAGAAGGCGTGCTGCAGCGCGGAAGCCGGCTGGCCGAGCGCGCTCACTGCGCTGCGCGCCGCCCGGAGCACGCCCTGGTCCTGGGTCAGGACCATGATGGGTGCCTGGGAATCTCCCGCCCTGTCGCCGGAATTGATCATGGGCCCCGCAAAGCGTTCCTCCCGCTGATCGGCAGCATATGGGTATGAATCGGTCACGGGGAAAGAAGTTACATTAGTATCAAAAAATAGACAACATAAAAACGGCGCCTCGCGGAAACATCATGCTCTTCGCCGGTCCGTGGAAGGAACTATAGCTTCAGCGCGGCCAGTTGCTGGCGCACCAGTCTCGTCCAGTCGGCCTCGTCCAGGAACCCAGGGAGGATGCCTGAGGCATTCGCCTGGGCCACGTATTCCGGATCCGCCACGACCTTGGCCAGTGCCGCGGCCAGTGGAGCGGCCACGGCATCCGGCGTGCCGGCAGGCAGTACGAAGCCACGCCGGGCGGAAGCCACCAGGGGAATGCCCCGCTCGCCCAGGGTCGGGGTTTCCGGCAGCAGGGCGCACCGCTCCGCCAGGGCGAGCCCCAGCGCCGCGAGTCGGCTTTCCTGGAGTGCGGCGATGGCATCGGAGAGCCGAACCAGCGCCGCGGAAACATTGCCCGAAAGGGTGGCCTGCCGGGCGGCGGCGGCGGAGGGGAAATTCAGCGGTGCCAGCGGCAGGTGTTCCTGCAAGGCCGGGGTGGCGAGGGCGGCGGTGGAGCCTTGCGGTGGCAAGGCCAGGGTCTGCGGTTCCCGTTCCCGTTGCAGGCTGGCGAGGCTCGTTTCCGGCGGCGCGACGAGGACGAGAGGGTCCTCCGCCACCGCGCCCAGCAGGCGGAGGCGCTTGAGCAGGCCCGAGGCGCGGCCCGTTCCCGGCTGCGCGAAGATGTCGGGCGTGACCGCATAGCCGAGGCTGCGGCCATTCGCGGGTGCGGAGGCGATCGTGACGAGAAGCTGTGCCCGGCTGGCCTCCGGGCGGTTCGAGACCGAAACGGCACGGTGCGGCAGGTGGCGTTCCAGGAAGGGCGCGAAGGCGCGGAGCCAGAGATCGGTTGGCCCGCCCTCCGCCCCGCCGGTCAGAAGCGTGACCTCCGTCACGGGTTCGGCGGGATGGGCCCGTGCCAGGAAAGGCGTGGCCAGCCCCGCCGCCAGCCCCGCCGCCAGACCCAGCAGCAGGCGCCTGCGCGGTGCCGCCGTCAGGAGTGGCGTTGCCAGCCCGGTCGCCGGATGCGGCGGCAAAGCCACGGGCCGGGCCTCCGCAGGAACCCGGCCGGTCTCTTTCCGGCCTCGCCTCACCGGTCCCGCCTCAAAGGCCAGCCGTCATCGCTGCGGCTGGGCCTCCGGCTTCTGCGCGGCCTTCTGCGCGGCTTTCCCGGCAGCGGTTGCCGGGGGTGCGGCGGGGCGCGCCTCGCCACGGCGCAGCCGGTGCTCGCCCAGGAAGAGCAGCAGGGGTGCCGCGATGAAGATCGAGGAGGAGGTCGCCACCACGATGCCGAAGATCACCGTCCAGGCGAAGCCGGACAGGGTGTCGCCGCCGAAGAGGGCCAGCGGCAGGGCGGAAAGCAGCAGCGTGACCGAGGTGCCCACGGTGCGGTTCAGCGTCTGGTTGATCGAGAGGTCGATGACCTCCCGCAACGGGGTGGTCTTGAACTTGCGCAGGTTCTCGCGGACGCGATCATAGACCACGACCTTGTCGTTCACGCCGAAGCCGATGATCGTCAGGATCGCCGCGACGGTGGTCAGGTTGAACTCGATCTGCGTGACGACCAGGAAGCCCACCGCCTTGGTGGTGTCGAGGATCAGCGTCGTCACCGCGCCCACGGCGAACTGCCACTCGAAGCGGATCCAGATGTAGATCAGCATCGCCAGCAGCGAGAAGCCGAGGGCGTAGAGGCCGTTGCGGAAGAGCTCGTCCGAGACGCGGTTGCCCACGGCGTCGGTGCGCAGGATGCGGCTGCCGGGGGCGACCTGGTCGAGCGCGCCGCGCACGCGGTTGACGACCTGCTGCGTCGCCGCCTCGTCGCCCTGCACGGGCAGGCGGATCAGCACGCTGTCGGGGCTGCCGAATTCCTGCACGCCGGCCTCGCCCACGCCCAGCGCGTCGAGCGCGGAGCGGGTGCGGGCCAGGTCGGCGGGGCCGGGGGTGCGGACCTCCATCAGGATGCCGCCCTTGAAGTCGATGCCCTTTTCCAGCCCGGGATGGAAGGCGAGCACCACCGAGGCCAGCGACAGGATCGCCGAGACCAGGATGCCCATGTAGCGGCCGCGCATGAAGGGGATGCGCGTGCCGTCCGGGACGACGCGGAAGAGGGGGTGGGTCAAGAGTCGAAGCATTGGGCTTGCCCCCTTCAGACCGGCAGGCTGCGCGGGCGGCGCGAGCGGAACCAGACGCTGATCATGAGCCGCACCAGCGTCGTGGCGGTGAAGAGGTGCACGAAGGTGCCCAGCGCCACGGTCACGGCGAAGCCCTTCACCGGGCCGGAGCCGAAGATGTAGAGCGCGGCCATGGCCAGCAGGTTGGTGACGTTGCTGTCCAGGATGGTGCCATAGGCCTTGCTGAAGCCGCTCTCCAGCGCGGAGGCTGGCGCGCGCCCGGCATGCGCCTCCTCGCGGATGCGCTCGTTGATGAGGATGTTGGCATCCACCGCCGTGCCCAGGGTGAGCACGATGCCGGCGATGCCGGGCAGGGTCAGCGTGGCCCCCAGCAGGGACAGCGCGGCGCCGGTCAGCACGAGGTTCACCAGCAGGGCCAGGTTGGCGAACCAGCCGAAGAGCCCGTAGGCCGTGCCCATGTAGAGCAGCACGAGGAAGGTGCCCGTGCCCAGCGCGATCAGCCCGGCGCGGATGGCGTCGGCGCCGAGCTCGGGGCCGACGGTGCGTTCCTCCACCACCGTCAGCGGCGCGGGCAGGGCGCCGGCGCGCAGCAGGGCGGCGAGGTCGCTGGCCGACTGGGCGTTGAAGGAGCCGCTGATCTGGCCGCGGCCACCGGTGATGGGTTCGCGGATCACCGGGGCGGTCAGCACCTTGTCATCGAGGACGATGGCGAAGGGGCGGCCGACATTGGCGCGGGTGATGTCGGCGAAGCGGCGGGAGCCGACCGAATCGAAGGTGAAGCTCACCACCCATTCGCGCGTCTGCGGGTCCTGCGAGGCGCGGGCGTCGGAGAGGTTGGCGCCGTCCACGGCGACCTGCCGGCGGACCGCGTAGCGCTGGCCGTCGCGCTCGCCGGTCAGGAACATGGTGCCGGGCGGCGGCACGGTGGCCTGCGGGTTCGCGTTCTCGTCCAGCAGGTGGAAGGTCATCTTGGCGGTGCGGCCGAGCAGTTCCTTGATCCGGTTCGGATCGTCCACGCCGGGGAGCTGCACCAGGACGCGGTCCTGGCCCTGGCGGGCGACGAGGGCCTCGGCCACGCCGGTCTCGTCCACGCGGCGGCGGACGATCTCGACCGACTGGTCCACCGCACCGCTGGCGCGGGCCTGCAGCCCGGCCTGGGTGACGGCGACGGTGAGCGCGCCGTCCGGGGCGCTGGCAACCTCGATGTCCGGACTGGTGGCGCCGGTGGAGGCGGTGACCGGGTTCGCCAGGTCGCGGAGCTGGGCCGCCGCCGTGTCGGCCTGGGCCGGGTCGCGCAGGCGCACGGTCACGCGGCGGTTCGGCTCGTCCGTCGTGATGGCGGTGTAGCCGATGTTGTTCTGGCGCAGCCGGGTGCGGGCGCCGTCGGCGATGGCCTCCAGCCGGTCATGCGCCACGCGGTTCAGGTCCACTTCCAGCAGGAGATAGGAGCCGCCGCGCAGGTCGAGGCCGAGGGAGATCTGCCGCTGCGCCCAGGAGGGCAGGGCGGAGCGGGGGAGGAAGTTGGGAAGGCAGAGCAGGATGCCGAGCGCGATGACACCGAGGATCGCGGCGACCTTCCATCGCGCGAAGTACAGCATGGTCCTTGAAATCAGCCTCTGGTTGAGGGGGCGGAACATGAAGTTTGCGCCGGTTTCATGCAAGGTGCTGCCGTGATGCGGATGGTGACAGGGGCGACGCGATGCGGGCGGCGTGGTTTTCCGGTCCGTTCCGCCGCCGCGCCGCGCGGGCTTCCGCGCTTCAACCCGGCGCCCGGATGATCTAGAGCCGACGGCGAAGTGCAGGAATTCTGCACCCGAACGGTGCCGGAGAAGATCGATGCGGCTGAAGCTGGGCGTGCTCGGGGCGGGGCATTTCGGGCGGTTCCATGTGCTGAAGGCCGCTGCCGGACCACGGGTGCAGCTGGTGGGGCTGCACGACCACGACCCGGCGCGCGCCGCCGCCGTGGCCGCGGAGGCGGGGGTGCATGCGCTCTCCGCCGCCGAGGTGATCGCGCGGGCGGATGCGGTGATCGTGGCGACGCCGACCGCCTTCCACCACGAGCTGGCGCGGCAGGCGCTGGAGGCTGGGCGGCATGTGCTGGTGGAAAAGCCCATCGCCGCGACGCTGGCCGAGGCGGACGATCTGATCGCCCTGGCGGCCTCAACGGGGTTGGTGCTGCAGGTCGGGCATCTGGAGCGCTTCTCGGCCGGCTTCGCCACGCTGATGGGGGGCGAGGGCGGGGTGGCGGCCCGGGTCGGGCGGCCGCTCTACATGGAGGCGGTGCGGATCGCGCCCTTCCGCCCGCGCTCGCTGGACGTGCCGGTGGTGCTGGACCTGATGGTGCACGACATCGACCTGGCCTTCGCCCTGTTCGGCGCGCCGCTGGTGGGCGTGGATGCGGTGGGCGGGCCGATCGCCTCGGCGCAGACGGACATCGCCAATGCCCGGCTGCGCTTCGGCAATGGCGGGGTGGCGACGCTGACGGCGAGCCGGGTGAGCCTGAAGATGGAACGTCGCCTGCGCCTCTTCGGCACGGAGGGCTATCTGCAGATGGATTTCCTGGCCCGCACCATGCACGTCGTGCGCAAGGGCGAGGGCGCGGCGCTGGAGCAGCTTCCGGGCTTCGGCGCGGCGCAGGAATCCTGGCAGGATCGCGATAGCCTGGAGGCGGAGCATGCCGGCTTCGTGGCCGCCTGCCTGGACGGCGCTCCGGTGCGGGTGGACGGCGCAGCCGGGCGGGCGGCGCTGGATGCCGCGCTGCGGGTGGAGGAGGCGCTGGCCGCCTCGCGCCTCGCCGCCGGGGTCTGAGCCGTCAGGCCTGCCGCCCCGGCGCGGCGAAGGCTGGCGCTGTCCTGTCATGTGGCAGAATGGCGTGGATTTGGGCGGATGGCAGCCAGCCATGCGCCATCCGGGGGCGAGTGCCCGGGAAACGGACATTGTGCGGTGCGGTAAAAACCTCGACCCTGGCCGCCATGTCCGCCTGCTCCGAAGCGCAGAACGCTTCCGCCACCAGCCGTCCGCAGCTCCGCCTCGTCGTGGTGCTGAGCATCCTGATGGCCTTCGGGTCCATCTCGACCGATATGTACCTGCCGGCGATGCCGGAGCTGAGCCGGATCTTCGCGGTGCCGCCGTCGCGTATCCAGCTCACCCTCTCCTCCTTCTTGGTCGGGTTCAGCCTGGGGCAGCTCCTCTGGGGGCCGCTGGGCGACCGCTACGGGCGCAGGCCGATGCTGCTGGCGGGGATCGCCTGCTTCCTGGTCGGCTCGGCGGGCTGCGCCCTGTCGCGCTCGGCGGATGCGATGATCCTGTGGCGCTTCGTGCAGGCCGCCGGCGCCTGCGCCGGGCCGGTGCTGGCGCGGGCCATGGTGCGCGACCTTTACGGGCGGGAACGCTCGGCCAGCATGCTGTCGATCCTGATGCTGGTGATGGGCATCGCGCCGCTGCTCGGGCCGCTGCTGGGCGGGCAGGCGCTGGCCTTCTGGACCTGGCCGGCGATCTTCTGGCTGCAACTGCTGTTCGGGCTGGTCGCCATGGCCGGGGTGCTGAGGCTGCGCGAGACCCTGCCGCCGCAGTACCGGGCCTCGATGCGGCTGCGCGACGCCTTCTTCAGCTATGCGGAGCTGATCCTGAACCGGCGTTTCCTGGGCTACGGGCTCTCGGGCGGGTTCTTCTATGCGGGCGCGCTGGCCCATGTGGCGGGCACGCCTTTCGCCTATATCGACTATTACGGCGTGCGGCCGCAGCTCTACGGCTTCCTCTTCGGCCTCAACATCGCCGGGATGATGAGCGCCAACATGCTGAACAGCCGGCTGGTGATGCGCTTCGGCTATGACCGGCTGTTCCGCGTCGGGACGGTGATCGCGACCGTGTCCGGGCTGATCCTGGCCTTCAACGGGCATGGCGGCTTCGGCGGCCTCTGGGGTCTGGTGGTGCCGATCTTCTTCTATGTCTCGATGCTGGGGCTGGTGGTGGCCAATTCCATGGCGGGCGCCATGGCGGCCTTCCCGCACAAGGCGGGGACCGCCTCGGCGCTGACCGGGGCGACGCAGTTCGGCCTGGCGGCGCTGGGCAGCGCGGCGGTGGGCTGGCTGTCCGACGGCACGCCCTGGTCCATGGCGCTGGTGATCGGCTTCTGCGGCGTGGCGTCGCTGGTGACGAACCTGCTGATGGTGCGGGGGCCGCAATCGGCCTGAGAGGAGGGGTGGCGCGGCGGGAAGCGCCTACCCGGCGAACCGCTCGCGCAGGTGCTGCAGGTCGCGCCGCACCCAGTCCTGATCGCGCCGGAAGGCGTCCTCCGACATGCCGGGCTGGCGGTAGAGGGTGAGCATCACCTCGGCACCCTCGCCATTGGCGATGACCCGCATCGGCACATGCACCACCCGCCCGTCCTGAAGTTCCACCCGATGGTCCATGACACCGAAGGCGTTGTGGCCGGTGAAGCGGATGCGGATGGGGCCCTCGGGGCCCTGGGCCTTCCAGGCGTCGCCATCCGGTTCGAGCGGACTGGTGCTGAGGCCCGAGGCCCAGAGCGGGAAGCTCTCCGGCTGCCAGAGCGCCTCGTAGAGAGCCCGCCAGTCCCGCGCGACGGTGATGCTGAGCGTCCGGGCCTCCAGCATGGCGTCTCCTTCCTTCTCCCTTGCCCTGCCGGTGCCGGGAAGAGGCTGACAGGGGCGTGACATTTCAGGGTGGGTTCAGCATCAGCCGGCCAGCCCGGCCGCGATATTGACCGTGCCGGCGATGACGGCGGCGTTGAAGATGAAGGACAGGATGCCATGCAACAGCACCAGCCGCCGCATCCCGGGAGAGGAGGTGGTGACGTCCGAGACCTGGGCGGTCATGCCCACGGTGAAGGAGAAGTAGAGGAATTCCAGCAGGTCGGGCTGCTTCTCCCCGCCCGGAAACTCGATGCCGCCGCGCAGGGTCGCCTCGTGCATGTAATGCGTGGCGAAGAGCACCTGCACGAAGACCCAGGACAGCAGGACCGTGGCCATGGCCAGGGCCGAGGTCCAGGGCGAGTCTCCCTTGGCCCCCGCCATGTCGAGCGCCACCCCGATCAGGGAGACCAGCACCGCCGCCACCGTGCCGCCCAGCACGCCCCATCGCGTTTCGTCGAGGGCCTCGGCGCGCTTCTTGGCCAGCCGCGGATCGGCGGTCAGGGCGCCGTGGAGCAGCATCAGGAGATAGACCAGCATCGCCGCGTCCCAGCCGAGCAGCAGGGCGGCGGAATGGCGCAGCGGCGTGAAGCGGGCCAGCGCGCCCCAGCAGCACAGGCCGACGAGCAGGCCGATGGAGAGGCCGGGGCGCAGGCTGAAGCTCCGCGTGGCGAAGCGCAGCGACGGGATCAGCATGATGCGGGCGAGGCTCTCCGGCTCAGTCGCCGGCGGCCGGGAGGGAGGGCTCCGATTCGGCAGGCGGCGGAAGCGATGATGGCGCCCGCGCCCCGATTTCCGCCAGCACCACCCGGGCGGCGGCCTCGCTGGGCAGGAGGCCGGGGCCGGGGCGGAGCTGTTGCAGCAGGCGGGCGAAGCCTTCCTCCTGGCGCGCGCGGGCGGCGGGTTCGGTGAGGAGGCGGACGAGTTCGGCGGACAGCTTCTCCGGCGTGCAGTTCTCCTGGATGTATTCCGGGATCACCTCGGCATCCGCCAGCAGGTTCACGATGCTGGCGAAGCGCACCTTGATGATGCGGCGGACGATTTCCGCCGTGACCGGGTTCACGCGGTAGCCGACGGCCATCGGCACGCCCGCCAGCGAGACCTCCAGCGAGGAGGTGCCGGACTTGATGAGCCCCACCCCGCCGCTCTCACGCGCGGCGGCGAAGGCGTCGTATTTCTCCGCCACGTCGCGCACCAGGATGGGCGCGGGGGACCAGGAGGCGGTGCCGGCGCGGACGGCCTCCTCCACCGGCCCGGCCAGCGGCACCACCGGGCGCAGGCCGGGCAGGTGCGCTTCGGTGCGGCGCAGGGCCTCGCCGAAGATGGGCAGGAGGCGCGTGACCTCGGTGCGGCGGCTGCCGGGCATGACCAGCACCACACGTTCCTCCGCTCCGATCCCGTGGCGCGCGCGGAAGCGGGCGGCGTCGCCCCGGTCGGCGCCGCTTTCCAGCACGGGATGACCGACGAAGCTGACGGGGATGCCGGCCTTCTCGAAGAAGGGCGCCTCGAAGGGCAGCAGCGCCAGGATGCGGTCCACCTGCCGGGCGATCTTCTTCACGCGCCAGGGCTTCCAGGCCCAGACCTGCGGGGCGACGTAATGCACCACCGGCACGCCGGTCGGGCGCACCCGCGCCGCGACGCGCAGGGCGAAGCTGGGGGCGTCGATCGTCACCAGCACGGCGGGGCGGCGCGTGGCGATGTCGGCCACCGTCTCGTCCAGCCGGCGGGCGAGGCGGCGGAGGTTCGGCAGCACCTCCAGCAGCCCCATCAGCGCCAGTTCGCGCATCGGGAAGAGGCTTTCGAGCCCCTGTTCCGCCATGCGCTCCCCGCCCACCCCGGCGAAGCGGAGATCGGGGCGCATCGCCCGCAGCGCGGCGATGAGCCGGGCGCCAAGCACGTCGCCGGAGGCTTCCCCGGCGACCAGATAGACCAGCGGCGCCTCCGTCATGCGAAGCGGCCCGCTTCCGGGGCGGGGAAGGGGGCGGTGGGCCAGTCACGGTGGTTGCGCACCCCGCCATCGGCGCGCACCGCCTCGATCCGTGCCGGGTCGAGGGTGGCCAGGACCCAGCCGGGCTCGTCCAGCGCGCCGCGGGCGAGAACGCCATCCTCCGGGAAGCCGCGATCCACCGGGCCGAAGACGGCGGCGAAGCCCCGGTTCACGTCCAGCGCCGCCGACCAGGGGGCGAGGCCCACGTTGGGGGTGACGGCGACGTAGCACTGGCTTTCCAGCGCCCGGGCGGCGGCGGAGAAGCGTACGCGGTTGAAGCCGTGCATCGTGTCCGTGCAGGAGGGGGCGAGGATCAGCCAGGCCCCGGCCTCGACCTGGGCGCGGACATGGGCGGGGAATTCCACGTCGTAGCAGACGGAGATGCCGATCCGGCCCCAGGGCGTGTCGAAGACCCGTGGCGCGGCACCGGGGGAGACGATCCAACGTTCCGCCTCGAAGCGGGTCATGAAGCATTTGTCCTGGAAGGCGACGCGGCCTTGCGGGTCGATCAGCGGGGCGCGGTTGCGTACCAGCCCGTCCGGATCGCGCACCGGCAGCGTGCCGGGAAGCAGCCAGAGCCCGGCGCGGCGCGCGGCGCCGCGCATCGCCTCCAGGATGGCGGGGGCGGCCTCGGTCATGGCGCGCAGCTCGCCGGCCTCGTCCACGGCGAGGCCGTCGCCGGTGTTGCCCGAAAGGGCGGCGCCGAGTTCCACGGCGGCGTATTCGGGCAGGACGGCGAGATCGGCCTGGCCGGCGATGCGGGCGAGCCAGGTGTCGAGTTTCGCCGCGAATTCAGCCACGCCGCGCTGGCGCTCCACCGGATATTGCAGCAGCGCGAGGCGGAGAGAGGTGGCGGGCGGGGTCATGCCAGATCCTTCAGCCAGGCGGTGAGCTCGTGCGGCACCTCGCCTCCGCCGCCGCCCACCTCCGGCCAGTCCATGCGGACCACGATCTCCGGATGGTGGCGGTAGCCACGCTTCGCCCAGAATTCGTCCAGCGGCATATGGCCCGGTGGGCGGCGCGGGTCCGCCGGGTTGCGCCGCACGCCCACGAAGGCGGCGTGCGTCAGGCCCAGGGCGCGGGCATGGGCCTCGCGGCCCTCGAAGAAGCGGAGGCCGATGCCCTGGCCGCGCCAGGGCGCGAGGAGGACCGATTCGCCGAAATAGCAGAAACCCGCTGGGTCGAGCCCGGCCCGGGAGAAGGCCTCGCGCACCTCGTCATGGGTTTCCGCCATGGGCTGGCAGGTGGCGGCGCCGACGACCTCCTCGCCCCGCTCCCCGTTGGCGAAGGCCAAGACCGCGGCGGCATCGGGGCGGCCGGCATAGGCGGCGAGGTAGTCCTCCTCCCGGTGCGGATCGCCCTCGTAGAGATAGGGCCAGTCGCGGAACACGGTGACGCGCAGCCGCGACAGGGCCGGCAGCCAGGGGCGCAGCGCGGCGCCACGCAGCGTTTCCGTGCGGAGGGGCGGGGCGGGGTGGGACATGGGGTAGGGCATAGAGCAGTTCCGCCCCACCGGGCTATGGGTCGACTCAGCCCCGCCCGAGCAGGCGCGCCAGGAGTCCGCCCTGGGCGGCGGTCGCCGGACGCGGCGGATCCGCCATCGCGGGCGGGGCCACGGCGAGGCTGGCGAGGAGGCGTCGGGCGGCCTCGTTGCCGGGATGGCGTGCCAGCAGGCCCTGGCAGGCCAGCATGGCCTCCCCGGCCGCGCCGGTGTCGCGCAGCAGGGCCGCCAGCGCCAGGCCATGGGACGCGGCCGCCGGGTCCAGCCCGACGGCCCGGCGCAGGGCGGCGACGGCCTCGGCCGCGCGGCCCTGGCCCGCCAGGGCGCGGCCGAGGCCGGCCTGGGCGCGCGCCCGTTCCACGGCGCGGGGGCCGGTGGCGGAATCGATCTCCTCCGGCGCCAGGGCGGCGCGGAAATGCGGCTCGGCCAGGGCGGGCTCGCCGGCCTCCAGCAGCGCCTCGCCCGCCAGCACCGCCAGGGCGGCATCGCCCGGAACCCAGCCGCGGCCGGCCAGCGCGGCATCCACGGCCTCCCGCGGGCGGCCCTGGGCGGAAAGGGCGACGGAAAGCCCGCCATGGACATGCGCCACGTCGCGCCGGACATCCAGCGCGGCCCGGAAGAAGGGCTCGGCCAGGGCGCCGCGCCCGGCGGCGGTCAGCATGTGGCCGACCTCCTGCAACGGGTCGAAGGCGCCCGACAGCACCGCGCCGTAGCGGGGCCAGGCGGCGTCCAGCCGGTGCCAGCTCCCGTCCTCGAAGAGGCGGCGCAGCATCGCCGGCACCAGCTCGCGCTGGTCGTCGCGGAGCAGGGCCGGGTCGCAGCCATGGCGCAGGGCGCCCTCGCGGAGTTGGGCGGCCCGGTCCTCGTGCCCGCGCCGCAGCGCCTCCCGCGCCACGACCCGGTGCCAGACATGGGTCTGGCGGCGGCGGCGGAGCAGGTGGCGCAGCGCCAGGGGGTCGTTCGCCAGCACCGCGTCCAGCGCCTCCCCCAGCACCCGGCTGCTGCGGAACAGGTGGATCGCCCAGTGCTCCATGAAGGGCGCGGGCACCCAGTGCGCCAGCCCGGCCGCCATGATGGCGCGGGCCTGGGCGCCGTCCTCCCGGTGATAGGGATCGGCCACGATCACCGGCACCGGCGGCAGCTCGTCCGCATCGATGCGCAGGCCGGCATGGAGCTTGCGGCTGAAGTAGCCGGCGTAGCGGTTGTCCTCCGGCACCACGGCCGGGTCGATCGAGTATTGCGGCGAGATCGCCAGGGCATGGTTCACGCCCAGGCGCCGGGCGTGTTTCAGCGCCGCGTGCGCGCCCATGCTGTAGCCATAGGCGACGGTGCGGGCATCGACGAAGGGCCGGATCACGCGGGCGGCGGCCTCGACGGAGCGGGCGGGATACCAGTCCGGCGCGTGGCTCACGATGCCGATCAGGCCGAGGCCGAGCCTGCGGGCCGGGACCATGCCCCAGGCGCGCGTTCCGTCGGGGCGGAAGGTCAGGTCGGCGAAGGTCAGCAGCGTGCCGCGGCCACCGGCCTCTCCCTCGGCAGGCTGCAGGACGACGCGCAGGTTGCCGTCGTCGAACAGGATCCGGGCGGCGGGTTCGGTCATGGGTGCGGACGGGTGGGGTGTCGGGCGGCCCGGCCCGTGCAGCGTCTCATTCCGTCGCCATTAGTGCCCGCGGGATGGATGCAACGCAAGGTGGAAGGGGGTCTCGCGGACATCCCTCCAGGTTGCCGGTGCCGTGTTATCCGGAATGGCCGTGGGCGGGTGCGGCCGTGCCGTACAGCGCGGCCGGGTCTTCCAGAGGTTCGGCGATGGCGGCCAAAGCGCCTCCGCGCAGCGCCCAGGAGAAACAGGAGCGCCGGCCGGTGTGGCAGGCCACGCCCACCTGGTCCACCAGCGCCAGCACCGCGTCCCCGTCGCAGTCCAGGCGCAGTTCGCGCAGGTGCTGTACCTGGCCCGAGGTGTCGCCCTTGCGCCAGAGGCCCTTGCGGGAGCGGCTGTAATAGGTGACCCGGCCGGTGCGAAGGGTTTCGGCCACGGCCTCGCGGTTCATCCAGGCAAGCATCAGCACCTCGCCCGTGTCGTGCTGCTGCGCCACGGCGGCGACGAGACCCTGGGCGTCGAAGCGCAAGCCGCCGAGGAACTGCGCGATCGCCGCTTCGCCGGGCGGCTGCGGGACGTCTCCGGTGGCGCCGAGGTTAGCGCCAGGGGCGGCGATTGGGTGGCTCTGCATGCGATACTATATAACGCATCGCGGACCGGATGGGAGCAGGGGCATGGCGCAGGCGCTTGAGGCGGCATTGGATCGGGCGGCGACATCCTGCCTGAAGCGCGGGGCGCAGCTCACCCCACTGCGGCGGCAGGTGCTGGGGCTGGTGCTGGGCGCGGACCAGCCGCTGGGCGCCTATGCGCTGCTGGACCTGCTGAAGGCAGAGCGGCCGGGCGCCGCGCCGCCCACTGTGTACCGGGCGCTGGACTTCCTGCTGGAGCAGGGGTTGATCCATAAGGTCGAGCGGCTGAACGCCTTTGTCGGCTGCATGGAGGCCGAGCATGGCCACGCCCATGGCCATCCGCACCAGTTCCTGATCTGCCGGCAGTGCGGCACCACCCAGGAGATGGCCGACGCGGCGGTGATGCAGGCGGTGGAGGCGGCCGCGCGACGGGTCGGGTTCCGCCCGGATCACGCCACGGTGGAGGTGGAAGGGACCTGCGCCCGCTGCGCCGCGGCATAGGCGAGGGCCTACCTCGGGGTTGTCCCCCGGGTCGCACGAGGCTCGCCCTTTGGTGATGGCGCGGGCTTGATCCAGGTCAGAACGAAGCGCGCGAAGAGGGCGAAACTGGGCAGAGAACCGGATTCGGAACCTCGTCATGTCCAATCGCGGATGGGTCGCCCCCGTTCTTCCCCTGGTGATCGGGGTCGGCATCGCTCTTCTGCCCCATCCCCCCGGCCTGCAGCAGCATGCCTGGTACTTCCTGGCCATCTTCGCGGCGGTCATCGCCGGGCTGATCACGGAGCCCATCCCCTCTCCGGCGGTGGGCTTCGTGGGCGTGGTGCTGGCGGGGCTCGCGGCGCAATGGGTGCTGTTCTCGCCGGAGCAACTGGCGCAGCCGGGCTTCAACCCCACCGCCGCCGCCGTCTCCTGGGCGCTGTCGGGCTTTTCCAACGGCACGGTCTGGCTGATCTTCGCCGCCTTCATCTTCTCGCTGGGCTATGAGCGGACCGGGCTGGGGCGGCGGCTGGCGCTGCTGCTGGTGTCGCGGCTCGGCGGGCGGACCCTGTCGCTCGGTTATGCGGTGATGATCGCCGACGGGGTGCTGGCGCCCTTCACGCCGTCCAACACCGCGCGCAGTGGTGGCACCATCTTCCCGATCGTGAAGAACCTGCCGCCGCTCTACGACTCCAGGCCCAACGACCCCTCGGCCCGGCGCATCGGCAGCTATCTGATGTGGACGGCCATCGCCTCCACCTGCGTCACCAGCTCGCTCTTCCTGACGGCGCTGGCGCCGAACCTGCTGGCGGTGGAACTGGTGCGGCGCACCACGCAGATCTCGCTGAGCTGGACCTCCTGGTTCGTCGGCTTCCTGCCCGTCGGCGCGATCCTGCTGCTGGCGACCCCCTGGCTCGCCTACAAGCTCTATCCGCCGGAGGTGCAGCGCAGCCCGGAGGTGCAGGCCTGGGCACGGGCGGAGCTGAAGAACCTGGGGCCGCTCTCGGGGCGGGAGATCATGCTGGCGGCGCTGGTGGTGCTGGCGCTGGCGCTGTGGATCTTCGGCACCCGGATCATGGACCCGACCATGGCGGCGCTGCTGGTCGTGGCGCTGCTGGTGCTGACCGGCACCATCACCTGGAACGACGTTGTGACCGACAAGCCGGCCTGGAACACGCTGGTCTGGTTCGGCACGCTGGTGACCCTCGCCGGCGGGCTGGCCCAGGTGGGCGTGGTGCGCTGGATCGCCGGGCTGCTCGGCGGGGCGCTGGAGGGGCTGCCGGTGGTGCCGGCGATGGCGGCGCTGGTGCTGGCCTTCTTCCTGCTGCACTACCTCTTCGCCAGCGTGACCGCCCATGTCACCGCGCTGCTGCCGGTGATGCTGACCGTGGCGGCCGCCATCCCCGGCATGCCGATGGAGCGGATGGCGCTGATGCTGTGCCTGAGCCTGGGCATCATGGGCATCATCTCCCCCTATGGCACCGGGCCGAGCCCGATCTATGCCGGCAGCGGCTTCCTGCCGGTGAAGGATTTCTGGCGGCTGGGCACGATCTTCGGGGCGATCAACCTGATCGTCTTCCTGGTGGTCGGGCTGCCCTGGCTGATGCTGGTGAAGTAGAGGCCCGCCGGGCGGCTTTCTTTCCACTGGGGAAAGCCGCCCGGCTTCTCACCATCAAATGAACGGAGGCAGGCACCGGAAAATTTCTGATTCGTATCGAATGGGGCGAGGATGCGACGGAAGTCGGAGGGTATGTCCCATGAGGATGGTTTGGGTTCTGGCGGTGCTCGGCCTGTTCCTGTTCGCTGGTGCCGGGCCTGCCGCGGCGGGCAATGACTGCCGGCAGTACAAGCCGACCGTGAGCATCGTCGTGGGGCCGGGCACCATTCCGCCGAGCAAGCGGCAGGCCGAGATCCATTATTTCTTCAGGGGGGCGCCGGCCTGCTGGGATGCGGTGCATCTCCGCTTCGGGATCGCGGGACGGGAGCCCTACATCATCCAGGAGATCAAGTCCGGCCGGAACTGCGGGATCTACAAGGACGGGCGGTCGCTGCCGGCCTGTGCCCACAAGGTGGGGACTGTCGAGTTCGGCACGACCTACGTGGTCGGGTTGCAGGAGTGCGACAAGCACGCCCTGTCGAGCGACGAGTGCTCGTCCTGGGCCTCCCAGACCGTGACCACGCCAAGGAACTGAGGACGGCGACGGCGGGCGCTGTCCCGCCAGCGCCCGTCGCCTTCCCCGGGGCGAAGGTTCCGGCACCTCCGGTTGCCTCCGCGGAGCCGGCGCTCCAGCCTGGAGTCGGGCCTCTCCCGCAAGGACACCGCGCCGGAGCACCTAGCGCGGCAGGGCGTCCAGCCCCCTGGCGAGGTCGGCGATCAGGTCCGCCGGGTCCTCCAGCCCGATATGCAGGCGGAAGGCCTGGCCGCCCAGGGCCAGCGGCGTGGCAGTGCGGGTGACGGCGGTGGGGAGGGCCAGGCTCTCATAGCCGCCCCAGGAGGCGCCGATGCCGAAATGGTGCAGCCCGTCCACCAGGGCGCACATGTCCTGGCGGGAATAGCGCGGCTGCAGCACCACGCCGAAGAGCGAGCAGGTGCCGGTGAAGTCGCGCTTCCAGATCCCGTGCTGCGGGTGGGAGGGCAGGGCGGGATGCAGGGTGCGCGCCACCTCGGGGCGGCTTTCCAGCCAGCGCGCGACCTCCAGCCCGTTCTCCGCCTGCTGCTTCAGCCGCACCGGCAGGGTGCGGAGGCCCCGCAAAGCAAGCCAGCAATCGTCCGGGCTGGCGAACTGCCCCAGCGCCACATAGGCCGCGCGGACGGTCTGCCAGTCCTCGGGCGTGTTCACCGTGACGCTGCCGAGCAGCACGTCGGAATGGCCGCCGACATATTTGGTCAGCGCCTGGATCGAGACATCGACGCCGTGCTGGAAGGGCTGGAAGTGGTGGATGCCCCAGGTGTTGTCCATCAGCACCTTGGCGCCGTGGCGGTGCGCGGCGCGGACGATGGCGGGGATGTCCTGCACCTCGAAGGTATGGCTGCCGGGGCTCTCGGTCATCACCACGCGGGTGTTGGAGCGGAGCAGCGCCTCCATCCCCGCCTCGTCCACCAGCGGGTCGTAGTACTCGACCTCGATGCCCCAGCCCCGGATCAGCCCGTCGGCGAGGCGGCGCGTGGGGCCGTAGATGCTGTCGGCGATCAGGCAGTGGTCGCCCGCCTTGAGATAGGCGAGCAGCGGCACGGCGATGGCGGCGAGGCCGGTGCCGACGATCAGGCAGCGCGTGCCGCCTTCGACCTCGGCGATGGCATCCTCCAGCGCGTGATGCGTCGGGCCGCCGGCGGTGCCGTAGGTGAGGACCTGCTCGAAGCTGCGCTGGTGGACGGCGTCCATCGCCTCGCAGGAGGCGTGCAGCACGGTGGAGCCGCGCTGCACCGGCGGGTTGACGAAACCGTGCCGGCGCAGCGGCGCCCGGCCCGCCTGGGTCATGCGGGTCTCGAAGGACAGGTCCGGGCGGGCGGCGGGCGCGTGGGGCAGCGTGTCGGGCATCACTTGACCTTCGGGGTTTCGGGCCGGGCCGCCCATTCGGTCCAGGAGCCGTCATAGACGGCGGCCTCGGGCAGTCCGGCGCGATGCAAGCCGAAGGCCAGGACACAGGCAGTGATGCCGGTGCCGCAGCTCGTCACCACCGGGCGGGTGCCGTCCACCCCGGCCGCGGCGAATTTCCCGCGCAGCGCCTCGGGCGGCAGGAAGGTGCCACCGGGGGCGATGAGGTCGGTGGCGGGCAGGTTGCTGGCGCCGGGCATGTGGCCGGAGGGCAGGCCGGGGCGCGGTTCCGCCGCGGTGCCGTCGAAGCGGCCCCGGGCGCGGGCATCGAGGATCAGCGCCGCGCCGCCCTCGGCATCGGGCGTCGTGGCGAAGGGACTGGTCCATGGCCTCCCTTGGCGCACGATGCGCTTCACGTCGCCGATGCCGGCAAGGAAGGCGGCGATGAAGTCGGGCTGGTAGGCGGCGGGCGTGGCGGGGGTGGGTTCGCCGCTTTCCACGGGGCGGCCCTCGGCCTGCCATTTCGGCAGGCCGCCATCGAGCACGGCGACCTTGGTATGGCCGAAGAGGCGCATCAGCCACCAGCCGCGCGGGGCGGAGAAGATGCCCTTCTGGTCGTAGAACACCACGCGCGTGTCGTTGCCGATGCCGAGCGCGCCGACGAGGCGTGCGAAGCGGCCGGCCGTGGGGGCCATGTGCGGCAGGTCCGTCTCGGGGTCCGCGATCTCGTCCACGTCGAGGAAGCGGGCGCCGGGGATATGGGCCCGGGCGAATTCGGCGCGGCCGGTCTTACCCTCGGGCGGCAGGTAGTAGGTGATGTCCAGGACCACGAGGTCCGGTTTGCCGAGCTCGGCGGCGAGCCATTCGGTGGTGACGAGCGAATCCATCCCGGTTCAGTCCTTCAGCACGATATGGACGCGGCGGTTCTGCTTGCCCTTGCTTTCCAGCTTGGTCACCTCCACCGCGCCGATCTCCTTGGTGGAGCGGACATGCGTGCCGCCGCAGGGCTGCAGGTCCACCGGCGACTCCTCGGAGCCGATGCGCACGAGGCGGATCTGGCCGGCGCCGCGCGGCGGCTGCACCGAGAGGGTGCGGACCAGGCCAGGATTGCGGTCCAGCTCGGCTTCCTCGATCCAGCGCTCGCCGACCGGATGGTCGGCGGCGATCAGCAGGTTGAGCTGCTGCGTCAGCCATTCCTTCGGCGGCGGCTCGGGCAGGTCGAAGTCGAGGCGCGACTTCTCGGCGCCGATCTGGTTGCCGGTGGCGTAGATGCCCGGCATCACGGCGCAGAGCAGGTGCAGGGTGGTGTGCATCCGCATGTGGCGGTGGCGCCGCTCCCAGTCGATCGAAGCGATCACATGCGTACCGGGCTCGGGGCGCGGCGCGTCCTCGGGCAGCGTGTGGAGGACGGTGTTGTCCGGCCCCTTCAGCGCCTCGGTAACCTTGGCCTCGGCGAAGCCGCCATCGGGCTTCGCCCAGCGCAGCGTGCCCGAATCGCCGGGCTGGCCGCCGGCGCGGGCGTAGAAGAGGGTACGGTCCAGCACGACGCCCTCGGGACCGGAGGAGACCACGGTCGCGCCCGCGTCGCGTCCATAGGGGTCGAGGCGGTACAGCAACTCGGTCATCGTCGTTCCACTCCGCAAAACGCGTTCCGCCGGCCCTGGCGGCCCCCGGCCTCCCCAGGATGCGGGCGAGAAGGGCGGGGTGGCGCTCTGGTCATCCCGGGCGCTGGACCGTAGCCTCGGGCCGGTACGCCGTCCACACGAGCGCCCCCTCCATGCAAGACCCGGTCAGCGCCGCGCGCAGGCGCGCCATTCTCCTTGTCCTCGGGGAGGCCCTGGCCTTCTCGCTGGTCGCCGCGATGATCAAGCTGCTGGGCGGCGCGATCCCGCTGGCGGAGGTGATGCTCTTCCGCAACCTCTTCGCCCTGCCGGCCCTGATGCCGCAGGCCCTGGCGCATGGCGGCTGGCGGGCGCTGCGGACGCGGGCGCCGCTCGGCCATCTCCAGCGCAGCGGCTGGGGGCTGCTGGCCATGGGCGGCGCCTTCTACGGCTATGCGAACCTGCCGCTCGCCCTGGCCAGCGCGCTCACCTTCACCATGCCGCTTTTCCTCACGGTCTTCTCCGTGCCGCTGCTGGGCGACCGGGTGGGGCCGCGCCGGGCCTCGGCGGTGCTGGTGGGCTTTACCGGGGTGCTGGTGATGCTCTCGCCCGGCCTCTTGCCCGGCTCGGGGGTGGGCACGCCCGATCCCGTCGCGGTCGGCGTGGTGCTGCTGTCCGCCATCGGCTGGGCGCTGGCGATGATCTCGATCCGCCGCATGGGAACGAGCGGGGAGCCGGGCGTGACCATCGTGCTCTGGTACGCGCTCTCGGGCGTGGTCGCCTGTTCCATCGCCTCGCTGCCCGTCTGGGTCTGGCCCACGGCGGGGCAATGGGCGCTGCTGGCGGGGCTCGGGATGGTGTCGGGGATCGGCCAGCTCCTGCTCACGGCGGCCTATCGCAGCGGCGAGGCGGCGATGCTGGCGCCCTTCGAGTATTCCGGCCTGATCTGGGCCACCCTGCTGGGCAGCCTGCTCTGGGGCGAGTTCCCGGGCCTCGCCGACCTGGCCGGATTCGTGATCCTGGTCTCGGCGGGGCTGTTCATCTGGCGCACGGAGGTGACGCGGCGGGCCTGATGCCGGGGGCGCCGTCGGATGGGTTTTTCCCCTTGATCCAGATCATGGCGGCGTTTTCATCTGTCATGGGATGAAGCCCTTGTGCCGCACGGTTCCGCCGCGCCGGCTTCGCCAAAGACAGAACAAGGAGGACGCTGTGAAAGTTCGCGAGATCATGACCAGCCAGGTGATGACGGTCGGCCCGGATACGCCGGTGCCCGCCCTGGCCAGCCTCTTCGCCTCGCGCGGCATCTCGGGCGTGCCGGTGGTGGACGGGACGGGCCAGCTCGTCGGCCTCGTGACCGAGGGCGACCTGCTGCGCCAGATCACGGGCGAGGAGGAGGCGCAGTCCTGGTTTCGCCGCCTGATCGAATCCGCGCCGAGCCAGGCCCTCCAGTACGTGCAGTCGCATGGGCGCGTGGCGCGCGACCTGATGACGACCAGCCTGGAAACGGTGGGCGAGGATGACAGCATCCAGAAGGCCGCCGGGATCATGGCGAAGCGCAACATCCGGCGCCTGCCGGTGGTGCGCGATGGCAAGCTGGTCGGTATCCTGTCCCGCGCCGACCTGATGAAGGCCATCGTCGCCCCTCCGGCGCAGGCGCCCGGGGAGACCAGCGATGCCGAGATCGAGCGGAAGCTGGTGGCCGAGATGCGCCGGCACAGCTGGGCGGATGCCTATTACATCTTCCCGCATGTGGAGAAGGGCGTGGTGCAGTTCCACGGCTTCTGCAACTCGGACGATGTGGAGCGCGGTTTGCGCGTGCTGGCGGAAGGCATCCCGGGCGTGAAGGACGTGACCTTCGACCTCTCCCCCGTGCCGCCGCCGATGCTGGCCTGAGGCGCGGGGCGGCCGCCGGATGCCGCCGGTCCGGGGGGAAGGCGCCGCCTTCCTCTTTTTCACGGGGAATGCCGTTCCGCCGCGGCCCGCTTCAGGCGGAACATTCCAGCCCGGCGACGCGTCCGGCACCGTGGAAGACCGTCACGGCATCCCGTCGCGCCACGGCCAGCAGCGTCATGTCGAGCGCCCGGGCGCGTTCCAGCGCCAGGGAGGTCGGCGCCGAGATCGCCACGAGGCTGCGCGCCCCGAAGGCCGCCGCCTTCTCCACCATCTCGAAGGAGCAGCGGCTGGTGATCAGCAGGAAGCCTTCCGCCGGTGATTCCCCCCGGCGCAGGGCGGCGCCGATCAGCTTGTCCAGCGCGTTGTGACGGCCGACATCCTCGCGCAGCAGGCGCAGGCCGCCATCCAGCCCCGCCCAGGCGGCGGCATGGACCGCACGGGTTTCCCGGTTCAACGCCTGCGCCGCTTCCATCGCGCCCAGCGCGGCGTGGATCGCCCCGGCCTCCAGCACCGGCGCGGGGGCGGCGGGAGGGGCAGCGGCGGGCAGGGCGTCCAGCCCCTCGATCCCGCAGAGGCCGCAACCGGTCCGGCCGGGCAGGCTGCGCTCCCGTGCCCGGCGCTGCGCCAGGTGACGGCGCAGGGCGGCGGCCTCCAGCGTGATGTCGAGGGCCAGGCCACGGTCCTCCTCCCGCAGGGTCACGCCGCGGATCTCGGCGGGGGTGGCGACGATCCCCTCGGTCACGCTGAAGCCGTAGGCGAAATCCTCCAGATCGGCCGGCGTCGCCATCATCACGGCGAAGGGGACCGAGGAATAGGCCAGGGCCACGGGCGTTTCCGCCGCCACCATCAGCGCCCGCGGCCGGGCCGGGCCTTCACCCGCCGGGCCATCGCCGAGGGGCAGGAGCAGGGCCTCGGCGGCGACGGCGGTGGGGAAGGGGGAAGTCGTCATGGGCGGATCCTGGGGCCGACCCGGCCCGGAGCATCAATGGCGCCGGGCCCGACGGGAAACAACCGGCCCCGCCCGGCCGCGCGGATGCCGATCCTGTGACCGGCCCTCCCGGTCCGTCCTCCTCCGGGCGTCCCGGCCAGGACCGGGGCCGCGGGCCATGGCCGGCACCGGACGCGGTTCGCTTCCCCGGCCGTTCGTTATGAGCCTGGTGCAGGCCTCGGCATGGACCTGCGGGGGGGCTGCGCGGCGGGGCCTGGTCTATGATCGGCGCCAGAAAAAGGGGGTCACTCCATGAGCTTCACCATTCCGACGGCCCGCCTGGAGTCCATGCTGCAGGAGGACTCTCCCTACGGCGACCTGACCACGCTGGGCCTGGGTATCGGCGAACTGCATGGCCGCCTGTCGATGACGGCCGGGGCGCTGATGACCGTGTGCTGCACCGAGGAGGCGGAGACGCTGTTCCGCCTCGCCGGCTGTGAGGAGGTGCAGAGCTTCTGCCGGTCTGGCGCGCAGGTCGAGGAAGGCAGCCCCATCCTCCAGGCGCGGGGTCCGGCCAGCGCGCTGCACCGCGCCACCAAGACGGCGCAGACGCTGCTGGAGCTGACTTCCGGCATCGCCACCGCCGCCGCCCGGCTGCGCGCGACCGCGCGGCAGATCCACCCGGAGATCGCGGTGGCCTGCACGCGCAAGCATCTGCCCGGGGCCAAGGACGTGATGCTGCGCGCCATCACGGCGGGCGGCTGCGTCCCCCACCGGCTGGGGCTTTCCGACAGCGTGCTGGTCTTCGCGCAGCACCGGGGCTTCCTCGGCCGGCAGCCGCCGCATCTCTGGGTGGCGCAGCTCCGCGCGGCGCAGCCGGAGCGCAAGATCGCCGTCGAGGCCGGGAACGTGGACGAGGCGGTGCAGTTCGCCCATTCCGGCGCGGACATCCTGCAATGCGACAAGTTCTCGCCCGAGCAGATCGGGGAGGTGGTGCGCGCGCTGAACGGCCATCCGCAGCGGCCGGTGCTGATCGCCACCGGCGGCATCGGCGACCGCAACATCGCCGACTATGCCCGTGCCGGGGTGGATGTGATCGCGACCTCCGCCCCCTATACGGCGCCGCCGCTCGACGTGCGGGTGACGATCGAGCGCAACGGCCGCTGAGCGCGCCGGCGGCGCCTCAGTGGAGGCGCCGGAGCTGCTCCCCGACGAGCCGGGTGAAGGCGGGAACGCCCGGCCAGCCGGTGATCCGCCCCCGGGGGCGCCGCCCGGAGAAGATCAGGAAGGCCGGGATGCCGAGCAGCCCGAAGCGCGTCGCCAGGCTGAGATCGTCGCGCAGGTCGCTTTCGAGCCAGCGCACGCCGGGCCAGAGGAAGCTGTCCGGCGTGCTGCGCAGGGCAGTGCGGACCGCGTCGCAATCGGCGCAGCGGCTGCCCCAGAGATAGAGGATGCTCACCTCGCCCGGCGCGCTTTCGGCGAGGACGGAGTCCAGATCGGGATCGGTGACGGGGCGCATGGGCAGGCGCCCGAAGGCGCTGAACGCGATGATGCTGGCCAAGGGCTCTTCCTCCTGATTGCCGCGGGATGGCCATGTCCTGGCTCTGCTGGGTCCCCGCGGACCGCCAGAGCTTAGACGCGGCCGGCGCCGGAGCGTGACAAAAGGAAGACAGCCGGGATCACAGGATGGCGGGCCGTTGCCGGGACGGTCGCACCGGCACGTCGCTTCAGGGCGCCGCCTCGCGCCGCAGGGCGGCGGCCAGGGCGCGGGCCTCCTGGGCGGCGAGGCCGCGCGGCGCGTCCTCCACCGCGCCGAGGCCGCGCCCGAAGGCGGCGGCGAAGGCGGTGCGGTTGCCGAGCGTGGCGGACAGGACCGGCAGGTCGCGCTTGCGCAGATGCGCCCGCACCTCGTCCCGCAGCCGCCCCTGGGAGGGGACGCGGTTCAGCAACAGGGCGACGGGGCGCTTCTCGTCGGCGGCGACGGAGAGGGTGGCGTCGATGGCCCAGACATCGGGCATCGAGGGCTGCAGGGGGATGAGCACGAGATCGGCCGAGCGGATGGCGCGGCGGGCATCGGCATCGGCATGCGGCGGCGTGTCGAGGATCAGGAAGCCGGGGGCCTTGCGGCGCTTCTCCACCATCTGCGACACGCGCCAGCCCGCCGGGGCGTCGAAATCCAGCGCCGGGGCGTCCTCCGGGCGTTCCTGGTGCCAGCGGCTGAGCGTGCCCTGCGGGTCGGTGTCGAGCAGGGCGACGGGAACCCCCTCGGCCAGCAGGGCGGTCGCCAGGTTCGCCGCCACCGTGGACTTGCCCGCGCCACCCTTCTGGCTCGCCACCGCCACCACGAATGCCATTGCCGTTCTTCTTTCCTGAGGCTGCCGGGCGCCACCGAGCCCGGGGGCTGTGCGGCCGGCGCGAATCCGTCTCCGGCGACAGACTGGGGCTTTTCATCCGGTTTGGCGAACGACCCCGCGCGGGGCGCCATCCGCCGGGCCGGGGCTCAGGCCACGCCGTGGCGGCGGAACCAGGCGAGCATGCGGCGCCAGCCATCCTCGGCGGCCTCGCGCCGGTAGCTGGGGCGGTAGTCCGCGTGGAAGCCGTGCGGGGCATCGGGAAAGACCACGATCTCGACCTGCTTCCCGGCAGTGCGGGCCTTCTCCGCGGCGGCCTGGACCTGATCGACCGGGATGCCCGTGTCGGCGCCGCCATAGAGGCCGAGGAGCGGGCATTTCAGCTCGGCGGCCACGTCCGTGGGCGTGCGCGGCTGGATGTCGCTGGTGCCGCCGCCGACCGGCCCGTACCAGGCGACGGCGGCCTTCAGCGCCGGGTTGTGGGCGGCGTAGAGCCAGGTGTTGCGGCCACCGCGGCAGAAGCCGGTGACGCCGAGCCGCGCGGTGTCGCCGCGCCCCTCGGCCTTCGCCCAGGCCACGGTCGCGTCAAGGTCCGACAGCATGGTGGCGTCGGGGGCCTTGCTGATCACGTCGCGCACGATCTGCTGCACGTCGGTCATCTTCGAGAGGTCGGCGAGGCGGGCATAGAGTTCCGGCGCCACGGCGAGGTAGCCGGCCTTGGCCAAGCGGCGGCAGATGTCCTTGATGTAGTCGTGGACGCCGAAGATCTCCTCGATCACCAGCACGGTGGGGAAGGGGCCCTCGCCGGCCGGGCGGGCGGCATAGGCGGGGATCTGGGCATTGGCCGTGGGGATCTGCACCTCGCCGGCCCAGAGGCCGACATTGTCCGTCTGGATCACCTGGGCCGCCGCGCCATGGGCGGTGGCCAGGGTCAGGCCGGTCATCAGCGAGGTCATGACGATGATGTCACGCCGGTGGAGGCCATCGCGGTCCGGGGTGGCGGCGCCACGCGGGCCGGCCGGCTGGATCAGCCCGTCGAGGCCGTGCAAATCCGTCATCGTCATCATCCCTTCCGTTCCGGCTGGCCCGCAGCTTCCGCCCGTCCCGCCCGCTTCTCCGGCCTGCCCCGGCCCGGCATCCGGGCCTGAAAGGGCGGGGCCGTGCCCGCATCCAGGGGCGGGGCGGGGCGTTGGCAGCGTGACATGGGCGCGGGGGCGCAGGAAGCTCCCGGGCCGGGCGCTCACGGGCTTCCTATCGCTCGCCCGGCTTTTCCATCGGCTGTTTCAGGAGGGCGACCGGCCCTCGCGAGGAACCTGGCTTGATCCGCAAGACGCATCCCATTCCGCCGGAGCTGCTGACCCCTGCCGAGATGGCCCGCGCCGATGCGCTGGCCGCCGAGGCGGGGCATCCGACACGGGTGCTGATGGCGGCGGCCGGGCGGGCGGTGGCGCGGGCGGTGCGCCGGTGCTGGCGGCCCCGGCGTGTCGTGGTGCTGTGCGGGCCCGGGGATAATGGCGGCGACGGCTGGGTGGCGGCGCGGCTGCTGGCGCAGGAAGGTTGGCCTGTCGCGGTGGCGGCCCTGGCGGAGCCGCGCCCGGGCGGGGCCGCGGCGGAAGCGGCGGCACGCTGGCGCGGGCCACGGTTGGACTGGGACCCGGCAGCGGTGTCGCGGGCGGCGGCGGTGGTGGATGCGGTCTTCGGCGCCGGCCTGTCGCGCCCGGTGGACGGCGTGGCAGCGGATGTGCTGCGGGCCATCGCGGCGCCCGTCCTGGCGGTCGATGTGCCGAGCGGCGTGGATGGCGGCACGGGGCAGGTGCTGGGCCATGCGGCCCGGGCCGTGGCCACCGTGAGTTTCGCGCGGCTGAAGCCGGGGCACCTGCTGCTGCCGGGGCGCGATCTCTGCGGCGAGGTGGAACTGGCGGATATCGGCCTGCCGGATTCCGTGATCGCCGAGGTGGGGCCGTGCGCCTTCCGCAACGGGCCCTGGCTGTGGCGCCTGCCGCGCCCGGCGGCGGCGATGCACAAGCACGAGCGCGGCCATGTGGTGGTGGCCGCCGGTGCGACCATGCCCGGCGCGGCGCGGCTGGCGGCGGCGGCGGCGCGCCGGGCGGGGGCGGGGATGCTGACGGTTGCCGCGACCTCGCCGGGGGCGGCCTTCATCCTGCGCGGCGTCGCCATGCCGGGCGACATCATCGCCGACCCGCCGGCGGATGGGATGATCGGCGGCAAGGGACGGGTCTGGGTCCTCGGGCCGGGCCTGCCGCCGGATGAGCGGGCGGGTGCCCTGCTGGACAAGGTGCTGGCCGACCGTCAGCCGGTGGTGGCGGATGCCGGGGCGCTGACACTCTGCGCCGGGAATCCGGACCGGCTGCGCGGTGCCTCCATCGTCACGCCCCATGCCGGGGAGTTCGCGCGGGTCTTCGGCGAGGCCGGGGAGGACCGGCTGGCCTCGGCGCGCGCGGCGGCGGCGCGGACCGGGGCGGTGGTGGTGTTGAAGGGCAGCGACACGGTGATCGCCGCGCCGGACGGGCGGGTGGCGATCAACGACAACGCTCCGGCGGGACTGGCCACGGCGGGGACGGGGGATGTGCTGTCCGGGATCTGCGGTGCCTTCCTGGCGCAGGGGATGCCGCCCTTCGAGGCCGCCGCCGCGGCGGTCTGGGTGCATGGCGCCGCCGCCCCGCCGGGACCGGGGCTGATCGCGGAGGATGTCGTGGCCGGGATTCCGGCGGCGCTGGCCCGGGCGGAGGAGGCGCGCCCCGGCGGATGACCCCGCGGCCACCGGTTTGCTGCTGACGGATAACGACCCCTGCGGGCAGGACATGATGGATTTTCCCGCGAAAGTGGTCGTTTGTGCGCCGCACCCGTGTTAGCCATGCCGGGGTCAAGGATGGGAGGCGGATCATGCTTGCCGATCGCCAGCCCCGTGAAGACGGGAAGAGCGCGGAAGGGCGCGACACGGCCCCGGCGGAAGGCGACACCCTGGTGGCGCTGGCCCCACGGCGTGCGAGGGCGGAGGTGACGGCCGAGGACGTGCGCGCGGCCTATCGCCTGATCCTGGGGCGGGAGCCGCATCCGGACGAGCGCGCCGCGATGCCGGCCAGGGCGGCGGCGACGCCGGACCTCGCCACGCTGCGGCAGGAATTCCTGGGCTCGGACGAGTTCCGGGCGAAGCTCGACGGGCTCGGCCTGGCGATCACCCCGCCACCGCCCTTCGCGCCGCTGGACGCGCCCCTGCAGGAGATCGAGGCCGAGGCGCCGCCCGAGGAACTGGCGCGGCTGCTGGAGCGGCTGGCCGCCTGCTGGACGGCGCTGGGCGAGGAGGCGCCGCACTGGTCGGTGCTGCCCCTGCCGCAGCACCGCCCGGAGAACCTGGAGGCGCACCGGGAGGGATTCTACCAGACCGGGCTCTTCGATCTCGGGCTGATCCTGTCGATCTTCCGTCGCGCTGGCCTCGCCACCGCCGACCTGCCGGTCATGCTGGAATATGGCTGCGGCGTCGGGCGGGTGACGGGGCAGGTGGCGCCCTGGTTCCGGGAGGTGATCGCCTGCGACATCTCGCGGCCGCATCTGGACGTGGCGACGGCGCGGATGGAGGAGGCGGGGATCGGCAATGTCCGCTTCCATCCCGTCACCGCGGAGAACCTCGTCCCGGCCAGGGCCTATGACCTGTTCTACAGCCGGCTGACCCTGTGGCACGACCCGCCGCCGGTGGTGGCGGCGGTGCTGGACCAGGCCTTCGCCGCGTTGCGCAACGGAGGGATGGCGATCTTCTCGGTGCCCGGCTGGGCCGAGGGCTATCGCTTCTCCACCGAGGAATACCTGGCGCGGGAGCCGGTGGCGGAGCGGGAGTTCCATGTCTTCCCGCAACGCGCGGTCTTCGCCCTGGCGAACCGGCATGGCTGCGTGCCGGTGGAGCTGCGCGAGGATACCGGCCTGCTGGACCTGCCGACCGGGCGCTGGACCTCCTTCCTCTATGCCTTCCGCAAGATCGGACAGCCCCGGCGGCCGCAGCCCCGCATCCGGCGGGGGTAAGGCGGCGCGGAGGCCGCTGCCTCCGCAGGCCGGCATCGTCCGCCGCAGGTCCCGTGGGAGACCGGGAAGGGTGGATTCGTGGCGGAAGGGGCGTGAAAGCCCGGCTGCCGGCTTGGAAATGCCAGTCCTATGGGTTACACGCCGGCGCTTCGACGGCACGGCGCATGCGGGCGTGGTGGAATTGGTAGACACGCTGGATTTAGGTTCCAGTGGCGCAAGTCGTGGGGGTTCAAGTCCCTCCGCCCGCACCAGCCACCGCCCCGCCGCGGGCGATGCCGCACAGAGATTTTGGAACTGGGACCGAACGACATGCAGGTGACCGAGGTCGCGACGGAGGGGCTGAAGCGCTCCTTTGACGTGGTGGTGCAGGCGGCCGAGGTGGACGCGGCGCGGAACAAGCGCCTGGCGGCCGTGGCCAGGGATCTCCGGCTGCCGGGCTTCCGCCCGGGCAAGGTGCCGATGTCGGTGGTCAAGAACCGCTACGGCACGGCCATCAACGGGGAGGTGCTGGAGGAGGCGGTGCAGACCGCGACCCGTGACCTGCTCTCCGAGCGCGGGCTGAAGCCGGCGCAGCAGCCCAAGGTGGAGCTGAAGAGCGAGGAGATCGGCGAGGGCAAGGACGTCGCCTTCCATATCGAGATGGAGGTCCTGCCCGAGATCCCGATGCCGGAATTCGCCTCGATCGAGGTGGAGCGGCTGAAGGCCGAGCCCTCCGAGGAGGAGGTGACCAAGGCGCTGGAGGGTCTGGCGACCCGCGCGGCCTCGCTGGAGGACGTGACCGAGGAGCGCCCCGCCGAGGCCGGCGACACGGTGATCGTGGACTTCGTGGGCCGTGCCCGCCCGAAGGACAATCCCGAGGGCGATCTGGAGGAGTTCCAGGGCGGCAGCGGCAGCGACATGCCGGTGGAGCTGGGCGGCGAGGGCTTCATTCCGGGCTTCGCGGACGGGCTGGTCGGCATCAAGGTCGGCGAGACCCGGCATGTCGATGTGACCTTCCCCGAGGAATACCACGCCCCTGACCTCGCCGGCCGCCCCGCGGTCTTCGAGATGACGGCCAAGGCGCTGAAGAAGGCGGTGAAGCCGGCGCTGGACGACGAGTTCGCCCAGAAGGTCGGCGTACCGGGCGGCATCGAGGATCTCCGGAACCAGATGAAGGAGATCATCCAGAGCCAGTACGACCAGGCCTCCCGCCTGAAGGTCAAGCGCCAGCTCCTGGACGCCCTGGCCGAGCGCGCCGACTTCCCGGTGCCGCAGGGCCTGGTGGATGCCGAGTTCGAGGGCATCTGGCAGCGGGTCGAGGCCGACCTGAAGGCCGGTCGCCTGGACGAGGAGGACAAGGGCAAGGACGAGGAGACCCTGCGGGCCGAGTACCGCAAGATCGCCGAGCGCCGCATCCGCCTGGGCCTGCTGGTCAGCGAGATCGGCCGCACCAACGGCGTGCAGGTCGGGCAGGAGGAGATCCTGCGGGCCATGCGCGCCGAGGCCGGCCGCTATCCCGGCCAGGAGAAGCAGGTGATGGAGTACTTCCAGCGCAACCCGCAGGCCATGGACAGCATCCGCGCCCCGCTCTTCGAGGAGAAGGTCGTGGACTTCATGCTGGAGCTGGCCAAGGTCAACGAGCGCAGCGTGACGCCCGAGGAGCTGCAGGCCCCCGAGGACGCGAAGGCCAAGGCCACCGACGCGGCCTGATCCGGCTTCACTGACCCTGTGGCGCGGCCGCCGGCCGCGCCCTGCCTGCCGCCGGGCTCCGCCCGGTGGCTTCCCACCCGCCGGGGCGGGGCCGGCGCGGTGCCGTCCCCCGGTGCCGCCCCCGGTGCCGCCCCCCTGGTCACCGATCTGTCTTCCGCCCCCTTCCATCGGTGGGCAGGGCGGGCCATCTTGGTTCCGCCGAGGCGCGCGACGTGCCGGGGCGGGCCGGTTCGCCACATGTTTCGTCAATTCCCGCCGGGCATATACCCCCGGGGAGGGCCGGAACTGGGGACCGGACGGGCCGGGAGGCGGTTGCCTTCGTGCCCTTCCGCCGCCAGCATCGGTTTGGGCCCGGTGGCGAAAGGAAGTGACATGCGTGACCGCGATCCGGTTGAGATCTACAACAATACGCTCGTTCCCATGGTCATCGAGCAGACCGCTCGCGGGGAGCGTTCCTTCGACATCTATTCGCGCCTTCTGAAGGAGCGGATCATCTTCATGACGGGCCAGGTCTATGACGGCATGGCCTCGCTGATCTGCGCCCAGCTTCTGTTCCTGGAGAGCGAGAACCCGAACAAGGAAATCTCGTTCTACATCAATTCTCCGGGCGGCGTGGTGTCGGCGGGCCTCGCGATCTACGACACGATGCAGTATGTCCGCGCGCCCGTCAGCACGGTCTGCATGGGCATGGCGGCCTCCATGGGTTCCCTGCTGCTGACCGCCGGCGAGAAGGGCAAGCGCTTCTCCCTGCCGAACGGCCGGATCATGGTGCACCAGCCCTCCGGCGGTGCCCAGGGTCAGGCGACAGACATCGAGATCCAGGCGCGCGAGATCCTGAGCCTGCGCAAGCGGCTGAACGAGATCTACGTGAAGCATACCGGCCAGCCGGTCGAGGCGATCGAGGCGAAGCTGGAGCGCGACACCTATATGTCGGCCGAAGAGGCCCGTGATTTCGGGCTGATCGACCAGGTGGTGGAGCAGCGCCCGATCAGCGCGACGGCTGATGGCGCGGCGCCCAAGCCCGTCTGAGCCGCGCAGGAGATGCCCGGCGAGCAACCCGGAGATGTGTTCTTTGGGGGCTCGCCGGCGCCCGAGGCTTCCCCCATTTGTCATACGGGGTCTAGAGTACCCTTTGCCCTTCGGGCGAAACCCGGGCGTTCCGCGTCCAGGGGACGGTAACCGGGGTCAGGAGCGAGCATGAGCAAGTCCGGCGACTCGAAGAATACACTGTACTGCTCCTTCTGCGGCAAGTCGCAGCATGAGGTGCGCAAGCTTATCGCCGGTCCGACCGTGTTCATCTGCGATGAATGCGTCGAGCTGTGCATGGATATCATTCGCGAGGAGCATAAGACGCACCTCGTGAAGTCTCGCGACGGGGTGCCGACCCCGAAGGAGATCTGCAAGGTTCTCGATGATTACGTGATCGGCCAGGAGCACGCCAAGAAGGTGCTCTCGGTGGCAGTCCATAATCATTACAAGCGGCTGGCCGCGGGCGGGAAGTCCGGCGACGTCGAGATCGCCAAGAGCAACATCATGCTGATCGGGCCGACCGGCTCGGGCAAGACGCTGCTCGCCCAGACGCTGGCCCGCATCCTCGACGTGCCCTTCACCATGGCCGACGCCACGACGCTGACCGAGGCGGGCTATGTCGGCGAGGATGTCGAGAACATCATCCTGAAGCTGTTGCAGTCGGCCGACTACAATGTCGAGCGGGCGCAGCGCGGCATCGTCTATATCGACGAGGTCGACAAGATCAGCCGCAAGTCGGACAACCCCTCGATCACGCGCGACGTGAGCGGCGAGGGCGTCCAGCAGGCGCTGCTCAAGATCATGGAGGGCACGGTGGCCTCCGTCCCGCCCCAGGGCGGCCGGAAGCATCCGCAGCAGGAATTCCTCCAGGTCGATACCTCGAACATCCTGTTCATCGTGGGCGGTGCCTTTGCCGGCCTGGACAAGATCATCGCTGCCAAGGGCAAGGGGTCGGGCATCGGCTTCGGTGCCGAGGTCCGTGGGCCGGACGAGCGGCGCCAGGGTGCCATCCTGCGCGAGGTGGAGCCCGAGGACCTGCTGAAGTTCGGCCTGATCCCCGAGTTCATCGGCCGCCTGCCGGTGGTCGCGACGCTGGAGGACCTGGACGAGAAGGCGCTCATCGAGATCCTGACCAAGCCGAAGAACGCCCTGCTGAAGCAGTACCAGCGCCTGTTCGAGATGGAGGCCACCAAGCTGACCTTCACCGAGGACGCGCTGCGCTCGGTGGCCATGCGGGCGATCCAGCGCAAGACGGGCGCCCGCGGGCTGCGCTCGATCATGGAGAACATCCTGCTCGGGACCATGTTCGAGCTGCCCGGCCTGGATCAGGTCGAGGAGGTCGTGGTGAACAAGGAGGTGGCCGAGGGACGGGCCACGCCGCTGTTCATCTATGGCGAGCGTCCGGCGGAACAGACCTCCGCCTGACGCCGATGGGAGCCGCGCCCGCCCGCACCGCCGAAAGGGTCTTGACCTACACGGTTGTATGCAAGGGCGCGGCGCACCATCTGTCATCCCATCCCCGTGGCGCCGGGGCCGTGCCGTTCGATGGAAGCCCGAGGTCGGGCTTTCCTGTGGGCGGCCCCGGGCCGACTGTCCATAGTGAGGTCCCATGACGGAAACTGTCAGCGGCGAATTGCTTCCCGTCCTGCCGCTCCGGGACATCGTCGTCTTCCCGCATATGATCGTGCCGCTGTTCGTGGGGCGCGAGAAATCCGTGCGTGCCCTGGAAGCGGTGATGCGGGAGGACAAGCAGATCCTCCTCCTGGCGCAGCGCAACGCGTCCCAGGATGACCCCCAGGCTTCCGATCTCTATGAGATCGGCACTGTTTCCACGATCCTCCAGCTCCTGAAGCTGCCGGACGGCACCGTGAAGGTGCTGGTCGAGGGTGGCCGCCGCGCTCAGGTGGTCGGCTGGAAGGAGACGGATTCCTATTTCGAGGCCTTCTCCACCCCGGTGGAGGAAGCCGCGCCGGCCGAGCCGCGCGAAGTCGAGGCGCTGGCCCGCTCCGTGGTCACGCAGTTCGAGCAGTACATCAAGCTCAACAAGAAGATCGCGCCCGAGGTGCTGGTCTCGATCAACCAGATCGAGGACACGGCCAAGCTGGCCGACACGGTGGCGAGCCACCTGAACCTCAAGATCTCCGAGAAGCAGGAGCTGCTGGAGACGGTGGGCGTGGGGGCCCGCCTGGAGCGGGTCTTCGCCCATATGGAGAGCGAGATCGGCGTCCTGCAGGTGGAGAAGCGCATCCGGAACCGCGTCAAGCGGCAGATGGAGAAGACGCAGCGCGAGTACTACCTGAACGAGCAGCTCAAGGCGATCCAGAAGGAGCTGGGCGAGGGCGAGGAAGGCAAGGACGAGACCGCCGAGCTGGAGGCCAAGATCAAGGCCACCAAGTTCTCGGCCGAGGCGCGCGAGAAGGCGATGGCGGAGCTGAAGAAGCTCAAGACCATGTCGCCGATGAGCGCCGAGGCGACGGTGGTGCGCAACTACCTCGACTGGATGCTCTCGATCCCCTGGAAGAAGAAGAGCAAGGTCCGCAACGACCTGAAGGCCGCGGAGGAGGTGCTGGACGCCGACCACTACGGGCTGGAGAAGGTCAAGGAGCGCATCCTGGAATACCTGGCGGTGCAGTCGCGCAGCCAGAAGATCAAGGGTCCGATCCTGTGCCTCGTCGGCCCGCCGGGCGTCGGCAAGACCAGCCTGGGCAAGTCGATCGCCAAGGCGACGAACCGCAACTTCGTGCGCATGTCGCTGGGCGGCGTGCGGGACGAGGCGGAGGTGCGCGGCCACCGGCGGACCTATATCGGCTCCATGCCGGGCAAGGTCATCCAGGGGATGAAGAAGGCTAAGACCTCCAACCCGCTCTTCCTGCTGGACGAGATCGACAAGCTGGGCGCCGACTGGCGCGGCGACCCGTCCTCGGCATTGCTGGAGGTGCTGGACCCGGAGCAGAACGGGACCTTCGCCGACCATTACCTGGAGGTGGACTACGACCTGTCGGACGTGATGTTCATCACGACCGCCAACTCGCTGCGCATGCCTCAGCCCCTGCTGGACCGCATGGAGATCATCCGCATCCCCGGCTACACGGAGGATGAGAAGATCCAGATCGCCAAGCGCCACCTGATCGCCAAGGTTACCGAGGCGAACGGGCTGAAGGCGGGCGAGTGGACGATCACCGACGAGGCCCTGCTGGACCTGGCGCGGTACTACACCCGGGAGGCGGGCGTGCGGTCCTATGAGCGAGAGCTCGGCGGGGTGGCGCGCAAGGCGGTGCGGGAGATCGTGTCCGGCAAGGCCAAGAAGGTCGCGGTCAACCGCAAGAACCTCGAGAAGTACGCGGGCATCAAGAAGTACCGCTATGGCGAGGCGGAGCTGGAGGATCAGGTGGGTGCCGTCACCGGCCTCGCCTGGACCGAGGTGGGCGGGGAGATCCTGACCATCGAGGCGGTTCTGCTGCCGGGCAAGGGCGCCGTGAAGCACACGGGCAAGCTGGGCGACGTGATGCAGGAGAGCGTCTCCGCGGCGCTGTCCTATGTCCGCAGCCGTTCCATCGCCTTCGGCATCAAGCCGAACTTCCTGGAGAAGCGGGACATCCACGTCCACGTGCCGGAAGGGGCGACGCCGAAGGACGGGCCCAGCGCGGGCATCGCCATGGCCACCGCCATGGTGTCGATCATGACCGGCATTCCCGTCCGCAAGGATGTGGCGATGACGGGCGAGATCACGCTGCGCGGCCGGGTGCTGCCGATCGGCGGACTGAAGGAGAAGCTCCTCGCGGCGATGCGGGCCGGTGTCACCACCGTCTTCATCCCGCAGGAGAACGAGAAGGACCTCGCCGAGATCCCCGAATCGGTGAAGAAGTTCCTGAAGATCATCCCCGTTTCCCATGTGGACGAGGTGATCGCCCAGGCGCTGGTCCGGAAGCCCGAGGCCATCGAGTGGGACGAGGCGTCCGAGGCGCCGCCGGCCAAGCCCGGTGCCGGCGCGCCGGCCTCGCCCAGCCTGCCGCACTGATCCCTGCGAGGGGGCGGGGGCCTCAGGGCCTCCGCCCCTTCTTGTGCGATGCGGCGTGACCATCGTGGCCATGCTGCCGCTTCTCCCGGGGAAGTGCGCGAGGCGCGGCTTCTCCGCGGTTCCGGGCCGTTGACGGCCGGAAACCGCGCTGCCTAGTGTCCCGGCCAGGAGGGGGAGGTTCCGCTCGGGACTTCCCCCGTATTGTTGGTGATCACCGGAGGGGTATCGCAGGTGAACAAGCAGGATCTCGTGGCCGTGGTGGCCGAGACGGGCGAGCTGACCCGGGCCAAGGCCACCGAGGTGGTGGACGCGATGTTCAAGGCGATCGAGGCGTCCCTCAAGGAGAGTCAGGAGGTTCGGCTGGTCGGTTTCGGCACCTTCTCCATTTCCACGCGCAAGGCCGGCACCGGGCGGAACCCGCGCACCGGGGAGGAGATCAAGATCGAGGCCTCCACCTCCGTGCGCTTCAAGCCCGGCAAGGGTCTCAAGGACGCGCTGAACTCCTGATTCCGGAGTTGCTGGCGGGGGCGGTGGCCTGGACCCCGCTTCCGCCCTATCTTGCCGGCCCCGCTGCCCTGGCGGATTTTCCCGGGCGCTTAGCTCAGCGGTAGAGCGCCTCGCTTACACCGAGGATGCCGGGGGTTCGAATCCCTCAGCGCCCATTCCGCCTGCCGTTTCTTCCGCCCCGTCCGCCTGTCTTTGGCCGGTCCTGGCGCATCCCCATCTTCCTTGTCGTTCCAAGGCCTCTGCCGCGCCCGTCGCAGGCTGTCCGCTTGCCCTGCGGCCTCCGGATCGGCGTGCCTGCGGGCGTGTCTCGCGCCGATCCGCCATCCGGATACGGGCCGCGAGTCGGAACTGGTGGACGGAAACTGCAGGGCAGGGCGACGGCTGGCGGAAGCTGCCGGTGGCCTGCTTGACACCTTCCCCGCCACCCCATAAACCCCGCCCCACGAGCCGCACCGAAGGGTGCGGCGCTTCTCCTGCCCCCAGGGCAGCAGGGGCATGCATCGTGTGCGGGTGTAGCTCAGTTGGTTAGAGCGCCGGCCTGTCACGCCGGAGGTCGCGGGTTCGAGCCCCGTCACTCGCGCCACCCGATGCATCGTCGTTCCTGGTCCCGGCAAGTCCGGCGGATCGCCGCCGGCCTGTGCCGCATGGTTTGCGCGGGTGTAGCTCAGTTGGTTAGAGCGCCGGCCTGTCACGCCGGAGGTCGCGGGTTCGAGCCCCGTCACTCGCGCCATTCGCCACATTCCCTTGCTTTCAACGACCTGTACCGCCACTCTCGTCGCAACAAGAACTGCCCCATGTATCCGGACTGAATTTGTCCGGATTTATTGTCGACCAGCCATGTCGGGATGCCCCCTTGTCTTTGGGTCACATGGCGGTATTGCTGCCCGCGCGCTATGGCAGTGTCCTGCGGGTCGCAGTATGTTCGCGCTGCATCGCACACGCCCTCGTGGCGCTGTTTGCATTGGATAACGAAACGATGACGCAGCCGCTCCTCGCCGAGTACTTCCCGATCCTCGTCTTCCTGGCCATCGCGGTGGTGATCTCCATCGCCATGGTGGGCGGCTCGTTCCTGGCCGCGCACCAGAAGCCGGATCCGGAGAAGCTCTCGACCTATGAGTGCGGCTTCGAGCCTTTCGAGGATACGCGTCACCGTTTCGACGTGCGTTTCTACCTCGTGGCCATCCTGTTCATCATTTTCGACCTCGAAGTGGCCTTCCTGTTCCCCTGGGCGATCTCGCTGGGCACCCTCGGTTGGGTGGGCTTCCTTTCCATGATGGGCTTCCTGACCGTGCTGACGGTGGGCTTCGTCTATGAGTGGCGGAAGGGCGCGCTGGACTGGGAATGAGGGCGGCCGGCGGGGCGGGGCAGGAGCCGCCTTGCCGGTGGGGGCCTCCCGGCGGGGGCCCTGGAAGGAATGTGCTGCGTGACCATGCTGAGTGACCGGCGGGTGGGAGAGTTGAATGTCTGATCAAGCCGTTGCCTGGAACAAGGACGCGCTTCCGCCCGGCCCGGGACAGGATGCGGTGATCCAAGGCGTGACCGGGGAGATCCAGGAAAAAGGCTTCGTGATCGCCAACCTGGACAAGGTGGTGAACTGGGCCCGCACCGGCAGCCTCTGGCCGATGACCTTCGGTCTCGCCTGCTGCGCGGTGCCGATGATCCACGCCTACATGGCGCGCTACGATCTCGACCGCTTCGGCGCCATCCCGCGTGGGTCGCCACGCCAGTCCGACGTGATGATCGTGGCCGGCACGCTGACCAACAAGATGGCCCCCGCGTTGCGCAAGGTCTACGACCAGATGTCGGAGCCGCGCTGGGTGATCTCCATGGGGTCCTGCGCCAATGGCGGCGGGTACTACCATTATTCCTACAGCGTGGTACGCGGCTGCGACCGGATCGTGCCGGTCGATGTCTATGTGCCCGGCTGCCCGCCGACGGCCGAGGCGCTGGTCTATGGCGTGTTGCAGCTCCAGAAGAAGATCCGGCGGACGGGGACCATCCTTCGTGGCTGATACCGACTCCACTCCTCCTTCCGCGCCGCTTTCGCCTTTGGCCGCGCTCGGCCAGGCGATCACCGCGGCAGCGCCCCAGGGTTCCGTGCTCGATGCGCGCGTGACGCGGCGGGCGGAGACCGCGCCGGGCGAGCTGGTGGTGCGGCTGCGCCGCGAGGCGGTGCTGCCGGTGATGCTGATGCTGCGCGACGATCCGCGCTTCGCCTTCGAGCAGTGCATGGACATCTGCGGCGTGGACTGGCCCGACCGGGCCGAGCGCTTCGAGGTGGTCTGGAACCTGCTGAGCCTGCGGCACAACCATCGTGTCCGCGTGATCACCAGCACGGACGAGAACACGCCGGTGGCGAGCGTGTCGGCGATCTGGCCGACGGCGACCTGGTTCGAGCGCGAGACCTGGGACATGTACGGCGTCCTGTTCGCCGGGCAGACGGACCTGCGCCGCCTGCTCACGGATTACGGCTTCGAAGGCCACCCGTTGCGCAAGGACTTCCCGCTGACCGGCCATGTCGAGGTCCGCTACGATTCCGAGCGGCGCGAGGTGGTCTACGAGCCGGTGAAGCTGACGCAGGAATTCCGCCAGTTCGACTTCCTTTCTCCCTGGGAGGGCATGACCACGCTGCCCGGTGACGAGAAGGTGCATCTGAACCGCCTGCCGCCGCCCGAGGATGGGCCGTCTGGCGAGCAGAAGGAGGCGCAGAAGTGAGCCACCTCCTCACCGGAGATGTCGGCCCCGCCGAGGGGACGCCCGACGAGGCCAATGGCCGCACCACCATCGAGGTGGACAGCCACACCATCAATTTCGGCCCGCAGCATCCGGCCGCGCATGGCGTGCTGCGCCTCATCCTGGAGATGAAGGGCGAGCAGGTCGAGCGGGCCGACCCGCATATCGGGCTGCTGCATCGCGGCACCGAGAAGCTGATCGAGTACAAGACCTACGTCCAGGCGAACCCGTATTTCGACCGGCTCGACTATGTGAGCCCGATGTGCATGGAGCACGCCTTCGCGCTGGCGACGGAGCGGCTGCTGGGCATCGAGGCGCCGGAGCGCGCGCAGTACATCCGTGTGCTGTTCAGCGAGGTCACGCGGCTGCTGAACCACCTGCTGAACGTCACCACCTTCGCGCTGGACCTGGGCGCGACGACGCCGCCGCTCTGGGGCTTCGAGCAGCGCGACCGCGGGCTGGAATTCTACGAGGCGGTGAGCGGCAGCCACTACCACGCGAACTACTTCCGCGCGGGCGGCGTGGCGAAGGACCTGCCGGCCGGGCTGGAGGAGCGGATCGCCGAGTGGGCTGACGGTCTGCCGGCCTTCATCGACGACCTCGACACGCTGGTGACGGGCAACCGCATCATCAAGCAGCGTACGGTCGATATCGGCATCGTCTCACCGGAAGAGGCCATGGCCTGGGGCTTCTCCGGCCCCTGCCTGCGCGCCTCTGGCTGCGCCTGGGACCTGCGCAAGCAGCAGCCCTATGATGTCTATGACCGGATGGATTTCGACATCCCGGTGGGCCGCAACGGCGACTGCTACGACCGCTACCTCGTCCGCATCGCCGAGATGCGGGAGAGCGTGAAGATCATCAGGCAGTGCCTGGCGCAGATGAAGCCCGGGCCGATCAAGGTCCAGGACAACAAGATCGCGCCGCCGAAGCGCTCCGAGATGAAGCGCTCGATGGAATCGCTGATCCATCACTTCAAGCTCTACACCGAGGGCTATCACGTGCCGGAGGGCGCGACCTACACCGCGGTCGAGGCGCCGAAGGGCGAGTTCGCGGTCTATCTGGTCGCCGACGGCACGAACAAGCCGTACCGCTGCAAGATCCGCTCGCCGGGCTATGCCCACCTGCAGGCGACGGAACTCATGACCAAGGGACACATGCTGGCCGACGCCGTGGCGATCATCGGCAGCATCGATGTCGTGTTCGGGGAGATCGACCGGTGAGCGACCACGCGCACGAGGGTCCGACCCAGGCCGTCGGCAAGGCCGAGGCGCATCACGAGCCTGCCTCCTTCGCCTTCGACGCGGAAAGCGAGGCGCAGATCGAGAAGATCCTGAAGCGCTATCCGGCGGGGAAGGAGGCCAGCGCCACCATCCCGCTGCTCTATGTCGTGCAGCGGCAGATGGGGCGGCAGACGGGCAGCGCCTGGGTGCCGCGCGTGGCGATGGATCAGGTGGCGAAGCGGCTCGGCATGGCGCCGATCCGCGTCTACGAGGTCGCCAGCTTCTACTTCATGTTCAACACCAAGCCGATCGGGCGCTACCACCTGCAGGTCTGCGGCACGACGCCCTGCTGGCTGCGCGGTTCTGACGACGTGCTGCGCGCCTGCAAGGATGCGGGGCACCTGAAGGGCTATGGCGACACCAGCGCGGACGGGCTCTTCACTTTGACCGAGGTGGAGTGCCTCGGCGGCTGCGTGAACGCGCCGGTGCTGCAGGTGGACGACGACTACTACGAGGACCTGGACTACGAGAGCACCGTGAAGCTCATCGAGTCCCTGAAGCGCGGCGAGCGGCCGCCGGCGGGCAGCGCCATCGGTCGCGTGTGCAGCGCGCCGGTGGGCGGGGCGGAGACCCTGCTCGACATCCCGATGGTGGATGCCGATGGCCGTGACCTTCCGGTGAAGGAGTGAGACCATGGCGCTGAGCGACAAGGACCGCATCTTCACCAACCTCTACGGGCTGCATTCCTGGCAGTTGCCGGAGGCGCGGCGGCGCGGCAACTGGGACGGCACGGCGGGCATCATCGCCAAGGGCCGGGACTGGATCATCGAGGAGATGAAGCAGTCGGGCCTGCGCGGCCGTGGCGGCGCCGGCTTCCCCACCGGCATGAAGTGGAGCTTCATGCCCAAGGCCTCGCCGGACGGGCGTCCCTCCTATCTCGTCGTGAACTGCGACGAGTCCGAGCCCGGCACCTGCAAGGACCGCGACATCGTCCGCAACGATCCGCAGACGCTGATCGAGGGCTGCCTGATCGCGAGCTTCGCGATGGGCGCGCATGCCGCCTACATCTACATCCGCGGCGAGTACTACAACGAGGCCGTCATCCTGCAGGCGGCGATCGACGAGGCCTATGAGGCCGGGCTGCTCGGCGCGAACGCGGCCGGGTCGGGCTGGGACTTCGACCTCTACCTGCATCGCGGCGCGGGTGCGTATATCTGCGGCGAAGAGACGGCGCTCATCGAATCCCTCGAGGGCAAGAAGGGCATGCCCCGGCTGAAGCCGCCTTTCCCGGCGGCGGTCGGCCTCTATGGCTGCCCGACCACGGTGAACAACGTCGAGACCATCGCGGTGGTTCCGACGATCCTGCGCCGCGGCGGCGCCTGGTTCGCCGGCTTCGGCCGGCCGAAGAACTCGGGCACCAAGGTCTTCTGCATCCAGGGCCATGTGAACAAGCCCTGCAACGTGGAAGCCGAGATGAGCATCCCGATGCGGGAGCTGATCGAGCGCTATGCCGGCGGCGTGCGCGGGGGCTGGGACAACCTGCTCTGCGTCATTCCCGGCGGCTCCTCCACGCCGCTGCTGCCCAAGCATATCTGCGACGACGTGCTGATGGATTTCGACGCGCTGCGCGAGCACAAGTCGGGCCTGGGCACGGCGGGCGTGATCGTGATGGACAAGTCCACCGACATCATCAAGGCGATTGCCCGCCTGTCGCAGTTCTACAAGCACGAGAGCTGCGGCCAGTGCACCCCCTGCCGCGAGGGCATGGGCTGGGTGAACCGGGTGATGTGGCGGATGGTGCAGGGCCGCGCGGAAATCGACGAGATCGACGTGCTGGAGCAGGTGACGAGGCAGATCGAAGGGCACACGATCTGCGCGCTCGCCGATGGCGGCGTCTGGCCGGTGCAGGGCCTGATCCGGCACTACCGCCCGGTGATGGAAGCGCGCATCGCCGAGTACAAGCAGCGCCACGCGGCGCCCTCAATGCCGTTGGCGGCGGAGTGATCCGATGAGCGAGATCAAGACCGTCAAGGTCACGGTGGATGGCCAGCAGGTGGAGGTGCCGGCCGGCGCCACCGCGCTGCAGGCCTGCGAGGTCGCGGGCAAGGAGATCCCGCGCTTCTGCTACCACGAGCGCCTCTCCATCGCCGGCAACTGCCGCATGTGCCTGGTGGAGGTCGAGAAGTCGCCGAAGCCGCAGGCCTCCTGCGCCTTCCCGGTGATGGACGGGATGGTGATCAAGACGGACAGCCCGGTGGTGCGGCAGGCGCGCCGGAACGTCATGGAATTCCTGCTGATCAACCACCCGCTGGACTGCCCGATCTGCGACCAGGGCGGCGAGTGCGACCTGCAGGACCAGGCCGTGGCCTACGGCATGGACCACAGCCGCTACCGCGAGGCGAAGCGGGCGGTGAAGGACAAGTATGTCGGGCCGCTGATCAAGACGATCATGAACCGCTGCATCCTGTGCAGCCGCTGCGTCCGCTTCTCGGCGGAAGTGGCGGGCGTGCAGGAGATGGGCGCCACCGGCCGTGGCGAAAGCATGCAGATCGGCACCTATGTCGAGAAGGCGCTGACCACCGAGCTGGCCGGCAACCTGATCGACATCTGCCCGGTCGGGGCGCTGACCAGCCGGCCCTATGCCTTCACGGCGCGGCCCTGGGAGCTGACCAAGACCGACAGCGTGGACGTGATGGATGCGCTGGGCGCCGCGATCCGCGTCGATGCGCGCGGGCCGGACATCCTGCGCATCCTGCCGCGCATCAATGACGACGTGAACGAGGAGTGGCTGGGCGACCGCTCGCGCTTCTCGCACGATGCGCTGAAGCGGAAGCGGCTGGACCGCCCCTGGGTGAAGCGCGACGGGCGGCTGCAGCCGGCGAGCTGGCACGAGGCCTTCGAGGTCATCGCCGACCGCCTGAAGGGCGTGCCGGGCGACCGGGTCGGCGCCGTGGCGGGCGAGATGGCGGATGCCGAAAGCCTGCTGGCGCTGCGCGACCTGATGGAGCGGCTGGGCTCGCGGAACCTCGACTGCCGCCAGGACGGGGCGGCGATCGATGCCTCGCGGCGCGACTTCTACCTGTTCAACTCGACGATCGCCGGGATCGACGAGGCCGATGCCATCCTGATCGTGGGCAGCAACCCGCGGCTGGAGGCGCCGGTGCTGAACGCCCGCATCCTGAAGCGCTGGAACCAGACGGCCCTGCCGGTGGCCTATGTCGGGCCGGAGGTGCTGGACCTGACCTATCCGGCCGAGCATCTGGGCGACGGGCCGAACCTGCTCTCCGGCATCGAGGTGGGCGAGGGGGCCTTCGCCCAGGCGCTGCGCGAGGCGAAGAAGCCGATGGTCATCCTGGGCCGTGGCGCCTTGGCGCGGCCGGACGGCGCGGCGGTGCTGGCCGCCGCCTGGGCGCTGGCGGGCCGGGTCGGCGCGCTGCGCGAGGACTGGAACGGCTTCAACCTGCTGCACCAGTTCGGCGGCCAGGTGGGCGCGCTCGACCTCGGCTTCCTGCCGGGCGAGGGTGGCAAGGACCTGGGCGCCATGCTGGGCGGCGGGGTGGACCTGCTCTGGCTGCTCGGCGCCGACAGCTTCGACCCGGCACTGATCGGCGGCGATACCTTCGTGGTGTATCAGGGCCATCACGGCGACAGGGCGGCGGCGCGGGCCGACGTGATCCTGCCCGGCGTGACCTACCTGGAGAAGAACGGCACCTACGTGAACACGGAGGGCCGGGTGCAGCGCGCCCGCCGCGCCGTCTTCGCCCCGGGCGAGGCACGCGAGGACTGGCGCATCATCCGCGCGGCCAGCGAGATCATCGGGCGGCCGCTGCCTTATGACGACGAGGATGCGATCCGCGCCGCGCTGGTGCGGGTGAACCCGGTCTTCGGGCGGCTGGACGTGGTCGATGCGCCCACCTGCCGTGAGCAGAGCGGGCCGCGGGCCGGCGGGCAGCCGCTGGGCGGGGCCGGCTTCGTGCTGCCGATCACGGACTACTACCGCGTCGATCCGATCAGCCGGGCAAGCGAGGTGATGGCCGAGTGCAGCCGGGTCCGGGCCTCCGCGACCGAACCCCGCTTGGCTCCCCATCTGGCGGCGGAGTGAGCACGATGGACAGCTTCCTTTCCTCCCCGATCGGCATCCTGGCCCTGACGCTGGCGCAGACCCTGGCGCTGCTGGTGCCGCTGCTGATCGCGGTCGCCTATCTCACCTATGCGGAACGCAAGGTGCTGGCCGCCATGCAGTACCGCCGGGGGCCGAACGTGGTCGGCCCCTTCGGCCTGCTGCAGCCCTTCGCCGACGCGCTGAAGATGATGACCAAGGAGACCATCATCCCGACCGGCGCGTCGCGCCTGCTGTTCATCATGGCGCCGATGATCACCTTCGTCCTGGCCATGCTGGCCTGGGCGGTGATCCCGGTGAACGATGGCTGGGCGATCGCCAACATCAATGTCGGCGTGCTCTACCTCTTCGCCATCTCCTCGCTCGGCGTCTATGGCATCATCATCGCCGGCTGGGCATCGAACTCGAAATACGCCTTCCTGGGCGCGCTGCGCTCGGCGGCGCAGATGGTGTCCTACGAGGTCTCGATGGGCCTCATCATCGTGACCGTGCTGATGTGCGTGGGGTCGCTGAACCTGACGGACATCGTGCGGGCGCAGGAGCATGTGTGGTTCGCCATACCGCTCTTCCCGATGTTCATCATCTTCTTCATTTCGATCCTGGCCGAGACGAACCGCGCCCCCTTCGACCTGCCGGAAGGCGAAAGCGAGCTGGTGGCGGGCTTCTTCGTCGAGTACAGCTCGATGACCTTCGGGCTCTTCTTCCTCGGCGAGTACGCGAACATGATCCTCATGTCCGCGCTGACCACCATCCTCTTCCTGGGTGGCTGGTATCCGCCGATGGACGTGGCGCCGCTGAACTGGGTCCCAGGGCCGCTCTGGTTCATCCTGAAGATCCTGATCTGCCTCTTCGTCTTCCTTTGGGTCCGCGCGACCTTCCCGCGCTACCGCTACGACCAGCTGATGCGGCTGGGCTGGAAGGTCTTCCTGCCCTTCACCCTGGGCTGGCTGGTGCTGACCGCGGTGGCGCTGAAGGCCTTCGGGTGGCTGCCGGTATGACGCGGGCCCTGGACGACATGCGTATCCCCTCTTTTGCTCCCACCATGGCCCTGGCCGGAAAGGCATAGCATCATGGCGACGCTCGACAGCCTGGCGCGCGGCTACCTGCTCGTGGATATCGCGCAGGGCATGTGGCTGACGCTGAAGGCCTTCTTCAAGCCCAAGGTCACGCTGAACTATCCGTTCGAGCGGCAGCCGCTCTCGCCCCGCTTCAAGGGCGAGCACGCGCTGCGCCGCTATCCGAACGGGGAGGAGCGGTGCATCGCCTGCAAGCTCTGCGAGGCGATCTGCCCGGCCCTGGCCATCACCATCGAGGCCGAGCCGCGCGAGGACGGGTCACGCCGCACCACGCGCTACGACATCGACATGGTGAAGTGCATCTATTGCGGCCTCTGCGAGGAGGCCTGCCCGGTGGATGCGATCGTCGAGGGGCCGAACCTCGAATTCGCCACCGAAACGCGGGAGGAGCTTCTCTATGACAAGAACAAGCTGCTCGCGAACGGAGACCGGTGGGAACCGCTGCTCGCCGCAAGGCTTGAGCTCGACGCTCCCTATCGCTGAGACCGCATCCGGGGGCGCCGCAAAGCGCCCCCGGTTCACGAAGATGGAACGCCCCATGGACTGCCTGGCCCGATGATCGCAGCTCTCGCCTTCTACGCCTTCGCGGCGGTGCTGATCGCCTCCGCCGTGATGGTGGTGACCAGCCGCAATCCCGTCTACAGCGTGCTGTACCTCATCCTCGGCTTCTTCAACGCGGCCGGGCTCTTCCTCCTCGCGGGGGCGGAGTTCCTCGCGATGATCCTGGTCATCGTCTATGTCGGCGCGGTCGCGGTGCTGTTCCTCTTCGTCGTGATGATGCTGGATGTGGACTTCATCCGGCTGCGGGAGGGCTTCCAGCGCTACGCCCCGATCGGGGCGATCATCGGCGGCATCCTCTTCCTGGAACTGCTGCTGGTCCTGGCCGGCTGGCAGTTCAGCACGGAGGCGGTGACGCTGCGCATGAACGCGGTGCCCGCGGACATGACCAACACCCATGCGCTGGGGCACCTGATCTACACGGACTACATCTTCCTGTTCCAGGCGGCGGGCATGGTCCTGCTGGTGGCGATGATCGGCGCCATCGTCCTGACCCACCGGGAGAAGACCGGGCCGTCGCGCCGGCAGAACATCGCCCAGCAGATCGCGCGCGTGGGCAAGGTGGAGATGCAGAAGGTGCCGAGCGGCGCCGGGCTGGGCGAGATCGGCATCCTGCGGCCGCTGCCGCCGGAGCCGAAGGACAAGCCCAAGGCGATCCACCACGCAGATCATGGCCACGGGGGGGGCCACCACTGATGCTCACCATCGGGCTTGGCCACTACCTGGCGGTAGGGGCGATCCTTTTCCTGCTTGGCATCTTCGGGATCTTCATGAACCGGAAGAATGTCATCGTGCTGCTCATGTCGATCGAGCTGATCCTGCTTTCGGTCAACACCAACATGGTGGCCTTCTCCTCGGCCCTGGGCGACCTGACCGGGCAGGTCTTCGCCCTGTTCATCCTGACGGTGGCGGCGGCCGAGGCCGCGATCGGCCTCGCGATCCTCGTCATCTATTTCCGCAACCGTGGCAGCATCGAGGTGGAAGACGTGTCCACCCTGAAGGGTTGAGCGGCATGTTCGTCGGCGCTGTCTTCTTCCCCCTGCTGGGCTCCGCCATCTCGGGCTTCCTGGGCCGCTGGATCGGCGACAAGGCCGCCCAGTGGTCCACCGTGATCTGCATGGCGCTGGCTGCGGTCTGCGGGATCTCCGCCTTCTGGCAGGTCGGGCTGCACAGCCAGCCCGCCACGGTGGTGGTCGCCAACTTCATCGAGGCCGGCTCGCTCAGCGTGGACTGGGCGCTCCGCTACGACACGCTCTCGGCCATGATGGTCGGGATGATCACGCTGATCTCCACGCTGATCCATCTCTACAGCGTGGGCTACATGTCCCATGACGAGACGCCGTCGCGGTACTTCGCCTATCTCTCGCTCTTCACCTTCGCCATGCTGATGCTGGTGACGGCGGACAACCTCGTGCAGCTCTTTTTCGGCTGGGAGGGCGTGGGCCTCGCGAGCTACCTGCTGATCGGCTACTATTACGAGCGGGAAAGCGCAAACCGCGCGGCGATGAAGGCCTTCATCGTCAACCGCGTGGGCGACCTGTTCTTCATGATGGGCATGGCGCTCACCTTCTGGACCTTCGGAGAGCTCGGCTTCAACGAGATCTTCGCCGCGCTGCCGGAGGCGCAGGGCCAGACCATCTTCGGCTTCTCCTCCATCGAGGTGATCGGCGTGCTGCTCTTCGCCGGCGCCTGCGGCAAGTCGGCGCAGCTCGTGCTGCACACCTGGCTGCCGGACGCCATGGAGGGCCCGACCCCCGTTTCCGCGCTGATCCACGCCGCCACCATGGTGACGGCCGGCGTCTTCCTGATGGCGCGCATGTCGCCGCTGATGGAGATGGCGCCGCATGCGCTGATGCTGGTGACCGTCGTCGGCGCCACCACCGCCTTCTTCGCGGCGACGGTGGGCTGCGTGCAGAACGACATCAAGCGGGTGATCGCCTTCTCCACCTGCTCGCAGCTCGGCTACATGTTCGTGGCGGTGGGCGTCGGCGCCTATCAGGCGGCGGTGTTCCACCTCTTCACGCACGCCTTCTTCAAGGCGCTGCTCTTCCTGAGCGCGGGCTCGGTGATCCACGCCATGTCCGACGAGCAGGACATCCGCCGCATGGGCGGGATCTGGACCAAGATCCCCGTCACCTACGTGGTGTTCTGGATCGGCAACCTGGCGCTGGCCGGCATTCCCTTCTTCGCCGGCTACTACTCCAAGGACGCGATCATGGAGGCGGCCTTCGCCTCGGGTAGCGCGGTCGGCATGTACGGCTTCGTCATGACCATGATCGCGGCCTTCCTGACCGCCTTCTACTCCTGGCGCCTGACGATCCTGACCTTCCACGGCAAGCCGCGGGCGGATCACCACGTGATGGAGCACGTGCATGAGAGCCCGCCGGTGATGCTGATCCCGCTGGTGCTGCTGGCGATCGGCGCGGTCTTCACCGGCTATGCCTTCTTCGACCTGATGGTCGGGCATCACTGGGAGGAGTTCTGGAACGGCTCCATCGTGAACGCCGAGACCAACCACATCATGCATGCGATGCACGAGGTGCCCGAATGGGTGCCGCTGGCACCAACCGTGATGGGCCTGTCCGGCATCGCGCTGGCCTACATCATGTACATGTTCGTGCCGTCGCTGCCGGGCAAGCTGGCCAGCGCCTTCCACCCGATCTACCTGTTCCTGCTGAACAAGTGGTACTTCGACGAGCTGTACGACTTCCTCTTCGTGCGCCCCTGCCAGCGCCTGGCCCGCACCCTGTGGAAGGTGGGCGACGCGCAGATCATCGACGGCATGCCCAACGGGGCGGCCAGCCTGACGGTCGAGGCGTCTCGCGGCGCGGTGAAGCTCCAGACCGGCAAGCTCGCCAACTACGCCTTCGCGATGATCATCGGGCTCGCGCTCTTCGTGTCCATCTTCCTGCTGGGAGTCATGCGGTGAACGCGGCCGGGTTCCCCCTCCTTTCCCTGCTGACCTTCCTGCCGCTGGCAGGGGCGGCGGTCATCATGTGCGTGCGGGGGGATGAGGCGGTCGTCGCCTCCAACGCCCGCTGGACGGCGCTCTGGACCAGCCTGATCGTGCTGGCCCTGTCGCTGCTGCTCTGGTTTCGCTTCGACACCGCCTCGGCGGCCTACCAGTTCGAGGAGCAGCTCCGCTGGCTGCCGGAATTCGGCCTCGGCTACCACATGGGGGTGGACGGTATCTCCGTCCTCTTCGTGCTGCTCTCCACCGTGCTGACGCCCCTTTGCATTCTGGCCTCCTGGGAGTCCGTGCAGAACCGGGTGCGCGAGTACATGGTCGCCTTCCTGCTGCTGGAGACCATGATGGTGGGGATGTTCAGCTCGCTGGACATCGTCCTCTTCTATGTCTTCTTCGAGGGCGTGCTGATCCCGATGTTCCTGATCATCGGGGTCTGGGGCGGGCCGCGCCGCGTCTATGCGGCCTTCAAGCTCTTCCTCTACACGCTGCTCGGCTCGGTGTTGATGCTGCTCGCCATCCTCGCGCTCTGGTACAATGCCGGCAGCAGCGACATCGGCGCGATCATGCAGCTGAACCTACCGCGCTCGACGCAGATCTGGATGTTCCTGGCCTTCTTCGCCGCCTTCGCGGTGAAGGTGCCGATGTGGCCGGTGCACACCTGGCTGCCGGACGCGCATGTGGAGGCGCCGACGGCGGGCTCGGTGATCCTGGCGGGCGTGCTGCTGAAGATGGGGGCCTATGGCTTCATCCGCTTCTCCATCCCGCTCTTCCCGGAGGCTGCGGTGTTCTTCGCGCCGCTGATCTTCGTGCTGTCGGTGGTGGCGGTGGTCTACACCAGCCTCGTCGCCATGGCGCAGGAAGACATGAAGAAGCTGATCGCCTATTCCTCCGTGGCGCATATGGGCATCGTCACGCTCGGCCTCTTCACCTTCAACCAGCAGGGCATCTCCGGCGCACTGCTGCAGATGATCTCGCATGGCGTGGTGTCGGGGGCGCTCTTCCTCTGTGTCGGCGTGCTCTACGACCGGGTGCATTCGCGGGAGATCGCGCGCTATGGCGGCGTGGCGAAGATCATGCCGGCCTATGCGCTGGTCTTCATGTTCTTCACCATGGGCTCGGTAGCGCTGCCCGGCCTGGCCGGCTTCCCGGGCGAGTTCCTGGTGCTGGTCGGCGCCTGGAAGGCAAATCCCTGGGCCGCCTTCGGTGGTGCACTCGGCATGATCCTGGGTGCGGGCTACATGCTGTACCTGTACCGCCGGGTGATCTTCAGCCGCATCACGCGTGAGGACCTGCGCTCGCTCCTGGACCTGAGCCCGCGCGAATACGTGACCTTCGCGCCGCTGATCCTGCTGACGATCTGGCTCGGCGTGTATCCGTCCTCCTTCCTTCAGTTCTTCGAGGCCAGCGTGGCGGCGCTGATCGAGCGGCATGAGGCCGCTCTGGCTTTGCCGCGCCTGGCCGGGATGTGACAGCATGAACCCGATCAACTGGACCCTCTCGCTGCCGGAGATCGTGCTGGCGGTCTCGGTTCTGGTGCTGCTGGTCTGCGGCGTGCTGCCGAAGCGCGACACCAGCTTCGCGGTGACCATGGGCGGCGTCGGCGCCCTGCTGGTGACGGCGGCGCTGGTGCTCGGGCAGGCGGACGGGACGGGCTTCTTCGGCCAGTACGTCTCCGACGCCTTCGCCCGCTTCACCAAGCTGCTGGTGCTGCTGGGCAGCCTGGCGACCATGATCCTGGCGCTGAACTGGAACGCGAAGGAGGGCATCGCCCGCTTCGAGTTCCCGATCCTGATCCTGACCGCGACGCTGGGCATGCTGATCATGCTCGCGGCCAACGACCTGATGATGCTCTATCTGGGGCTGGAGCTCTTCTCGCTCTCGCTCTACGTCGTGGCGGCCTTCGACCGCGACAATGTCCGCTCGGCGGAGGCGGGGCTGAAGTACTTCGTGCTGGGCGCGCTGGCCTCCGGCCTGCTGCTCTATGGTGCGAGCCTGATCTACGGCTTCACCGGCACCACGAACTTCACCCGCATCGCCGCCGCGATGGGCAGCACCGGCGGCGTCTCGGCGGGGGTGGTGATCGGCCTGATCTTCGTGATCGCCGCCCTGGCCTTCAAGATCTCGGCCGTGCCCTTCCACATGTGGACGCCGGACGTCTACGAGGGCGCGCCGACCCCGGTGACGGCCTTCTTCGCCTCGGCGCCGAAGGTGGCGGCCCTCGCGCTGCTCACCCGCGTGGTGGTCGGCCCCTTCGGCGAGCTGGTGGCGCAGTGGGGGCAGGTGATGGTGGTGGTCTCCATCCTGTCCATGCTGCTGGGCTCGCTCGCCGCGATCGGTCAGCGCAACATCAAGCGGCTGATGGCCTATTCCTCCATCGGCCATGTCGGCTACGCGCTGATGGGCCTGGCGGTGGGCACCGGCACGGGCGTGCGCGGCCTGCTCTTCTACCTGGCCATCTACCTGGTGATGAACATCGGCGTCTTTGCCGTGCTCGTCTCCATGCGCCGCAACGGCCGCTCGGTGGAGGGGATCAGCGACCTCGCCGGCCTCGGCAAGACGGACCCGGCGATGGCGCTCGCCATGGCGATCTTCATGTTCTCCATGGCCGGCATCCCGCCGTTGGCCGGCTTCTTCTCGAAGCTCTACGTCTTCCTGGCGGCGGTGCAGGCGGGGTACTGGACCCTGGCGGTGATCGGCGTGCTGACCTCGGTGGTCTCGGCCTACTACTACCTGCGCATCGTCAAGGTGATGTATTTCGACGAGGCGGCGGAGGCGCTGGAGCCGCGCGCGACCGGCGTGTCGGTGCTGCTGGCCGGCGCGGGCATCCTGAACGTGGCGCTGGTCTTCTTCGCCGCGCCGCTGCTCGCGGCGGCACAGGCCGCCGTGGCCGCCCTGGCCGGGTGAGCGAGCCGATGACACCCGGGGCCGCCGGCTTCGGCTGGCGGCTCCAGGTGCATGAGAGCCTTCCCAGCACGCAGGACCACCTGCTGGCCCTGGCGGCCTCGGGCGAGCCCGAAGGGGCGGCCGCCCTGGCGCTCCGCCAGACGGCGGGGCGGGGCCAGTATGGCCGCGTCTGGCAGTCCCTGTCGGGCAACCTGCATCTCTCGCTTCTGCTGCGGCCGCGCGAGGCGCCGCGGCAACTGCCGCAGTACTCGCTGTTGGCGGCGGTGGCCCTGGCGGATGCCATGTCGGGCTTCCTTCCCGGCGGTGCTCCGCTTTCCGTCAAATGGCCGAACGATCTGCTGCTGAACGGCGCGAAATGCGCGGGCATCCTGCTGAACTCCGGCCTGGACGAGACGGGGATGCCGTGGATCGTGCTGGGGATCGGGGTGAACCTCTCCTATGCGCCCCAGCTTCCTGACCGGCCCGTGACATGTCTGGCCGATGTTTGCGAGGCGCCACCCCGGCCGGAAACCTTCGCTTGGCGGCTGCTGGATTGCCTGGGGCATTGGCGGGCGCGGCGGGCGGCGGAAGGCTTCGCCCCGGTCCGGGCCGCCTGGATGGAGCGCGGGCCGGCGCCCGGCACCGTCCTGACGGTCCGGCGCCCGCAGGGATCGATCACGGGTCGTTTCGGGGGGCTGGCCGAGGACGGGGCTCTCCTGATAGCGACGGAGGAACGCGTTCACACCATTGTCGCGGGTGAACTGGCGGGCTGAGGGAGGTCGAGATCCATGTTGCTGGCCATCGACGCAGGCAACACCAACGTCGTCTTCGCGGTTCACGACGGCCAGGAATGGCGCGGCCGCTGGCGCATCGCCACGCGGGACGACCGGACCAGCGACGAATACGCCGTCTGGCTCCTGGCCCTGTTCCGCCATGCGGGGTTGAACCCATCCGCCATCGACCGCTGCGCCATCGGTACGGTGGTGCCGGCGGCCCTGTACAACCTGCGCCGCCTGTCGCGGGAATGGTTCTCCTGCGAGCCGCTGGTGGCCCGGGCCGCGGTGGAGTGGGGCTTCCAGATCCTGGTGGACCGCCCGAAGGAGGTCGGCGCCGACCGGTTGCTGAACGCCCTGGCGGCGCATCACCACTATCGCGGGCCGCTGGTGGTGGTGGATTTCGGCACCGCCACCACCTTCGACGTCGTGGACGGGAAGGGCAGCTATCTCGGTGGCGTGATCGCGCCCGGCATCAGCCTGTCGATCGAGGCTCTGCACCGGGCCGCCGCCCGCCTGCCGCGGATCGGCATCGGCCGGCCGCAATCGGTGATCGGGCGGGACACGGTGCCGGCCATGCAGTCCGGGATCTTCTGGGGCTATGTCGGGCTGATCGAGGGGATCGTGGAGCGGATCCGCGCCGAGTTCGGCGCACCGATGAAGGTCGTGGCCACTGGCGGGCTGGCGCCGCTCTTTGCCGAGGGCACGGCCGTGATCGAGAAGACCGACCCCGATATCACCCTGGAGGGGCTGCGGCTGTTGGCGGATCGTAACCCCACGCCCATCTTCCACCGCACCAGTTTGCCCGACGCCCTGAAACCGGACCCCGATTAGATGCTTATCAGAACGAGAACAGAATGACAGAACCCACCTCCGACCTCGCCCTGATCCCGCTCGGCGGGACCGGGGAGATCGGCCTGAACCTGAATGTGTACCGCTGCGACGGAGCCCTGCTCGCGGTGGATTGCGGCATCGGCTTCGGCGGCACCGACACGCCGGAGGCCGAGGTCATGGTCCCCGATGCCGGCTGGCTGGCGGAACGGCGCGACAAGCTGGTCGGGCTGGTCATCACCCACGCGCATGAGGATCATCTCGGCGCCGTGGCACCGCTCTGGCCACAGCTTCGCTGCCCGATCTATGCCAGCCCCTTCGCCTCGGCGGTGCTGCGGCGGAAGCTGGGCGAGGCCGGTCTGCTGCACCAGGCGGAGCTCCACACCATTCCCCTGGGTGGCAGCCTGGAACTGGGCCCCTTCGCCATGCGCTTCCTCCGGGTGGCGCATTCGGTGCCGGAGGCACAGGCGCTTTCGATCCGCACTTCCTATGGCACGGTGCTGCACACCGGCGACTGGAAGCTGGACCCGAACCCGCTGCTGGGCCTGCCCACCGACGAGGCGGGCTTCGAGGCGCTGGGGCGCGAGGGCGTCCTGGCCATGGTCTGCGACAGCACCAATGCGCTGGTCGAGGGCTATTCCGGCAGCGAGGCGGATGTCCGGCGCGAGCTGACGGCGCTGATCGGCGAGTTGCGCGGCCGGGTGGCGGTGACCTGCTTCGCCACCAATGTGGCGCGGGTGGAGAGCATCGCCCATGCCGCGCGGGCCAATGGCAGGCAGGTGGCGCTGTTCGGGCGCTCGCTCCGCAATGCCGATGCGGCGGCACGGGAATGCGGCTACCTGAAGGACACGCCGCCCTTTCTGAGCGAGGACGAGGCGGGCTACCTGCCGGACGAGGAATTGCTGATCGTCTGCACCGGCAGCCAGGGCGAGCCACGCTCGGCTCTGTCCAAGATCGCCGCCGACACCCATCCCAACATCTCGCTGGGGGAGGGGGACACGGTGATCTATTCCTCCCGCCAGATCCCCGGCAACGAGCGCGCCATCGCCCGGGTGCAGGACCAGCTCCGCCGCGCCGGTTGCCGCGTGGTGACGGCCGACGAGCGGCAGGTCCATGTTTCCGGCCATCCGGCGAAGGGGGAGCTGAAGCGCCTCTACGAGCTGGTGCGGCCGCGCTTCTCCGTGCCGGTGCATGGCGAGTGGCGTCATTTGGAGCAGCATGCCGAGCTGGCCCGCGCCATCGGAGCGACGCCGATCCTGATCGAGGATGGCGACGTACTGGAACTGTCGGGCAACAAGCCGGATGTGGTGGATTCCGTCCCCACGGGGCGTTTGGCCATCGATGGCGACCGGCTCCTGCCGCTGGAGGGTGGGGTGCTCTCGGCGCGCCGGCGGATGCTGTTCAACGGGGTGATCGTCGCCTCCCTGGCCGTGGACCGGGACGGGCGTGTGCGAGGGGAGCCGCAGGTTTCCGCGCCCGGCCTGTTCGAGCAGCTCGACGCGGCCCCCGGGCAGATCGCTGCCGAACTGGCACGGGCGGTGGAGGAGTTGCCACTCAACCTGCGGCGGGACGACGATCCGCTGCGTGAGGCCGCCCGAGCCATCCTGCGCCGGGCGCTCGGCCGCCGGCTGCGCAAGCGGCCGATGGTGGATGTCCATCTGCTGCGGGTCTGAGCCATGGGCGTCGTCACCGGTGTCGTGGTCTTCTTCCTGGTCTGGTGGACCGTGCTCTTCGTCACCCTGCCGCTCGGGGTGAGGCCGGACACGGATGCGGAGGCGACGCCCGGTGGCTGGCGGGGCGCGCCGCTGGCGCCCCGCATCGGGCGGAAGGCCCTCCTGACCACGGCCATTTCGGCCGTGATCTGGGTCGGGCTGGAGGTGGTGATCCGCAGCGACTACCTCTCCTTCCGCCACGGCTGGCTGGCGATGCACTGAATTTGTGCATTTTGCGTGAAATCCGTGACTGTTAGCCAAGAAAGCGGGCTTTCCGGGTTATGGGAGCCCAATTTTTGCCCTGGAATATCTCTTCTGCGGTTGCGAAGACGGACCGATGCGGTCAGATTCAGGGACAGGAAGAGGGTTGGTCCTCTTCCTGCCGTGTGACTGGCGTTTCCTCCCTAAACTTTGGGCCGTGCCTCCTGGCGCGGCCCTTTCTTTTTGTGGCTTTCCGGGCCGTTTCGCCGCGCCGCGATCCGATCTAGGTTGCGCCGCCTGAATCCGCCTCCGCTGCGGTCCCTGGGGAGTATGATTGCCTTGCGCCTGTCCCGCGCCTTCCTGCCCACGCTGAAGGAAACGCCCGCCGAGGCGCAGATCGCCTCGCACCGCCTGATGCTGCGCGCCGGGCTGATCCGCCAGACCAGCGCCGGCATCTATGCCTGGCTGCCGCTCGGCCTGCGCGTGCTCCGCAACATCGAGCAGATCGTGCGCGAGGAGCAGGACCGGGCCGGATCGCAGGAGATCCTGATGCCCACGGTCCAGTCCGCCGATCTGTGGCGGGAGAGCGGGCGCTACGACGATTACGGCAAGGAGATGCTGCGCTTCCGCGACCGGCACGACCGCGAGATGCTGTTCGGCCCGACCAACGAGGAGATGGTCACCGACATCTTCAAGGGCTTCGCCAAGTCCTACCGGGATCTGCCGCGCAACCTCTACCACATCCAGTGGAAGTTCCGGGACGAGGTGCGCCCCCGCTTCGGCGTGATGCGCGGCCGCGAGTTCCTGATGAAGGACGGCTATTCCTTCGACATCTCGCCGGAAGCGGCGCGGAAGTCCTATCAGCGGATGTTCGTCTCCTATCTGCGGACCTTCGCGCGGATGGGGCTGAAGGCGATCCCGATGCGGGCGGATACCGGCCCGATCGGCGGCGACCTGAGCCACGAGTTCATCATCCTGGCGGAGACCGGCGAGAGCCAGGTCTTCCTGCACCGCGACCTGCTGGCCTATGACCCGCTGGCCCAGGCGCCGGACTATGACGGCGACCTGACGCCGCATGTCGATTTCTGGACCAGCCGCTACGCCGCCACCGACGAGATGCATGACGAGGCCGCCTGGAACGCCGTCGCGGCGGAAGAGCAGGTCTCGGCGCGCGGCATCGAGGTCGGCCATATCTTCTATTTCGGCACCAAGTACTCGGCGGCGATGGGCTTCCAGGTGACGGGGCCGGAAGGTAGCCCGGTGCATCCGGAGATGGGCTCCTACGGCATCGGCGTTTCGCGCCTCGTGGCCGCGGCGATCGAGGCTAACCACGACGAGAACGGCATCAAGTGGCCGGATGCCATCGCGCCCTACAAGCTCGCCATCCTGAACCTGAAGAGCGGCGATGCCGCCTGCGACGCGGTCTGCGAGCAGGTCTATGCCGCCTTCCCGCAGGATGCGGTCTATGACGACCGCCCCGAACGCGCCGGCGTGAAGTTCGCCGATGCCGACCTGATGGGCTATCCCTGGCAGGTCGTGGTCGGCCCGCGCGGCGCGGCGGCCGGCAAGGTCGAGATCAAGCGGCGCATGACCGGGGAGCGCGAGGAACTGTCGCTCGAGGACGCACTGGCCAAGCTCCGCGCCTGATGTTCAATGCCTTCGAGCGTGCCGTCGCCTTCCGCTACCTGAGGGCGCGGAAGGGCGAGCGCTTCGTCTCGGTGATCGCGATCTTCTCGCTGGTGGGCATTGCCCTCGGCGTGGCGACGCTGATCATCGTGATGAGCGTGATGAACGGCTTCCGCCAGGAGCTGCTGGGGCGCATCCTCGGGCTGAACGGCCATATGGGCGTCTATTCCGCCGAGGGCGGCAAGCTGCCCGATTTCGACGACATCGCCGCGAAGGTGCGTGCCGTGCCCGGCGTGGTCACGGCAACTCCCATCGTGGAGGGGCAGGTGCTCTTCACCTCCGATGCCGGCGGCGCCTCGGGCGGCATCGCCCGCGGCATCCGGCCGGAGGACCTGCGCGCCCGTCCGCTGATCGCCGGCAATATCCGCCTCGGCAGCCTGGAGCGCTTCGGCGGCGACGACACCATCGTCGTCGGCACGCGTCTGGCGCAGAAGTTGGGCCTTCGCCTGGGCGACCGCATCACCCTGGTCTCGCCACAGGGGCGCACCACCGTCATCGGCACCGTGCCGCGCCTGCGATCCTACGAGGTCGTGGCGATGTTCGAGGCGGGGATGAACGAGTACGACAGTTCCTACGTCTTCATGCCCTTCCAGGCGGCGCAGATCTATTTCCAGACGCAGGGCGCGGCCTCGCAGATCGAGGTCTTCGTGGACAACCCCGATCGTGTCGGCACCATCGCGCGGGAGATCTACGCCGCGCTGATGCCGACCCGCGTGCGCATCCTCGACTGGCAGAGCGCCAACTCCTCCTTCTTCAACGCGGTGCAGGTGGAGCGGAACGTGATGTTCCTGATCCTCACCCTGATCATCGTCGTGGCGGCCTTCAACATCGTTTCCTCGCTGATCATGCTGGTGAAGGACAAGACCAAGGACATCGCGGTGCTGCGGACCGTGGGGGCCACGCGCGGCGCGATCATGCGGATCTTCCTGCTCTGCGGCGCCAGCGTGGGCGTGGCGGGGACGCTGATCGGCTTCCTGATCGGCATCGTCTTCTGCGCCAATATCGAGCGCATCCGCGAGGCCTTGCAGGCGCTGACGGGGACGGAGCTGTTCAGCCCGGAGGTCTATTTCCTCACCCGCCTGCCGGCGGTGGTGAACCCGCACGAGGTGGCGCAGGTGGTGCTGATGGGCCTCGGCCTGTCGCTGCTGGCGACGCTCTATCCGTCCTGGCGGGCGGCGAAGACCGATCCCGTGGTGGCGCTGCGCAATGAGTGACACGGACAGCCTGCCGCTGCGCCTCGTGGGGCTGGAGCGGCGCTACCGCACCGAGGCGGGGGAACTCCCCGTGCTGCGCGGGGCCGACCTGACCCTCCGGGCGGGGGAGATCGTGGCGCTGGTCGCCCCTTCGGGCACCGGCAAGTCCACCCTGCTGCACCTGGCGGGTCTGCTGGAGCGGCCGGATGGGGGCGAGGTCTTCATCAACGGCCGTGCCGCCGGGGGGCTCGACGACGGCGCCCGCACCACCCTGCGGCGGGAGGCGATCGGCTTCGTCTATCAGTTCCACCACCTCCTCCCCGAATTCACCGCCGAGGAGAATGTCTGCTTGCCGCAGATGGCCGCCGGCGTGTCGCGTGCCCGCGCGGTGGAGCGGGCGCGGCAGCTCCTGGCCGGTTTCGGCCTGACGGGACGGGAGCATCACCGGCCCGGCCGCCTCTCGGGTGGCGAGCAGCAGCGCGTGGCCATCGCCCGCGCCCTGGCGAACGGCCCGCGCATCCTGCTGGCGGACGAGCCCACAGGAAACCTCGATGTCGGCACCTCGGACCGGGTCTTCGCGGAGCTGCTGGAAAGCGCGCGGGAACGGGGGCTGGCGGCGCTGATCGCTACGCACAACCCGGAACTGGCGGCCCGGATGGACCGCGTGGTGGAACTGCGCGACGGGCATCTCCGCGAGGCCTGAACCAGCCTCGGCCGCCGCGGCGTCCTATCGCAACAGGTCCATCTGGCCGAAGCTGTCGGCGATGGCGAGGCTGACCAGAGCGATCAGGAAAACGGCCAGGATGTCCCGCGCCCGCCAGCGGCCGGGCGCCAGGGGCAGCGGTGCCCCCGAGGCGAGGGAAGGCAGGGCGCCGGCTCCGGCCCTGCCTTCGCCCGGAAAGGGAGCGCGGGTCGGGTAGCCTCGCTGGAAGACGGGCTCTCCGGAATTAGACTTCCTTTGTCTGGCTGCTCCGCTGAACAGTCCGGTCAGTATTCCCGTATCAGGCATTTTGGGGCCAACGGCTGAGGTTCCACATGCCGGTCGGCATGCTCGCGAAGGAAGATCATGCCCCGGCGGGCATGAATCTGATTCCACATCCATCATTAAATCTTCGTGGCCCGCTCCGGGACATGCGCCTTAGTGGCTTCCGAAATCGGCGGCTGGCAGGTCGAGTGTGACGCCGGTCGTGCTGTCCTGGCGGCTCATCACGATCCGGCCGCCATAGGGTTCGGACAGGCTCCGCATGAGCTGCATGCCATCGCCATCCACGGCACCGGGAGAGGGGCCCCACCCATCATCGGTGACGCGGAGTTGCCAGCCCTGTCCGCGCCAGCCGAACTCGACGGTGATCCGGCCGGACAGGCGGACATGCAGGCCGTGCTTCACCGCGTTTCCCACCATCTCGTGCGCGATACGCAGGACGACGTTCTCCAGGTGATCCGGGCAGGCACCGTCGATTTGCAGCGTCAGGGCGATGCGCTGGTCCGGATCGGCCATCAGGCCGACCACCTTCTCGCAGAGGGAGCGGAGACGCTCATCCAGCGGCCGGGGCTCCCGGGTGAAGCCGAAGAGATCGTCCGAGATCCCGGCGGAAAGGCTGATCCGGTTTTCCAGGTCCCGCACCAGTCGCCGCCCTTCCGGGGTCGCCTGCAGATCCTCCGAATGCCAGAGCTGGGCCAAAATCCGCTGCAACGCGTTCTTCGAGTGGTGACGGAGCTGCCGGAGCGCGTCGTCGCCGGCGTCGTGCCGGGGCCGGTGCATCATCCGGGTCAGGGACGGGATCAGGGAAGGGTCGGAAACGTCGAGGGACAAGGAACCGCTCCAGGGAGTGGTGTGATGGGCGGAGTATTTGTGGGAAAAAAACCCACGTCAACAGCGAAACAGGCATTTGTGGGCATTTTTCCCACATGAGAAGCGTGCTAATAAGAGGGGAGCCCAAGGACCCATCCCTCCGGATGCCAGTTGTTCCCGACCGCGCCGACCTGCCTCTGCCGGACAGCCTGACCAAGCCCCTGCGCCGCCTCCTGCGCCCCCTCGTGCGGCTGCTGATCCGCAGCGGCGTGACCTTCCCGGTGCTCGCCGACCTGCTGCGCGGCCTCTATGTGGAGGTCGCGGGCCAGGAACTGCTCACGGACCCGAAGAGCCGCACGGACAGCCGGATCAGCCTGATGACCGGCGTGCACCGGAAGGAGATCCGCCGGCTGCGCGAGGAAGGCGCCGACGTGGCGGAGGTGCCGGTCGTGGTGACGCTGGCCACCGGGATCATCGCGCGCTGGCTGGGGCAGCCCACCCATACCGGCCCGGACGGACGGCCGCTGCCCCTGCCGCGCAGCGCGCCGGAGGGCGTGCCGTCCTTCGAGGCGCTGGTCGCCTCGGTCACCACCGATGTCCGGCCGAGGGCGGTGCTGGATGACTGGATCGCCCAGGGAATCGTGCGGCTGGACGAGGAGGACCGCGTGCACCTGCTGGCGGCGGCCTTCCTGCCGGCGCCGGGCAAGGAGGAGCAGCTCTTCTTCTTCGCCCGCAATCTCCACGATCACCTCGCGGCGGCCACGGCGAATGTCGTGGCCTCCGGGCCGGCGCCCTTCCTCGATCGCAGCGTGCATTACGATGGGCTGAGCCCGGAGGTCGTGGCGGCGCTGGAGACGGCCGGACGCGAATCGGCGCAGCGGCTCCTGGTCGAGATCAACCGCCTGGCGCTGGCCATGCTGGAGGAAAAGGGCGAGGCTGCGGCCGGGACCCTGACACGCCGTTTCAATCTCGGCGTATATCTCTATGCCGAGGATGACGGGAACCGCGCGGAAGGGTGACACGCATGCGTTGGGCTGTCGCTCTTCCGTTCCTGCTGGCGGCCTGCGCGAATGCGCCGCCCGCCGGGCAGGATGCCGGCGGGTCCGCCGCCCGCGACGGGGAACCGCGTCCCGGCTTCTGCCGGATCGGCCCCGATGACGGGCCGGTCCTGGCCGAACGCGGCATCGGCGGCACGGGGGCCATCGCCGGAACACCATCCGGCGGCCAGGACCGGGGCATCGGCGGCACGGGCGCGATCGCGGCCGCGCAGGACCGCGGCATCGGCGGGACCGGCGCCGTCGCGGACTCCAGCCAGACGGGGTCGCAGACCGGCGGCCAGGACCGTGGCATCGGCGGCACCGGGATCGTCGGCACCGTTACCGGCTTCGCCAGCGTCTGCGTGAACGGGCTGGAGGTGCTCTACGACGACGCCCTGCCCGTGGCGTTGGAGGATGGCTGGATGCGGCCGGATTCGCTGCGCGTCGGCCAGGTCGTGGTGCTGGAGGCGGCTGGCGAGGGCCAGGTGCTGCGGGCGCGGCGCATGGCCGTCCGCCACGAGGTCTCGGGGCCGGTCGGCAGCGTGTCGGAAGGCGATGGAGGCCGTGCCCTGACCGTCGCGGGCCAGCGCGTGCGCCTGGACGATTCCACGCGGGGCGGCACCGACTGGGCGCCGGGCGACTGGATCACGGTGAGCGGGCTGCGCGATCCCAGCGGGACGATCGTGGCGACGCGCATCGACCGCCGGGCGCCCGGGCCGGTCACCGTGCATGGCCTGCTGGCGCGCGACGCGGATGGCAGCCTGCGGATCGGTGCGCTGCCGGTCAGCCCGGGCGCCGGCATCGACCTGCGGCCGGGCAGCTATGTGGTGGCCAGCGGCCCCCTGTCCGGCGGCCGGATGCTGGCGCGCTCGGTGGAGGCGGATCGGCTGCTGACGGACCTGCCGGCCAGCTTCGGCCCTGGCGTCGGGCGCTTCGTGATCGAGTCCTATATCGGCTGGGATGGCAGCTATCTGCGCCCCGGCTATGGGCTTGGGCCGCTCGCGCCGCCGCTGCGGGGCGGGGCGGCGGGGCGGGGCGTGCTGGACCTGCGCCGGGAACCGGGGCGCGGGATCGTCGCGGCCGGGTTGCGGGGCGCGCCCTTCGGCGCGAGGGCAGGGGCCGGGGCGCCGCTGGGCCCGCAATCCCCGGCCATGGGTCCCGGGATGGGGCGCGGCATGGGCGGCGGCGCGGCCGGCGCACGCGGAGGGCCGGGCATGGCTCCCGCGGGGCCGTCGGGGCAGGCGGCGCCTCGCGGCGTTCCGGGCGCGGCACGGGCCGGAGCCGGAGGTGGCGCCGACCCGGTGGGCGGCGCCGGCCGGGCGGGCGGAAGCTGGGAACCGGCGCCGGTGCCGGGTGGCCGCGACGCGAACGACCTGAACCGGGATGGCGGTCGTCCAGGGGTGGGTGGCGGCCGCGGCCAGGGCGGGCCCCTGATGCGGGACCAGGGCCGCGAGCCGAGGCAGGGTTCAGGACAGGGCATGCCGGCGGAGGGACCGTCCGGTGGGGGCGATGGCCAGGGCATGCCGGCCGGGCCGATGCGGGGGCGCTGAGGCGGCGGAGGCGCCGCCTCCCACCGGGCCCGAATCGCCGGCCTGTGCTACAGGGGGAACATGTCCGGCAGCTTCGTCCATCTCCACGTCCATTCCGCCTATTCCCTCGCGGAGGGCGCCATCAAGGCCGACAAGCTCCCCGGCCTCGCCCGCAAGCTGGGCATGCCGGCGGTGGCCCTGACCGATACCTCCAACATGTTCGGCGGGCTGGAATTCGCGCAGTACGCCACGAAGGAGAATGTGCAGCCGATCATGGGCTGCCAGCTCTGGCTCTCCCGCCGTGCGACGGAGGAACGGCCGGAGCCGATGCGCTGCCAGCCCGATCCGGTGGTGGCGCTGGCGATGGACCGCCAGGGGTTGGTCAACGTGCAGCGCCTCTCCTCGCTCGGCTGGCTGGGCGAGGACATCTCGGGCCTGCCCTGCATCGATCTCGACCAGCTCCGCGAATGCAGCGAGGGCGTGACGCTGCTGACCGGCGGCACGCGCGGGCCGCTCGGGCGGCTGCTGCTGGAAGGGCGGCGCGATCCGGCGGAGCATCTGCTGCGGACACTGCACGAGGCCTTCGGCGACCGGCTGGCGGTGGAGCTGACCCGGCATGGCACCGACCGCGACCGCGCGGCGGAGCCGGGGCTGATCGCGCTGGCCGATCTCGTCGGGATGCCGCTGGTGGCGGCCAACGACGTGCATTTCGCCGAGGCGCGGATGTACGAGGCGCATGACGCGCTGCTCTGCATCGCGCATGGCCGCACCCTGGCCGAGCCGGACCGGCCGCGCTGCACGCCGGAGCACTGGTTCAAGCCGCCCGAGGCGATGCGCAAGCTCTTCGCCGACCTGCCGGAAGCCTGCGACAATACGTTGGCCATCGCCCGACGCTGCGCGGTGATGGCGGAAACGCGCAAGCCGGAACTGCCGATCTGCCCCAAGGTGCAGCCGGGCATGACCGAGGCCGAGACGGTGCGCGACATGGCGAAGCGCGGGCTGGAGGCGCGGCTGGACGCGCAGGGCACCACGGACCGCGAGCCCTATCGCGAGCGCCTGGCCTTCGAGCTCGACATCATCGAGAAGATGGGCTTCGCGGGCTACTTCCTGATCGTGGCCGACTTCATCCAGTGGGCCAAGGCGCAGGACATCCCGGTGGGGCCGGGGCGCGGCTCGGGCGCCGGCTCGGTGGCGGCCTGGGCGCTGACCATCACCGATCTCGACCCGATGCAGTTCGGGCTGCTGTTCGAGCGCTTCCTGAACCCGGAACGTGTCTCGATGCCGGATTTCGACATCGACTTCTGCCAGGACCGGCGCGACGAGGTGATCAACTACGTCCGCCGCGAATATGGCGAGGACCGGGTGGGGCAGATCATCACCTTCGGCCGCCTTCAGGCCAAGGCGGTGGTGCGCGACGTGGGCCGGGTCATGGGCATGCCCTATGGCCAGGTGAACAAGATCGCCGAACTGATCCCCTTCAACCCCGCCAAGCCGGTCAGCCTGCGGCAGGCGATCGATGGGGAGCCCCGGCTGCAGGAGATGCAGAAGGCGGACGAGACCGTGGCGCGGCTGATGGAGACGGCGCTGGAGCTGGAGGGGCTGTACCGCAACGCCTCCACCCATGCCGCCGGCGTGGTGATCGGGCGCAAGCCGCTGATCGACATCGTGCCTCTCTACCGCGACCCGCGGGCTCCGGACCTGGTGACGCAGTACTCCATGAAGTACGTGGAGAGCGCCTCGCTGGTGAAGTTCGACTTCCTGGGCCTCAAGACGCTCACCGTGCTGCAGCGTGCGGTGCAGATGCTGGCGAAGCAGGGCATCGAGGTCGATCTCGCGCGCATCCCGCTGGATGACAGGGGGACCTACGAGATGCTGGCGCGGGGCGATTCCGCCTCGGTGTTCCAGTTCGAATCCCAGGGCATGCGCGACGTCCTGCGGATGATGCGGCCCGACCGGTTCGAGGACCTGATCGCCGCCGTCTCGCTCTACCGGCCGGGGCCGATGGCCAATATCCCCGCCTATTGCCAGCGCAAGCATGGCGAGGCCTGGGACGCGCCGCATCCGAAGATGCGGGCGCTGGTCGAGGAAACCTATGGCATCCTGGTTTACCAGGAGCAGGTCATGCAGATCTCGCAGGAACTGGCGGGCTATTCGCTCGGCGGCGCCGACCTGCTGCGCCGTGCCATGGGCAAGAAGAACCGCGCCGAGATGGAGGCGCAGCGCAAGATCTTCGTCGAGGGCGCCACGAAGAACGGTGTGCCGGAGAACAAGGCCGGCGAGATCTTCGACCTGATGGAGAAGTTCGCGGAATACGGCTTCAACAAGTCGCACGCCGCCGCCTATGCGCTGGTCGCCTACCAGACCGCCTGGCTGAAGGCGAACCACCCGGAGGAGTTCCTGGCGGCCTCGATGTCGCTCGACCTGGGCAACACGGACAAGCTGGCCGGGCATATGGGCGAGGCCTCGCGCCTCGGCATCAAGGTGCTGCCGCCGGACGTGAACCGCTCCGAGGCCGAGTTCAACGTCGAGATCGCCGAGGACGGGAAGAAGTCCATCCGCTTCGCCCTGGCGGCGGTGAAGCGCGTCGGGCTTGGGGCCATGCGCGACCTCGTGGCCTCGCGCAAGCAGGGCGGCCCCTTCCGCTCCCTGGTGGATTTCGCCTCCCGCGTCGATCCCAAGCTGCTGAACAAGATGCAGCTGGAGAACCTGGCCCGCGCCGGGGCCTTCGAGAGCCTCGACCGGAACCGAGCCCGGGTGATGTATGGGGCGGAGGCGATCCTGCGCCGCGCCCAGTCCTCGGCCGAAGAGAGGACCAGCGACCAGATCGGGCTCTTCGGCGGCGTGGCGGCGGAGGAGGCGCCGCTGCGCCTGCCCGAGCGCCCCGACTGGCCGACGCTGGAGAAACTGGCGGAGGAGGCGGAGGCGATCGGCTTCCACCTCTCGGCGCATCCGCTGGACAGCTACAAGGAGGTGCTGGCCAAGCTGCGGGTCACGCCGATCGCCCGGATGGAGGCGGCGGCGCGCGGCGGGGCGGGGGTCATCAAGCTGGCCGGCACCGTGGTCGGCACCAAGGAGCGCACCACCAAGACCGGCAGCCGCATGGCCTGGGTCCGGATCTCCGATTCCAGCGGCAGCACCGAGGTGACCTGCTTCTCCGAAGTGCTGTCCAAGTCGCGCGAGATCCTGAAGGAAGGCATGGCGGTCATCTTCGCCGCCGATGTGCGGATGGATGGCGATGCGCTGCGCCTGACCGCGAGTTCCTGCGAATCGCTGGATCAGGCGGCCTCGGCGGTCGCCACCGGCATCCGCATCCTGGTGGCGGAGGAGGAGGCGGTGCACAGCGTCGCCGAAATCCTGCGCGGCGAGGGCCGGGGCAAGAGCAAGGTGGTGCTCGTGCCCTGTCTGGGCGAGACGCAGGAGGTGGAGATCACCGTGCCGGGCACCTGGAACGTCTCGCCGCGCCTGACGCAGCGGCTGCGCGTGCTGCCCGGCGTGACGGATGTGCGGGCGGCCTGAGCCGGCCGGCGCGCGGCCCCCGGTGTCTGGGCAGCACCGGGGGCGTGCGGGTCAGCTCCCGATGATCCCGCCATCCTTCCGGACGATGCTCACCACGGACGGGCGGGGCGGCATGTCGTCGCGGAAATCCGGCCAGCGGGTGGTCGGCGCGGCGTAGGTCGTGGTCGGGTCGTCATTGGCCGGATGCTGCACCGCCACGAAGAAGCTCCGGCTGTCCGGCGTGAAGACCGGGCCGCACATCTCCGCGCCCGTCGGGGTGCGGAAGAACATGCGGGTGACAGCACGGCCGCGCCCGGTGGTGTCGCAGGCCCAGATGCCGTCGCCGATGCCGTTCGCCGCCTGCTGCTCGCCCTGGTCGGTGGCGATCCAGAGCCGGCCCTGGCCGTCGAAGGCGATGTTGTCCGGGCAGGCGAACCAGCCGGAACGGGTGACGCCGGCGCCGTAGGAGGCCTGGTGCTCCTCGATCTCGGGGTTCCCGGCCATGATGAACATCTCCCAGGCGAAGCGGGTGGCGCCGTGGTCCGGCCGCCCGTTGCGGTCCGGGGGCGTCATCTCCAGGATCTGGCCATGGAGGTTCCGGGCGCGGGGATTGGCCTTGTCGGTCTGGTCCGCCTTGCGCTGGTTGTTGTTGGTCAGCACCACATAGACCCGACCGGTCACCGGGTTCGGCTCCACGTCCTCCGGCCGGTCCATCGGCGTCGCCCGCAACAGGTCGGCGGCGCGGCGGACGTCGATCATGACATCGGCGGCGGAGCGGAAGCCGTTCTCCGGGGTGAGGGGGCCCTGGCCGAAGACCAGCGGCAGCCATTCCACCTGCCCGTCATCGCCGAAGCGGGCGACGGAGAGGATGCCGTGGTCCAGCAGGTCGCGGTTCGCCTCGCGGTCCTTCGGGTCGTAGCGGTCGCGGCTGACGAAGCGGTAGAGGTACTCGAAGCGCTGGTCGTCGCCCGTATAGACGACGACATGGCCGTCCGGCGTGAGGGCCGTGGTGGCGGCCTCGTGCTTGAAGCGGCCGAGGGCGGTGCGCTTCACCGGCGTGGAGGCCGGGTCATAGGGGTCGATCTCGACCACCCAGCCGAAGCGGTTCGGCTCGTTCGGCTCCTTGCCCAGGTCGAAGCGGTCGTGGAAGCGCCCCCAGCCCTGGTTGGACTTGCCGTTCAGCCCCATGCGCTTCCAGGCGGCGGCTTCCGGCCCCTTGGTGGCGTCGCCGGAGAAGTAGGTGTCGAAATTCTCCTCGCAGGTCAGGATCGTGCCCCAGGGCGTGACCCCGCCGGCGCAGTTGCCGATCATGCCGAGGACGTTGCGCCCCTCCGGATCGGCGCCGGTGCGCAGGCGGGAGTCGCCGGCGGCGGGGCCGGAGACCCGCATCGGGGTGGTGGCGGTGACGCGGCGATTGTGCTGACCCAGCACGGTCTGCCAGACGCCATCCTGGCGCCGGACCTCGACCACGCTGCCGCCGATCGACTGCATGGTGACGTCCACCTGTTCGCGCGTCAGGGCATCGCCCATGGTCTTCGCGTCCAGGCCGGGGAACATCATCTGCGCCTCGGGATACTCGTGGTTCACCCAGAGCAGCCCATGGTCCGGGGAGGCCGAGCCGCGCGGCAGCGGCAGGAAGGCCTGGAAGTCGTTGTTGTAGCCGAATTGCTGCGCCTGGGCGGCGGCGGTCTGGCGATGCGGGTCGAATTCCGGCGCTCCCGGCAGGACCTTGTCGCCCCAGCGGATCAGCACCCGGGCCTCGTAGCCCTCGGCGACGGCCAGGTCCGGGCGCGGCCCGTGCTGGATCTCGGGGAAGGTCAGGCTGGACAGGCCGCGGCCCTGGCCCATGGGGGCACTGCCCGCGGCCATCGCGGGGCGCGAGCCGGGCAGGGCGGAGCCGAGGGTGGCCACCGTGGCCGCGCCCAGCACGCCCCGGAAGAAGGAGCGGCGCACCAGACGGCGCCCCAGCACGGCCTGGAAGTCGGGCTCGGGGGAAGCGTTCACGCCGATCTCGTCGAGATCGGCATCCGCCGCGGCGAGCGGCTGCTCCACGGTGATGGACATGGGTCCCATTGATCCCTTGAGGTCGTCGGCGGCTGCGGCATAGCGGCGCCGGGGATCGCGGAACAACCGCGCTTCGATGTTAACGCCCTGATTTAACGGTATTGTCTTAATCGGCCCGTGCATCCCGCGGCGCTGCGCCGGAGAGGTGCCGGCGCGGCATGGCAGGCCCCTGCGCGGCCGCTGCCCCTTGCGCAGGCGGCATGACTATGCCATGTGCCCCACGCCGCCGGCGGGAGCGTCCTGCCGGCGGCAAATCCGCACGCGGCGCGCCCTTCCGAGATACGCGGCAAGGGTCCGGTGCTCCCCTCGAAACGGGGGCTCGGCGCCGCGGAGGTTCAACCGGACTCCATCGGAAGGAAAGGAACGCCAATCATGGCGATGCCGGAAGTTTCCCTGCGCGGCCTGCTCGAGGCCGGCGTCCACTTCGGTCACCACACGCGGCGCTGGAACCCGCGCATGGCGCCCTACATCTTCGGCGTGCGCAACCAGGTGCATATCCTGGACCTGCAGCAGACCGTGCCGATGATGGAGCGCTCGCTGAAGGCCGTGCGCGACGTGGTCGCCGCCGGTGGCCGCGTGCTCTTCGTGGGCACCAAGAAGTCCGCCGCCGAATACGTGGCCGAGGCCGCGACCCGCTGCGGCCAGTACTACGTGAACCACCGCTGGCTGGGCGGCATGCTCACCAACTGGAAGACCATCACCGGCTCCATCAAGCGCCTGAAGCAGATGGAAGTGCAGCTTGCCGGCGACACCGCGGGCCTCACGAAGAAAGAGGTCCTGATGCTGACGCGCGAGAAGGAGAAGCTGGACCGCGCCCTGGGTGGCATCAAGGAGATGGGCGGCCTGCCCGACATCATCTTCGTGATCGACACCATCAAGGAGAAGCTGGCGATCGAGGAGGCCAACAAGCTCGGCATCCCGGTCGTGGCCGTGTGCGACAGCAACGCCGACCCGCAGGGCGTGACCTATCCGATCCCGGGCAACGATGACGCGATCCGCGCCATCAACCTGTACTGCGACATGGTCGCCGGCGCCGTCTTCGATGGCATCAGCGCCGAGCTGCAGGCCTCGGGCATGGATCTGGGCGCTGTCGAGGAGCTGCCGGAAGAGGGCCTGCCCGACGAGACCCTGCCGGCCGAGCTGGCCGGCGACGTGGCCCTGGAGGGCGAAGTCCAGTCCAGCCCGACCAGCGGTCTGCCCAGCGCCGAGATCGAGGCCGAGGCCAAGGCCGAGGAAGACAGCCGCGCCGGCTGAGGCCGGGGTCGCCTGATCCACTGGAAAACGGGCGACGCGCGGGGCTTCGATGCGCCCCGCGCGTTTGCCTTGCCAAGTTGAGGAGAACACCATGGCCGAGATCACGGCTGCCCTCGTCCGCGACCTTCGCGAGAAGACCGGTGCGGGCATGATGGACTGCAAGAAGGCGCTGGTTGAGGCGAATGGCGACATGGAAGCCGCCATCGACTGGCTGCGCAAGAAGGGCCTTTCCGCCGCTGCCAAGAAGTCCGGCCGCGTGGCCGCCGAGGGCCTCGTCGCCGTTGCCTCCGCGCCGCTGAAGGCCGCCATGGTCGAGGTGAACGCCGAGACCGACTTCCTGGCCCGCAACGAGCAGTTCCAGAACTTCGTCGCCCAGGTGGCCGAGGTCGCCCTGGAAGTCGGCGAGGATGTGGAGGCCATCAAGGCCGCCCCGTATCCCGGCGGCGAGGGCACGGTGGCCGACGAGCTGACCCGCCTGATCGCCACGATCGGCGAGAACATGTCGATCCGCCGCGCCAAGACCTTCTCCGTGTCGCAGGGCGCGGTCGCGACCTACATGCACAACGCGGTGAAGCCGGGCCTGGGCAAGATCGGCGTGCTGGTGGCCGTCGAGAGCGCCTCGGAGGTCGCCGCGCTGGAGACCCTGGGCCGGCAGGTCGGCATGCACATCGCCGCCACCCGCCCGGACGCGCTGGACATCGACGCGGTCGATCCGGCGGCGCTGGAGCGCGAGAAGGCGGTGCTGTCCGAGCAGGCCCGCGCCTCCGGCAAGCCCGAGAACATCATCGAGAAGATGGTCGAGGGCCGCATCCGCAAGTACTACGAGGAAGTGGTGCTGCTGGAGCAGGTCTGGGTGCATGACGGCGAGAGCCGGGTGCGCAAGGTCGTCGAGAAGGCCGGCGCCAAGCTGACGGGCTTCGCCCGCTTCCAGCTCGGCGAGGGCATCGAGAAGCAGGCCGGCGACTTCGCCGCCGAGGTCGCCGCGGCGGCCGGCGTGGGCGGCTGAAGCCTCCCATGGCTTCCCGCCGGACCCGGCCATGGCCGGGTCCGGTGTGTTCCGGAGGATACGCCTGCCTTCTTCCAGGGGGGCATGCATCCTCCGGCCCGGGGCCGCTGGCCGGGCGACCCTTGCCCGGCCCCCTTGCCGGGCAAGGGCGCCGTTGAGTAACTTCCCCGACCTTCAAGGATAGCCCGCCGATGTCCTCCCCGACCTACAAGCGCGTCCTGCTCAAAGTGTCCGGGGAGGCCCTGATGGGGTCCAGGGATTACGGCCTGGACACCTCGACGCTGAAAGCCATCGCGCAGGACGTGCGCGACGTCGTGGCGCTGGGGGTCGAGGTCTGCCTGGTGATCGGCGGGGGCAACATCTTCCGCGGCATCTCCGGAGCTGCCTCGGGCATGGACCGGGTGCAGGCGGACGGGATGGGCATGCTCGCCACCGTCATGAACGCCCTGGCCATGCAGAGCGCGCTGGAACGCCAGGGCGTGACGACGCGGGTGCAGAGCGCCATTCCCCTGCAGAGCCTGTGCGAGCCCTTCATCCGCCGCCGCGCGATCCGGCACATGGAGAAGGGCCGGGTGGTGATCTTCGCCGCCGGCACCGGCAACCCCTATTTCACCACCGACACCGCCGCCGCCCTGCGCGCCGCGGAGATGAGCTGCGACGCGCTGCTGAAGGGCACGCAGGTGGACGGCATCTATTCCGCCGACCCGCGCAAGAACCCGCAGGCCGAGCGCTACGAGACCCTGACCTATCTGGACGTCCTGGCCCGCGACCTCGCGGTGATGGATGCCGCCGCGATCAGCCTGGCGCGCGAGAACAAGCTGCCGATCGTCGTCTTCAACATCCACGAGCCGGGTGCCTTCACCGCCGTCATGAAGGGCGAGGGGCGATTCACCACGGTCGTCGAGAACTGAGGAATACCGTTTCATGGCCGCCGTCCCGGATTTCAATCATCTCAAGCAGGACCTCATCCGCCGCATGGACGGGGCCCTGGACACGCTGAAGAAGGAGTTCACCGGCCTGCGCACCGGCCGCGCCAGCCCGGCGCTGCTGGAGCCGATCCGGGTCGAGGCCTATGGCGCCAACCAGCCGTTGAGCCAGGTCGCCAATGTCTCGGTGGCCGGGCCGGGGCTCCTCTCGGTGCAGGTCTGGGACAAGTCGGTGGTGAAGGCCGTCGAAGTCGCCATCCGGGATTCCAATCTGGGCCTGAACCCGCAGGCCGAGGGGCAGGTGATCCGCGTGCCGCTGCCGCCGCTGACCCAGGAGCGCCGCAACGAACTGGCCAAGCAGGCCTCCCGCTATGCCGAGGCTGCCAAGGTGGCGGTGCGTGGCGTGCGCCGCGACGGCATGGAGACGGTGAAGGGCTGGGAAACCAAGTCCGAGATCTCCAAGGACGATGCCAAGCGCCATTCCGACGAGATCCAGAAACTGACCGATCAGGCGGTCAAGCGGGTGGACGAGGCGCTCGCGGAGAAGGAAAAGGATATCAAGGCGGTCTGATCGGACGGCCTTGCACAGGATGAAGACCAGCGGATGAGTGCGGCGCCCGAACGTCGGCCCGAACCGGCGTCGGCCGCGATGCCGACCCATATCGGTATCATCATGGACGGCAATGGCCGCTGGGCCGCGGCGCGGGGCCTGCCCCGCGCCATGGGCCACCGCGCCGGGGCCGAGGCCACCAAGCGCGCCATCGAGGCCACGGCCCAGGCCGGCATACCCTGGCTCACGCTCTTTGCCTTCTCCTCGGAGAACTGGGGGCGCCCGGCACAGGAGGTGCTGGAACTGACCGGCCTGCTGCGGCACTACCTGCGGCATGAGGTCGCGCAGCTCGTACGCGACGGTGTGCGGCTGCGAGTGATCGGCGACCGGGCGCGCTTCGGCGCGGAGACCGGGGAGGCCATCCTGCGGGCGGAGCGCGACACCGCCGGCGGCACGCGGCTGAACCTGAACGTGGCGTTGTCCTATGGCAGCCGGGCGGAGATCCTGGCCGCCGCCCGCGCCATGGCCCAGGCCGTGGCCGAAGGGCGGCTGGACCCGGCGGCGCTGGACGAGGAGCAGTTCTCCCACCACCTTTCCACCGCCGGGATGCCGGACCCGGACCTGATCATCCGCACCTCCGGCGAGCAACGGCTGTCGAACTTCCTGCTCTGGCAGTCGGCCTATGCCGAGCTGTACTTCACCGACGTGCTCTGGCCGGATTTCAACGTGGGCCACCTCCGGGCGGCCCTGGAGGAATTCGGGCGGCGGGAGCGCCGCTACGGCGCCGTCGCGGGCTGATGGCGGAAGCGAAGACCGAGGAGAAGCGCTGGCGCGACCTGCGCAAGCGCTTCCTCTCCGCCCTGGTCCTGGGCCCCACGGCGCTGCTCTGCGTCTGGCTGGGGGCCGAGCTCTACACCCTTCTGATCGCCATCTGCATCGCCATCCTGACCTGGGAATGGGTGCATCTCTGCGGCATGCGGACGCGGGCCTTCCCCGGCCTGGGCGTGCCGATCGCCATCTTTCTCGCCGGCATCGTCGCGGTGATCGAGCACTCGGCCCTGTCCTGGGTCGTGCTGGTGGCGGGGTTCTTCCTGGCCTGGATGGGCGCGGAGCGCTCGCGCGGGCGCAGGGGCGTGCCGCAGCAGCCGGCGCTGAGCCTGGCCCTCGGCGTGCTCTATATCGGCATCGCCGGCCTCTGCCTGATCGAGCTGCGGCACGACAACGAGGCCGGGCGGGACAACATCCTCTTCCTCCTCTTCGCGGTCTGGGCCAGCGACATCGGGGCCTACATGGCCGGTCGGGTCTTCGGCGGGCCGAAGCTCTGGGCCGAGGTCTCGCCGAACAAGACCTGGTCCGGCGCCATTGGCGGCCTCGTCTTCGCCATGCTGGTGGGCGCGCTGCTGACCCTGGTCCTGGCCCCCGGCTCCATGGCGCGGGCGGCGGCGGTGGCCGCGATCCTCGCCGTGGCTACCCAGGCGGGCGACCTGCTGGAAAGCGCGATCAAGCGGCATTTCAAGGTGAAGGACACGTCCAGCCTGATCCCCGGCCATGGCGGACTGCTGGACCGGCTGGACGGCCTGCTGGCGGCGGCGCCGGTGGCGGCACTGCTGGCGCTGGGGGTGGGCTACGGGGTTCCGCTGTGGCGCTGACGCCACGGCGGCGAAGCAAGAAGAAGTGGTGACGCAGGGGCGATGACGCGACGGATCACGGTTCTGGGCTCCACGGGCTCGGTGGGAAAGAGCACGGTGGCGCTGCTGGAGGCGGCCGCGCCAGGCGAGTTCGCGGTCGAGGCCCTGGTGGCTGGGCGCGACGCCCGCGCCCTGGCGGAGCAGGCACGCCGGCTGCGCCCCGCCATCGCCGTGCTGGCCGACGAGACCTGCCTGCCGGCCCTGCGCGAAGCCCTGGCGGGTAGCGGCATCGCCTGTGCCGCCGGCGAGGCCGCGGTGCTGGAGGCGGCTTCCCGCCCGGCGGACTGGACCATGGCGGCGGTGGTCGGGGCGGCGGGGCTGCGCCCGACCCTCGCGGCGCTGCGCCGGGGCGGCACGCTGGCGCTGGCGAACAAGGAAAGCCTGGTCTGCGCCGGGGCGATCGTGATGCGGGTGGCGCGGGAGGCCGGGGCGCTGCTGCTGCCGGTGGATTCCGAGCACAACGCGATCTTCCAGGCGCTGGACGCGCGGCAGCCCTCGGTGCCGGAGAAGATCATCCTGACCGCCTCGGGCGGCCCCTTCCGCCAGGCCAGCCTGGCCGAGATGGCCGCCGCGACCCCGGAGGCGGCAGTCCGCCACCCTGTCTGGAGCATGGGCGCCAAGATCAGCATCGACAGCGCCACCATGTTCAACAAGGGGCTGGAAGTGATCGAGGCGGCGCATCTCTTCCCCGTGCCGCATGAGCGGATCGAGGTGCTGGTGCACCCGCAATCCGCCGTGCACGGGCTGGTGCAGTATGCTGACGGCTCGCTGATCGCCCAGCTCGGCACGCCGGACATGCGGACCCCGATCGCCCATGCGCTGTCCTGGCCAGGGCGCCGCCACGTGGATGTGGGTCGCCTGGATCTGGCCGCGCTGGGACGTCTCGAATTCTTTCCGCCCGATCCGGAACGTTTCCCGGCGCTGCGGCTGGTGCGGGAAGCCTTGTCCGCGGGCGGTGGCGCTCCCACCATCCTGAATGCCGCCAACGAGGTCGCGGTGGCGCGCTTCCTGGGCCGCCGGCTGAGCTTCCTGGGCATCGCCCGGGTGGTCGAGGCGGTGATGGAACGGCTCGGTGCGCCGGCGATTCCCGATCTGGAGGCCGTGCTGGCGCTGGACGGGGAGGCGCGGCGGGCGGCCGAGGCCGAGGCGGAACGGATGGGGATGGCTGCCTAGGCGGGGCCGGACCATATGAGGATTTCGGGGGCAAGACCCTGAGAGGACACTGAGTTGGACGCATTGCTGGGCTCTGGCCGGACGATCCTGGCCTTCGTGGTGGTGCTGGGCGTGCTGGTCTTCATCCATGAGGCCGGGCACTACTGGGCCGCACGCTGGCGCGGGGTCTATGTCGAGCGCTTCTCGATCGGCTTCGGCCAGGCCCTGGCCCGCTGGACCGACCGGCGCGGCACGGAATGGCGCATCGGCTGGCTGCCCCTGGGCGGCTATGTGAAGCTGCATGGGCAGGAGCAGCCGGGGGATGTGGACCCGGCGGTGCGGGCCGCGTGGCGCGCGGGCGAGACCTTCCACGACAAGCCGGTGCGCGACCGGGCCATCGTGGTGGCGGCCGGGCCCATCGCCAATTTCGCCCTGGCGGCGGTGCTCTTCGCCGGGCTCTTCATGACCGTCGGCCAGCCGGTGATGAACGCCAATGTCGGCACCGTCGTGGCCGGCAGCGCGGCCGAGCGGGCGGGGCTGCAGGCCGGGGACACGATCCTCGCGGTGGATGGCCAGCCGGTCAGCCGCTTCACGGACCTGCAGAGCCGGATCGAGCCGCATCCCGACCAACCGATCACCCTGTCGGTCCGGCGCGGGATGGAGGATCTGACCGTCTCCGCCACCCCCGAATCGCGGCAGCGCGACGGGGCGGCGCCGGTCGGGGTGCTGGGCATCGCGGCCGGGGCGCCGAGCTTCGAGCGGATGAATCCGGCCGCGGCGCTCTGGGGCGGGGTCGCCAACACCTACGAGGTCTCGAAGCAGACCCTGGTCGGGGTCTGGCAGATGATCACCCGGCAGCGCGGGACGGACGATCTCGGCGGCCCGCTGCGGATCGCGCAGATCTCCGGGCAGGCGGCCGCGCTGGGCCTGCCCAGCCTGATCACCTTCATCGCCGTGCTCTCGGTGAATCTGGGGCTGATCAACCTCTTCCCCATCCCGGTCCTGGATGGCGGGCATCTGGTCTTCTACGCGGCGGAGGCGATTCGCGGCCGGCCGCTCTCCGCCCGGGCCATGGATTACGGGCTGCGGGCGGGGCTGGCGGTGCTGGCGGCCCTGTTCATCTTCTCGACCTGGAACGACCTGAGCCATCTGGGCGTTGTCCGATGGATCACAGGTCTGGCTGGATAACCATACGCTTCGCCTTGGTTGTTGAGACGGGGTTGGCGTTCCCGGGGGCTTGCCGCTAGTTTGCGCCCGCCCCCGTCCGGCCCTTCCCGGCGCCGGACGGGGAATGCCGGCTCGGAACCTGGAACTTGAACGCCACACGCGCCCTGCTTCTCGCTGCTACCTGCCTCGTCCCCGTGCTCGTGACCCCTGCCAGCGCCCAGCCGCAGCGCGGTCGCACCGGCACCCCGGCCGCCGCTCCCCGACAGGGTGCGGGGCAGGGCACCGTCAGTGGCATCGATGTCGTCGGAAACCAGCGCATCGAGGCGGATACCATCCGCTCCTACATGCTGCTCCAGCCGGGCGACCGCTTCGATTCGGAGCAGTTGGACCGCTCGCTCCGCACCCTCTTCGCCACCGGCCTGTTCCGGGACGTCCAGGTCGGGCGCCAGGGCGACCGCATCGTGGTGCGGGTGCAGGAGAACCCGATCGTCAACCGGGTGGCCTTCGAGGGCAACCGCAAGATCTCCGACGACCAGTTGCAGCCCCTGGTCTCCATCCGTCCGCGGGCGGTCTTCACGCCCCAGGCGGCCCAGACCGACCGGGAGAAGATCCTGGAGCTCTATGCCCGCCGCGGCCGCTTCGCCGCCACGGTGGAGCCCAAGGTCATCGAGCTGCCGCAGAACCGGGTCGATGTGGTCTTCGAGATCAAGGAGAACGAGACCGCGCTGATCGGCCGGATCAACTTCGTCGGCAACGAGGCCTTCTCGGACAGCCGGCTGAAGGAGATCGTGGCCAGCCGCGAGGCCGCCTGGTACCGTCCCTTCAGCTCCTCGGACTCCTACGATCCGGACCGGTTGAACTTCGACCGCGAGCTGCTGCGCCGCTACTACCTCCGCCACGGCTATGCCGACGTGCAGGTGACGGCCGCGACGGCCGAGCTGGCGCCGGACCGTTCCGGCTTCTTCGTCACCTATACGATCAACGAGGGGAAGCGCTACCGCGTCTCCAAGATCGACCTGACCTCGGAGCTGCGCAACATCAAGCCGGAGCAGCTCCGCCCGGAGATCAGCCTTTCCCCCGGCGACTGGTATGACGGAGAGGCGGTGGAGAACGCCGTCCAGGCGATCCAGGACCGCGCCAACGAGCTGGGCGCGCCCTTCGCCGAGGCCCAGCCGCGCATCCAGCGCGACCGCGAGAAGGGCACGGTCGAGATCACCTTCGACGTGCGCGAGGGCGAGCGGCTCTATGTCGACCGCATCGACATCACCGGCAACACGCGCACCCAGGACCGGGTCATCCGCCGCGAGTTCCGCGTCGCCGAGGGCGATCCCTTCAACGCCGCGCAGATCCGCCGCTCCCGCCAGCGCGTCCGTGACCTCGGCTACTTCAACGACGTGAACATCACCACCTCGCCCGGCTCGGCGCCGGACCGGGTGATCGTCAACGCCGCGGTCTCGGAGAAGGCCACGGGCGAGATCAGCCTCGGCGGTGGCTACTCGACGGATGCCGGCGCGCTGGCCGATATCGGCCTGCGCGAGCGCAACCTGCTTGGCACCGGCATCGACGCGCGCATCAACGGCACCATCGCGCAGCGCCGCTCCTCGATCGACGCCTCGGTCACCGACCCGTCCTTCCTGGACCGCAACCTCGCCGTGGGCGCGGACATCTTCTACGTGACGCGCGACCTGCGCGACTATTCGGGCTACGAGGAGCGCCGCTACGGCTTCGCGCTGCGCGCCGGCTACGAGTTCAACGAGTTCCTGCGCCAGTCCTGGACCTATACCCTGTCGCAGCGAAACATTTTCGACATCAGCAACGACGTCACCAGCAAGTACATCCTGGAGCAGAAGGGCAAGACGCTGCTGTCGCAGGTGGGCCAGACCCTGACCTGGGACAAGCGCGACTCCCGTCTCGATCCGACGCGCGGCTACGTGCTGCGCTTCGGCACGGATTTCGCCGGCCTCGGCGGCGACGCGAAATATGTCCGCTGGCGCGGGGACGCCGCCGTCTATGTCCCCTTCGAGAAGCTGCTGGGCGACCCGAAATACGTCCTCGCGGTCAGCGGCAGCGCCGGCTACCTGCAGACCTGGGGCGGCGGCAAGGACCTGATCGTGGACCGCTTCTTCCTGGGCGGCGAGAACCTGCGTGGCTTCGAGGTGGCGGGCGTCGGCCCGCGCGACCGTTCCATCGTGAGCGGCGTGCAGAACGACGAATCCCTGGGCGGCCGCTTCCTCTGGACCCAGTCCACCGAGTTCCGCTTCCCGCTGCCGATCCCGGACGAGCTGGGCATCACCGGCCGGACCTTCGTGGATGTCGGCGCCCTGAGCCAGTCCTCCAAGGGCGACGGGGTGGTGGATGACAGCTCCCCACGCGTGGGCGCCGGCGCCGGCATTTCCTGGGCCAGCCCCTTCGGCCTGATCAACCTCGACTTCGCCGCGCCCGTGGTGAAGAAGTCCTACGACAAGACGCAGGTGTTCCGCTTCGGCTTCGGCACCCGTTTCTGAGAATTTCCGGAGTATCGATGATGAAGGCGCGCACCGCTCTCGCCGCCCTGGCCGTCCTGATTCCTGCCACCCAATGGGCCATGCCGGCCCAGGCGCAGGACTGGTTCGTTCCGCAGGGTCAGCAACAGACCCGTCCCGCCCAGCCGGCGCAGCAGCAGCGCCCGGCGCAGCAGCAGCAGCCGGCGCAGCGCCCGGCCCAGCCGGCGGCGAACCGTGCCGCACTCGGCCCCGGCCAGGCACCACCCGATGCGGTCATCGGCGTGGTGGACGTGCCGGAGGTCCAGCGCAACTCCACCGCCTTCAACGGCGTGCGGGAGGAGATCGAGCGCCGCCGGCAGAAGCTGAACGAGGACCTGCAGAAGGAGCAGACGGGCTGGCGCGACGCGCAGCAGCAGCTGCAGCAGGAGCGCGCGGCCCTGACGCCGGACCAGCAGCGCAACCCGCCCGAGGCGCTGCGCAACCGCGAGCGCGAGCTTCAGGAGAAGATCACCGAGAGCCAGCGCGTCTTCCGCGACCGTTCGCGGGCCATCGAGCAGGCGGCGCAGACTGCGCTGAACGAGATCGAGCGGTCCCTGGCCGGGGTGGTGCGTCAGGTGGCGGCGAACCACAAGGTGAACCTCGTCCTGCCGCGGCCGCTGGTGATCTACAACGATCCGCCCTTCGACCTGACGGACGAGATCAGCCAGCAGCTGAACAAGGTTCTGCGCAGCGTGACGCTCGCCAAGGAAGAGGCCGCGCCCGCGGCGCAGGCCGAGCCGCAGGCGGCCAAGCCGGCGCAGCAACGCCGCTAGACCATGGCGGACCCGCGCTTCCATATCCATGCCGGAAAGCGGACGCTGGAGGAGGTTGCGCGCGTCGGAGGCGCCGAGATCCTGCGTGGCGACCCCGCCCTCTCCCTGACGGAGGTGGCCCCGCTGGACCAGGCAGGGCCGGGCGAGATCGCCTTCGCCGAGGGGCGGCGCAACCGCAATGCCCTGCAGGCAACGCGGGCGGGGGCGGTGATCGTCGCCGCCTCGATGCAGGCGGATGTCCCGGAGCAGGCTGCCGTGCTGCTGGCACGCTCGCCGCAGCTAGCCTTCGCCAGGATCGCCGGGCTGTTCCATCCGCCGCCGCCGCCGCGCCCGGGCATCCACCCGACTGCCGTGGTGGGGGAGGGCGCGGAGATCGGCGAAGGGTCCGAGATCGGCCCCCATGCCGTGATCGGCGAGGGGGCGAAGCTCGGGCCCGGCTGCATCGTCGGGCCACATGCGGTGATCGGCCCGAACTGCGCCTTCGGCGCCAACTGCCGCATCCATGCCCAGGCCAGCGCCTATTTCTGCCTGGCCGGGGACGGGGTTGTGCTGCACCAGGGTGCTCGGGTGGGCAACGAGGGCTTTGGCTTCGTGCCGGATGGCGCCGGGAACTTCGTCACCGTCCCGCAACTGGGGCGGGTGGTTCTGGGAAACCGCGTCGAGATCGGGGCGAATTCCTGCGTCGATCGCGGTGCTGCGGGAGACACGGTGTTGGGCGATGGGACGCGGACCGACGATCTTGTGATGATCGGCCATAACGTCCGCACCGGGCGCGGCTGCGTCATCGTGGGACAGGCCGGGATCTCCGGCTCTACGATCCTTGGCGACTACGTGACCGTGGCGGCGCAGGCGGGCTTGACGGGCCATATCACAATCGGAACAAAGGCGCGGATCGGCGCGCAGGCGGGTGTCATCAACGACGTGCCCGCGGGCATGGACGTTCTGGGCAGCCCGGCGGAGCCGGTACGCGACGCGATGCGCGGCTTCGCGGCGGTGCGCCGCCTGGCCGCCAAGAAGGTTTCAACGGACAGGACAGAATGAGCGGGCAGGAAGAGCCGCGGGCCGAGGGCGAGACCTTCGAGACTTTCGATATCGCGCAGATCATGGAGGCGATCCCGCATCGCTATCCCCTGCTCCTCGTGGACCGCATGGTGGAAGTGGTGCTGGGCGAGCGCGCCATCGGCATCAAGAATGTCACGGTCAACGAGAACTTCTTCCAGGGCCATTTCCCGCGCCATCCGGTGATGCCCGGCGTGCTGATCATCGAGAGCATGGCGCAGACGGCGGCCGTGCTGGTGGTGCGCACGCTGGGGCCCTCCGCGAATGGCAAGCTGGTCTATTTCATGAGTGTCGAGGGCGCGAAGTTCCGCCGCCCCGTGGTCCCTGGCGACCAGCTCCGCATCCACGTGGTGAAGGAGCGGCAGCGCGGGAACGTGTGGAAGTTCAATGCGGAAGCCAAGGTCGATGGCACGGTCGTGGCCGAGGCCACCTATGCCGCGATGATTCTGGACAAGTGAGCGTGGCAGAGATCCATCCCAGCGCTATCGTCGCCGAGGGTGCCCGGCTGGGCGCCGGCGTCAAGATCGGCCCCTGGTGCAGCGTCAGCGCCCAGGCGGTGCTGGAGGAGGGCGTCGAGCTCGTCTCCCATGCCGTCGTGGACGGTGACACGCGGATCGGGCCGGGCACGAAGCTCATGCCCTTCGCCTCGGTCGGCTTGCCGCCGCAGGACCTGAAGTACAAGGGCGAGCCCACGCGCGTGGAGATCGGCGCGCGCTGCACCTTCCGCGAGCACTCGACGATCCATCGCGGCAGCGTCGGCGGCCATGGCCTCACCCGCATCGGCGACAACTGCCTGATCATGGCCTGCGCCCATGTGGGCCATGACTGCACGCTGTCGGACAACGTGATCCTGGCCAACAATGTCATGCTGGGTGGCCATGTGGAGATCGGCGACACGGTCTTCGTCGGCGGCGGCGCGGCGGTGCACCAGTTCGTGCGCATCGGCCGGCAGGCGGTGATCGGCGGCATGAGCGGCATCGAGGCGGATGTGATCCCCTATGGTGCCTGCCTGGGCGACCGGGCGAGGCTGACCGGGCTGAACCTGATCGGGCTGAAACGCCGCGGCTTCTCCCGGCCGCGCATCCACGCCCTGCGGGCGGCGGTGCGGAGTCTCTTCGCCAGCGACGGTGTCTTCTCCGAACGCCTGGCCCGCACCCGGGCGAGCTGGGGCGAAGACCCGGCGGTGGCCGAGATCCTGGCTTTCGTGGACACGCACAGCCGGCGTGGCCTGATGCGGGCCCGCGTGCATGGGCTGCGCGAGGACGAGGCCCCGGGCGAGGCGGCTTGACCTCGCCGGCCATGGCTCCCCCATTGGGCATCTTCGCCGGGGGAGGGGAATTGCCGCTCCGCGTCGCCGCCACCGCGCGGGCGGCGGGGCGGGAGGTGCGCCCCGTGCTGCTGGAAGGCTTCGCCGATCCCGCAGCCTGGGCCGGCTATCCGTCCCTTCGGCTGCGTTTCGGTGCCCTGGGCTCGGCGATTCCCTGGCTGCGAAACGAGGGCGTGCGCGAGCTGGTGCTCTGCGGCCATGTGCGCCGCCCCTCGCTGCTGTCGCTGCGGCCGGATGCGGCGACGGCGCGCTACCTCGCCCGGATCGGCGCGCGCGCCTTCTCCGGCGATGACGGGCTGCTGAGCGCGCTGCGGAAGGTCCTGATGGAGGAAGGCTTTTCCCTGGTCGGGCCGGATTCGGTGCTGGACGGGTTGCAGGTGCCGCCGGGCCTGCTGGGCCATGTCGCCCCGGATGCGGACCATCTGGAGGACATCCGCCGCGGCGTCACCGTGGTTCAGGCGCTGGGTCGGCTTGATGTGGGGCAGGGGGCCGTGGTGCAGCAGGGCCTCGTGCTGGGGGTCGAGGGGATCGAGGGCACGGATGCGCTGATCGCCCGCTGCGGCGCGTTGCAGCGGGAAGGCCGGGGCGGTGTGCTGGTGAAGCTGGTGAAGCCGGAGCAGGACCGCAACCTGGACATGCCCTCGCTGGGGCCGGCGACGGTGCGGATGGCGATCCAGGTCGGGCTGGCGGGGATCGCCTTCGAGGCTCAGGGGGCGCTGGTGATCCAGCGCGAGGAGATGATCCGCCTGGCGGACGGAAACGGGATCTTCCTGTTGGCCATCAGGCCTGGGGACTACGCCGGCGGCTGAGCCCGCCGGTCCGCCCCTGCGTGGCAGCCGGGGCTGTCCCGGCCATGCCGGGACGGGCGGCCGCCGGACAGGGCGTCTCCAGGAGAAGCCCCGCCGGCGGCTGCCGGGTTCAGCTCGCGCTGCTGCCCGTGCTGCGCGCGGCCTTGCGCTTGGCCTTCTTCAGCCCGGCCAGCGCCGATTCCTTCAGCGCCGGCGAAGGCTTGAAGCGCACGGTGGCGCCGGCCTTCACGGCGACCTTCTCGCCGGTGCGCGGGTTCAGCGCGGTGCGCTTGGGCGTCTCGCGGACGATGAAGGAGCCGAATTCCGGCAGCGAGAAGCGGCCGGTCTCGATGATCTCCTTCTTGATCGCCTCGATGAGGTCGGTCGCCAGCCGGTTGGCGGCGACGCCGGTCATCTCGCTGGACTCCACGATCACGCCAGTGAGGAACTTCTTGCTCATGCAACCCCTCCAGTAGTGCGGCTTCCATAACGCAGCCGTTTCACGCTGTCTCGGCCAGATGCGAGTAAACAGCAAGGGAATCGCGTTTTCCATCGCGTTCCCAAACCCCTGCGGCGGGGCGGGAATGGGCGGGATGCCTTTTGTGCACTGCAAAAGCGACGATCGCGGTCAGCCGCGCAGCCCGTCGCGAATCAGCTCCGTGTTGACGGCGACGGCGGCCGTCGCGCCCTGCGCGGCGGCGACGATGGCAAGCTGGTAGCCCCCGGCGATGTCGCCCGCGAGATAGAGTCCGGGAACCGTGCTGGCCTCGTGCCGTCCGGTGCGCGCGGTGTCGTGCTCCGTCATCTCGCAGCCCAGCGCCTCGGCGAGATCGCAGCGCTGACGCCAGGGCGTGGCGAGGAAGAGCCCGCTCCGCGGCAGCCTGTCGCCCTGCGCGAAATGGATGGCCGAAAGGGCTCCCGCATCCGATTCGAGGCGTGCGATGCGATCCGTCCTGATCGCGATGCCCTGGCCCTCCAGGCGCTGCCGCCAGCGCTCCGGGTATTCCGGCGGCCCATCCGTGCAGAGCACGAGGTCCGCCGTCCAGTGCCGGATCTCCAGGGCGAAGCGCGCCGCGTCCTCGCTGTTGCCATAGACGGCCAGCGGGCGGTCGCGGTGCTCCCAGCCATCGCAGATGGGACAGCGCCAGGCGCTACGGCCCCAGACCGCGTCCAGCCCTTCCAGGGACGGCAACTGGTCCACCACCCCGGTGGCGAGGATCAGCTTCGACGCCAGAACCGCGCGGCCATCGGAGAGATCGACGCGGAAGGCGCCGTCATCCCGTCGCACGGCCTCCACCGCCGTCACGCGCTGCACGGAGATGCTGGGATAGCGGCCGATCTCCTCCTGGGCGATTCGCAGCATCTCGGCGGGCGGTGTGCCGTCACGCCCGAGATAGCCGCGCATCGCCTTGGCGGCCGCGTTGCGGTGCTCGCCCGAATCGCAGACCAGCGTGCGGCGTCCGCACCGCCCCAGGACCAGCGCGGCGCTAAGCCCCGCAGGCCCGGCGCCGACCACCACGACCTCCCAGGTCTCCTCCGGTTCCACGGGCTCAGGGTCCGGCATGGCGTCCTAGCGCGGCTGGATCTGCGGGTTCCCGCCGGGCGTGCCGGGCGGCGGGATCACCGGCATGGTGTTGGGCCGGGGATCGGGGACGGTGGTCTGGATCCCGGGGTCCACCCGGCTGGTCGCGGGCGGCTGGATCACCCCGCTGCGCGGCAGGGGAGCAGAACGATCGGGCGAAGTGCCCTGCTCGGGAGTGGAGGGCGCCGGTACAGGGGTGGAGGGATTGCCGGGTGACGTGGGTGAGGGGGCCTGTGCCAGGACCGGCCCGGAAAGAAGCGTCAGGAGCGCGGCGAGCCCAGGCAGGCGACACCACGGGGATCTCGGTATGCTCGGCGGCTGTGGCGTCATGTGGCCTTCCTCGGGCGTGGAGGTTGAGCGGCGCTCCACCCCCTGGAACGCCCGGCCCCGCGGCAGGGTTTGGCCGCCGCGCGAATCGCCGCGCGGGGTTGCTTCAGGAACGGTTGGCGAAGCGGCCGGCCAGCGTCCGCTCCGCAGGATGGGCGCGCTGCTCCCGCTCCGGCGCACAGGGGCGGAAGCCGTCATAGCCCTGCCAGACCCGGCACAGCCCGGCGGCGCGCCAGCCGGATGCAAGATCCGGCTTGCCGAAGGTCCCGCAGCCCGCGCAACTCAGGATCAGCGCCACCACCAGCGGCTCGAAGGCGGAGCCGGTGCGGCAGAGGGGCAGGGACCATGTGCCCCTCAGCGGCCAGGCGAGGCGCAGCCCACCGGGCGTCAGCAGGTCCGCCACCAGATGCGAGAGGTAGCCGACCAGCAGGGGTGCCATGACCCAGCGCGGCAGATCCGTCTGCAACAGCAGCGCGAAGCAGGCCGCCACCGCCAGGGCGGAGTGGGTGATGCCGCGATGGCCGAAGATCCAGCCGACGACATTGGAGAGCGGCCGCGTTCGCTTGCCGACCCAGGATTTCGGGTGGTCGATATCCGGCAACAGGGAACCGAGCACGGCGAGGCCGAGCGAGGCGGCATCCACGGCGGGAAGGCCGAATTTCGGCGCGGCCACCAGCCAGGCCGCGGCGCCGAGCGCGATATGCGACCCCGCCATCATGCCAGTGGCTGCGTCCTTGTTGAAACTGCTTGAGATTAGGTGTCAGAGAATCGCTCTACAAGGCTGAATCCCACCGTTTTTCACCGGAACCGTACAATTGGCCTGCCCGGTCATGCGATTCCGGTGCCCGCGTGTTCCACACTGTCTTTGCGCGCTGCGATGGAGCAGACTGCGCGCATGGACAACCTGACAGCTCTCGCCCTGGCCGAATCGGCCGCAAGGGTGAGCCGGGATCTGCTGCGCGCCGGGGGCGGCGTGGCGGAATCCGCCATCGGCCGGGACATCAAGCTCCAGCAGGACAAGGCTTCCGAGGCCCTCATCATCGCCGCGCTACGCGAGGCCGCGCCCTTTCCGGTGCTCAGCGAAGAGGCCGGCTGGATCGGCGGCCAGCCGGCGCCGGGCGAGGCCTGGTGGGCGGTGGACCCGCTGGACGGGTCGTGGAACTTCTTCCGTGGCGTGCCGCTGTGCTGCGTCTCGGTGGCGCTGTGCCGCGATGACAAGGCGGTGCTCGGCGCGATCTATGACTTCAACCGCGACGAGCTCTTCTCGGGCGGCCCGGGGCTGGGCTTCCGGCAGGACGGCATGCTGGTCGAGCCGCCGGCCCGGCCGCGCGCGGTGCTCTCCACCGGCCTGCCCGCCAAGGCGGACCATTCGCCCGAGGGTCTGGCGCGGGTGATCGGCCGCTTCGAGGGCTGGACCAAGATCCGCATGATCGGCAGTGCCGCGCTCTCCCTGGCCTGGGTCGCCTGCGGGCGCTTCGATGGCTACGAGGAGGAAGGCATCAACTGGTATGACGTCGCCGCCGGCTGCGCGCTGGTGGAGGCCGCAGGCGGCGAGATCGCCATCGCCGGCGAGGTCGGCGGGCCGATGCATGTACGCGCCGTGTCGGGGAGGGCACCCTCGTGAGCGATGTGGCAGAGCGCCGCGCGCTGGCGGCGAAGCTGATCGCGGCGGTGCGCGACCGCGCCGTCCTGGCGCCGCAGCCAACCGAGATCCCGGCCAGCCTGGCGGAAGCCGAAGCGGTGCAGGACGCGGTGGTGGCAGGAACCATCCGCGGGATCGGGGCCTGGAAGCTGGGCGCCACGGTGAAGTCGGTGCGCGAGGGCTTCGGGCTGGAGCGCGGCTTCTTCGGCGTGCTGCCGGCGGAGCGCGTTCTGCCCTCCGGTGCCGAGCCTGCCGCGTCGGACTTGCCGCAGGCCGGGGTGGAGAGCGAGATCGCCTTCCGATTCGGCCGCGACCTCGATCCACGCGGCGCGCCCTGGTCGGCGGAGGAGGTGCGGGCGGCGATCACCGGCGTGCATCCCGCGATCGAGGTGCCGCAGACGCGCTTCGCCGCGCTGGGGCAGTTCGGTGCCTTCGGGCTGATCGCCGACAACGGCGCCTCGGGCCTCGGCATCGTCGGGGATGGAGTCGCGGACTGGACACCGGAGGAGCTGCTGGACCTGCGGGTCTCGGTCAGCTTCGACGGGGCCGAGGCGGCCTCTGGCACCGGGGCGCTGGTGGAGGGCGGGCCCTTCGGTGCCACCGTGGCTTTCGTGGCCCTGGCCAATGCGCGTGGCTACACGGTCCAGGCGGGGCAGTACGTGCTGACCGGTTCCTGCACCGGCTGCCTGCAGCCGCCGCGCCCCGGGCTGGTGCGGGCCTCCTTCGGCCGCTTCGGTACGGTGGAGATGCGGGTTCCGGCCTGAGCCGGAACGACGAAGCGCCGGGAGGTCTCCCTCCCGGCGCTTCCTGTCAGGCGATGCGCCGCGCCGTCAGGCGGCGGCGGCATCCATGGCGGCGGCGGGACGGTGCACCGTGTCCCAGAGCGCCTCGGCGATGTCGAAATCCTCTTGCGTCTTGATCACGTGCCCGGCCATCCGGCCCACGGGCCAGGTGCCGATGCGGCCGGAATAGGTGGCGCAGCGTCCGGCGGCGAAGGCCTCCAGATAGGTGTCGCGCCGCCAGCCGGTGATCGACCAGGTGATCCGCTCGACCGGCAGCAGGTCCTGGCTGTTGGTCTTCTCGGCGAGGGTGAAGTTCACCGGTGCGCCGCGATGCATGCATTCCAGGTTCTCGTGGATGACGCTCATCAGAGCGTCCTCCTGCCCCTCGCGCAGCCGGGTGACGAAGGAGCGGACCTCCTCCGCCGTCAGCAGCGGCGCGATGGAGTGCACCTGCACCACCGCGTCGCAGGTCCGCTTTTCCAGGAACTCCGCGACGAACTGCTCGGAGGTCGCGGTGTTGGAGCCGAGATGCTCCGGACGCTGGTGGAAGCGGGCGCCTTCGGCCAGCGCCACCGGCCCGAAGGCCGGATGCTCCGAATTCACCCAGATCTCGTCGAAGACCCCGGCCTCCTGGCACTTGCGGATCGCATGCGCGATCAGCGGCGCGCCACGGATCTCCTTGAGGTTCTTCTGCTTCAGGCGCTGGCTGCCCATGCGGGCAGGGATCATGGCCAGGATGCGCATGGCGTCAGACCACGCTGTACTCGGCCTCGCCGACCAGCATGTCGACGACGGTGGTCAGCCAGATGTTGTGCACGCCCTCGACCACGTTATAGGCGCCGGAGGGGATGTGGAAGTTGATGTCGCCCTGCGCCTTCAGCGGGTTCTCCGGCGACTTGCCGGTGAAGGTGACGACGCTGACGTCGTTCCTGCGGGCCCATTCGGCGGCCTTCACGGCGTTCGGCGAGGTGCCGCTGACGGAGATCAGCACCACCGCGTCGCCCGGATCGGCATAGCGCTCCATGGCGCGCCAGATCCAGTTCTCGTAGCCGTAGTCGTTGGCGAAGCAGGTGATCAGGTTGGGCTCGTTGAAGTCCACCGCGCGGACGCGGCCCTGCTTGGTGAAGTCCACCGCGCCGTGCGAGGAGATCGAGGCCGAGGCGCCGTTGCCGGCGAAGAGCAGCTTGTTCTTGCTGGCGCGGATCTTGAGGCAGAGATCGCGGAAGGCGATCAGCGCCGGATAGTGCTTCTCGTCGAAGGCCTCCGACGTGTAGCGCTGGAAGTAGTTCTCGAGCCAGCCGTGCCAGTCATTGGTCACGATGGCGTCCTTGACGTTGGTGTCCATCACTCTCTTCCCCTCAGTCCGCATGTCCCAGGAGCATCTCGCGCAGATCGGCGGATTCGTGCCGTTCATGGGCGTAGATGCGGTCGATCAGGTCGAGCACCTGCAGCGCCTGCGCCGAGGAGCCGTAGGTGACGGGCGAGCCGGCGCGAACCGACTCGAAGAAGGCGTCCACCTCGCGCTGCCAGGAGGCATCCACCTCGAAGTGGATCTTCTCCTCGCTGTCGAAGCTCGCGGCCGGCGCCGTGGCGCGGTTGCGCGCGATGGTCAGGACTTCCTCGCCATAGGTGCCGGAGGAGGTCTTGAGGCCGTTCAGGGTGAGGTAGCCACGCTCCAGGAAGACCTCGAGCGAGAAGAGGTGCCGCCACTGGGTCATGGTCGAGTGGAAGGAGACCGCGCAGCCCGTGGCGCTGTCGCGCATCAGGGCGAAGACGTTGTCCTCGATGCCCGGCGTCTTCCAGTAGAGGTTGGAGACCATGGCCTGCACCTCGTCGAACGGGCGCCCGTTCAGGTGCAGCAGCAGGTCGAGCATGTGGATGCCCTGGTCGAGCAGGATGCCGCCGCCGGCGAGCTTCCGGTCGGCGCGCCAGCCCTTCAGGTAGTCGCCGTCCACGCTCTTGCCGTAGCGGCCGCGCATCCAGAGGATCCGGCCGAACTCGCCCTCCTCGATCATCTCCTTCATGCGCAGGATCGCGCCGTGGTGGCGATGGTTGAAGCCGTACATCAGCACCCGGCCGCATTCCCGCTCGACACCGATGATCTCGCGCATCTCGGTGCCGTTGAAGCAGGGCGGCTTCTCGCAGAACACGTGCTTGCCCGCGCGCAGCCCGGCGATGGTCAGCGGGCGGTTCAGCCAGTTCGGCGTGCAGACGAAGACCGCGTCGAGGCTGGGGTCGGCGATGATCTCCTCGGCCGAGGCGGCATAGGGATACGGGCAGTCCGGCAGGCGTACCGTGTCGAAGACGGTGGCGATTTCCGCGTGCCGTCCGCCTTCGATGGCGGTGGCGCGGATCTGCCCCATCTTCCCGTAGCCGATGATCCCCACTTTCATGCGGTGAGTCCCTTTTTGGTGGCTGCCCGGGTTGACGACCCGGGGGGCGACAACCATGGGTAGGTAAACTAAGGGTTATTTTGCACCGCAAGATTGCATGATACAACCATTTAGTGTGTAAAACCTTTATAACGCTTCTCATAAGTTGAGACAAACCCACAGTATGCGGTCGTCTCTTTAGTTACACATGATTAACCCTTGCTATGGTTGTGGGCATGCTGAAAGGTGCAACTTCAATGTTCCGCGAGCACCGACAACCGGACATGACCACTTACGACTCAGAGGGTGAGGGCTGCCCCGATACAGCCATGCCAGGGCAGGTCATCGAGGCCAGCCTCGACGAGGCCGGCTTCTTCACATTGCGGATGAACGTGACGGCCGCGGAGATCGGGAGCGTCCTGCTCGATACCGGCCAGGGTCCACCGGAGGCGGTGCATCCGCTGGGCGGGGGCCAGTTCGAGGCCCGGCTGCATCTGCCGGAGCGTGACGCCACGCCGGTGCTGACCGTCACCACGAAGGATGGACGGCACGACCTCGTCCTGCGTCCGCATGGCTGCCTGGGACCGCTGGCCGCGAACCGCCCGTCGCCCGCGCTGGTGTCCCGCCGCCCCGATGCCATGGCGGCCCTGCGCGAGGGACCGGGTGCGGTGGTGCTGTTCCTCGCCACGGAAGCCGAGGGGCCGGGCTGGGACCGGCTCTGCGCGCTGGCCGGGGGCTTGCGCGGGGAGGGGCATTCCCCCTGGCTCCTGCTGGTCTCCGATGCCGCGGGCTTCGCCGGCGCCACGGCTCGGATGCTGGCGCATTTCGATCTGGCGATGCTGGCCGTTCCGGCCCGTGGCCTGCCGGCCTCCGAGTGGGAGCCGTTCCCCGGCGATCCGGCGCTGGAACAGGTGATGCAGCGCATCGCCAAGCCCGCCGAAGGTGTGCGCTTGCCCGCGCTGCTGCTGGCTGAGACCCCGCAACTGCTGCAACGCTTCGGCAAGCCCGCGCTGGCTTTCCCGCGCGCCTGCCTGCTGCCCGCCGAGGCGGTGACGGCGCCACGGCTGATCTACATCCCGCAGCACCGGCAGAAGCTGGTGGGGCAGATGCGCGACAGGCTGCGCGGCATCAGGGTCATCCTGTCCTCCGAGCCCCTGCGGGCCAGCCTTTCCCGCCTTTGTCCGGAGGTGCAGACCCTCGTGCTGCGGGACGGGGCACCGGCCACGGGACTGGCGCGCGGGCTGGGCCTGCCCATGGCGAGCCCCTCAGCCGAGGCTCTGGACCGCGCCCTGCGCCATCTGGTGCTGGAGGCGCGCCTCGCCGATCCGGAGGGCAAGGGCCGGACAGGCCTGCTGGTGGACGGCACGGAAGGCGACGCCCTGACCGGGGAACTTTCGAGGCTGGCCCAGGGGTGCCTCTATGCCCTGGGCGGCGGCACGGCGCCCGGCGTGAAGCCGCTGGCCCGCGCCATGCGCGACGGCGTGGAGCGCCTTCTGGTGCCGGCCATCGGCGCGGAGGGGGAGGCGCTCGGCGCCATCGTCGAGGAATGGGGGCTGGAAGCCGTTCCGCTGCTGCCGGGTCCCTCGACCGCCGACCGGCGCGCCCTGGCGGCGCTGCGTGGCATCCGGGCAGGCGGGATCGCGCTGCTGGCCGATGCGGCCGTGTACCGTCCCTCGCCCAGCGAGGAGGACCTGGTGCTCCTCGCTGGCGGCGAGGCGGGGCTGGAGGCGGATGTGGTGGAACTCGGCTGGGCCGGCGATCCGCGCCGGGGACGCCTCGCCAGCCTGTTCGATGCGCGGGCGCCCGCCTTCTGGGGCAGGCCGCCGGCGCGGGGCATGGGGGCGACGATCGGCTATGGGGAGGATCTGGCCGCTCCCTTGTTCTCCGGAACGCCGGGCCTGCCGTTCCGGCTGCTGCCGCTGCTGGCCTTCGTGCTGCATGCCGGCTGCGTGTCGCTGCGCCTGGCCATCCCGCCGGCCGAGGAGGCCGCCCTGGCCCCCGCGCTCCGTCGGCTGGAGGCGGAGGGCATCCGGGTCATCGCACGCGATCGGAGGAGGGCCGCCTGATGCGGGTCGCGATCTTCGTCACCAACGCCCCCGGCAACTACGGCGGCGGCCGGCTCGCGGCCTATGTGCTGGCGCAGTGCCTCGCGCGCGCCGGGGCCGAGGTGGCCTTCGTCACCAACCACGTCCCCGTCTTCCACGAGGACCTGCACGCCTTCGGGCGGCCGGGCAAGATCGGTATCCATGTCACCAAGGACTTCCTGACGGCACTGCCGGAAGGGCGCTTCGACGTGGTGGTGCTGATCCCGACGCAGTCGCTGGACCGCATGGTCTATGTCGGCGCGCGCGGCTTCGCGCAGCGGCGCGGGGCGCGGATGTGCATCTTCAACTTCGAGACGCCGAACTGGTTCAACGCCGCCGTGCCGGTGCCGCGCGACGAGGTGCTGTGGCGCGAATGGAAGCTGGCCACCGAGGATGTCGCCGAGAACGGCGTGCTGATCCTCAGCAATTCCCGCGAATCCGAGAAGTACGCGCGCCTCTGGTACGATGACGAACGGCTGGAATTCGGCCACTGGCACCAGCCGATCAACCTCGACGCGGCGGCGCGGGCGGCGGTGCAGTACCGCGAGAAGCGCATCCTGAGCTTCGTGCGGCCGCGCGACCCGCACAAGGGCGCGGGCGACCTGATCGACGTGCTCTGCGAGGAGATGCGCGGCTGGACGCTGTCGCTGATCGTCGGCAGCCCGAAGCTGGACGAGGCCTATCGCGACGCGCTGGTGCCGGTGGCGCGCCGCTATGGCGTCGAGGTCGAGGTGCATCCGCTGGCCAGCGACACGCAGAAATTCGTCGAGCTGCGGCGGGCGCGGATGCTGCTCTATCCCTCCTGGTTCGAGGGCTATGGCCTGCCGCCGATCGAGGCGCTGACCGTGGGCACGCCCTGCGTCTGCTACGACCTGGACGTGGTGAAGGAGGTTTGCGGCGACGCGCTGATCACCGCCCCCGTGGGCGACGTGGCGAAGCTGCGCGAGGGCGTGCTGCGGGTGATGAAGTCCTCGCCGGAGGACTGGGCGCACCTGCCGCAGGTGGTGGAGGCGGTCTCTTCCGTCGAGCGCTGCGGCCAGGCGGCGCTGGCCGCGCTGGAGAGCTTCCTGGCCAGGCCATTGCCGCCGAAGCCGGTGATCGCGGTGCCGGCGAAGCTGCCGAAGCGGCCGGAGCCCAAGCGCCTCAACCTGGGCGCGGCGGTGATGCATCCGGGCTGGCTGCTGGAGATCAAGGGCTGGGCCGCCGCGCCGCCCGATGCGCGCGTGGTGCTGCGCGCCGATGGCGAGCTGCTCGGCGAGGCGGTGCGCGGCATGGTGCGCAAGGACGTGCTCAAGGAGAATCCCTGGATCGGCACGGACGAGTGCGGCTTCGGGCTGGTCCGCCCGCATGTCGCCATGGGCCATGCGGTGCAGGTCAGCGCCGTGGTGCTTTCCGCCTCGGGCGAGGTGCTGGACCATGCCACGCGGGTCTATGACCTGGTGGAGCTGGCCAAGGCACGGCCGGCCAAGCCGCCGAGCTGGTGGCGCAGCGGCGGCATGAAGTTCCTGCGCGAATCCGGCAGCAGCCTGGTGCATGGCTGGGCCGCCGGGGCGCCCGTGCCCTTCCTGCTGGAAGGCTTCGCCGGGCCGCGCCGGGTCTGGATGCAGGGCGGCCGGGCGCGGCCCGATGTGATGGGCAAGCTGGAAGGCTTCCCGCAGCAGACGCCGGGCTTCAGCGCCCATCTCGGCCCCGAGGAAAGCTGGATGCTGGAGGCGGCGGGCGCCTTCACCCTGGTCGGCTACAGCCGTGCCGGCGTCGCGGTGCAGGCCTTGCCGGCGAAGTGGGAGAAGGCGGCGCCGGGAGCGGTGGAGCCGCATCTCGCGCAGGGCGAGGACCCGACCAGCCTGCCGATCCTGGCCGAGCTCAAGCGCGTCGCCCTCGACGAGTACGGCGTGCTGGAGGTGGAGGGCCATGTCCTGTCCCGCCCCCGCATGGAGGCGATCCGCGTGCTGCTCGACGGCGAGCTGCTTGGCGAGACCCTGCCGGACCGGTTGCAGACCGGCCTGCACAACAAGAACCGGGCCTATGGCGACGCCTATTCCGGCTTCGCCCTGAACGGCCGGGCGCCGAACCTGCCGGGGGAGGAGGTTCGGGTGGAGTTCATCCGGGGCGGGGAGGTGGCGCATGCGATCACCACCGCGCCGGCGCGGATGCGTCGTGGCAAGGGCGCGCGCTACGGCGCCGACCTCGCCTGGCTGCCACCCGGCCTGCTGGAGGAGGCCGGCTCCGACGCGACCCTGGTGGTGATCGAGAAGGGCGCGACCCTCGATCACCTGCGCGGCGCGGCGGAGCGGGCGCTGCTGGCCGAACTGCGCCGGCGCGGGCCGCTGCTGCTGCTGCTGCACGGCAACCCGCACGGCTTCACCCCGGACCTGCCGCGCTGGCAGGAACTCTGTGACGGGCTGCTGCTGGTGAACGACCTGCATCCCGGCGAGGACGCGCTGGCGCACAGCCTGGCGCTGCTCGCGGCCGAGCCGGGGCTGGGCCGCGTGATCATGCGCGGCGCCAAGCGGCGCAGTGCCATCCCGGACGGGCTGCGCGCCACCACCCTGCTGCCGGGCGCGGAGCTGGGCACCTTCCGGGCCGGGCGGCTGGGCTTCGGCCTGCAACCCGGGCCTGGGGTGATCGGCCTGGACGGGCCGGGCCTGCTGCGCGCCCTGACCCTGCCCGGCATGACGCCGCCGGAAGGGCCGGGGGAGGGGCCGTGGCTGCTGCTCGACGCCACCCTGGCCGAACCCGCCGTGCTGCGCGACGCCCTGTCACGCCTTGCCACGCCGCTGCGCAAGGCGGGGCTGTCGCTGCTCTGCGTGGTGGATGCGCCGCCGCTGGAGCCCGCCGAGGCCCTTCGCGCCCGGCTCGGCCTGCCGCGTGACCTGCCGGTCGCCTGGGTGGCCTCCGCGCTGCTGCTGGCGCCCGCGACGGTCCGGGCCGTGGTGGACCTTGCCCCGGCGGGGGGCGTCGCGCCCTTCTGCGGCGCCATGGCGGCGCGGGGCGTCCCCGTGCTGGCCCTGGCCGGCGCTTCCGCGACAGGCAGCCCCTGGCCGCTGGTGACGCCCAAGGAACTGGCCTCCGGCACGCTGCCGGTCCCCGTCCCGCCGGGCGATCCCTATGCGGCGCTGGAGGGCATCGAGCCCGCGCGGGCGGGTCGGGACGCGGCCGAGCCCCTCTCCCTCTCCACCGCGGAGGCCGCATGAACGCCCTGCTTCCCGTCGCGCTGGCCCATGCGGCGGAGGCGCGCCGTATCCTGCTGCGCGAGAACCTGACCCTGTCCGGCTTCTGGGAGGTGGAGTTCCTCCAGGGCCTGCCGTCGCGCCGGATCGGCCCGGCCCCGGCGGCCCTGCTGACCCTGCCGCCGGTGGAGGGGCCGGTCGGCCGACTCCGCCTGCTCCTCGCGCCCGCCGACCTGTCGCCCTTCGGCACGCTGTCCGCGACGCTGGAGGGCAAGCCGCTGGCGCTGCGTCCCGTACCGGTTCCGGCGGAATTCGCCGGACTGGACGACGTGGTGGCGCTTGAGGCTCCGCTGGAAGGAGCGGGGGCAGGCCGGCTGGAACTGCGCCTGACCCGCAGCCTGCCGCATCCGGACGGCACCCGCCTCGCCGGACCGCTGCTGCTGGCCGTGGACCGGCCGCTGGCCCCGGTAGGCGGCAAGCCGGCGGAGAAGACGGAGCCTGCCGCTTCTGTGGCTGACGCGAAGCCCGGACCGGTTGCCGGCACCGCGAAGGCTGCGGAGCCGAAACCCGCTGTTCCCAAGGCCGGAGCAGAACCCGTGACGGCGGAAAAACCCGCGAAGCCTGCCGGGACCCCTAAGGCGGCCGCAGCGGCCGAGCCGAAGCCCGTGGCGCCCGAGGCCGGGGCGGAGCCGGCGAAGAAACCCCCCGAGGCCCGACCCACGGGCAAGGAGAAGGCGAAGGTGGCGGCATGAGCTTCGTCCATGTGAACGCGGCGGATGCCGACCTGGCCGAGGAATGGCTGCGCGCGACGCCGAACCGCCTCTTCGGCGGCGGTGCGCCGGTCATCCTGTCCGACGAGGAGGACGCGCCGATCGCCGCCGGCATCGCGCGGCGCCACGGGCTGGCGCACCACGCCATCCCGGACTCGCCGGACCGGCCGGAGGCGCTGCGTCTGCGCCCGCTGCTCGGGGCGGTGGGGGCGCGGGAGGCGGTGATCCTCAGCGAGCCCGCGCGCATGTCCATGGTCTTCCTCAGCGGCGAAGAGCAGCCCGCCTGGAACGACCGCTATCCGGCGGTGCGGGTGATGCATGCGCTGGGCGCCCGGCGTTTCCACTTCCTGGGCCGGACGCGGGAGCTGCGGATCGAGGTGCCGCTGCTGCTGGACACCTTCCGCAACCGCCATGCCGGCAAGCGTGCCTTCGTGGTCGGCAACGGCCCCAGCCTGCGGCAGATCGACATGGGGCGGCTGAAGGGGGAGATCGCCCTCGGCTCCAACCGCTCCTTCATGGGCTATGCCGACTGGGGGCTCGCCTTCCCCTACTGGGCCATCTCGGACCGGCTGCAGATCGAGATGTACCGCGAGGAATACGAGGCGGGGATGGATGCGGAATCCATCAAGTTCATCCCCTTCGAGTATCTCGGCTTCCTGCGCATGCCCAACCAGGTGCCGGTGCCGATGCCGGGCGAGATCGTGGCGGGCGAGCAGATCCTGAACTTCCCACAGTTCGGGGAAACGCCGGCGATGCTGTTCAACAGCTTCACCGTGACGATCGTGCTGATCCAGATCGCCGCCATGATGGGCTGCAACCCGATCGTGCTGGTGGGCGTGGACCACTCCTATCCGATCGCCAAGGTGCGGCGTCGCGGCCAGGACGAGCAGGACCCGAATCCGACGGCGCATATCCCGCCGGAGGAGCTGGTGAAGCGCACGCGGCTGGGCTTCGACTTCTGGGAGGGCAACACCGCCCAGGGGCCGACGCACTTCACCAACAACTACACCAGCAACCGCATCTTCGTGCCGCCGCGCACCGCCTGGTCGGAGGTCTGCTACAGCTACTGCAACCTTTGGGGTGCGGCGAACGGGGTGGAGGTGCTGAACGCCACGCCGGGCACGCATCTCGACGCCTTCCCGAAGGTGGGCTTCGAGAGCCTGTTCTGAGCCGGAGGGGCGCCGGGAACATGAAAATGATGCCGGAACGAAATCCCGGCGTGCTTTCGGTCACCACGCCGGCCGCCGGGATGGCCTAGCTTCCGGGCAGGCCCGGTGCCGCGTGGCGGCACCGGGGCCGCATCCCCGGGAGAGCGACCATGACCCCTGCGTGTCTCCGGCTCCTGCTGCCGCTGCTGTGCCTCGCCCTGTCCGCCCTGCCATCCCCGGAGGCGGAGGCCGCCAGTTTCGACTGCGCCAGGGCGGGCTCCGACATGGAGCGGATGATCTGCCGCGACAGCGGGCTTTCCCGGCTCGACGAGGAGATGGCGGCCGCCTTCCTGTCCGCCCGCCAGGGCGGCGCGCCGGGATTGCAGGCCGCGCAACGCGAATGGTTGGCCGGGCGCAACCGCTGCCGCACGGAGGACTGCGTCAGGGCGGCCTATGAGCAGCGGGTCGCGGCGCTCTCCGCGCCTCCGGGGGCGAAGAGAGCCGGCCCGGTGCCCGCTCCGGCCGCCGGGGGCACTGTGGACGGGAAGTACTGCAATTTCGGCGCGGGAACGAGCATGGACATGCTGCTCCTCCGGAGTGGGGCGGGCGGTGGCCTGGACTTCGTCCTCAGCTCCTGGACCAGCCGGGGCAGCAACTTCTCCGTGGACGGGCTCGCCAGGCCGGCGGCTCCCCAGGGCGCCTCGCATCCGGAGGCGGTCTGGCGCTTCGAATCGGGCATGCGCTCCCGCGACCCGGCGGAACGTTGCGTGGTGACGATCCGGCGAACGGCCGAGGGGGCCTATGCGGTCGCCACCGAGGAAGGCGCACGCTGCGAGCGCATGGCGGGCCATGGCGCCGTGCTCTATGGAACGACGGTGTTTCCGCCGGGCTCGCGGCAGGGCAACGCGCCGGGCGTCTTCGGGCCGGAGACCGCCATGCAGGTCGATTGCGACCGTCCGTCCCGGCGCTCGCCCTCCCAGCGCTCCCCGTCCGGGCGCTAGCGCCGCCGGGGGCGCGCCGCTGCGGCGAGGAGCGCAAGAGTCCTCGCGGCCAGGGCCAGGGAACCGGAAATGTTCTAGAGATGGTGCGCCGCACCGAGGGGGCCCGCATGTCCACCACCCGCAAGACCATGCTGCTGACCGGCGCCAGCCGGGGAATCGGCCACGCCACGGTCAAGCGCTTCCAGGAGGAAGGCTGGCGCATCCTCACCGTGTCGCGGCAGCCCTTCTCCGAGGAATGCCGCTGGCCCGAGGCGCGGGAAAGCCATCTCCAGGCCGATCTCTCCGACCCGGTGCAGGTGGGCGAGCTGATCGCCCTGGTGAAGCAGCGCCTGCCGGACGGGCGGCTGCATGCGCTGGTGAACAATGCCGGCATCTCCCCCAAGGGGCCGGGCGGTGGCCGCATGGGGGTGATGCAGACGGACTATGCCGCCTGGAACGCGGTCTTCAACGTCAACCTCTTCTCCATCGCCCTGCTGGCGCGCGGGCTGTTCGAGGAACTGCACGTGGCGGGCGGCAACATCGTCAACGTCACCTCGATCGTCGGCTCGCGCGTGCATCCCTTCGCCGGGCCTGCCTATGCCTGTTCCAAGGCGGCGCTGAACGCCCTGACGCGGGAGATGGCGCATGAGTTCGGCGCCCATGGCATCCGCGTGAACGCCATCGCCCCGGGCGAGATCCGCACCAGCATCCTTTCCCCCGGCACGGAGAAGATCGTCGAGGAACAGATCCCGATGCGCCGGCTGGGCGAGGCGCGGGAGGTGGCGGAGACCATCCTCTTCCTCTGCTCCCAGGCCTCCTCCTACATCAACGGGGCGGAGATCCACATCAACGGCGGGCAGCACGTCTGACCGCCGGGGCGCCCGTCGCTGGGATGGCGCATCACGAGCCCGTCACCCGGGCCGATCCGCCCGGGTGCCTGCCTAGATAAGCCTCCGGACCGTACCGGCCCCCTTCCGGGGCGCCCGGCGCGGCATCCTGTCCGGCTCCGCGCGAGCACAGAGGAGGCCCCCAGCATGGCAATCGCTTCGGTGAATCCGGTGAACGGCCAGACCGTCAGGGAATACGACTCCCTGCCGCCCGCCGGGGTGGCGCAGGTCGTGGAGGCGGCGCACCGGGCCTTCCTCGACTGGCGCCACACCAGCTTCGCCGAGCGCGCGGTGCCGATGCGCAAGGCGGCCGCCATCCTGCGCGACCGCGCCCCGGAATTCGGCCGGCTGATGGCGACCGAGATGGGCAAGCCGGTGACGGCGGGCGAGGGCGAGGCCCGCAAATGCGCCACGACCTGCGATTTCTACGCGGAGAACGCTGAGCGCTTCCTGAGCCGGGAGGACGCTCCGACGGAGGCACGCAAGAGCTTCGTCGCCTTCAACCCGCTTGGCGTCGTGCTGGCGGTGATGCCCTGGAACTTCCCCTTCTGGCAGGTCTTCCGCTTCGCCGCGCCGGGGCTGATGGCGGGCAATGCCGGGGTGCTGAAGCATGCCTCCAACGTGCCCGGCTGCGCCCTGGCGATCGAGGAGATCTTCCGCGAGGCGGGCTTCCCGCGCGACCTGTTCCGCACCCTGCTGATCGGCAGCGACGCGGTGGATGCGGTGATCGGGCATCCGCTGGTCCGCGCCGTGACCCTGACCGGCAGCGGCCCGGCCGGCCGCAAGGTGGCGGCCAAGGCGGGCTCGGTGCTGAAGAAGACGGTGCTGGAGCTGGGCGGCAGCGATGCCTACCTGATCCTGGAGGATGCCGATCTGGAGGCGGCGGCCACGGCCTGCGCCAAGGGGCGGCTGATCAATTCCGGCCAGAGCTGCATCGCCGCCAAGCGCTTCATCGTGGTGGAGCCGGTGCGCGAGCGCTTCGAGGCGCTTCTGGTGGAGGCGATGAAGGCCGGCCGCTTCGGTGATCCCTTCGACAAGGACACGGAATACGGCCCCATCGCCCGGCGCGACCTGCGCGACGAACTGCACGGGCAGGTGCGGCAGAGCATCGAGCAGGGCGCGCGGCTGCTGCTGGGCGGGGAGGTGCCGGACGGGCCGGGTGCCTTCTATCCGGCCACGGTCCTCACCGATCTCAAGCCGGGGATGCCGGCCCATGACGAGGAGATCTTCGGTCCCGTTGCCTCGGTGATCGGGGTGCGGGACGAGGCGGAGGCCATCGCCGTGGCCAATGCCTCCGTCTTCGGCCTGGGCGGCGGCGTCTTCACCCGGGACCTAGAGCGCGGCGAGCGGATCGCCGCCGAGGCGTTGGAATGCGGCGCGGCCTTCGTCAACCAGCCCGTGGTCTCCGATCCGCGCCTGCCCTTCGGCGGCGTGAAGGAGAGCGGCTATGGCCGCGAGCTCTCGCATTTCGGTATCCGGGAGTTCGTGAACATCAAGGCGGTCTCGGTCGCCTGAACGGCGCCGCTCCCGAAGGGGCGACCCCCGGGGCGACTCCAGGGGCGGCCCCGGGGGGCGAAGCGGGGATGATCGCGCGGGGAGGGGGGAGGCTTCCCGCGCGGGAAAGCCGGGCGCAGGATCGGCGGATGCCCGGCACGTTCCTTGCTGGCCACATCCGCATCGCGCCCCGGGGCCCCGGCTCTGCCCCGCGCGCGGCCTGAACCGTGGAGTGACACCGATGCCGCAGCGCCTCCTTGCGCCGCAACCCCTTTCCCCGATGGACCCGGGCCGATGAGCGCCGATATCCGCCTGGCTGCCGATATCGGCGGCACCTTCACCGACCTCGCGGTGGAACGGGTCACGGAAGCCGGTACGGAGCGCTGGACGGCCAAGGTACTGACCACCCCCGCGGCCCCGGAGAAGGGTCTGCTGGAAGGCGTAGCGCTGGTGCTGGAGAAGGCCGGGCTCGCCGCGTCGGATGTGTCGCTGCTGGTGCACGGCACGACGCTGGCCACCAATGCGGTGATCGAGCGCAAAGGTGCGAAGACGGCCCTGCTGACCACCGAGGGCTTCCGCGACGTGCTCGCCCTGGGCAATGAGAGCCGCTACGACCAGTACGACCTGAACATCGCCCTGCCGGAGCCGCTGGTGCCGCGCCGCCTGCGCCTGCCGGTGCCGGAGCGGCTGGACCATCGCGGCCAGGTGCTGCTGCCGCTCGACGAGGACGCCGTGCGCGCCCAGGTCGCGGTGATGCGGGAACAGGGCATCGAGGCGCTGGCGATCGGCTTCCTGCACAGCTTCGTCAACCCGGAGCACGAGCGCCGCGCCGCCGCCATCGTGCGCGACCTCTGGCCGGAACTGTCCATCTCGCTCTCCTCCGAGGTGAGCCCCGAGATGCGGGAGTGGGAACGCTTCTCCACCACCGTCGCCAATGCCTATGTGCAGCCGCTGATGGCGCGCTACCTGGCGCGGCTGCAGGTCGGGCTGCGGGAGATGGGGCTCGACGCGCCGCTCTTCATGATGCTCTCGGGCGGCGGCCTCACCACCTTCGAGACGGCCTCGCGCTTCCCGATCCGGTTGGTGGAATCCGGCCCGGCGGGCGGGGCGATCTTCTCCGCCCATGTGGCGCGGCAACGCGGACTGCCGAAGGTGCTCTCCTTCGACATGGGCGGCACCACGGCGAAGGTCTGCCTGATCGAGGACTATGCCCCGCATGCCAGCCGCAGCTTCGAGGTCGCGCGCGTCGGCCGCTTCAAGAAGGGCTCCGGCCTGCCGCTGCGCATCCCCGTGCTGGAGATGGTGGAGATCGGCGCCGGCGGCGGCTCGCTCGCCGGCATCGACAGCCTCGGCCTGATCCAGGTCGGGCCGGAAAGCGCGGGCGCCGATCCGGGGCCGGCCTGCTACGGGCGCGGCGGCGAGAGGCCGGCGGTGACGGACAGCAACCTGATGCTCGGCCGCTACGACCCCGCCAGCTTCGCGGGCGGCAACCTGACCCTGTATCCGCAGAAGTCGGCGGCGGCGCTGGAGGCGCATGTGGCGGGCCCGCTCAACCTCTCCCCGGAGATGGCGGCGCTGGGCGTGATCGAGATGGTGGACGAGAACATGGCCAACGCGGCCCGCGTCCATGCCATCGAGGCGGGCACGAGCTTCGACGGCTGCGCCATGATCGCCTTCGGCGGCGGCGGGCCGGTGCATGGCTACCGCGTCGCGGAGAAGATCGGCATCCGCCGGATGCTGGTGCCCTCGGGCGCGGGCGTCGGCTCGGCCATTGGCTTCCTGCGCGCGCCGGTGGGCTACGAGGTGGTGCGCTCGCTCTACCAGCGCTTCGCCACCTTCAACCTCGGCGCGGTGAACGCGCTGCTGGAGGAGATGTCGCGCGAGGCCAGCGCCATGGTCGCCCCCGGCGCCTTCGGCCGTCCGACCGAGGAGAAGCGCATCGCCTATATGCGCTATGTCGGCCAGGGACACGAGATCGCCGTGGAACTCCCGGCGCGCGCGCTGGCGGAGGCGGACATCGCCGCGATCCGCGCCGCCTATGACAGCGAATACGCCCGCTTCTACGACCGGCCGGTGCCGGGCTCGGATGTGGAGATCCTGAGCTTCGCGCTGACCGTTGCCACCCTCACGGACAAGCCCGCCCCGGCCGCCCGAGCCGAGGCCGCGCCGGCCCCCGCGCCGGTGCGGACGCAGCGTGTGCGCGACACGGTGACGGGCGAGGTCGCGGACTGGCAGGTCTATGACCGCGCCGGCTTCCCGCCCGGCGCGGTGGTGCAAGGCCCCTGCATCGTCGCCGAGGCGGAAACGAGCACCCTGGTCGGCCCGGGCTGGAGCTGTGCCATGGACGGGCTGGGCTATCTGGAACTGAACCGGGAGGTCGCGTGATGGACAAGGTGCAAAACGCCGCGGCGAACCCTCTCGCCGCGATCCAGCGGCAGATCCAGTGGAACCGCCTGATCGCCGTGGTGGAGGAACAGGCGCAGACCATGATCCGCACCGCCTTCAGCACCACAGTGCGGGAGGCGGGCGACCTGTCCGCCGGCATCTTCGACCTGCAGGGGCGCATGCTGGCCCAGGCCGTGACCGGCACGCCGGGGCATGTGAACTCCATGATGGAGAGCGTCGGGCATTTCCTCGCGAAATTCCCGGTCGAGACCATGAAGGAGGGCGACCACTACATCACCAACGATCCCTGGCTGGGCACCGGGCACCTGCACGACCTGACGGTCGTGACGCCCGCCTTCCGCCGCGGGAAGATCGTCGGCCTCTTCGCCAACACCGCGCATGTCATCGATGTCGGCGGGCGCGGCATGGGGCCGGAGGCGCGTTCGGTCTTCGAGGAGGGGATCTACATCCCCATCGTGAAGTGCTTCGACCAGGGCAAGGCGAACGAGACCTTCTTCGACATCCTGCGCGCCGGCACCCGCACCCCGGCGGAGCTGGAAGGCGACGTCTACTCACTCTGCGCCTGCAACGATGCCGGCGTGCGGCGCCTCGTCGAGATGATGGACGAGTTCGGCATGGAGGGCGTGGACGAACTCGCCGCCTTCATCTTCGACAGCAGCCTGCGCGCCACGGTGGCGGAGATCGCGAAGCTGCCGCAGGGCACCTACCGCGCATCCATCCGCTCCGACGGCTACGAGGCGCCGGTCGAGCTGCGCGCGGCGATGACCGTCGCGGGCGACCATATCGAGGTGGACTACGAGGGCACATCGGGACTCTCGGGGCGTGCCATCAACGTTCCGGCCGCCTATTGCCGCGCCTATGCCTGCTTCGGCATCAAATGCGTCGTGGCGCCGGAGATCCCGAACAACTGGGCCAGCCTGCTGCCCTTCCGCATGGTGATCCCCGAGGGCTGCATCCTGAACGCGCCGCGCCCCTATCCGGTGGCGGTGCGGCACATCATCGGCCAGCTCCTGCCCGACCTGATGATGGGCTGCCTGCACCAGGCCGTGCCGGACCGGGTGACGGCGGAAGGCGCCTCGGCACTGTGGAACCCCCCGCTGCGCGGCGGCTCCGAGGTGAGCGGGCAGAACGCCGCCCTGCCGGATTTCGAGATCATCACCTTCAACTCCGGCGGCACCGGCGCGCGCCCGGCGCGGGACGGGCTGGACGGCATCGCCTTCCCCTCCGGCGTGCGGACCATGCCGGTGGAGGCGACTGAGAACGTCGCCCCGGTGATCTTCTGGAAGAAGGAGCTGCGCCCGGATTCCGGCGGCGCCGGCCGCACCCGTGGCGGCATGGGGCAGGTCATGGAGATCGGCACGAAGGGCGAGGCGGAATTCGCGGTGAACGCCATCTTCGACCGTGTGGAGAACGCGCCGAAGGGCCGCGACGGCGGGCAGGACGGCGCGCCCGGCTGGGTCGGGCTGGATGACGGCACGCTGCTGCGGCCCAAAGGCTACCAGGTCATCCCGGCCGGCCGGCGCCTGCTGCTCAAGCTGCCGGGCGGCGGCGGCATGGGCGAGCCGGCCGATCGCGACCCGGCGCTGGTGGAGCGCGACATCGCCGACGGGCTGGTAACACGCCGCTAAAGTGGCGGGCCGGGGAAGCACGATTCCCGGCCCGGCCAACCACTCCCGTCAGAGGCGGCGCAGCAGCGATGCCTTGCTGTCCCGGAACTCCTCCTCGGTCAGCAGGCCCTGCTGGTAGAGCCTGCCCAGCCTTTCCAGGGCGGAAAGAGGCGCATCCGTGCCCGTTTCCGGCGTTCCGGATGGGGTGGCCCCACGTCCGGCGGCCTGCTCCGGCCGGGGGGAGGCGCCGCCCACCCCCTCGGCCAGCGGCAGTTCCGACAGGCGCAGCTCGCCATGCTGGCTGCTGAAGCGGAGCTGGCCCGGCCCGGAACCCGATTGCGACTGCGACACGCCGCCGATCCGGTGCTCCCCCGTGTCGTAAAGAGTGACGGCCCCCGCCGTCTCGATGGCCAGCCGCCGCGCCTTGGAGAACCAGGCGTAGCGCTGTCCGTCCTGGGCCCCGCTGGTCGCGGGCGTGCCAAGTCCCTCCGGCCACCAGCTCCGCCCCGATCCTTCCGGCAGGGCGGCCCCAGGCCGGTCCTCCGCCGGCATGTCCCGCATCCGGGCCGCGAGATCGCCGAGCAGCGCATCGACCCTGATCTTGAGCGCGCCATTGAACATGTCGCCGATCATGACCATGCCGTCCCCGGCCCACTGGCCCATGCCGCCCAGCTCGGAGTGGTTGAACTGCGCCTGCCGCCCTTTGCCGGCCCGCAGCGCGCGATAGGCTTCCTCCGTCGCCTCCTCGCTGAAGCCATGTCGCCGCGCCAGCAGGTCCAGAAAGGCCGGGCTGCTCTTCGGGCCGTCGCTCATCTCGCCTCCTCCGGGACCGTTGCCGGTGCGCCGCGTCATGTCCGTGGGACGGCGGTGGGGAGAGGTTCCCGCCCCCGATGCCGTCGCATGGCCTCAACGCCACGGCATGGGCTTCGTCACGGGCCCTGTGCCGTGCTCCGCGCGGAAAGCCGCACCGGCGGCGGCCGGAACAGAAAACACCTGCCAGGAAGTTGCATTTGCCGTATGAAATGCAACTATATCAGGACAGGAAGGCCGGAGCTTTCGTGGAGCACTGTTTGGACCATGATATCCGCCGGCAGATCATGGCCGGTCAGACCGATGTTTCCTGTGCGAAAGCTGTGTCGGACGGAATGGAAACCATCGGTGTCATCGGCCAGGTCCTCGACAGCCAGGGGCTGGCGCTCTGCCTCTTCGATGCCGAGGACCGGACCCTGCTGTGGAACCGGACCTTCCTGCGCTTCTTCCCCGAGCATGACGGCCATGTGCATGCCGGGGAACCCTATGCCAGGAACCTGGAACGCTTCTACGCCGTCCGGCTCACCGGCCCGGAACGCGGACGCCTCCCGGAATTCGTCGCGGCCGGCATCGCGCGGCACCGCGCCCAGACCCGCCCCTTCAGCTTCGAGCATCGCGGGCGGCGGCTGCTGGTCTCCTCCCTGCCTTTGCCGCAGGGCGGGCGCGTGCGGGTCTGGAAGGCACTGGCGGAGGCCCTGCCGGCGAGCGAATTCAGGGTGCCGGTCGATCCCTTCGCGCATCTGGCGGATGGTGCCACGGTGCAGGACCGTCAGGGCCGGATCACCGACGCCAACCAGGAATTCGTCGAGCTCTACGACCTGCCTTCCAAGGAAGTCGCCATCGGCCGCAGCTTCCGGGAGGTGCTGCAGCTTCTCTGGGAGGGGCATGCCGGCGCGGCGCTCGATGCCTTCCTCGACAATGCGCGCTTCGCCGGCGCCGCCTTCGAGGTGGAACTGCCGGGGGACCGCTGGCGCCGCGTGATCGAACGGCGCATGGAGGACGGCACGAGCTGCGTCAGCCATGCCGACATCACCACTCTGAAACGGCAGCAGCGGGAGTTGCAGGAAGCCTATGAGCGCATCGCCATCATGGCGATCACCGACGGGCTGACGGGCATCGCCAATCGCGGGCATTTCGAGGCGGTGCTGGAGGAGGAGGCCCGTCGCGGCGGCCGCAGCCAGCAGCCGCTCTCCCTGCTTCTGATCGACATCGACCATTTCAAGCAGATCAACGACCGCTTCGGCCATCCGGTCGGGGATGCCTGCCTGCGGATGGTGGCACGTCACATCGACAGCAGCATCCGCCGTCCCGGGGATCTGGCCGCCCGCTTCGGCGGGGAGGAATTCGCCGCCATCCTGCCCGGCACCGATGCCGAGGGCGCGCGCGTGGTGGCCGAGGCGATCCGCCTGGCCATCGAGAGCGACCATGCGCATGACTTCAATGCGGACAAGCCGGTGACGGTCAGCGTCGGTGCTGCCTCCATGACGCCGGCTCCCGGCGGCGCGGAGGATGCGATCCGGCTGATCCGGGAGGCGGACGACGCGCTGTACCGCGCCAAGCGCGCCGGACGGAACCGCGTGATCCTCGCGGCCTGACATCACCGCCCGGGCCCGCTGCGGTCCTGCCGGCTCCCCCGCATCCGGGCGGGCAGGGGTGAACCCGTGTCAGCGCAGGCCCAGCGCGCCCTCGAAGCCGATGCGCGGGAAGATCTCCAGCATCCCGCCGCGCGTGGCGTTGCGGACCCAGCCGCCTTCCGCTTCCGCCAGATGGCGGGCCAGCAGGAAACCCGTGCAGATGTCGCGCCAGGCTGGCGGGATCCAGCCCTTGCCGCCGCGATAGCCGAGGATGAAGTGGTTGCCCTCGGCATGGGCGAGGCCATCCCCGCCGGGCTCCGCGCCCTCGAAGTGGAAATCGGCCCCGTAGATCACGAAGCGCCGGACCCCCATCCACCAGAGAAGCTGGAAGGCAGCGAAGAGCGAGGAGCCCCCGGCCCCCACCACCCGCCGGGGATCGAGCGAGAAGAGGGTCGGCCAGACGGCGGCCTGGCGCAGCCAGATCCAGTCGCCGGGCAGGTCCGGCCGCGTTTCCGCCGCCAGGAAGACCGGGCCGCCAGCCTCCTCGGCGATCTCCGCGCCGAAATCGCCGATCACCTGCCCGTCGCCGCTCAGCGTGTAGGCGGGGCGGAAGCGCATGCTGCCGTGCGCGAGGTGGAAGCGGTTGAAGGCGACGCTGAGCTGGCCGTGGAGGCGGTCCAGATCCTCTGACCGCACCGAGGGACCGTTGCCGATCAGCCAGGCGACCTGACCGGCATGGCGGCCGCGCAGGGCATCCAGGCGCGGGTCCGGGTCCGGGTTGGGCGCCATCCAGTTGGAAAGCGGGTTGGTGACGAGCCCCCGGTCCGGCCCCAGCGTGACGGCGAGCCGCAGCGGCGCCTCGGGCAGACGCGCCTGCCAGAGCCCGCCGCCCGCCGGCTGGAGCGGCTCCGCCCGGTGGTCCACCATCAGGCCGGGTCGGAGGCCAGGATCGGCCCAGGCCCGCACGGTGGCGCCGCCTCCATCGAGGGGTTCCAGCGTGGCCGGCCCGGCCTGCTCCGCGGTCGCCGGCAGGGGCGACAGGGAGAGCAGCGGCTCCTCGCCGGCGGAGAGCAGAAGCCGCACGGATTCCGGCCCCAGTTCCGGCGGCAGCACCGCCGTGGCCTCGATCCGGGTCCCGCCGGCCGAGGAAGGGAAGACCTCCACGGCGGCATTGGCCAGAGGCGGCAGGCCGCGCAACTGCCCGTGCAGCGTCCCGGACGGCATCGGGCCGGTCAGCCGCAGGCCGATCTGCAACAGGCCGGAGGCCGGGCTGTGGCGGATGTTCAATCCCTCGACCCGGTTCATGGCTGCGGCCCTCCCGCAATCCGGGTGGGGCCGAGGGCCGAGACCATGGCGACGGCGAGGGCCTGGCTGGCCACCCACCAGGGCTGCCACGCGCCATAGGAGAACAGGAAGGTCACCAGGGCGGAAGCCAGCACGCCCAGCGCCAGCGGTCCCGGCGCCCGGAAGGCCAGCGCCGCCCAGAGCCCGGCGCAGAGCAGCAGCCCCGGCCAGCCCAGCTCCAGCCGCAGTTGCAGCGGCGCGTTGTGCGGATGCAGCGGCAGCGCCTCCACGCCCGGCCGGTCGAAGAAGGCACGCGCCTCGGGGCCGGTCATGCCCAGCCGGGCGAGGTTCTCCTCGGGGAAGTTGTCGCGGCCACCGGGGATGGCGCGGCTGGATTCCATGCCCCAGCCCAGCCAGGGGCGCTCGGCGGCGCGGCTTCGCGCGAAATCCCAGATCAGCACCCGGTGCACGGCCGAGAGCGGCAGGTGCGCGGCGACGTCCGGCCGGGCCAGCAGCGCGGTCGCCATCGGGGCGAGCAGCACCACCGCCAGCACGCCGGCGGTGGCGAGGCCACGGGCCGGGCGCGCGGGCATCCAGGCGAAGCACCCCGCCACGGCGAGGCCCACCAGCCCGGCGATGCGCGCCGTATCCCCCGGCAGGGCGAGCAGGGCGATGGCGCCCAGCAGCGTGCCGCCGATCCGCAGCACGTGGGGCAGGGGGGCGGCCAGCAGCAGCGGCAGCAGCAGTGCCATGACCGAGGCGGCGGGCTTCAGCCCGAAGGTAATCTCCGGCTTCCAGTCATGCAGGCCGCGCACCCCCATGCGGACGGCATTGCCGGTGAGGTTGTCGACCGTGGCCAGCGCCAGCCCGGCCAGCACGCCCCAGAAGAGGCAGCGCGCGAGCGGACGGGCATCTTCGCCCTCCACGCCACGCGCGGCGGCGGCGGCCAGCAGGGCGATCCCGCCGAACTGCGCGGCGGCGGCGAGGCTCTGGCGCGGCTCGACGGCCCAGAGAGCGGACAGCCCGCCCCAAAGGGCCAGGGCCAGGGCGATCCCGAAGGGCAGCCCCCGGGGGATGGGCCAGCGGCCCTGTTCGCGCCGGGCGGCGAGGACGGAGAGCAGCAGGCAGACCAGGGCGATGGGCGCCATCGCCTTGGATTGCAGGACGGCCGCGACGGGCGCGATGGCGGCTCCCAGCGCAAGCGGAAAGGCCGGGCTCCTCCAGGAAGCCCGGCCCGACAGGCCCGCGGAAGCGAGGCTGGTCAAACGACCGTCAGGTTCTCGCGGCGCAGCTCCACCGTGAAGCTGTCGAGCGCGCGGGAGAACCGTTCCAGCATCTCGTCCACTTCCGCCTCGGTGGCGATGATCGGCGGGGAGAAGGCGATGCTGTCATTGCCCAGGGCACGGGTCAGCACGCCTTCCTTCTCGCCGAGCGCGGCGAGGCGGTAGCCCAGCTTCTTGCCGGCATCGAAGTTCCGGTGGCTGGCCTTGTCCTCGACGATCTCGACCGCGCCGATCATGCCGATGCCGCGCACCTCGCCCACCAGAGGATGATCCGCGAAGCGGCGGCGCAGCTCGGCCTGCATATGCGCGCCGACGCGCTGCGCATGCTCGACCATGTTCATCTCGTCATAGATCTTCAGCGTCTCGATCGCGACCGCCGCCGAGACCGGATGGCCGGAATAGGTGTAGCCATGGCCGAAGACGCCGACCGAGGCGCTGCCTTCCGCCAGCCCGTCGAAGACCTGCTGCGTCACCAGCACGCCGGAGATGGGCAGGAAGGAGGAGGAGAGCGCCTTGGCGCAGACGATGATGTCCGGCTTCAGGTCGAAGGTCTGCGAGCCCCAGTAGGAGCCGGTGCGTCCGAAGCCACAGATCACCTCGTCGGCGACGAAGAGCACGTCGTACTTCTTCAGCACGGCCTGCAGCTTCTCGTAATAGGTGCGCGGCGGGATGACGACGCCGCCGGCGCCCATCACCGGCTCGGCCCACATCGCCGCCACCGTCTCCGGCCCCTCGCGCAGGATCAGCTGCTCCACCTCGTCCACGAGGCGGGAGGCGAAGGCCTCCTCGGTCTCGCCCGGCTCGGCGCCGTGGTAGTGGTGCGGCGTGGAGACGTGGAAGAAGCCCGGCAGCGGCAGGTCGAAGAGCTTGTGGTTGGTGGGCAGCCCGGTCAGCGAGGCGGCGGCCACGGTGATGCCGTGATAGGCGCGCAGACGGGAGATGATCTTCTTCTTCTGCGGCCGGCCGATGGCGTTGTTGTAGTACCACACCATCTTCACGGCCGTGTCGTTGGCCTCGGAGCCGGAATTGGCGAAGAAGGCACGCCCCATCGGCACGGGCGCGCGTTGCACCAGCATCTCGGCCAGCTCGATCATCGGCTCGTGCGACTTGGCGCCGAAGCCGTGATAGTAGGGCAGCTTGCGCATCTGCCGGTCCGCGGCCTCGCGCAGCCGCTCGTTGCTGAAGCCGAGCGAGGCGCACCACAGGCCGGCGACCGCCTCCATGTATTCCTTGCCGCTCTCGTCCCAGACGCGCACGCCCTCGCCGCGATCGATGACCAGCGAGCCGTTCTGGCTTTGCGCCTTGAGCTCGGTGCTGGGATGCAGGACATAGGCGGCGTCGCGGGCAGCGGCGGAATTCGCGCGGGGAGGCATGTCGGAGGCGCCCTTCTGCTGGATCGGAAGGTGGCATCCTAGGCCCGTATCCGCGCGGGCGCCCAGGGGGGAAGGCCCATGATTCCGCGCCTGGGCCCATGATCCGCACGGACCGCCGCCAACCCGGCCATCCCGAGGCACGATATGCCGTCACGAGGCCCATCCACGGCATGATCCGCCTCCACGCCACGATCGGGCTGTGGCACACACGGCATGGCGGGGCATGCCGCGCCGCAATACGACAGCCATGAGAGCCCCGCCATGAGTCGCATCCACCCGCACAGCGCGCATTGGGGAGCCTTCGACGCGGTGGCGGAGGAGGGGCGGCTGCGCGAGGCGCGGCCCTTCGCGCGCGACGCGGCGCCGGGGGCGTTGCTGGCCAGCATCCCCGACGCGGTGCATGCCCGCAGCCGCATCGACCGCCCCCATATCCGGGAGGGCTGGCTGCGCGGCGAGCGCGCGGGGTCGGAGCGCGGGCGCGACCGCTTCGTGCCGGTGTCCTGGGACCGCGCCATCCGCCTCGCGGCGGAGGAAACGCGGCGGGTGCGGGCGGAAGCGGGCGATGCCGCCATCCTCGGCGGCTCCTATGGCTGGAGTTCGGCCGGGCGCTTCCACCATGCGCGCTCGCAGCTGCACCGCTTCCTTGGCCTGGGCGGCGGCTTCACCTCGCAGGTGACGAACTATTCCTACGGCGCGGGCATGACCCTGATGCCGCATGTCCTGGGCACCAACGACGTGCTGCAAGGGCCGGTCACGGACTGGGACACCATCGCGCGCCACACGCGGCTGATGCTCTGCTTCGGTGGCCTGCCCTTGAAGAACGGGCTGGTCACGGCGGGCGGCGCCGGCAGCCACGACTACGCGGCCCAGATGCGCCGCGCTGCCGCGGCCGGGGTCCGCTTCGTCAACATCTCCCCCTTCCGCGGGGATTGCGCGGAGTTCCTCGGCGCGGAATGGGTGCCCATCCGCCCCAACAGCGACGCCGCGCTGGTCTTCGCCCTGCTGCACGTGCTGATCGCCGAGGGACGGGAGGACCGGGACTTCCTCGGCCGCTGCACCGTGGGCTGGGAGCGGCTGCGCGCCTATGTGCTGGGCGAGGCGGATGGCGTGGCGAAGAGCCCCGACTGGGCCGCGCCGCTCTGCGAGGTCCCGGCCGAGGCCATCCGCCGCCTGGCGCGCGAGGCTGCCGGGAACGCCACGATGATCACCGCCACCTGGTCGCTCCAGCGCGCCGAGCATGGCGAGCAGCCCTGGTGGGCGCTGGTCGCCCTGGCCAGCGCCCTGGGCGGGATCGGCGAGCCGGGCCGGGGAGTCGTCTTCGGCTACGGCTCGATGAACGGCATGGGCACGCCGCGCCGCCGCCTGCCCAGCGTGAACCTGCCGGCCACGCGCAACGCCGGCCCCTCCATCCCCGTCTCCCGCGTCGTGGAGCTGCTGGAGCGGCCGGGCGAGGTGCTGTCCTACAACGGACGCGACATCACCCTGCCGGAGATCCGCATGATCTGGTGGGCCGGCGGCAATCCCTTCCACCACCACCAGGACCTGAACCGCTTCCGCCGCGCCTGGAACCGGGCGGAGACGGTGGTCGTGCAGGAACCCTGGTGGACCGCCCCGGCGCGCATGGCCGACATCGTGCTGCCCGCCACCACGACGCTGGAACGGAACGACATCGGCTCCTCCTCCGCCGACCGCTTCGTGCGGGCCATGCACCGGGCCATCCCGCCGCAGGGGCAGGCGCGCAACGACCACGACATGCTGGCCGACATGGCGGAGGAACTGGGCTTCCGCGACCGCTTCACCCAGGGGCGGGACGAGGAGGCCTGGTTGCGGCACCTCTACGGCCAGTGGCAGCGCTCCTGCGCGCATTTCGGCGTGGCGGTGCCGGATTTCGACCGCTTCTGGGCCGAGGGGCATGTCGAGATCCCGCCGCCCAACGAGGGCTACACGATCTTCGACGGCTTCGCCCGCGATCCGGCGGCGCACCCGCTGAACACGCCCTCCGGCAAGGTGGAGCTCTTCTCCGAGACCATCTCCCGCTTCGGCTACGAGGAGATCCCGGGCCACCCGGTCTGGCGGGAGCCGCGCGAATGGCTGGGCGCGCCGCTGGCGGAACGCTTTCCGCTGCACCTGCTGTCCTACCAGCCGGCGACGCGGCTGCACGGGCAGATGGATGACGGACGCGTCTCGCTGGCGAGCAAGATCCAGGGCCGGGAGCCGATGCTGATGCACCCGGCGGATGCGGCGGCGCGCGGCCTCGATGACGGGGCGGTGGTGCGGGTCTTCAACGCGCGCGGCGCCGTGCTGGCCGGGCTGCGGCTAAGCGGGGAGATCCGCCCCGGCGTGGTCGCCCTGGCCACCGGCGCCTGGTGGGACCCGCAGGAGATCGGCGGCGAGACGCTCTGCGTCCATGGCAATGCCAATGTGCTGACGCAGGATGTCGGCACCTCCCGGCTTGGCCAGGGCTGCGCGGCGCAGTCCTGCCTGGTGCAGGTGGAGGCCTGGACCGGCGCCCTGCCGGAAATCCGGGTGCATGTGCCGCCGCCGGTGCTGGAAGCGGCGGAGTAGCGGCCCTCCGCCCGCGTTTCATGAAGCCCGGCGCGGAAGACATGGCGTCTTCCGGCTGACGCGGTCCCGGCGCGCCGCCGGATCAGACCCGGCTGTAGCGTTCCGCGGCCGTGCGGAAGCGCGATCCGCCCTGGCCACCGGGCCGGAAACCGGGCGGTGCGGGCAGTCGCGTGCCGTTGTGCAGATAGGCCGTGATCCGCTGGAACTCCTCCGGGTCGAGCTCGCCCGGGCGGGGCGACTGTCCCGCCTCGACGGAGCGGTGGGAGGCCATCAGGGCGACGAGTTCGGTGAGGCCGATCGAACGGTAGCAGGTCATGGCGGCAATTCCGTGCCTCGAAGGGGGTCCGGCGCGACCCGGCATAGGCCGGGAAGGAACATCCGCAGGTTATTCGATATTGCGATGCATTCGCAAGTAAGGATCGCAAGATGGAGGCGCGGCATCGCCCGCCTCCCACCCCGCCGTCAGGCCGCGCGCGCCATCGCCGGTTCCAGGGACTGGATGGCCGGCGCCGCGTCCGGATGCAGCACCAGCGCATGCCCGCGCGGCACCTCCTGCCAGTTTGCCCGGTCCTCGTCGATCGGTTCGGACACCAGCACGAGCCCGCTCGGCGTGTGGCGGAAATAGAGCGAGGGTGGCTGCGCGTCGCAGGCCCAGCGGAAGGCCCAGAGGCTGCGCCCATCCGACAGCGCGGCGGTGAAGCGCAGCGGCGCCCCGATCCCCGCCTCGTCCATCAACCCGCGTACCCGGTGCAACGTCCGCATCACCGCGCCGACCGGATCGTCCTCCATGCCGGCGGCGAGGGCGGCCAGGAACAGCGCCTCGCTATCCGAGGTGCCGCCCCGGGCGGTGTAGAGCTCATCGGGGATCAGCGCCTCCACCCGGCGGCGGATCGTGCTCCAGCCGCCGATCTGGCCGTTGTGCATGAAGAGCCAGCGGCCATGCGTATAGGGGTGGCAGTTGGCCCGGGTCGTGGCCGTGCCGGTCGCCGCCCGCACATGGGCGAAGAAGAGGCGCGAGCGGACCTGCGAGGCGATGGAGAGCAGGTTCTCGTCCGACCAGGCGGGCCGCAGCTCGCGGTACAGGCCCGGCACCTCCCGCTCCCCGTACCAGCCCAGCCCGAAGCCGTCGCCATTCGTTTCCGTCTTGCATTCGGAAGCATGCAGGGACTGGTGGATCAGCGAGTGGCAGGGCGTCGCCACCAGCGTGTCCATGAGAATGGGCTCACCATGATAGGCAAGGAATCGGCACACGATCGGGGCCTTTGGCGGTTTCAGGGCAAGGCCGTTCTAAACCCGATCAATGTGGCAGAAAAAGTTTCCTCCACGTCATTCCGATCGGATTGCCACGTTCTCCCGGCTGGCTCAGCGCCGGCGGACCCCGTCCGCCAGCAGGGTGCAGCCCGCCACCGCCAGCATGATCGCGAGGCCCGGCCAGATGGCGACCTCCGGCGCGGAGAGCACCAAGTCCTGCGCATTGGCCAGCATGTTGCCCCAGGACGGGGCCGGCGGCTGGATGCCGAGGCCCAGGAAGGAGAGGGTGCTTTCCGCCAGGATCGCCCCGGCGGCGGTGAGCGAGGCCGCCACGGCGATGGAGGGCGCGAGGCTCGGCAGCACATGCCGGAACAGCACCCGCGCCTCGCCCGCCCCCAGGGCCCGCGCGGCCCGCACCCAGTCCCGCGCCAGGACGGAGCGCGCGGCGGCCCGTACCAGCCGCGCCACGCCGACCCAGCCGAAAGCCGAGAGGATCAGCACGATCCGCGTAACGTCCGCTGCCGTCTCGCCGCGCGGCAGGCCGATGGCGCTGGTATCCATGGCCGCCAGCAGCACCAGCAGCGGCAGGGCCGGCAGGGCCAGCAGCCCGTCGGCGAGGCGCATCAGCAGCGCGTCCAGCCAGCCGCCGCGCCAGGCGGCCAGCAGGCCGATCCCCGTGCCCAGCGCCGTGGCGAGCAGGGCCGTGGCCAGTCCGGCGGCCAGCGAGACCCGCGCCCCGGCCAGCAGGCGCGCCAGCAGGTCGCGCCCCAGCTCGTCGGTGCCGAGCGGGTGGTCCGCGGAGGGCGGCGCGAAGCGGGCGAGGAGATCCTGCGCCTCCGGATCGAGGCCTAGGGCATGGCCGATCGCCCCGGCGAGCAGGGCCAGCAGGAGCAATGCCGCGAGCAGCGCGAGGCCCAGGCGGAAGCGGATCATCGCGGCTCCTCCCCGCGCAGGCGCGGGTCCAGCGCCTGTTGCAGCAGGTCGGCCCCCAGCGTCGCCAGCATGGTCACCAGCGCCACCAGCAGCAGGGCGAGAAGGGCGAGGTTGTAGTCGTTGCCCATCACCGCGTCGTAGAGCAGCTTCCCCATGCCGGGCCGGGCGAAGACCGTCTCCGTCACCAGCGCGCCGGAGACCAGCGCCCCGACATCCACCGCCGCGATGGCGAGCACGGGGATGGCGGCATTGGGGAAGGCATGGGTCCAGGCGATGCGCGCCCCGCCTGCCCCGCGCGCCCGCGCCGCGAGGATGAAGTTCTGCCCCAGCACGCCGCGCATCGCCGCCGCCGTGTGCCGCGCATAGGCGGCAAGGCCATGGAAGGCCAGCGTCACCACCGGCAGCAGCAGGAAGCGCCATTCCGCCGGCCAGCCCGCCTCCGCCGTGCCGCCCGCCGGCAGCCAGCCCAGCCGCACCGCGAAGAGCAGGATGGCCAGGATGGCGAACCAGAAGACCGGCACGGACTGGCCGAGGATCGCCACCGCCTCGACCGCCGGGGCGAGGCGCGGGCGCAGCGCCGCCAGCACCCCCATGGCCACGCCGAGCCCGGCCGAAAGCAGCAGCGCGGCGCCGAGCAGCTCCAGCGTCGCGCGCAGGGCCGGCAGCAGGATCTGCGCCGCCGGACGGGCATAGAGCCGGGAATAGCCGAACTCGCCCCGTAGCACCGCTTGCGCCCAGGCCCACCAGCGCAGCAGCAGCGGCTGGTCGAGCCCGTGCAGCGCCCGCAGCCGCGCCACGTCCGCGGCGGTGAGGTGCGGGTCGTTCAGCGCGGCGAGCGAGACCGGATCGCCCGGCATCAGCCCGATCGCCAGCCAGGCGAGCAGGGAAAGCAACGCCAGCGACAGCGCCATCTGCGGCAGGCGCCAGCCGATCAGCCGCAGCACGGGGTCAGCCGCTCTTCCAGTCGGTGACCCAGAGCGAGGACGGGTTCAGGTGCCCGGTCGGCTGCACCCCCGAGAGCCAGAGCGGCCAGACATGCGCCTCGGCGCGGTGCCAGAGCGGCAGGGCGGGCAGTTCCGTGGCGGTGATGGCCTGCAGCCGCGCCCAGAGCGGCCGGCGCTTCGCGGGGTCCAGCTCCTGCGGCAGCGCCTCCAGCAGCGCGTCCGTCTCCGCATTCCGGAAACCCGGATAGTTCTGCCCCGACCAGTTCCGCTCGGCGGTGGGGATCTCGTCGGAATGCAGCGTGCTGCGGGGCACGTTTTCCGGGCTGCTGACCCAGGCGAAGAGCGCGGCGCCGGTGAAGCGGCGCTGCGACAGGGTCTCGCCGAACAGCACGCGCGGCGGCTCGTTGCGGATGCGGGCCTCGGCGCCGATCGCCTTCCACATGCCCTGGATGATCTGCTGCACCTGCTCCCGCGCGCGGTTGCCGGCGGTGGTGTTGAACTCCAGGCTCAGCCGCTCGCCCCCCGCATGGACGCGGATGCCGCCGGGTCCGGGCCGCCAGCCCGCCTCATCCAGCAGCGCCTGGGCACGCTTCGGGTCGAAGGGCCAGTCGGGCGTGTCGGGGCTGTACATCGGATCGTCCGGATGCACGCCGCTGCGCGCCAGGGGTTGCCTCCCGCCATAGAGGGTCTGCGCGATGCGGGCCCGGTCCATGCCGCAGAGCAGGGCCTGCCGCACCCGCCGGTCCGCCAGCGCCGGGTTGTCGAGCCGCAGGTCGATATGCTCCCAGACCAGGCCGGGGCGGGTGAAGAGCCGGAAGCGGTCCCCGGCGCGCTTCTCCAGCGCCAGGGCCTGTTCCAGCGGGAAGCCCATCTCCCCCGGCACCATGTCGATCTGCCCGGCCAGGAGCTGGGCCTCCAGCGCGGCGGTGTTCTCGACCGCGCGCAGCACGATCCGCCGGAAGGCGGGGGCGGGGGCGGGGCCGTCCCAGTGCTCGTTGCGCTCCAGCGTCAGGCCGCTGCCCGGCTGCACGGCATTGACGCGGTAGGGGCCGCACCAGAGGCCGGGATTCGTGCTTTCGGTGTCGTAGAGGGTGCGGGAGCGGTAGTTGCGCTTGTCGGCCTCCCAGCGCGCCCGTTCGAGATGGGCGGGCAGCGGCACGAACCCCCCGGCCGAGGCATAGTCGAAGGACGGCTTGTCCAGGCGCAGCGTCACGGTGCGCGGGTCGGGAGACAGGAACTCATAGGCGCTGCGGTAGAACTCGGCCCCACCGAAGCCCGTCTCGAAGCTGCGCCCGGCCTCCCAGGCGAAGCGGAAATCCTCCGCCGTGACGGGCGTGCCATCGCCCCAGCGCCAGCCCTCCCGCAACCGCCAGGTGACGCGCATCCCGGGCTTGCCCCCGGGCGTAGTCTCCATCGCCGCGAGGCCGTTCTCCAGGCTGGGCAGGGTCTCGCAGCCCAGGGCCTGGAGCTTCCAGTCCGGCCCATAGGCGGTGAGCGGCCGGTGCGCGAAGCCGAGCGCATAGGCCTTGGCCATCATGCTCTCGATGTTCGGGTGCAGGGTGGAGGGGTACTGGGTGATGCCGATGGTCAGGCTGTCGCGCGCCCCCTGCGCCCGGGCCCGCCCGGCCAGGGCAAGCCAGGGGGCGAGGGCCGGCGAGAACAGCGAGGCGCGCAGAAGGGAACGGCGGCCCGCGCGGAGGGCGGCGGGGCGTGTCGGTGGCTCTGCGTGGTCCTGACCCAAGGGGTGTCGGCTCCCTGCTTCCGGTGCGCTCCGCGGACTCCAACACAAGGCGGCCGGTTTTGGAACTCGCCCCGCTGGCCGGGGCAGGGGACGAGGGGCCGCCAGAGAGGGCAGCGAAGGGGGCGGCACCGCGCCGGATGTGGGTGCCAGGCGGGCGCCGCCCCGGGGAGACTCAGCCCGCGGTCTTGGCCTTCATCAGCGCCTTGGCTTCCTCGGCGCTGCTCACGCCGCCATGCGCGCCGGACCAGCTCACCGGGTCCTCCAGGAACTTGCGGACCTCGCGCAGCGCGCTTTCCTCGAAATAGGGGCGCTCGCGGCAGACCTCCAGCACGTCCCACCAGGTGGCGAGGTGGTGCAGGCTGAGGTTCATCTCCTTCATCGTGTCGAAGGCGCCGGGGAAGACGCCGTAGAAGAAGACGACGAAGGTGTGGTCGCAGATCGCGCCCGCGTCGCGCAGCGCCTGGGTGAAGCGGATCTTGGAGCCGCCATCCGTGGTCAGATCCTCGACCAGCAGCGTCCGCTTGCCCTCGGGCACGTCGCCCTCGATCTGGGCGTTGCGGCCGAAGCCCTTGGGCTTCTTCCGCACATAGGCCATGGGCGCCATCATCCGGTCGGCGATCCAGGCGGCATAGGGAATGCCGGCGGTCTCGCCGCCCACCACGGCCTCGATGGTCTCGTAGCCGATGTGGCGGCCGATCTTCTCCACCGCCAGCTCGCAGATCTTCTGGCGGGCGCGGGGGAAGTAGATGATGCGGCGGCAATCGATATAGACGGGGCTCTTCCAGCCGGAGGTGAAGGTGTAAGGCTCCTCGGGCCGGAAGTTGACCGCCTTGATCTCCAAGAGGATGCGCGCGGTGGTCAGCGCGGCATCGCGGTCCCAGTCAGAGGCGTGTCGGGCAGTCATGCGTGGTTCTCCTGATCTGGCGTGGGTTAGCCTCCGCGCCGTGTCCCGTCCATGACCGATCGCAGGGCGGGGGCCCGCATCTGGGTGCTGGCCGACCCCCGCGCCGGCACGGCCGCCCAGGCCCTGGGCATCGCGGAGCGGCTGGAAGAGCGACTAGGCGAGCCCTTCCGCAGCATCCCGCTCGCCTGGAGCCCGCTGGCGCGCATCCCCTGGCCCTGGCCGACCCTGGCCGGGCTCACGCCGCCGGTGCGGGCGGAACTGCGCCAGGGCGCGCCGGCACTGGTGATCTCCGCCGGGCGCCGCTCCGCCCCGGCGGCGCTCTGGCTCGGGCGGCGCGGGGCGCGGACGGTCCATTGCATGCGCCCGGGCTTCGGTATCTGGGACTTCGGTATCGGGGGTTTCGACCGTCTGGTGCTGGGGCAGCACGACCTCGCCGGGAAGACGCCGCCATTGCCGCCCAACATCCTGCCGGTCCTGGGCGCCACGCACCGCCTCTCGCCGGCACGGCTGGCTGCGGCGCGGGCGGAATGGGCGGCGCTGGCGGAACTGCCCCGGCCCCGGACCGCGCTGCTGATCGGCGGCCCCATCCGGGGGGAGGGGATGGACCCCGCCGCCGCCGGGGAGCTCGCCGCACGCGTCGCCGCCGGGTCCGGCAGCGTCATGGCGACCACCAGCCGGCGCACGGGGGAGGCCGCCGCCGAGGCCGTGGCGCGGCATCTGGGCGGAAGCCCGGGACGGCTCTTCCGCTGGGGCGATGCCGGGCCGAACCCCTTCGCGGGCTTCCTGGCCTGGGCGGATGCGGTGGTGGTGACGGGCGACAGCGTCTCCATGCTGTCCGAGGCCCTGGCCGTCGCCGCACCGGTCTTCGTGGCCATGCCGGGCCTCGATCCCTCGGCGGCGCCGCGCCACGCGGCCCTGCACCGCAGTCTCTACGAGGCAGGGCAGGCGCGCCCCTTCGATGCCTTCCCCGAACCCTTCGCCCGCGCCCCGCTGGACGAGAGCGGCCGGGTGGCGGCGGAGATCCTGGCGGCGGGCCTGCTGCCGGCGGGCGCGCGGCCCGTGGCCGGCGGCATCCCGGCGGGCTGAGACGGCGTCCCGGCTTGTCCCGGGCGCACATCCGTCGCACGCTTCTCCCAATGGCCGCCGCTGGATCGGCAGGCCACACGACAACGCCGGAAAACCGGGCTGGGGAAGAGAAGCATGTCCATCCGTCGCCGCACCCTGCTGCACACGCCGCTGCTGGCCGTGCCTTTCGTGACGCTTCGCCGGGCGGGCGCGCAGACCGCGGACTTTCCGTCCCATGCCGTGCGGGTGATCGTGCCCTATACCCCCGGCGGCTCCGCCGATATCGCCGCGCGGCTGTTGGCGGAACCGCTGGCGAAGCAATGGGGCCAGCCTGTGGTGGTGGAGAACCGTGCCGGGGCCAACGGGATCATCGGCACGGATGTCGTCGCGAAGGCGCCGCCGGATGGGCACACGCTGGCGATGATCTCGGTGAACCACGCGGTCAACGTCCCGCTCTACACCACGCCCTTCGACACGCTGAAGGACCTGACCGCGCTGACCGTGGTCTACAGCGTGCCGCTGCTGCTGGTCGCCGCGCCCGACTTCCCCGCCAGCACCCCGCAGCAACTGGCCGAGCTGGCGCGGCGCAAGGAAGGGAGCATCAGCTTCGCCGGCACCGGTGGCGCGGTGCATCTGGCGGCGGAGATGTTCGCCGCGCGGGCCGGGGCGAAGATGACGCATGTGCCCTATCGCGGCTCCACCGCCGCGCATCCGGACCTGATGGCGGGCCGGGTGGACGTGATGTTCGACCCGCTGCCCTCCGTGCTCGGCCATGTGCAGGCGGGCAAGCTGAAGGTCCTGGCCACGACCTCCGCGCAGCGCCTGCCCGGCCTGCCCGACGTGCCCACCGTGGCGGAAAGCGGCTTCCCGGGCTTCGAGGCCGCGACCTGGGGCGCGCTCATCGGCCCGGCGCGCATCCCGGCCCCGGTGGCGCAGCGGATCGCGGCCGATGCCGCCGCGCAGTTGCAGGTGCCGGCGGTGCGGGAGCGGTTCGGCACGCTCGGCGCCACGATCGTCGGCAGCAACCCGGAGGAGGCGCAGCGCTTCGTCGCGGCGGAGGTGGCCAAGTGGAGCGAGGTGGCGAAGAGCGCCGGGATCGAGAAGCAGTAGGCGCGCGCGCCGCTTCAGTCCTTGGTGCGGATGGCCCAGCTCGCATGGCCGACGCCGGGCAATGCCTCCAGCCGGAGGGCCAGCGCATCCATCTCCACGGGGTCCACCGCCGTGCTCACCAGCGTGGCCACGATCTCGACCATCCCGTCGCCGCGCTCCTCCGCCTCGATGTCGCCGGCGGGGTAGTGCGCGGCTTCCAGCGCATCCGACAGGGCCTCGCGCACCCTGGGCATGTCGCGTTCCCGTGCGGTGAGGCTGACCTCGTAGGTCGCCTCGGTGGTGCGCTCGTCGATGGGGATGCGGTTGATCGCGTTCACCAGCGGCCGCAGCAGCGTGTTGCCGGCGATCACGAAGACGGTGAGGAGCCCGGCCTCCGCCACCATGTCCGCGCCGCTGCACGCGCCGACCGCCGCCGAGCACCAGAGGGTCGCGGCGGTGTTCAGGCCGCGGACATTCATGCCCTCCTTCATGATCACCCCGGCCCCGAGGAAGCCGATGCCGGACACGACATAGGAGATCACGCGCGTGGCCTCGGTCGCGCCGGCGATCCGCATCGCCAGGTCCACGAAGGCGGCGGCCCCCACGGCGACGAGCACATTGGTGCGCAGCCCGGCGGTGCGCTGGCGGTACTGGCGCTCCGCGCCGATGGCGGTGCCGAACAGGAAGGCGGCGGTGAGGCTGACCACCGTGTCGAGGAAGGGCCAGAGTTCGAAGGTCTCGATGAAGCGCACGAGGGAGGAATCCGGATTCGCGAAGGTCCAGCCTGCCCAGTAGCAGGCCACGGCGCCGCGATCAGGCGAAGAATTCGGGTCAGTACCGCCGGGCACGATTCCCGCCGCGCCAGCGGTTCGAGGCGGAGATCCGGGACAGCCGATCCGCCCATGGCGCCGCAGCCGGAAAGCGGGCGCGGCGTTCTGCCCCCGTGCCGGGCCCGGCTTTCGGGCCGGATGTGACACGACAGGAGGCGGGATGTCGGATTCGAGCCCCACGCTGCGGCCGCAGCCGGATGAGGAAACCATCGCCTTCGCCGGGCGCGTCTTCCAACTGGCGCGCGATGGCGGCGCGGAACAGATGCGTTCCCTGCTGGCGCAGGGGTTGCCGCCCAACCTGCGCAACGACAAGGGCGACACGCTGCTGATGCTGGCGGCCTATCACCTGCGGACGGACACGGTGCGCGCCCTGCTGGAGGGCGGAGCCAACCCGGAGATCGCCAACGACCGGGGCCAGACGCCGCTGGGCGCCGCCTGCTTCAAGGGCGGCGAGGAGATCGTGCGGCTGCTGCTGGAACACGGGGCACGGATCGAGGGGCATGGCGGCGACGGCCGCACGGCCCTGATGATGGCGGCCATGTTCAACCGCACCGGGCTGGTGCGGCTGCTGCTGGAACGGGGTGCCAGCCGCGAGGCGCGGGATGCCCGTGGGATGACCGCGCTGGACGCCGCCCGCGCGATGAACGCGCCCGACACGGCGGCCCTGCTGGCGGAAGGCTGAGCACCCCCGCCACCCGGGCCAGGACCGGGTGGCGGCCGGGGGCCTGTCAGTCCAGTCGCAGCCGGGGCTTGGCGAGCCTTTGCAGCAACTCCGAGGCCCAGATCAGCGGAACGCGGCGGCCATGCACCACATACTGGTACTGGCGGTAGAGCATGTTGTAGCTGAACTGGGCGAAGCGCCCTTCGATGAAGCCGCCGGGCAGCACGCCGAGCCGCCCCAGGCTGCCGAAGGCGTCGTAGCCCCCCAGCGAGACCAGGGAGCCGCGTTCCTTGTAGCGGAAGGGCGGCAACTCCCGCCCCGCCAGGAAATCCGGCAGATGCGCGGCGAGGTGCCGGGCCTCCTGGTGCGCCACCTGGGCCGTGGCGGCGAGGGGGCGCTGGCCACCCTCCGGCACCAGGGAGCTGCAATCGCCCAGCGCGAAGATCGCCGGATCGCGCGAGGTCTGCAGCGTGGGCCGCACGACGAGGCGGTCCGCCCGGTCCACCTCCAGCCCGTCCATCCGCCGCAGCACCGAGGGCGCGCGGATGCCGGCGGCCCAGACCCGCAGCGCGGCATCGATCCGCCGTCCGCTCTTCAGCGTCAGGCCCCCGTCATCGACCGAGGCGACCGGGTCGCCGGTCAGCACCTCCACCCCGATCTCGCCCAGCACCCGGGCCGCGGCGGCGGAAACGCGCTCCGGCAGGGCGGGCAGGATGCGCGGCGCGGCCTCGATCAGCGTGATGTGGATGCGCTGCCGCAGCCCCGGCAGGCCATAGCCGGCGGCGAGGTCGAGCGCGTGGTTGATCTCCCCGGCCAGCTCGGTGCCGGTGGCGCCGGCCCCGACGATGGCGATGGAAAGCGACTTGTCCGGACGGTCGGCGAGCGTCCGGATAATCTCCTCGCGCATCGCGACGGTGAAGGCTTCCGCCTGGTCGCGGCTGTCGATGAAGCGGCAGTGCTCCTGGGCGCCGGGCGTGCCGAAGTCGTCGGCATGGCTGCCGACCGCGAAGACGAGCGTGTCATAGGTCAGGCGGGTGGTGACGGTGTCCTCCCCGTCCGGCCCCTGCAGCGTGCCCAGCGTCAGCCGCCGCCGTGCCCGGTCCAGCCCGCGCAGCAGGCCCGGCCAGTAGGTGAAGCCGTGCCGCCGCGCATGGGCGAGGTAGGAGACCTGTTCCTGCGCCGTGTCGAGCGTGCCGGCCGCGACCTCGTGAAGCCTGGGCTTCCAGACATAGCTGCCGCTGCGGTCCACCAGGGTGACGGAATAGGGGACGGGCCGGCGCCGGCGGCTCGCCAGGCGGATGGACAGGTCCAGCCCCGCCGCGCCGCCACCCACCACCACGATGCGGTGCGGTTCCACCGCCGTGCCCCGCGCGCCGCCCTGACTGACTGCCATGCATTCCTCCTCGGCCCGCCGGGCCATCGGCCCCGGGGGCCCGGCCATGGGGCGACCGACCTTGCCGCGCGCCCGCGACGGCGCCAACTTGCCGCCGACATCAAGGGGAATGCCGATGGCCGAGCCGCGCAAGCACCGTATCGCCGTGATCCCGGGCGACGGAATCGGGCGTGAGACCGTGCCGGAAGGGCTCCGGGTGCTGGAAGCGGCGGGGCGCCGCTTCGGTTTCTCCCTGGAGTGCAAGGAGTACGACTGGTCCTGCGACCGCTACCTGCACACCGGGGCGATGATGCCGGAGGACGGGCTGGAACAGCTCCGCGAATCCGACTCCGTCTTCCTGGGCGCGGTGGGCTGGCCGGGCGTGCCGGACCATGTCTCGCTCTGGGGCCTGCTGATCCCGATGCGCCGCGGCTTCGACCAGTATGCCAATGTGCGCCCCTGCCGGCTGATGCCGGGCGTGCGCACGCCGCTGGCCGGGCGTGGCCCCGCCGATATCGACTTCGTGGTGGTGCGCGAGAACACCGAGGGCGAGTACAGCAGCAGCGGCGGCCGCATGTTCCCCGGCACCGAGCGGGAATTCGTGATGCAGGACAGCGTCTTCACCCGCACCGGGGTGGACCGCATCATCCGCTATGCCTTCGACCTCGCGCGCACGCGCAAGCGGCGTAAGGTGACCTCGGCCACCAAGTCCAACGGCATCACCTTCACCATGCCCTTCTGGGACGAGCGCTTCGCCGCCATGGCGGCGCAGTATCCGGAGGTGCAGACGGACCAGTACCATATCGACATCCTCTGCGCCCATTTCGTGCAGCATCCGGACTGGTTCGACGTGGTGGTGGGCTCCAACCTGTTCGGCGACATCCTTTCCGACCTCGGCCCGGCCGTGGCGGGCTCCATCGGCATCGCGCCCTCGGCCAACATCAACCCGGAGAAGCTGCACCCCTCGATGTTCGAGCCGGTGCACGGCTCCGCGCCCGACATCGCCGGCAAGGGCATCTGCAACCCGATCGGCCAGATCTGGTCCGGGGCCATGATGCTGGAGCATCTGGGGGAGGCGGAGGCCGCGAAGGCCATCACCGACGCCATCGAGAAGCTGCTGGCCGAGGGCGGCCCGCGCACCCGCGACATGGGCGGGCAGGCCGGCACGGAGGATCTGGGCAAGGCGCTGGCGGCGCTGGTCGGCGGCGCCTAGCCTTCCCGACCTTGGTTATCCGGGCCGGGGCAGGCGCTCCGGTCCGGCGTGTCCAGGGTGTCGGGACGCGCGATAAGGCGTGACGGCGCCGGAAATTTCGCCTTAAATCCGTCCTAACGCGGTCCGGATTAAGGGAATCGCGCAGGGGCCAGGGACCTGCCGGCTTGAACGCTTGAATAGGCGTTCAGGTGAGAATATAACCTAGGAACGAATTGCGAGCGATTCTCAAATAACTCGCAGACGCTGGAGAGTATGATGGGTCAGGAGTTCAGCCACATCGCCCGCCGTTGCGAGCGGGCCGTTGTGACCGCCTACCGTGAACTGCGGGAGGGCGGCAACGACGACCTGTCGTCGTTCCGGGCCTGCACGGCCCTGTACCGTATCCATCATCCGGAAGCCTCGGTGAGCGAGGCCCAGCGTCTGGTGGCCGAATGGGTGGACCACCACATCATCCGGGCCGACAAGGGCCCGACCAACGGCTGCGAGTGCGACGACGACTGATCCCACCCCCGGCCGCCCATGGTGGCCGGCTCGGGCGTGACCGCACTCTCCACGACCGATACGGAAAGAACTCCGGCCCGCCTACCTGATCCCGCCGGCCGGTCCTTCTTCCCGCCCCGCTGCCTATCCGGCCTGCCCCTTGGCCCATCCGATCGAGACGCGGGCCAGCGCGTCGATCGTATCCACCACCGGGAAGGGCAGGACCGGCCCGGCCTGGATGCCGAGCGGGATCTCCGTGCAGCCCAGCACCACCGCCTCCGCGCCCCGCGCGATCAGGCTCCGCGCCACTTCCGCCAGAGGTGCATAGGCTTCCGCCACGCGGTTTGCCTTCACCAGCGCGATGCCCGGCCCGACCTTGTCGTGCATCTGCGCCTCGTCCGGTGTGATCACCGCATGGCCCAGGGCGTCGAAGCGCTCCTGGTACAGCCGCATCGCCAGGGTGCCCGCCGTGGCCATCAGCCCGACCCTGGCACCGGCCAGGCCCTGGCGCCGGAGATCCTCGGCCGCGGCATCGACGATATGGAGGATCGGCAGCGACGTGGCCGCCCGCATCGGCTCGTACCAGCCATGGGCGGTATTGCAGGGAATGGCGATCGCGCCGCAGCCCGCCGCCTCCAGCCCACGGATGCCGCGCAGCAGCGCGGGCAGCGGGTCCTCCCCGCCATGCAGGCGTGCCGCGGTGCGGTCGGGCACGCGGGGGTCGGACCACAGCACGGCGGGAACATGGTCCTGGTCCCGCGCCGCCGGCGTCAGCAGCGTCAGCCGCAACAGGAACTGCGCCCCGGCCAGGGGGCCCATGCCGCCCAGGATTCCCAGCACCCGTTCCACCATGGCCCCGCTCCTTTCGCCTCGATGTGGCGGCAGAGGAAGCATGGCGGGCGACAGTCGGGAAGGGGTCAGGCCGCCGGGGCCGGTCCGCGCCCGGCGCGGCGGTGCCAGAGCGCCAGGGCGGCGTCATAGGGAATGGCCGGAGCCTCCCGCAAGCGCCAGCGCCAGTCCTGGAAGCCGGGTGCCGCGCGGGCCGCGGGGCCAGGGCGGGCCGGGAGGCCCAGCAGGCGCAGCAGCAGCACGCAGCGGGGAATGTGATACCCCGAGGAGGCCACCAGCACCGGGCCATGCCAGTCCCGCAACAAGCCCGCGACGGCGCGGGCGGAGGACAGCGTGTCCGTGCCGGTCGGCTCCTCCAGAATGTCAGCGGGCGGCACCCCGCCCTCGCGGAGCAGGCGGGCCATCACGCTCGCCTCGCTCGGCCCATGCCGGCCCTTCGCCCCGGTCGGCACATAGAGCGGCGGGGGATGCCGGCGGCGGCCATGCGCCAGCGCCGCCTCCACCCGTCGCCGCAGGGTCTGGCTCGGAGAACCATCGGGCCGCACCGCCGCGCCGAAAATGACGATGGCGGCGCGGCGTGACGCTGCGGCCGGGTTCAGGATGCGCGGCCGCCCGCCTGCTGCAGCATCCTGTCGGCGTCCTCGGCGGCGTTGCCGGCGACCTCCAGGCGCAGGGACGACCCGTCCACCGAAAGGCGGCTGTGCTCGGCCAGCCCGGCACGGACCACGCCTTCCCCAGCCAGCTTGGCTTTCTCCGCGCTGTCGAAGGCATAGGACAGGGTCCTGCCATCCGCGAGCGGGGCGGGATCGTCCTCCTGCATCTCCGAGGCCGGGACGGCACGCGAGCCGCGGGCACCCTCGTTCCCCACCGGATCACTGGCGGGGAAGGTGTCCTTCAGCGCCTCCTGCTCCTTCTCCTGACTGTTGCCGGAAGCCTGCTGCATCGTGGTCGGATCGGCGGCCATGTTCTTCTCCTTCCGGGTGGTCCCGGTCCCTGGTCGGATCGTCGGCGCTCCGTGTGGGCCGGGAAGGATTTCCAGCAGGGTAACGATGCTGGCGCCATCGGGTTCACCGCCGCCGCCGGGCCTGTATGATCCCGGCGCGGGCGTCACGGGGGCGATCCGGACCCGGCCTGGACTGGTGACGACCAGGGCGGCATGAACCCTGCATGGGCGCCACCGGGCGGCGATGGGCCAGCCTGGGCGGGCGCCTGCTTCATGAAGGGGCAGCCCGCCGCGTGGGGCCGGAATTGGGGGCGAGCGAGTGATTGTTCTGGTGAAGTCGGGCGGCGAGGAAGCGGTGCCGAAGTGGCGCAGGGCGTTCCAGGCCGTGGATCCACGCCTGGAGATCCGCTGGTGGGACGATGCCGCCGTGGCACCGGAGGAGGTTTCCTATGTCGTGGTCTGGGACCCGGAGCCCGGCCGGCTGAAGCGCCTGTCCAATCTGCGCGTCGTCTTCTCCTCCGCCGCCGGCGTGGACAACATCGTGCGCGATCCGGAATGGCCCCGCCATCTGCCGCTGGTGCGCATGGGCGGGCTGGAAACGGGCCAGCGCATGGGCGAGTTCGTGAGCTGGGCCTGCCTGTCCCTGCTGCGCGGCGCGCGGCGGATGGCACTGGGGCAGGCGGAGGCGCGCTGGGACAACTTCAATTCGCGCTTCACCGCGCCGGAACGCCGCGTCGGCATCATGGGCCTCGGCAATCTGGGCGGCACGGCGGCGCGGATGCTCCAGGCGCTGGGCTTCCCCGTCGCGGGATGGTCGCGCACGCGCAAGGAACTGCCCGGCGTCGAATCCTTCGCGGGAGCGGAGGAGCTGGAGGCCTTCCTCGCGCGCACCGACATACTGGTCTGCCTGCTGCCCTCCACGCCGGAAACCCGCGGGCTGATCGATGCCCGCCTGCTGTCCATGCTGCCCCGGGGCGCACAGGTGGTGAATGTCGGGCGCGGCTCGCATCTCGTGGTGCCCGACCTGCTGGCGGCGCTGGACAGCGGGCACCTGGACGGCGCGCTGCTGGATGTCTTCGAGCCGGAACCGCTGGCCTCCGACAGCCCGCTCTGGTCGCATCCCAAGGTGATCGTGACGCCGCACCTGGCCTCCCTGGCCAGCCTGCGCGAACGTGCGCGCTACATCGCGGAGGCCATCGCCGCGCACGAGGCGGGCGGCCCGCTACCCAATCTCTACGACCCGGAACGGGGCTACTGACATGCTGCTCTACGACCCGCCGCGGAAGCCCGATCCGAGGCATGTGCCGACCGAGGCGGAGCTGCGCCGCGACCTCGCCGCCGCCTACCGGCTGATCGCCCTGCACGGGATGACCGACACGGTCTACACGCATCTCTCGGTGCGCGTGCCGGGGGAGGGGCATCGCTTCCTGGTCAACCCCTATGGGCTGCTCTTCGAGGAGATCACCGCCTCCTCCCTGGTGCTGGTGGATGCGGAGGGGGAGCCTGCGCAGAAGACGATCTGGCCGGTGAACCCGGCGGGCTTCGTGATCCATTCGGCCCTGCACCTGGCCAGCCCGCGCGCGCAATGCGTGATGCATACCCACACGCTGGCCGGCATGACCGTGGCGGCGACGGAGCAGGGCATCCTGCCGCTGAACCAGATCAGCATGGAGTTCCACGACCGCGTGGCGATCCACGGCTACGAAGGCATCGCCGCCGACGACAACCTGTCGGAGCGCGAGCGGCTGGTGCGCGACATGGGCGACCGGCCCTGCCTGATCCTGCGCAACCACGGGCTGCTCACCGCCGGGCGCACGGTCGCGGAGGCCTTCTACTGGATGTATTATCTGGAACAGGCCTGCCGCATCCAGGTCGCCGCGCTCTCCACGGGCGCGCCGCTCTCCATGCCGCCGGCCGGGGTGGTGGAGCGCACCAGGGCGCAGTCGCCCGACAGCCCGACCAAGGGCTGGCTGCTCTGGCAGGCGATGTGCCGCAAGCTGGACCGCGAGCAGCCGGAGTACCGGTCGTGAGCACCGTGCTGGAACGCCCGGCCGTGGCATACGCGGCCGGGGCGGGCCATGCTCTGTCGCTGCGCAACGTCACGCGCCGCTATGGTGAGGCGGCGGCGGTGGCCGATGTGTCGCTGGAGGTCGGGCGCGGCGAATTCCTGACGCTGCTCGGCCCCTCCGGCTCCGGCAAGACCACGCTGCTGATGATGATCGCGGGCTTCGTCGAGCCTTCCGCCGGGCAGGTGCTGCTGGACGGGCGCGACATCACCGCCCTGCCGCCGGAGAAGCGTTCCTTCGGCATGGTGTTCCAGGGCTATGCGCTGTTCCCCCAGATGACGGTGGCGGAAAATGTCGCCTTCCCGCTGCGTGTGCGGCGGATCGGACGGGCGGAGCGCGAGTCCCGGGTGCGCGCCACGCTGGACCTCGTGCAACTGGACCGTTTCGCCGAAAGGCGGCCGCACCAGCTTTCCGGCGGGCAGCAGCAGCGCGTGGCGCTGGCCCGCGCCCTGGTCTTCGACCCGGCGCTGCTGCTGCTCGACGAGCCGCTCTCCGCGCTGGACAAGAAGCTGCGCGCCGAGTTGCAGGACGAGCTGAAGGCGCTGCACCGCCGCGTCGGCCGCACCTTCATCAATGTCACCCATGACCAGGAGGAGGCGCTTTCCCTCTCCGACCGGATCGCGATCCTGAACCACGGGCGGCTGATCCAGCAGGGCTCGCCGGCGGAGCTCTACGAGCGCCCCGCGACGCGTTTCGTGGCGGGATTCCTGGGGCAGAGCAATTTCCTGTCCGGCACGGTCGAGGAAAGCCAGGGCGACACGCTCGCGCTGCGCCTGGGCAACACGCGCCTCCTGGCACAGGGCGCGGCGCGGGCCGGGGAGGGCGTGGTGCTGTCGCTGCGGCCCGAGAAGATCCTGCCGCTCGGCGAAGGGATGGAGGAGGACAACGTGGTGGAGGGCCGGGTGCTGTCCTGGTCCTATGCCGGAACGGCCTTCCACCTGTCCGTGGCGACCGAGGATCTCGGCGTCCTGCGGGTGCAGCTACCATCCTGGCGCGCGCCCCTGCAGCCCACGGAGGGATTGCCGCTGCGCCTGGGCTGGAGCCAAGCGGCGGCGGTGCCGGTGCGCGAGGACGGCTGATACCCGGACGCGAAACGTCCGCCTTTCGCGAAACAGTATCGCGCGCGGCTGGCAGAGTGGCCGCGCGGAACGAAGCCATGCCGTCCACCCATGATCGCCATGACCGTCCCGGGCGCCATCCTCGCCGTCCGGTTGCAAAGACGTCACGTGACTTCATGTGCGGGTTGCTGCCAGTCTCAAGGTCTTGCGTCTGGAAGTAAAACGAACGACAAGCGCAATAAATACGGTTATTATAAAGTTATATAAGATATATAAAACAGTATAAACGCATGATATTCATGGATGATCCATGAAGAATTCGTCGGATTCCCCCATGCGCTGTCCCTTGTGCTGGCAGCGGTGAAGAAAAGCCGATAGGCGGAGCCTCCCGCGACATGGTGCGGTGCAACGAATCCTTCCGGTGCAGGAAGGTTTCCGCGTGCCTGCCCTGATGCTTGCAAGGCCCCGCCGGATGAACGCTGCTGGCTTCCCGCTTCTATCGACCCTGACATTCCTTCCACTGGCCGGCGTGGCCGCCATCCTGTGCCTGAGAGGGGAGGAGGACAGGATCGGACGGCTGGCGCGCGGGATCGCGCTCGGCACCAGCCTGGCCGTCCTGGCGCTCGCCTCCCTGCTCTGGTTCGGCTTCGACGGCGGCAGCGGCGCCTACCAGTTCCAGGAGCACGCGAACTGGATGCCGGATACCGGCATCAGCTACCACATGGGCGTGGACGGCATCTCCGTCCTCTTCGTGCTGCTCACGGCGCTGCTGACGCCGATCTGCATCCTCGCGTCCTGGCGCATGGAGCAGACCCGTATCCGGACCTACATGGCCGCCTTCCTGTTGCTGGAAACGGCGATGATCGGCGTCTTCTCGGCCGTCGACCTGCTGCTCTTCTACGTGTTCTTCGAAGCGGCGCTGGTCCCGATCTTCCTGATCATCGGGATCTGGGGCGGCCCGCATCGCGTGCGCGCGGCCTTCAAGCTGTTCTTCTACACGCTGGCGGGTGCGCTGCTGATGCTGCTGGCGGTGCTGGCGATCTGGTACGACGCCGGCTCCACGGATCTGACGCAGCTCATGGGCCTGCACCTGTCGCGCGGCGCGCAGATGTGGATGTTCCTGGCCTTCTTCGCCGCCTTCGCGGTGAAGATGCCGATGTGGCCCTTCCACACCTGGCAGCCGGAAGCCTATGCCGAGGCGCCCACCGCGGGCTCCGTCATGCTGGGCGGCGTGATGCTGAACATGGGGGCCTACGGCTTCCTGCGCTTCTCCATCCCGCTCTTCCCGCAGGCGACGGAAACGCTGGCGCCCTTCGTCCTGGCCCTGTCGGCGATCGCCGTGGTCTATGCCAGCCTGGTGGCGCTGCTCCAGCAGGACATGAAGAAGATCGTGGCCTATTCCTCGATCGCCCATATGGGCATCGCCACGATCGGCGTCTTCTCCATCGACGAGCAGGGCATCTCCGGCGCGCTGCTGCAGATGCTGGCGCATGGCGTGGTCTCGGGTGCCGGCTTCCTCTGCATCGGCGTGCTGCAGGACCGCGTGCGCTCGCGCGACATCGGCCATTTCGGCGGGATCGCGAAAGTCATGCCGGCCTATGCGGTGGTGGCGATGATCTTCACCCTGGCGGCCATGGCGCTGCCCGGCACCGCCTCCTTCCCCGGCGAGTTCCTGGTGCTGGTCGGCGCCTGGAAGATCAGCCCCTGGCTGACCCTGGCGGCCGGCAGCAGCATGATCCTGGGCGCCGCCTATATGCTGCGCATGTACAAGACCGTGGTGTTCAGCCGCCTGCACCGGGCCGAGCTGCGCCAGATCCTGGACCTCTCGGCGCGGGAGAAGCTGATCTTCGCACCGCTGGTGGTGCTGACGCTCTGGATCGGCATCCATCCCGGCTCCTTCCTGCACATCTTCCAGGCCAGCGTCTCCACGCTGGTGCACCGGCAGGAAGCCGCGCTGGCCACGGCGCATCTCGCCGGTCTCTGACCGCGCCGGCATCCCGGAAGTCCGCCGGCGCCTTCCGGGATGCGGGCACGAGGCCGTGTGCCGGGGTCAACCGCCCGGCGCGGCGGGGCGTTGAGGGCGGGATGGAACCGGAGTTCCCCCGCCATGCCCGACGACAGTTTCTCCGCCACGCGGCGCGGCCTGATCCGCGCCTCCGGCCTGTCCGCCATGGGCCTCGCCATCGGCACAACCGGCGCATCGGCCAGTGGCGCACCGGGCTATCCGGCGCCGTCCGACATGGATGTCGGGCAGGTGCGCAACGGCCGGGTCGTCTTCCCGAACTGGCGCAGCGAGGCCGAGCCGCGCACGCCCCCGCCGCCCGCTCCGCGCCCGCCCGGGGAACGCGTGGGCTATGCCATCGTGGCGCTGGGGCGGCTGAGCCTGGAGGAGATCCTTCCCGCCTTCGCCGAGTGCAAGAGCGCCTATCCGGCGGCTCTGGTGACGGGCAGCCCGCAAAAAGGCAGCGTGGTGGCGCGGCAATACGGCATCCCGGAAACGGCGGTGCTCGGCTACGCGGATTTCGAGACGCTGCGCGACCTGCCGGCGGTGAAGGCGGTCTATGTCGTCCTGCCCAACGGCATGCACCGCGAATACACGCTGCGCGCGGCGGCGATCGGCAAGCATGTGCTCTGCGAGAAGCCCATGGCCAGCACCGCCGCCGAGGCGCGGGAGATGGTCGAGGCCTGCGCGAAGGCCGGCGTCAGGCTGATGGTCGCCTACCGCTGCCAGTACGAACCCTATAACCGCGCGGCGATCGCGCTGGTGCGGTCCGGCGAGCTGGGCAAACTGCGCTTCATCGAGGCGACCAATGTCCAGGCCAACGGGGCGGGCCCGCAATGGCGCTATTCCAAGGCTCTGGCCGGGGGAGGGGCGCTGCCCGATATCGGCCTCTACTGCCTCAACGCCACGCGCTACATCACCGGGGAGGAGCCGGTGGAGATCACCGCGCGCCGCTACAGCCCGCCGGGCGACGAGCGCTGGAAGGAGGTGGAGGAGAGCATGAGCTTCGGCCTGCGCTTCCCTTCCGGCGTGATGGCGAACTGCCTTTCCTCCTATGGCGCCTTCAACGACAAGACGCTGCGGCTGCATTTCGAGGGCGGCACCGTCGAGATGCCGGACGCTTTCTCCTATGTCGGGCAGCGCATGATCGTGTCCCGCAAGTCGGGCGACGTGGTCGGGCAGGAAGAGCGCAAGATCCAGCACAGGAACCAGTTCGCGCTGGAGATCGACCATTTCTCCGAACGCGTCCTGGCCGACGAGACGCCGCACACGCCGGGCGAGGAAGGGCTGCGCGACATGCAACTGATGGAAACCGTCTATCGCGCCGCGGCCGAGAACCGGCCGCAGGTGCCGGAGCCGGTCCAGGCCGCGACCCGCGGGCCGGAGCCCCGGGAGGAGTGACGTCCCTCAGCGGCGTTCCATCACGTTCAGGAAGCGGTGCGCCAGGGCGCCGTAGAGCGGGCGGCGGCAGATGAGGCGCGAGGCGCCGGTCGCGATGAAGGAGGTGGCCATCAGCGGGATGATCATGTTCTGCCCGTCGGTCATCTCCATGACGATGACGGCGGCCGTGATCGGCGCCTGCACCACCCCGGAGAAATAGGCGACCATGCCGAGCAGCACCATGGCGCCCAGCGGTGCGACCGGCAGGAACTCCGCCAGCGTGGCGCCGAAGCCGGCCCCGACCGAAAGGGACGGGGCGAAGATACCGCCGGGAATGCCGCTGCAATAGGAGACCACCGTCGCCAGCAGTTTGGTGACGAAGTAGCTGGCCGGGAGGGTGGTTTCCCCCTCGATCAGCCCCCGCGCCTGGGCATAGCCCGTGCCATAGGTCAGGCCGCCGCTGGCCAGCCCGATCAGCGCCACCAGCAGCCCGCAGAGCGCAGCGAAGCCCACCGGGTGGCGCGCCAGGAGACGCCCGGCCAGGCCCGGCAGGCCGGCCGAGGCGCGCACCAGCATCCAGCTGAAGACGCCGCCGCAGAGCCCGCCCAGCACGGCGCAAAGCGGGACGGCGGCCCAGGCAGAGCCCATCGGCAGGGCCACCTGGGTGACGCCGAAATAGGTGTAGTTCCCGACCAGGGCCAGGCTGACCACGCCGCCGATCACCACGGCGGTCAGGACATTGCCGCTGGTACGCCCCTCATAGGAATGGCTGAGTTCCTCGATGGCGAAGACGATCCCCGCCAGCGGCGTGTTGAAGGCGGCGGCGACGCCGGCCGCACCGCCCGCCAGCACCATGGCACGCCGGGTCTCGGGCCGGGGCAGGTGCAGCCGCTGGGCCAGCGCCTGCATGATCGAGGCGCCGACCTGTACGGTCGGCCCCTCGCGCCCGATCGATCCGCCCCCAAGCAGGCCCAGCAGCGTCAGCAGGACCTTGCCCACCGCGATCCGCAGGGACAGCACCCGGGCGATGAGCCCCGGATCGTCCATGTGCAGCGTGGCGATCACCTGGGGGATGCCGCTGCCCTGGGCGCCGGGAAAGACGGTGCGGGTCAGGTAGCTGGCCAGGGCGAAGCAGGCGGGCGAGACCACCAGCGCCAGCAGCGGCCAGTGCGAGACCAGGCGGTGAAAGCTCTCGCCGGCAAGGTCGGCCAGGGCAGCGAAGGCGATCGCCACGAGGCCCACCAGTACCGCGCCGGACCAGAAGGCCATGCGGCGCAACCAGAGGCGCGGCGAGACCAGGGGCAGCCGCCGCAGCCGCCGGAAGCGCCGGCGCCGTGGCGGCGGGGCCTTCTGTGCTGTCTCCGACACCTCCATCTCCGCCATGCGCCGTTCCTTTCGTCCTCCAGACCTCCATAGGCGAGATCGGACGGGGTGGCAGCGCCCCTGGCCGCGGATCTGCCGCCGGGGCAGGAGATGGCGGGGCAGGTGGGGTATGGGCGGGGCCGGAATCAGAGGAGCCGGAATCAGAAACGGCGGGTTGCCCCGCCGTTCGCGTCAGAGCCGTCGGGCTCGTTTCAGGTGATGGCCAGACGCTGCTCGGCGATCTGGTTCTTCATCGACTTCTGCAGCTTCTCGAAGGCACGGACCTCGATCTGGCGGACACGCTCGCGCGAGATATTGTACTGCTGCGAGAGCTCTTCCAGCGTGGTCGGCTCGTCCTTCAGCCGGCGCTCGATCAGGATGTGGCGCTCACGCTCGTTCAGAGTCTTCAGCGCCGTGTCGAGCAGGTAGCGGCGGTTGGACATGTCCTCCCGGTCCGCGAGCTCGCTCTCCTGGCTTTCACCCTCATCCACCAGCCAGTCCTGCCACTCGCCCTCGCTGTCGGCGCGGACGGGGGCGTTCAGGCTCTGGTCCGAGGAAGCCAGGCGGCGGTTCATCGACACCACATCCTGCTCCGGCACCTGCAGGACGCGGGAGATCTTCTCCACCTGCTCCGGCTGCAGATCGCCTTCCTCCAGCGCCGCCATCTGGCCCTTGAGCCGGCGCAGGTTGAAGAACAGCTTCTTCTGCGCGGCGGTGGTGCCCATCTTCACCAGCGACCAGGAGTGCAGGATGTATTCCTGGATCGCGGCGCGGATCCACCACATGGCATAGGTGGCGAGGCGGAAGCCGCGGTCCGGATCGAACCGCTTCACCGCCTGCATCATGCCGACATTGCCCTCGCTGATCAGCTCGCCCACCGGCAGGCCGTAGCCGCGGTAGCCCATGGCGATCTTCGCGACGAGGCGGAGGTGGGAGGTGACGAGCTTGTGGGCCGCCCCTTCGTCCCCGTTGTCCTTCCAGCGCTTGGCGAGGTTGTACTCCTCCTCCGGCGCCAGCATCGGGAACTTGCGGATCTCCTGGAGGTAGCGGGAAAGATTGCCCTCGGGAGCCATTGGAATCATGGAAGTGGAAGCCATGTATGTACTCGCCTCCTCTCCGGCTTCAGGAACCCCCGTGACGGCGGGTTCTGAGACCGCTGTGGAATGTGCCCATCCGTTGCCAGGCCCAGCGCGTCGCGGTCGCTCCGGTCACGTCGGAACATGTCTCCGCGACTAACGCTTCCAAGCGGCACCTGGCTGCGGCGGCGCAGCGAGTTTTTAGCGCGTTCGCCCTTTGTTTGCAAGAAAAACCGACTGTCACAGTCGGGTTACTCTCCGTCGCCCTTCAACATATCCAGCAGGGCGGCCATATCCGGCGGCAGCGGAGCGGCGAAGCTCAGCGCCTCTCCGGTGACGGGGTGGCGGAAGCCCAGCGTCGCGGCATGGAGCGCCTGCCGCGGAAAGGCCAGCAGGGCCTCCCGCGCCGTCGCGCCAAGGGATTTGGCCGAGGCCGGGGTGCGGCGGAGATAGACCGGGTCCCCCACCAGCGGGTGGCCCTTGTGCGAGAGATGGACCCGGATCTGATGGGTCCGCCCGGTCGCCAGCCGGCAGCGGAGCAGGGCGCAGGCGCCCGCCCAGGTCTGTTCCGTGGCGTACCGGGTCAGGGCGTGCTTGCCGTTCCGCGTGACCACGGCCATGCGCTTCCGATCCATCGGATGCCGGCCGATATCGCCCTCGATCTCCCCCTTGGCGGGCGAGGGCAGCCCCCAGACCAGCGCCAGATACTCCCGGTCCAGGTCGCGGGCGGCGAAGGCCTCTGACAGCGCGTGATGCGCCGCCTCGGACTTCGCCACCACCATCACCCCGCTGGTGTCCTTGTCCAGCCGGTGGACGATGCCGGGGCGCTTCTCGCCGCCGATGCCCGTCAGCTCCTCCCCGGCATGGGCGAGGAGAGCGTTCACCAGCGTCCCGTCCAGGTTGCCCGGCGCCGGATGCACGACCAGCCCGGCCGGCTTGTCCAGCACGATCAGGTGCGGGTCCTCGTACAGGATGGTCAGGGGGATCGCCTGGGCCTGCGGTGTCGCCGGCTCGGGCGGCGGGACATGGAGGCTGTAGCGCGCGCCTGGGCGCACGGCCTCGGAAGGGTTGGCGACAGGCTGGCCATCCCGCCGCGCCCCTCCGGCTTCGATCAGCGCCTTGACACGGGATCGGGACAATGCCCCTGACACCTCCGCCAGGACACGGTCCAGGCGCTGCCCCGCCTGTTCCGGCGTGGCGATGAAATCCAGGGAAAGATCGGGGGTTTGATTGCGCGCGCTCAAGGTGCTCGTCATCGTCATGGGAGTTCTGATTGTCGCGGGCACCGTGGGACTGATCGCGGTGATCGTCCAGCGCATGTCCGTCGCCACGCCTTCCGCCCAGAGGATCGAGGGCGGGCTCGGGCAGCCCGCGGGCACCCGAATCCGCGGCCTGGCCGGGGCAGGGGACCGGGTGGCGGTCTGGGTCGAGGGGCCGCAGGGCGAGCGCGTGCTGCTGCTGGACCCACGCTCCGGCCGGGTGCTGGGTGAACTGCGCCCCACGGAGTGAATCGGCGCCGCCGGCCCCCGCCCGGGACGGCAGGCGCGTGAAGGCCTACCAACGCGCGGCAGGGATGCAAATAAGCGGCCCGAGATGGCTTGATCGCCGACGGAGGCTCCGATAGAAGCCACCTCACCGATGGCCACGTCCCCTTCGTCTAGAGGCCTAGGACACCGCCCTCTCACGGCGGCAACAGGGGTTCGAATCCCCTAGGGGACGCCATTCCGGCAGGTTTCCTGCCGGTTTGAGCCTCACCAAATCGAACCAATCCAAATTCACCCACGCGGCTCATGCGGAACCGCTCCGCATGGCGGTTTTCGGCATTCCAGATCCACACCCTGGGCGGAATCTGCGCGTCTGCTGTCGTCGGCGGCAGGATGCTTCGCGTCCGTCCCTCGGCCGGCGCAGCGCGTCCGACGCCACCCCGTGTACCGCCTCACGCCCGGGAATACGGCCCAGACCGTACGGCCTCATCCAAATGGATGACGCCGGGCGAGGTCTCTTGCGCCAAGACAGTGCTGAATTTTTCCCACAGTTACAGCGTGAGTGTATGGCATCGGACGACAAAGGGCCTGGCGAAGCCCGCCTTGTGACCTTCCAAGGCCTCAGGGGCGGACCAACCTGGGAGTATCGGGGCGCCCTGATCGAGACGGCAGGGCACCGGTTCCCGGATCAGAACTTCCTTCGCATGCCGGGCCACCCACAGGACGGGGCTCGCTTCCCGACCCCCGGCGCTGCCCAGGCCGCCGTGAACGAGTGGCTCGACCGGAAACAGGACTGACGGCCGACAGGCAGGGACGGAATGCCGGTGGCGGAGCCTGCTGACCCGTTCCGTTCGACAGCTGCCCCGCCTAGCGGCGCGCATCCTCAGTCGATCGCGTCCCCGACCGCATGGATCGGCTTGCCGACAGGGCCGCCGACGATGGGTACCACCTGCACCACATCGCCCGCGGCACGGAAGGGCAGGGCCACCAACCCGCAGCCGCTCAGCATGAGAAGGGCCGCGAGGCACAGGATCAGCCGCATGGTTGTTCTCCCTGTCTGTCCTGTCTTTCCTGCCCGGGAGAACGCAGCCCGACGGAAAGCGTTGGCGCAAGGGCGCACGCCGCCGGCAACGCATGATTCGCGAGTTCCGTTACGACAGGCCGAACGAAACCATGCGGAAGCTGGGAAGGGAGATCCGCGGGAGGCGGATGATCATCTGGCGGACAGGGTGGGATTCGAACCCACGATACGCTTTTGACGTATACGCACTTTCCAGGCGCGCGCCTTCGACCACTCGGCCACCTGTCCGATGACGGGGCGGATAGCCGAGCCCGGAAGGCAGGGCAAGCCCCCGGGCGGCGGATTCATGCCGCGGATCTGTCATGAACGACGCGCCCGCCTCCGCCACCGCCCTTCCCGGACCGCTCAGGCCACCCGGTGCGGCGGCTCCTCGCCACGCCGCAGCAGCGCGTCGAGGTTGTCGAGGCAGCGGAAGCCCATGGCGTCGCGCGTCTCCTCGGTGGCGCTGCCCAGATGCGGCAGCAGGGTGACGTTGGGTGCGGTGTGATAGCCCTCGAAGATCCGCGGCTCGCCGGCGAAGACGTCGAGCCCGGCGGCGCGCAGATGCCCCGCATGCAGCGCGGCGCAGAGCGCGGCATCGTCCACCGTGCTGCCCCGGCCCGTGTTCACCACGATGGCGCCCTTGTGGAGCTGCGCGATCCGCCCGGCATCGAGCCAGTTCCGCGTCGCGGTGCCGCCCGGGATATGCATGGACAGCACGTCCACCGTGCCCAGGAAGGCCTCGTCCGAGGCATGGAAGACCGCGCCCTCCTCCTGCTCCGGGGCGAGGCGGCTGCGGTTGCGGTAGTGGATCTCCATCCCGAAGCCCCGCGCCATCCGGGCCAGCGCCTGGCCGATGCGGCCCATGCCCAGGATGCCGAGCTTCTTGCCCTCCAGCGTCACGCCGAGGAGCTGCGTGGGCGACCAGCCGACCCATTCCCGCGCCCGCACCATCCGCTCCGCCTCCCCGGCGCGGCGGGCGCACATCAGGACCAGCAGCATGGCGATCTCCGCCGTGGCCACGCTCAGCACGTCGGGGGTGTTCGTCACCGCGATTCCCCGGCGCCGCGCGGCCTCCAGGTCGATATGGTCGGTGCCGACGCTGAAGGTGGCCAGGACCCGCACGCTGTCCGGCAGGGCCGCGATGGTGGCCCCATCCATCGGATCACCCGCGGCGCAGAGGATGCCCTCCACCCCCGCCGCGAGGCGGCACAGTTCCGCCCCCGTCAGCCCGCCATCCTCCGCCCGCGTCACGCAGGCATAGTCCCGTGCGGCGCGCTCCATCACGGCAGGGGGATAGTGGCGGGTGAGCAGGATGCTGGGCTTTGCCATGGCGGGTTCCTTCCCGAAGGGTCCGGCGCGCAGCATGGACTCCGGGGCCGCCCTGTTCCAGGCCGGGCGGCGGCTTGCCTTGGCGCGGCCGGCGGTCCAGCTTCCCGGCGAATCCTGACGGGAAGGGAGAAGCCGATGGATCTCGGTCTGCGGGGCAAGCGGGCGCTGGTGATGGGCGCCTCCAAGGGCCTGGGCCGCTCGGTGGCGGAAGCCCTGGCGGCGGAAGGCGTGGCGATCGCCATTTCCGGCCGCGAGCAGGCGAGCCTGGACAGGGTCTGCGATTCGCTGCGCTCCCTCGGCGCGCCGAAGGCCCTGGGCATCCCCGCCGATGTCGCGAAGGCAGCCGACATGGATGCCCTGGCCGATGGCGCCCTGGCGGCGCTGGGCGGGGTGGACATCCTCTTCCTGAACCATGGGGGCCCGCCGCCCAGCACGGCGCTGGGGCTGACGCCGGAAATGCTGGAGAAGTGGTTCCGCCCGGCCGTGCTCTCGCCGATCCAGGTCGCCAACCGCCTCCTGCCCGGGATGCGGGAGCGCCGCTGGGGCCGGATCATCTCGGTGGGCAGCATCGGCATCGAGCAGCCGATCGCCAACCTTGCCATCTCCAACACGCTGCGCGCCGCGCTGGCAGGCTGGAACAAGACCCTCTCGGCCGAGGTGGCGGGGGAGGGGATCACCTGCAACATCCTGGCCCCTGGCGCCTTCCGCACCGACCGCACGACGGAAACCGCCGAAGCGGCGGCGAAGAAGACCGGCAAGAGCCTGGACGAGGTGATCGAAGCCCGCGCCAAGACCATCCCCGCCGGCCGCATGGGCGAGCCGGACGAGTACGGGCCGATGGCGGCCTTCCTGGCCTCCGACAAGGCCGCCTATCTCACCGGCTGTATCGTCCGGCTCGATGGCGGCGCGACGCTGAGCACCTGAGGATGGAGGCCCGGCCCGAGATCTTCGTGGATGGCGATGCCTGCCCGGTGCGCGACGAGGTCTTCCGCACCGCCGCGCGCCTCGGGCTGGTGACACATGTGGTCTCCAACGGCGCGCGGGGCGTGCGGCTTCCGGAATCGCCGGACATCCGCCGCGTGATCGTGGAGGCCGGCGCGGATGTCGCGGACGACTGGATCGCGGAACATATCCGCCCCGGCGATGTCTGCGTCACCGCCGATATCCCCTTGGCCTCCCGCTGCCTGAAGGCGGGCGCGCGGGCGGTGGCGCCCAGCGGCACGGTCTGGAACGAGGACAATATCGGCCAGGCCCTGGCGGGCCGGGAGGTGTCGCGCCACCTCCGGGAGCTCGGCGTGGAAACGCGGGGACACGGGAGCTTCGGCGCGAAGCAGCGTTCCCGCTTCCTCCAGGCGCTGGATGCCGAGATCCAGGCCAGCCTGCGCGGCGCGGCGCCGAAGCCGACCTCCTGGCCGGATTTCTTCGCCTGAAGCCACCGCCTTCGGGCGGAATCGATCACATGAACGATCGTCCATCTTGCGGCGGCCCCGCCCGGTCCCGACATGGGGCGCATGATCGACGCCAAGAACCTTCTCGACCGTTTCCTCGGCCAGGGTGGCGCCGCCGGGGCGCTGCGCCAGATGGCCGGGGGCTCCACGCCCGCGCGCGGCACTGAGCCGGCGCCGCGCCAGGGCGGCCATTCGCCCTGGACCAACCCGGGTGGCACCTCCACGGCGGGCTCCGGCCCGAATCTTCCCGGCGTTTTCTCGGGCGGTTCCATGGGCAACTCCCTGGGCGGGTTGGCCGATGCCGCGCGGCAGGCGATGGGCCAGTCCGGCAAGGGCGGGCTCGCGGCGGGCGGCGTGGCGGGCGGGCTGCTCGGCCTGCTGGTCGGCGGCGGAAAGAAGAAGAGCGGGCTGAACCGTGCGCTCACCCATGGCGGCGCCGCGCTGCTCGGCGCCCTGGCCAGCCGGGCCTACGAGAACTGGCAGAAGGGCCAGGCGCCCGCCCAGGCGCCCCTGGCCACGCCGCAGGAGGCGGAACGGGTGGAACAGCGTTTCCTCCCCGCCGCGCAGCCCTCCCCGGATGGGCAACCCTTCGAACTGGCGCTCATCCGCGCCATGATCGCCGCCGCCAAGGCGGACGGCCATATCGACGCGGAGGAGCAGCGCCGGATCTTCGCCAAGGTGGAGGAGGCCGGGCTGGATGCCGAGGCCAAGGGCTTCGTCTTCGACGCGCTGTCGGCGCCAGCCGGCGTCGCGGAGGTCGCCGCCTCCGCCGGCACGCCGGAGCAGGCGGCGGAGCTCTACCTCGCCTCCCGCCTCGCGGTCGATCCGGACCAGCCGGCGGAACGCGCCTATCTGGAGGCGCTGGCCCACCGCCTGAAGCTGCCGGAGGGCCTGCCGGCGCATCTGGACCGGCAGGCGGACGGCGTGGCGGCGGGCTGAGCCCACCGCCTTCCTGTCAGCCCTCGATGCCCTTCGGCATCCCCATCTCGACCAGCCGCGCATACATGGCGGAGCCATAGGGGATCGAGGCGTCGTCGAACTTGTAGCCCGGGTGGTGCGGCGAGAAGCCTTCCTCCCCGTTGCCCACGTTCAGATAGGCGCCCGGCACCTTCTCCAGCATGAAGGAGAAGTCCTCCGACCCCATCACCGGCGGCTTGCCGACGGTCAGCTTCTCCTCGCCGACCAGGTCCTTCGCGGCGGCGATCACGCTGTCCACATGCTCCGCCGTGTTGACCGTGGGGGCGAAGATCAGCCGCCACTCCACGCTCGCCGTGGCGCCGAAGCCTGTGGCGATGCCGTCGGACAGCCGGCGCATCGCCTCCTCGATCTGCTGGCCCACCTCGCGCGAGAAGAAGCGCGCCGTGCCGGAGATCGTGGCCGTCTGCGGAATGACGTTATAGGCGTCGCCACCCTGCACCTTTGTCACGCTCACCACCGCCTGTTCGCGCGGCGAGAGGTTGCGCGAGACGATGGATTGCAGCGCGGTGGCGATGTGGCAGGCGGTCAGCACCGGGTCGATGCTGCCCTCCGGCCGCGCGCCATGCGAGCCCTTGCCGCCGATGGTGATGTCGAAGAAGGCGCCGCCCGCCATGGCCGGGCCGTTGCGCACCGCGAAGGTGCCGACCGCCATGCCGGTGTGGTTGTGCATGCCGAAGATGCGGTCGCAGGGGAAACGCTCGAACAGCTTGTCCTCCAGCATCGCCAGCGCGCCACCGCAGCCTTCCTCGCCCGGCTGGAAGATGAAGTTCACCGTGCCGTTGAAGTTCCGCGTCTCGGCCAGATACCGCGCCGCGCCCAGCAGCATGGTGGTGTGGCCGTCATGACCGCAGGCATGCATCTTGTTCGGCACGGTGGAGGCATAGGGCAGGTCCGTCATCTCCTGCATCGGCAGCGCGTCCATGTCGGCGCGCAGGCCGATGGACTGCTGCCCGTTGCCGGAGCGCAGCACGCCGACGACGCCGGTCACGCCGACGCCGCGATGCACCTCGATCCCCCATTCCTCCAGCTTCCGCGCCACGATATCCGCGGTGCGGTGCTCCTCCAGACCCAGCTCGGGATGCATGTGCAGGTCGTGGCGGATCGCCTCCAGCTCGGGCTGGTAGGCCTTGATTCTCTCGAACGCGGTCATCGTGTCTGTTTCCGGTCTCAGGCGCGCTTGATGCCCCAGAAGACAAAGAGTCCCTTCGGCACGTCGCGGAGATTGCTGCGATAGGCGGTCTTGTAGAGATACTGGCCGGTGGGCAGGAACGGCACCTCCTGGAAGGCCACGCGCTGGATGTCGCCCGCGATCTTCTTCTGCGTCTCCAGGTCCGGCGCGTCGAGCCAGGCCTCCTTCAGCCGCTCGATCTCCGGGATGTCCGGCCAGCCGAAGAAGCCGCTCTTGCTGCCGCCGCAGCGGAGCACCTGCGTCACCGCCGGGTTCACCATGTCGAGTCCGGCCCAGGTGGTGTTGAACATGCTCCAGCCGCCCTTCTCGGGGGAATCCTTGCTGGCACGGCGCTGCACCAGCGTGCCCCAGTCGGAAACGACATAGTCCACATTCATCCCGAGGCGGCGCAGCAGGTCGTTGCAGACCTCGCCCAGCGCGGCGAGGACGGGGTTGTCGCTCGGCGCCATCAGCACCACGCGCTCGCCCTTGTAGCCCGCCTCGACCAGCTCGCGCTTCAGCGCCGTCATGTCCCGCTTGCCGGTGATCACCGACAGGTCCGTGTCGTTGGCCATCGGCGAGCCCGGGGCGAAGATGCCGATCCCGGCCTTCCACAGCGAAGGGTCGGTGCCCGCGGCGGCGGTCATGAAATCCTCCTGCGACATGGCGCGCAGGACGACGCGGCGGACCGCGGCCTTGTCGAAGGGCGGATACAGGTGGTTGAAGCAGCCGGTGCCCAACGTGCCCAGCGGCGTCGCCACCTCCGTCCGGATGCCGCGATTGCCTTCCAGGATCGGCAGCAGGTCGTTCGGCGGGTTCTCCCACCAGTCCACCTCGCCATTCTGCAACGCGGCGGTGGCGGTGCCGGGGTCGGGCATCACGTTCCATTCGACGCGGTCGAAGTTCACGATCTTCGGCCCGGCGCCCCATTCGACGGCGCCACCCTCGCGCGGCACGTAGTCCCGGTTCCTCTCATAGACCACGCGGGCGCCGACCACGCGCTCATCGGCCTTCCAGCGGAAGGGGCCGGAGCCGATCACCTCCTTGATCTGCACCGCCGGATCGGTCTGCGCCAGGCGCTCGGGCATGATCAGCAGCGCCGGCGGCCCGACCTTGGCCAGCGTGTCCAGCATCGCGCCGAAGGGGCGCTTGAGGCGGATCACGAAGCTGCGGTCGTCGGGGGCCGTCATCTCCTCGGTGCGCGCCATCAGCGCGCCGCCCAGCGAATCCCGCTGCGCCCAGCGCCGGATCGAGGCAATGCAGTCGCGCCCGCGCACCGGCTCGCCGTCATGGAACCGCAGCCCGTCGCGCAGGCGGAAGGTCCAGAGCCTGCCGTCATTCTCGACCTTGTGGCCCTCGACCATCTGCGGCTGCGGCTTGAGCTGCGCGTCCAGCCCGTAGAGCTGGTCCCAGATCATCAGCCCATGCGTGCGGGTGATGTAGGCGGTGGTCACGACCGGATCGATCACCGTCAGATCCGCCTGCGGCACATAGGTCAGGACACGGGAGCCGGCAGATTGCGCCAGCGACGGGCGCGGCATGACGGCAGCGGCCGCGGCCCCTGCCAGCAGGGTGCGTCGGTACATGGTTCGGGAAGCTCCACCGCAGGAATGGATCGGGCCCGGGACTGGCATGGCGGCTTCGCCGCTTCTGGCGGCACAGAAAGCACGCGCCGGGAGATCGGGGCAAGGGGCCGGCCCCTTCCGGCGGAGCCATTGACCTTCATCATGCCGGGACCACGTCACGCCCATGCCGATCCTCCTGTCGCGACGCGCCATGCTGGGGCCGCCGCTCCTGGGTGTCCCGCTGGCGCTCGGCCTGGCGCCCTTCCTGCCGCGTCCGGGCCTGGCCCAAGGTCTGGCCCCAGGTCTGGCCCCAGGTCTGGCCCCGGGCCGTGCCGCCGCCCTGGAGGCGCTGCGCCAGGGCGCGGACGCCATGCCGAAGCTGCACACGCTGATCGTGGCACAGGAAGGCCGGACCCTGCTGGAGGAAGGCTTCCGCGGCCCCGGCCCGGACCGTCCGGTGAACGTGAAATCCGTCTCCAAATCGGTCCTGTCGCTGCTGGTGGGCGCGGCCCTGGCGCGCGGCGTGCTGCGCGGGCTGGACCAGCCCGTGGCGCCGGTGCTCGGCGGCCTCGTACCGGCGGAGGCCGATCCGCGCGTGCGCGACATCACCCTGGAGCACCTGCTCTCCATGCGCGCGGGGCTGGAGCGCACCTCGGGCGAGAATTACGGCGCCTTCGCCAGCAGCCGGAACTGGGTACGCCACATCCTCTCGCGCCCCTTCGAGGAAGAGCCGGGCGGGGCGATGCGCTATTCCACCGGCGACACGCATCTGCTCTCGGCGGTCCTCACCCGCGCCTCGGGACGTTCCACGCTCGACCTCGCGCGGGACTGGCTGGGCGGGCCGCTGGACATCGCCATCCCGCCCTGGCCACGCGATCCGCAGGGCATCTATTTCGGCGGCAACGACATGCTCCTCTCGCCGCGCGCGCTGCTGCGGATCGGGGAGATGCTGCGGCTGGACGGCCAGTGGCAGGGGCGGCGCGTGCTGCCGGCGGAATGGATCGCGGATTCCTGGACACCCCGCACCCGTTCGCCCTGGAGCGGCCAGCTCTACGGCCTCGGCTGGTGGATCGGGCAGGCCGGTCCGTCGCGCAACCTCTTCGCCTGGGGCTATGGCGGCCAGTTCCTCTTCGTGCTGCCGGAACTCGCCGCGACCGTGGTGATGACCTCGGAATCCAGCGGACCGCGCGACAGGGCCCATACCGGGGCCCTGCACGCACTGCTGGCCGAGGCGGTCCTGCCCGCCCTGGGCGCCGCGCCCGCCGCGCCCCCGGTGGCGGAGCCCGGCACGCTCTGACCCACGACGGGCTGCCACCGATCTTTCCGTTGACAGGCCTTCCCACGCCGTCCTAGGCATCGTCCCGCCGCGACGGTCCCGCCGCGGCCTCAGGAGGAACGGTTCATGTCGGAGATCGCGGAAACCCGCTGATCGGAGCGCTTCGGCAGCTCCCCCGGCCATGCCGATCACGGCATCGCCGCCCCGCATGATCCCTTCCCGGTCATCCCCGATGAATCCTTTCCGCCGGATCAGGTCCTCCGCCTGACCAGTCCCCGCCGGTCCCGCCCGCGCCGAATCCGGCCCGGGCCGGCCGGCTCCGACCTTTCCCGCCAGGGTCGTCGCCCGCGCCGCCATGCGCCGGCGGCCATACAGGACATGCCATGCAGGCCACACTCACCGCCGGGCGCCGGAAGGCCGCGACCGGCTTCATCCTCGTCACCGCCATGCTCGACATCATGGCGATGGGCATCGTCATTCCCGTCCTGCCGCTGCTGATCGAGGAATTCTCCGGCTCCAATGCCAGGGCCGGGATCGTCAACGGCCTCTTCGTCACGCTCTGGGCGGGGATGCAGTTCCTCGCTTCGCCGCTGATCGGCTCGCTCTCCGACCGCTACGGGCGGCGACCCACCATCCTGGTCTCGGCGGCCGGGCTGGCGGCGGACTACGTGCTGATGGCCCTGGCGCCCAGCCTCTGGTGGCTGGCCCTCGGGCGGCTCATCGCGGGCGTCACCTCGGCCAGCTTCACCACCGTCTATGCCTACATGGCCGACGTCACCGCGCCGGAGGGGCGGGCACGCGCCTATGGCCTGATCGGCAGCGCCTTCAGCGCCGGCTTCGTCGCCGGGCCGCTGCTGGGCGGGGTGCTGGGCGACATCTCGCCGCGCATGCCCTTCTGGGTCGCGGGCGGCCTGAGCGGCGTGGCCTTCCTCTACGGCCTGCTGGTCCTGCCGGAATCCCTGCCGCCGGAACGCCGGATGGCCTTCTCCTGGCGCCGCGCCAACCCCTTCGGGGCGCTGCGCCTCCTGCGCTCGAAGGCGGAGCTCACCGGCCTCGCCTGCGTCACCTTCCTCCTGCATTTCGGGCACACCGTCTTCCTGGCGGTCTTCGTGCTCTATGCCGGGGAGCGCTACGGCTGGGGCCCCTGGCAGGTCGGTCTGCTGCTGGCGGCGGTCGGCGCGCTGGACATGGTGGTGCAGGGGCTGGTGGTGGGTCCGGTGGTCCGCCGCCTCGGCGACCACCGGACCATGGTGATCGGCCTGTTCTGCGGCACGCTGGGCGTGGCGGCCATGGGCCTGGCGCCGACGGGCACGCTCTTCACCCTGACGCTCCTGCCCAACGCCTTCTGGGCCCTGGCCATGCCGACCCTGCAATCGCTGATGACCCGGCAGGTCTCGGAGTCGCAGCAGGGACAGCTCCAGGGCGCGGTGATGAGCGTGGTCAGCATCGCCGGGATCGTGGCCCCACTCTTCTTCGGGGGCATCTACGCCGCCACGGTGGAGAAGGACTCGGCGCTGCCCTGGCCGGGCCTGTCCTTCCTGATCGCGGCCCTGCTTCTGCTGGCGGCGGCGCTGCTCGGCTGGAGGCTCGGCCGGCGCCCGGCCGCGGTGGCACCCTGAGCGGCGGGGGGCTGCCCCCCTTGCCCCCGGCCGCGCCGCCCGGCAGGAAAGCGTCATGAGGAGCCCAGCGAAACTCGCGCCGGCCGCCGCCGCCCGGTCCCGGCTGCTGGAAGACCAGGCGATGCTGCGCGCCCGCTTCATGCGGGCGCGGCTGACCGAGGTTTCGGCCCGCTTCGAGCCGGCCTTCCGCAGCCTGCTGCTGGCCCGCCTGAAGGAAGCCTCGGCGCACGATTCGCGCTTCGCGGATCTGGCGGCGCGCCTGCTGCACCTGCCATCGCGCGCCGGCCCGCATCTCTGAGGCGTGGCTGGCGGCGCGCCGCCATTCTTCAAGTCTGTCCGGCCCGGCGGATGGAGTCTAAGCCTCCCCGAAACGCACGCCCGAGGAGGCCGCCCATGCCACGGAAACTGCCGCTGCTCCTGTCCTGCTCGCTGCTGGCCCTGGCGGCGGCCGGCCCGGGGCGCGTGGAGGCGGCGGAACTGCCGGTCCGCGGCGTGACCCTCTCCTCCGCCGGGATCGCGCAATACGAGCGCACCGGGCGGCTGGAAGCCGGGGAGGGGGTCTCCTTCCGCGTCCCGCTCGACTCCGTCGATGACCTGCTCAAGAGCCTCACCGTCTCCGACCCCGCCGGGCGCGTCATGGGCATCCGCCTGCCCGCGCGCGACATGGCGGAGGAGGCGCTGCGGGGCCTGCCCCTGCGGCCCGAGGATTTCGCCGGCCGCGCGGCGCTTCTGAACGCCCTGCGCGGCCAGGAGGTGACGGTGGGCGAGCTCTCCGGGCGCCTCGCCGGGGCCAGCGAGGACGAGCGAGGCCTGCATGTCTCCCTGGTGACGGAGAAGGGCATCGCCGGCGTCACGGTCGGGGAGGGGGTGGAGGTCACGTTGCGCGACGCCGCCCTGGCCGCCCGCATCCGCCGCGCCACCGAAGCCCTGGCCGCTGCGGGGATGGGCCAGGAGCGGCAGGTCGAGATCGCGCTCCAGGCCGACCGGGCGCGGGACGTGACGCTGCGCTATGTCGCCGGGGCGCCGCTCTGGAAGCCCTCCTGGCGCATCGAGGCCCCCGCCACGGGAACCGCCGGCGATGCCGCGACGGCGCGCCTGCAGGGCTGGGCGGTGGTGGAGAACCATTCCGGCGCCGACTGGGAGGGGGTGCGGCTGACCCTGCTCTCGGGGGAGGCCGCCTCCTACCGCCAGAACCTCTATGGCCCCATCCTGCTGGACCGGCCGGAGATCCCCGTGGCGCATGCCGCGCCGGTGCTGGTGGACCCCGATACCGGCGCCCGGCCGGCGCCGCCCGCACCGCCGCCGTCGCCGGTCGGCGCCATGGCGGCGCACCCGGCCTATCGCATGCGGGCCGATGCCGCCGAGGCCGCCCCCATGGCCCCGCCCGCGGCGGAGGCCACGGCGGAACTCGCCCCGGGCCGGATCGCCTTCACCCTGCCGGAGCCGCTCAGCCTGCGCGGCGGCGAGACGGCGAACATCCCCTTCCTGGATGCGGGAGTGCCGGCGGAACGGGTCTGGTGGGTGCAGGACGCCGAGGCCCGCTTCCCGCTGGCGGCACTGCGCCTGCGCAACGACACCGGCCGCACCCTGCCGGCCGGACTGGCCACGGTCTATGGTGCAACAGGTGCCGAGGCGGGCAGCTTCCTCGGCGACGCCCAGCTCGCCACCCTGCCGCCCGGGGAAAGCCGGGTCATCGCCTTCGGGCGCGACCGCGACGTGCAGCTTTCCAGCCGCACCAGCCGGACCGAGCGTTCCACCGGCATCCGCTTCGAGCGCAACCGGGTGATCCGCGACTTCGACCGGATCGAGGAGGTGGCCTTCGCCATCGACCCGCATGGCGCGAAGGGCCGGATGCTGATCGACCTGAGGCGGCGGCCGGAGATGGAGCCGGTCTTCGAGGCCGTCTCGGTGGGCGGCGACAGCCTGCGCCACGAGGCGGTGCTGGACGGAAGCGCGACCACCCTGCGCCTCGCCTTCCGCCAGCCCGCGCACCAGCCCATCCCGCTCTGGGACCCCGGTCTCGGCGACCCGGCGCTGCTGCCCTGGCGCAGCCTGGATCTGAACGCCGACCTGTCGCGCCTGCCGGGCGGGCCGCTGAACGGACCGGGTTCGCTGGAACGCCTGCGCGAGATCCTGGCCGACCTGCCCGAGGGCGCGGCCGGCCGCGCGGACCTCGCCGGGCTGGTGGATGCCCTGGCGGAGCAGCGCCGCCTGCTGGGCGTGTTCCAGGCGGCGGCACGGGAGGCCGGGCTTGCCGAGGCCAGCTTGGCCCGCGCCCGCGCGGCGGCGGAGGACCGCAGTGGCCAGGCCCGGGAACAGGCGCGCGCCCAGTTGAACCGTGCCTCGCAGGAGGCCGAGCGCGCCGGGCAGGCCGCCGATGCCGCCTGGGCCGCTTGGCAGAAAGGCGTCCAGGTCCTGCGCGCCCGCACCGGCTGAGGCCGGGGGGGCACAACCCTTGGCCCCGCCACTCGTTTTTCCGGGCAGGCGGAGGCTGGGGCCGGGTTGCCCCCGCCTCCGGTTCCACGGAATGACGAGGAGTATTCCCATGGCGGATGCGAAGAACCGCAAGGTGGCCATTCTGGCGACGGATGGCGTCGAGCGGGTGGAGCTGACGGAGCCGATGAAGGCGCTCCGCGAGGCCGGGGCGGAGGTCGTGGTGGTGTCCCTGAAGGGCGGGGAGATCCAGGCCATGGACGAGGACGTGAAGCCCTCCGAGAAGATCAAGGTCGATCTGGAGGTCTCGGCGGCGAAGCCCGAGGGATTCGATGCCCTGGTCCTGCCGGGCGGCACCACCAACCCCGACAAGCTGCGCCAGGACGCGGCGGCGGTGGCTTTCGTGAAGGGCTTCGTCCAGGCCGGCAAGCCCGTCGCGGCGATCTGCCACGGCCCCTGGACGCTGGTGGAGGCGGGGGCCGTGAAGGGGCGGAAGATGACCTCCTATCCCTCGCTGAAGACCGACCTCCGCAACGCCGGGGCGGAATGGGTGGACGAGACCTGCGTGGTGGACGGCAACTTCGTCACCTCCCGCAATCCCAAGGACCTGCCGGCCTTCTGCGAAGCCGTGGTGCGCGCGGTGGAACAGGCGGCACCCCGCAAGGCGGCCTGACGCCCGGCCTGTTACAGCACGACACCCTGGAACCGGTTGTCCTCGCCGGACCCGCATGCGACCTCCGCGCCCGATGAAACGGGTGACGGAGGTTTCCATGCTTGGCTGGTCGCGGGTGCTGACAGGGGTTCTCTGCCTGTCCGTCCCGGCTTCGGTCCTGGCGGCACCGGCACCGGATGCCCCCGCAGCCATCCCCGGCGATGCCGCGCCGGCCGGGGTTCCGGACGTCCCACCCCCCACGGCCAAGCCAGGCAAGCCTTCGCTGGCCGCGCTCTGGAACGCGCTCCCGGCCGAGGCGGGCGGCTTCCGCCGCAGGGAGGTGGAACAGCCCTCTCCCAGCCCCGAGGGGGTGGAAGGGCTGGTCGCCCGCTATGCCGGGCCTTCCGGCCGCGCCACCGTCTATCTCTACGGCAAGCCTACGGAGACGGTGCCGGATGGCCCCTTCTCCCCCGCGCTGGTGTCGGAACTGGCCAGCGAGGCTTCCTACCTGCGCGCCGAGTTGCAGCGCGGGGAGGGCGGCGTCCGCCTGCTGGCCCAGCGCCACGCCGATCTGGGCGTGAGAGGCGGCACGCCGGTGATCTCCTGCGAGGCCTTCGACCTCCAGGCGGGCAAGAAGCCACAGGAGCAGACGCTGTGCATGAGCGGCGTGGCCGGGCGCATGCTGAAGCTGCACCTGATCACGGAGCCGAAGCCGAAGGAGGAAGAGGAACTCCGCCGCAACATCGCGCGCTTCGCGGTGGAAATGGTGCGGGCGCTGCACGGGGCCGGGCGGGGCTGAGGCGTCAGAAGCGCGGCGGAGCCCTGGCGGCCATGGCGATGTGACGCATAATGACCGCTTCCCCGCCCGAGCAGGAGCCTTGCCGATGGTCGCCCGAATCGTGTTCCTCGACCCTCTGAGCCCCCAGCGCATGGAGGCGCTGAACGAGCTCCTGCCGCCCGGCTTCTCGATCTTCACCACCACCGCGCGCGACGAGGCCACCCAGGCCGCCGCGATCGCCGAGGCCGACTACGCCATCTCCGGCGACGTGCCGGTGACCGGCGCGATGATGCGCGGCGCGAAGCAGCTCAAGGGCGTCCACAAGTGGGGCGTCGGCATCGACAACTTCGACCTCGACACGGCGCGCGAGCTCGGCATCCGCATCATGCGCACCACCGGCAGCAACGCGGTGCCCGTGGCCGAGACGGCGCTGGCGATGATGATGGCCACGGCGCGCGGCATCCTGCCGGGGCACAAGGGGCTGGAACGCGGCGAGTGGCTCAAGGGCGCGGTCGGGCAGCACTGCTTCATGCTCAGCGGCAAGACCGTGGGCATCGTCGGACTGGGCTATATCGGCAAGAGCCTGGCGCGGATCCTGCGCGGCTTCTCCTGCCGCGTCCTCTACAGCAAGCCGAACCGGCTCGATCCGGCGGAGGAAGCGGAGCTCGGCGTCGAGCACGTGCCCTTCGAGACGCTGCTCGCGGAATCCGACATCATCTCGCTGCATTGCGCGCTGACGCCGCAGACGCGCGGCCTCTTCGCCGCGCCGCAGTTCCGGGCGATGAAGAAGACCGCCGTGCTGGTCAACGTCGCCCGTGGCGGCGTGGTGGTGGAATCCGATCTGGTCGAGGCCCTGCGCGCCGGCGAGATCCAGGCCGCGGGCGTCGATGTCTTCGAGACCGAGCCGGTGGCGGCGGACCATCCGCTGCTTCACATGGAGAACGTGATCGTCACGCCGCATATCGGCGCCGCCGCCCGCGACAACTTCGCCGCCACGGTCAGCCGCATGTACCGCAACATCGCCAGCGTCGAGCATGGCGAGCCGGTGGCGCCGCTCGACCTCGTGGTCTGACACCCGTCCCGGCCCCGGGGCGGGTTCAGCCCCGCCCCGGGGCCGGCATGCGGGAGGCCAGCGGGATCGGGATGGCGCGATAGGCCGCCAGCCCCCGGCCCCCGGAGGCCCCGCCTGCCGCCACCCCGCCCGCCGTGGTGCCCAGCGCCGACCCCGCGACGGGCATGCGGTTCACCACCGCCGGCGCCCCGGCATAGGGCGCGCCGCCGAAGGGCAGGCCGCGCCCCACCGGCTGACCCATCGTGAGGCGCGCCGCCGCGCCACCGGGCGTCTGCCCAGCCGGATTCCAGCCCGGATTCCACCCTGGGGCCAGCCCGGCCTCGCGCCGCGCCTCCGGCAACTGCGCCTCCACCGCGGCGAGGTAGGCAGCGGCCCGTTCCGGCGTGTTGCTGTGGTAGTTCGCCGCCGAGCGCATCCAGTCGCCCCGCGTCGCATTCAGGTCCTTCAGGAACCGCGCGGCATAGCGGGCATTGGCCAGCGGATCGAAGGCTTCCTCCAGGCTGGCGAAGGCATTGGGGTGGTGATGCAGGTTGATCTGCATGCAGCCCACATCGATCAGCCGCATGCCGTCGGCCCGAAGCTGCCGCACCTCGGCAATCGCTTCCGCCCTGGTGCGGAAGAACTTGCCGCGCCCCTCCGCATTCATCGTCCAGGGCCAGGGACCGCGCTCGCCGGTCTCCGGGTCCCGCCGCCCCGATTCCACCCGCCCGATGGCGGCCAGGAGCCCTGCCGGCAGGCCGTATTCCCGCTCCGCCGTGGCGATCGCGGCCCGGCAGAGGGTGGAAGGGGATGGGGCGGGATTCTGGGCCCTGGCTCCCGCCATGCTGGCGAGAAGGATCAGGAGGAGGATCAGGCAGCGGAGCATGACCATCCAAAAGCGAGGCCCGTGCCAGCATGCCCGGGCTCCTCCGGACAGGCGAAATAGGTCAACGGCCCTGCCTTGTGCGGCACGGGAGGCTGCCTTGACCAAACTTCATGCTGCGGCGCGCAAAAATGCTTGCGAACAGGGATTTGGGCGGCTAGCTTCGGTCTTGCAGCAACACGGTGATCCCGGGTTGTTTGCCTTTCTTGGACGTTTCCTCCCTAAACTCGGCGGTGCTTTCGGGCACCGCCTTTCTTTTTGTCCGCTGTCTGGCGACGATCCGTCCGGGCCGGGGATCAGCGGCCCAGGAAGCTCCAGTCCGTCTCCGAAAGCCTTTGCAGCAACGTCGTCATGCGCTGCCGCAGCGTCTCCATGGCGGGCAGGGGCGTGATCCGCCGCTCATCCATGTACAGGCCGCGCGAGATCTCGATCTGCAGCGCATGCACATGCTGGCGTGGCCGGCCGTAATGGCGGGTCACATAGCCGCCGGCATAGGGATCGTTCCGCCGGACGCGGTAGCCCAGCGACAGCAGCCCATCCTCCACCGCCCGTGTCGCGCGGGGGGAGCAGGCGGTGCCATGCGCATCTCCCAGGATCATGTCCGTGCGCCCCGCGGCGGGAACGCTGGAGGGCATGGAATGGCAGTCGATCAGCAGGCAGAAGCCGAAGCGGTGCCGCGTTTCCTCGATCAGCGAGGCCAGGGCGCTGTGATAGGGCTCCCACAGGTTCTGCACCCGGTCCATCGCCTCGGTGAAGCGGAGGCGCCGGTCATAGACATTCTCCCCCGTCCCGGTGACGCGGGCGATGGTGCCCAGCCCGGCCCCGACCCGGGGGGAGGCGGTGTTCACCCATTCCGGCAGGGGCTCGTCGAACATCCCGGGGTCCAGCTCCCAGGGCTCGCGATTCGCGTCGCAATAGACGCGGGGAAAGGTCGCGGCGAGCAGCGGCGCGCCGAATTCCGGGGCCGCCGCGAAGATCTGGTCCACGAAGCTGTCCTCGGACCGCCGCAGCGTCAGCGGGTCCAGCCGCGTGCTGCGCAGCAGGTCGGCCGGATAGCTCCGCCCGGAATGGGGCGAGGCGAAAACCAGCGGAATGGCCTGATGCCCGGGCCGCGAGAGAATGAAGGGCGGCTCGGTCAGCGGCGCGACATTCTCAGGCGGCGGCAGATCCATCCTGACTTTCTTACATGCCGCGATGCGGAACGTCACGCGCGGCATCTTGCTAAACCCACCGGGCCGCGATACAGGGGCGCCACACCGCGAGCGGGCGCGTAGCTCAGCGGGAGAGCGTCCCCCTGACACGGGGAAGGTCACAGGTTCAATCCCTGTCGCGCCCACCACGAACCCCCTGAAAACCTGCCGTTTCAGCGCAACGCGGCCATTCGTGCCCGCGGCATCGCCGCTTTCCACATCCGGAAAGCGGCGCGCCGGTCACGGACACTCCCGGTCGCCCCGCGCTTGTTGCGGGGCTGGCATGGCCAGCGGTGCCCCGCCGTCACCCTTCCGGCCATGCCTTCGGGAAAGTGGGGCGGACGCGCCGCCCCGATCCCGCTGATCCCGGCCTCAGCGACCCCAGATTTCCTCGGCCAGTTCGGCGCAGAGCCGCAGCTTGGCCCATTGCTGGTCCTCGGAGAGCTTGTTCCCCTCCTGGGTGCTGGCGAAGCCGCATTGCGGGCTGATGGCGAGCTGCTCCAGCGGCAGGAACTTCGCCGCCTCGTCGATGCGGCGCTTCAGCTCGTCCTTGCTTTCCAGCACGCCGTTCTTGCTGGTGACGATGCCCAGCACGACGACCTTCTTCCCGCGTGGCACGAAGCGCAGCGGCTCGAAGCCGCCCGAACGCTCGTCGTCGAACTCCATGAAATAGGCATCGATGTCGATGGCGTTGAACAGCACCTCGGCCACCGGCTCATAGCCGCCGGAGGCCACGAAGGTGGACTGGAAGTTGCCCCGGCAAAGATGCATGCTCATCGCCATGCCGGCCGGCCGCGCCCGGGTCGCGCGGTTGATCATGCCGGCATAGATGTCGAGCAGCCCCTCCACATGCTCGCCGCGCCGCTTCAGCCCCTCGATCTGCTCCGGATCGCACAGATAGGCGATGTTGACCTCGTCGAGCTGGAGATAGCGGCAGCCGGCGGCATGGAAGGCCTTCACCGCCTCCTCATAGGTCCGCCCCAGATCGTCAAAGAACCCGTCCATGTCCGGATACACGTCGCGCGCGATCGCCTCCCGCCCGCCGCGGAAATGCACCACGCTGGGGGAGGGGATGGTCTGCTTGGCGATGGCGTTGCAGGTGCAGCCGGCGGTGAAGCGGAAATCCTCGATCATGCTGGGCTTCCAGCCGATCCGGCCGTTCACCCGCAGCTTGTGGCCGAGCGTCGCGCCCTTGAACTGGACCTTGTCCTCGGGCTCGTAGATCTCGATCCCGTCCAGCCCGCCCAGGAAGTCGTAATGCCAGTAGGCGCGGCGGTACTCGCCATCCGTGGCGGCGCGCAGGCCGACCGATTCCTGCTTCGCCACCACCCGGGCGATCTGCTCGTCCTCCACCTGGCGCAGCGCCTCGGCGGAGAGCTTCCCTTCGGCGCGCGCCTGGCGGGCCTCACGCAGCGCGGCGGGGCGCAGCAGGCTGCCGACATGGTCGGCGCGGAAGGATGGAAAGGCGGGCGGCTGGCAGGGCCTGCCATCGGCCCCCGTACGGGCGGCGTCGCGGGTGGCTGTGCTGGCGGACATGGGGTTTCTCCTGACGTCTTCTTGTCATCACGGCCCCGGTCTCCCGGCCCCGCACCCCGTCGCCGGGGTGGGCCTTCGTCCCTTCTGCTCCGCCGGAACACCCCGTCCGGCGTGGCCGCGCTGACGTCAATGATGGCAGGTCTCCTGGCTCGCGCGTCATCACCATCCGCCGCCTTCCCGGGGGTGAACCCGGTGGCCCTTGGCGGTGGCTCGGCGCCGACAGTTGCGGGGGCAGCCATGGCTTCGCACCATGTTCCCGTTTTAATCCGCGAGGGAACCATCGCCCTCCGGTGTAGGGGAGGCGCGGCCTTCCCGGAAGGGGCGGCGGGCTCCGCGGAGGCCGGAACGGAAAAGGGCCGGTGCCCTGTCCGGCACCGGCCCTTCCCGATCCTTGGCCATCCACCCTCCGGAGGGGTGGAAAGGGTCCTCAGCCCGCTAGCGCGGCCTCGCCGTCCAGCACCGCCGCGACGGCATGCACCACCGAGGCGATGCGCACGGAAGCCTGCACCTGCTCCTGCGTCATCCCATGCTGGCGCACCACCTTCTCGTGGCTCTCCATGCACATGCCGCAGCCGTTGATGGCGGAAACGGCGAGCGACCAGAGCTCGAAATCCACCTTTTCCACGCCCGGCCGGGCCATGACGTTCATGCGCAGCTTGGCCGGCATGGTGGCGTAGTCGCCATGCACCAGATGCGTGAAGCGGTAATAGACATTGTTCATGCCCATGATCGCCGCCGACGCCTTGGCCGCGTTCAGCGCCTCGGGCGACAGCTTCGGGCCGAACTCGGCGACGATGTTCTTCGTCACCGCGGCATTGCGCGAGGCGAGCGCGCTGGCGATGAAGGTGCCGGCCAGCTGCTGCTCCGTCAGGAGCGTCTCGGCGGCGAGCGAGCCGAGGTTCAGCTTCAGGTCCTTGGCATATTCGGGCAGCATGTTGCGCAGGGCGTCGAGCGACATCCTGTGAACTCCTCTCCGGTTGTGTTCGGTGGGCGGAGCCGGCCCTCGGGGGCGCCCATGCGCCCGGTTCCCGCGGCTTTCGCGGAACGGTTCTCCCTGGACGGGGGAACGGGGCGGCCGGCTCGGCACACCGTCCCCGGGGGCGCGAAACCCCCGGAGCGCGGTCAATCCGTGGAAGCGGGCCTCAGGCGGCCGGCTTCAGGACCTCTTCGCCCTGCTTCCAGTTGCAGGGGCACAGCTCGTCCGTCTGCAGCGCGTCGAGGACGCGGAGCACTTCCTGCGGGTTGCGGCCGACGTTCAGGTCGTTGACGGAGGCGAAGCGGATGATCCCCTCCGGGTCCACGATGAAGGTCGCGCGCAGCGCCACGCCGGCGTTCTTGTCGAGGATGCCGCAGGCCGTCGACAGCTCGCGCTTGATGTCGGCGAGCATGGCGAAGGGCAGGTCCTTCAGGTCGGCATGGTGCGTGCGCCAGTTCATGTGCACGAACTCGCTGTCGATCGACACGCCATAGACGACGGCGTCACGGTCGCTGAAATCCGTGTTCAGCTTGCCGAAGGCCACGATCTCGGTCGGGCAGACGAAGGTGAAGTCCTTCGGCCAGAAGAAGACGATCTTCCACTTGCCGGCCTCGGAGGCATCGGAGACCTCGGTGAAGGCGGTGTTCATGTTTAGCCCCTCGGGGCCACCCTTCACGGCGGTGAGCTGGAAGGACGGGAACTTGTCGCCGACGGTCAGCATGCAGTGATCCTCTTCCCAAAAGAATTCGGTCGCTTCCGGACGGCGCCGCGAGGGCGATCCCCAAGGGCGATCCCCAAGGACAATCCCTCTGACCCATCCGGTCGGAGGCTGATTCCCGCCCCCGCGCCGTGGCCGGGTATGACGCAGGTGCAGCAAGGGTTCAAATGAATAGTTTTCGTCCTTATGATCGACTGCGCCGATGACCGCCTATCCCAGTCCGCAACAGCTCCGCTACCTCGTCGCCCTGGCGGATCACGGCCATTTCGGCCGCGCCGCCTCCGCCTGCGCCGTCAGCCAGTCCACCCTTTCCGCCGGGATCATCGCCCTGGAACGGCAGCTCGCCACGGCGATCCTGGACCGTGGCGGCCCATCCAAGCGGCCCGCCTTCACCCAGGTGGGACTCGAGATCGTGCAGCGGGCGCGCGACGCACTCGCCGCGCTCTCCGCGGTGGCGGAAACGGCGGCCACGGCGCACGACCCGCTCAGCGGCCCCTTGCGCTTCGGGCTGATCCCCACGGTGGGCCCCTTCCTGCTGCCACGCCTGATGCCCGCCCTGCGCGACGCCTTCCCGCGCCTGCGGCTCTGGCTGCGGGAGGATCTGACCCAGAACCTGGTGGCCGACCTGGAGGGGGGCCGACTCGACCTGCTGCTTCTGGCCCTCCCGGTGGCCTCGGCCGACCGCCTGGACGTGGTGCCGCTGGCGGAGGACCCGTTCCTGGCGGCCCTGCCGCCCGCGCACCGGCTGGCCGCGCGCAACATCCTGCCCGCCTCGGCCCTGTCCGGCGAAAGACTACTGCTGCTGGAGGATGGCCATTGCCTGCGGGAACACGCCCTGGCCGCCTGCAACCTGCCAGGGCCGACCGGCGGCGACAGCTTCGCCGCCACCACGCTGCACACGCTGGTGCAGATGGTGGCCGGCGGCCTCGGCGTCACGCTGCTCCCCCGGTTGGCGGTGGAAGGCGGCGTGCTGGCCGGGGCGAATGTGGAGCTGCGCCCGGTGGAGGACGCGCCCGGCCGGATGCTGGGCCTCGCCTGGCGGACCCGCTCCCCCCGCGCCAGCGAGTTCAAGGGGCTGGCCGCCACCATCCGGGACATGCTGGAAGCGGATGGCCGGGGGCTCAGCGGCCCAGGCGGAACTCCACCAGCAGCGGGTGATCCGGCCCCCGCTTGAGCACCCGGTCCGGCAGGGCGCCGCCGAAATCACGCGGCCGCCATTCCCGGCAGGCGAGGAGGCGGAGCTCCAGCGCCGCGAAGGCATTCAGGTAATCGGCGAAGCCATGCGCCACCGTCGGCATGCGGATCTCCCGCCCGCCGGCCTGGAAATGCGCCCCTGTCCCGCCGAGCGACAGGAAGGGATGGATCTCGACGATCCGGATCTCCCCCCGCGGGCGCAGCAGGCGGCGCGCCTCCCGCAAGGGCGGCAGCAGGTCGGCCATGTGTTCCAGCGACAGGCAGAACAGGCCCAGGTCCGCCGAGGCATCCGGCAGCGCCACCGGCCGGCTCATGTCTTGGCACAGCAGGTGGAACTCCGCGCCGCGCCGCCGCGCTTGGTCCAGCATCCCGGCGGACAGGTCGAGCCCGGTGAGGCTCGCCGCGCCCCCGGCCCGCAGCCGGGCGAGATTGCGGCCGGTGCCACAGCCGAACTCCACCACGTCGCGGTCCCTGGCCTCCCCGGCCAGGCCGTCCACCACCCGGCTGGCCCCGAAGACCATCGGATTGTCCTGCGCGTCATAGGTGCCGGCCCAGAGGTCATAGGCCTCGGCCACCGGAAGAAAGGAGGAAGGTTCCGTCATCTGGATCGCCCCGAAGGAAAGGGCAGGCGCATCCCGGCGGTCGTCGGCGCGCCGGGCCTGCGCTGTGCCTCGTGGCGGGGAGCCGCCCCGTGACGGGGCAAGTTGTTTTCCGGGTCCGGGACCCGTTCAGCTCCGCCAGAGCGGGACGAGGCTACGGCCGCGGGCGGTGCCGGGCAAGGCCCGGACCGGCGGAGGCGCCTCAGCGCGGAAAGCGCAGGTCCAGGCCGCGTTCGATCCAGCGGGCCTCGATCGCGCCCAGATCGGTCAGGCCGGCCGGATCGGCCTTGCGCGGCGCTTCCGAAAGATAGGGTTCGCGCTGGCGCTCCCAGAGGCCGAGCAGCCGCCGCAGCTCCGGCAGCGGCTCCACATGGTCGTCCACCCGCAGGTCCAGGTCGGGGAAATCCTCGGTGGACACCATCACCAGGGCGGCGGACTGGCGGCCGCGCCGGTCGCCGCCCGCCGCTTCCCCGGCCATCAGCGCCTGCACCAGCCGGCGGGGCAGGGACAGGCCGCCCTGCACGGCGAAGGCGGCCTCGGTGTCCTGCAGCACGGCCGGCCCCGACAGCATGTTGCCGGCGAAGGACACGTGCGGCGCCCCGCTATGCCCCGCCCAGGCGACGCAGTGCCGGCCGGTCCAGGCCGCCACGCGTCCCTGCCGGTCCACGGCATGGATCTGCCGCAGCTCCCGCCCGTCATCCCCGGCCAGCGCCTGCTCGATCGCGGCGGCCGGATGCAGCCCGGCCTCGATCCCATCCAGCACGGCGGGGCCGAGATAGCGGTTGGTGAAGGACTGCGTGGACACCGCCCCGACCCCCGCCCGCACGAAGGGGCGGGAGGCCCCCACGGCGAGATTGCAGGTGGTCACGGCGACGGCGAAGGCTCCGCGATGCGGGTCGTGCGCGACGATGGACCAGGTCACGGTGCAATCTCGCTCCCTGCGAAGGGGAATCCTCCCGCAGCGCGGCAAAATCTATTCCGCCTGTCCCGCTGGGCACCAGCACCTGCGCGGGGCGGCCGGGGAAATTTTCCGCACCGCAGGCAGAGCCTGTGGCAAATTTCCCCTTCAGGTTGAATTTCCTCCCTGAATCTTTGTTGAAAGTTTGGAATTCAGCACGATAACGGGTGATTGCGCGAAAAACCTGTGGCAACATCCCGCAACAGGCCCGTTCCGAAGAGGGATCGGGCCAGATCAGGGGATCAGGACGGTGAGCGACACGCTCTCACACAAGGACGGCTCGTTACCGCCCGGCCAGCCTGACCCGGACGCCATCGACACCCCCGCTGGGGCGGCGGAGCCGGAGGTCCGGTTCCGGCCAGCCGATCCGCTCACGCCCCGGCCTTCCTATCACCCGGAGGAAGGGGCGCCGGACCCGCGCAGCGAGTGGTTCGGCATAGCCCGGGCTCTGCTTTATGCCCTGCTGGTGACGGCGTTCCTGACCTGGCTGATCTTCCTCTGGGTCGGCTGACCCGGATCGGCTGACCCGGATCGGCTGACCCGGATCGGCTGACCCGGATCGGCTGACCCGGATCGGCTGACCCGGATCGGCTGACCCGGATCGGCTGATCGGGGGCCGCACCCGAGCGACACGTCCGCCGCGTGGCGACCGCCCAGCCACCCATCCTGCATGTTGCGCCATGTTTCCGCTGCGCTGCCGCGGAAGTCTGCGGCTTGGCAGGCCCGGCCCGGCCCGGCTATCCCGTCACCCATGCGCCGACGCGATTTCTCCCTGGCTCTCATGGGCAGTGCCATGCCGTTGCTGGCCCTTGGGGGAAAGCCCGGGGGATCTCCGGCCGCGGCCGCCACGACCCATGCCCAGCCCGCCGCGCTGCAACGCCTCGCGGAACGCCTGCACCGGCTGGAGGAGGACGGGCTCAACCCCGCCGACTACGCCATTCCCGCCGAGACCGCCGTCGCCGCCGATCCCGCCGCCCATGCGGCCGGACTGATGCGCGCCGCCTCGGCGGCACTGTCCGACCTGCTGCTGGGCCGCCTGCGCCTGCCCACCAACCGCCCCGACATCCTGCGCGACCCCGCCGCCATCCCGATGCCGCGCTGGCAGCTCGACCTGCTGGGCGCCGCCGATCCGGCCTCGGTGATCGACCGGGCGGCCCTCGCGCCCCCCGATGCCGCGCTCCTGAAGTCGGAGCTCGCCAAGGCACGCGCCATCGTCGCGGCGGGCGGCTGGCCCCGTATCCCCGGCGGCGGCACACTCGATCCCGGCGCCAGCGACGCGGAACGGGTGCCGGCGCTGCGGGCGCGGCTCGCCGTGGTGGACCCGGCGCTGGCCGCCGCGCCGGTGGAAGGAACGGGCGAGCTCTACGACGAGCCGCTGGCCGCCGCCTTGCGCCGCTGGCAGGAGGAACAAGGGCTGGAGGCCGATGGCCGCCTCGGCCCGATCACCCTGGCACAGCTCAACCGCCCCGCCGCGCAGCGCGTGGACCAGCTCCGCGTCGCGCTGGACATGCGCCGCGCCGCGCCGCGCCCGCCCACGGGCCGCCGGATCGAGGTGAACATCCCCGATTTCCGGCTCTTCCTGCTGGACGGGAACCGGACCCTGCTGCGGATGAACGTGGTGGTCGGCCGCCCCGACCGCGCCACGCCGCTGCTGCGGGTCTCCATGACCACGGTGCAGTTCAACCCGCCCTGGGGCGTGCCCGCCCGCAACGCGCGCGAGGACCTGCTGCCGAAGTTCCGGCGCGACCCCAAGGCGATGGTGGCCAAGGGCTTCCGCCTCTTCACCACGATCGGCGGAGAGCGCGTGGAGGTCGATCCGACCACGGTGGACTGGGCCCATGTCCGGCCCGACAACTTTCCTTATTCGGTGCGCCAGGATGCCGGGGATTCCAGCGCGCTCGGACGGCTGAAATTCATCATGCCCAACAACGACGACATCTACCTGCACGACACGCCGGACCGCTGGGCCTTCAACCGGCCCGACCGCGCCTTCTCGTCCGGCTGCATCCGACTGGAGCGACCCATGGAACTTCTCGACCTCGCCATGGATGGCATGGGCTGGGACCGGGAGCGCATGCAGCGCACCTTCGACACCCGGCAGACGATCAACGTGCCGCTGAAGCGATCCATCCCCGTGCGGCTGGTCTACACGACCGCCGTGGTGGAGGAAGGGCGGCTGCGCCTGCGCCCCGACATCTACGGCCTCGACGCCGCCTATGCGCGGGAGATGGACCGCGGCGCCCCGCGCGTGGCGGCCGCCCGATGAGCCACCGTCCGCGCCTCGACTGCCCCTGCTGCGTGGATGCCGCCCGCAGCCCCGCCTTCCGCCGGCGGGAGGTGATCCGCGCCAGCTTCGCCGGCCTCGCCTGCGCCGCCATGGCTTCGCCGGCCCTGGCCCAGGTGGCCGCGCCCGCCGGCCCGCCGCGCGTGCTGCGCATCCAGCGCGCCTATGCCGAAACGGACGACCAGTTCGAGGGCGTGTACTGGGAGAACGGCCGCTACGTCCGCACCGCCTTGCAGAAGCTGGACTACGTTCTGCGCGACCTGCCGACCGAGGAGGTGACGCCGATGGACCCGCGCCTCTTCGACGTGCTGCACGCCGTGGCGCAGCAGATGGATTCCGGCGAGCCTTTCCAGGTGATCAGCGGCTATCGCGCGCCGGAGCGCAACGCCAACCTGGCGCGGCAGTCGCGGCGCGTGTCCACCGCCTCGCTGCACATGTCGGGCATGGCGGCGGATGTGCGCCTGCCGGACCGCGATTCCTATGCCATGGCACGGCTGGCGGCGGAGATGCAGATGGGCGGCGTCGGCCTGTACCGCCGCGACGGCTTCGTGCACCTGGATTGCGGCCAGCCCCGCCGCTGGGGCTGATACGAAGGGCACACCAGCCACCCCCCGGGGAGAGGCCCTGCCTCTCGCCCCGGACCCCGTTCGTCGGCACTCGCATGAGACCGTCAGCCCCGGGTCCATCATGCGGAACGGGCGGAAACAGCGGGCATCGGAACAGACGGCAGATACCCTGTCCGCGTGGGTGTCACCCGCACTTGCCGGAGAGCAATGCTCTCCAGCGCGAACTTCCCTTGCTTCCCTGCTGGCCGCGCGATATAGGAATAAAATCAACACACCAGCGCCGTTCCGTTACCACTTTGCGATCCGCGTGAAGGAGATTTGCATCCATCCGGACAAATAAAGGACTAAAATCCTAAAACAATAAAGCCTTAAAATGACACGCGCGAAGGTTCCGCCCAGCCCCGAAAAACCCGGCCCGCCCCCCGCACATCCAGGCGTCAATCCGCCCGCATGATGCGCCGGGACCGGTCCCCTCAGCCCATCCGGCCGCGCCCGGCATGCCCCGCCGTCGCGCGCCGCATCGGATGCGTCAGGCGCAGCCCGGCATGGCGCAGGACCTGCCCGAGCGCCACGGCCGCCGCCAGGGCCGCGCCGGCCCGGGGCGTCGGCGCCAGCCGCAGGAAGATCGCCAGTGCCTCCCGCCGCGAGCCCCGCTGCGCCAGCGCCAGGGCCAGCAGCAGCGTCGCCTCGCCCGGCAGCACCCGGGGGCTGAGTAGGCAGCCCATCCCGCACGGGGCGCCGAGCTGGCGCAGTGCCTTGTCCAGATCGTCCCTCGCCGCACCGATCCCCAGCGTCGCCAGCGGCGCCTGCATCGCCATGGCAGGGGAGCCACCCTGCCGGGCGGCCTCCGACCAGCGGCGGATCGCCTCCAGCAGCACGGCTTCCGGTTCCGGCAGTTCCTCCGGCGCGATTCCGAGCCAGGGCCAGCTGGGCAGTCCTTGAGTCGCCATCTCGGCCTCCTGCGCGTCGCGAAAGACCAGCTTGGGCCAGATGAGAACCGATCTCAAACAGCTTTCGGGGTTTGTGTCCGGTTTTTCAGTGGAAATCGCGCGATCGGCCCAAACGGGGAATGGCGGATCGCGGCGAACCGCCGCGCCCGATCTCATCCGCCCGGGCGAGCTGGCTGTCCGCCGGAAAGGCACCGTTGGGCAGGTCGAGCCGGTGCAGCCCGTCCAGCATCGCGGAATGGTCCTCCAGCCGCCGCACGATCAGGTGCAGGATCGGCACGGCGCCGCTGTCCTCGCGCTCCAGCCGGCCCTCGGCCACCAGCAGCCGCGCGCCCAGCACCGCCGGCCGGTGCGCCGCCACCACATCCGGATAGAGCACGAGATTGGCCGTGCCGTACTCGTCTTCCACGGTGAAGAAGACCACGCCCTTCGAGGAGCCGGGCCGCTGCCGCACCAGCACCAGCCCCGGCAGGCGGATGCGGGCGCCGCGCCGGGCACCGCCCAGGCTGCGCGTGTCCACCGGGCCGAGCCAGGGGCGCAGCAGGGCCAGCGGATGCGCGCGCAGGCTGAGCCCGGTGGTGCCCCAGTCCAGCGCCAGCCTCTCGCCATCGGTCAGCGCGGGCAGGGCGGGGGCTGCTTCGGCTGCGGCGGCGAAGAGCGGCAGCTCGTCCGGGGGCGGGGCGGGCTCGGCCGCCCGGGCGGCCCAGAGCGCGGCGCGGCTGTCGAGGCCCAGGCTGCGGAAGGCGTCCGCCCGGGCCAGCGCCGTCACGGAATCGCGCGGCAGGGCGGCGCGGCGCACGGCATCGCCCATGTCGCGGAAGGGGCGGGTGGCCAGCAGCCGCCCGGCGGCCTCCGCGTTCAGGCCCTGCACCAGCCGCAGCCCGAGGCGCAGCGCCAGGCCCCCGGTGCTGCCGGGATCGGGCTCCAGCGTGCAGTCCCGGTCGCTGTGGTGCACATCCACCGGCAGCACGCGCACGCCATGCTCCCGCGCATCGCGGACGAGCTGCGCCGGGGCGTAGAAGCCCATGGGCTGGCTGTTCAGCAGCGAACAGGCGAAGGCGGCCGGATGGTGCCGCTTGATCCAGGCGGAGGTATAGACGAGCTGGGCGAAGGAGGCGGCATGGCTTTCCGGGAAGCCGTAGGAGCCGAAGCCCTCGATCTGGCGGAAGCAGCGCTCGGCGAAATCGCGCTCGTAGCCGCGCGCAACCATGCCCTCGGTGAATTCGGCGCGGAAGCGTTCCACCTGCCCCTGGCCCTTGAAGGTGCCCATGGCGCGGCGGAGCTGGTCGGCCCTGGCCTCGCTGAACCCGGCGGCGGTGATGGCGAGCTGCATCGCCTGCTCCTGGAAAAGCGGCACGCCGAGGGTCTTGTGCAGCACGCCCCTCAGCTCCTCGGAGGGATAGGTCACGTCCTGCGGGTTGGCGCGGCGGTGCAGGTAGGGATGCACCATGTCGCCCTGGATCGGGCCGGGCCGCACGATCGCCACCTCGATCACCAGGTCGTAGAAGGCCGCCGGGCGCAGGCGCGGCAGCATGTTCATCTGCGCCCGGCTCTCCACCTGGAAGACACCGATGGAATCCGCCCGGGACAGCATCGCATAGGTCTCGGCGCAGTCCTGCGGCACGTGTTTCAGGTGCAGCCTCGGCCCGCCGCCCGCCTCGATCAGCGCGAAGGCGCGGCGCAGGCAGGACAGCATCCCCAGCCCCAGCACATCCACCTTCAGGATGCGCAGCACCTCGATGTCGTCCTTGTCCCATTCCAGCGTGGTGCGCCCCTCCATGGCGGCGCGCGTCACCACGGCCAGCTCGGTCAGCGGCCCCTTCGTGATGACGAAGCCGCCGACATGGGTGGAGAGATGCCGCGGGAAGCCGACCAGTTCCTCCGCCAGTTGCAGCGCCCAGGCCAGCCGGCGGTCGGCCTCCGGCTCCAGCCCCTGCTCGCGCGCGATCTCGGCGAAGCTCGCCTGTTCCAACCCCCACGCCCCTTTCGCCAGCCGCGCGGTGATGTCCTCGCTGAGCCCCATCGCCTTGCCCGCCTCGCGGATCGCGCCGCGCGCGCGGAAACGGCTGAGCGTGGCGGCGATGGCGGCGCGGTCGCGGCCATAGCGGTCGTAGATGTGCTGGATCACCTCCTCGCGCCGCTCATGCTCGAAATCCACGTCGATATCGGGCGGCTCGTCGCGGGCCTCGGACAGGAAGCGGGCGAAGAGCAGGTCGTGCTTGTCCGGCGGCACGGCGGTGATGCCCAGCACGTAGCAGACGACGGAATTCGCCGCCGAGCCGCGCCCCTGGCAAAGGATGCCCCGCCCGTCGGCGAAGCGGACGATCTCGTCCACGGTGAGGAAATAGGAGGCGTAGTCCTTCGCCGCGATCAGCCGCATCTCGGCCTCGATCTGCCGCGCCACCTTCTCCGGCACGCCCTCCGGCCAGTGCGTGCGACAGGCTTCGGCGACGCGCCGCTCCAGCGTCTGCTGCGCGGTGAGGCCGGGCTCCAGGATCTCCTCGGGATATTCGTAGCGCAGCTCACGCAGCGAGAAGCGGCAGGCATCGAGCACGCGGGCGGTGTTCGCCACCGCTTCCGGCCAGCGCTCGAAGAGGCGGCGCATCTCGGCGGGCGGCTTCAGATGCGCCTCGGCATTGGCCAGGGCGTGCTCGCCGAGCTGGTCCACCGTCACGCCAAGGCGGATCGCGCTCAGCAGGTCGGCAAGCGGCCGGCGCCCGGGCCGGTGGAAGCGCGCCCCGCCCGCCGCCAGCAGCGGCTGCCCCATCGCCGCCAGCGCATCGAGCCGCTTCGCATCGTCGCCGCCATAACGGTGGATGGCGGCGCAGAAGAGCGGCAGGGCGAGGCGGCGCAGGGCGCGCGCGTCCCGCCGCAGGCGTTCGGCGAAGGCCGCGTCCGGCTGGTCCGGGGGGATCAGCGCCATGACCCAGCCCTCGGCGGATTCGATCATCTCCTGGCGGGACAGGTGGCACTCGCCCTTGGGCGCGCGCATCCGCCCATGGCTCAGCAGCGTGGCGAGGCGGCCATAACCGGCGCGTTCCGTGGGCCAGACGAGGTATTCGCTGCCGTCCGGCAGGCAGAGCCGGCAGCCGGGCACGAAGCGGAGCCGGATCTTCTCGTGCTCCGAGGCCGCGAGGCCGCGCACGAGGCCGGCCAGGGAATTGCGGTCGGCGATGCCGAAGGCGGCATGGCCCAGCAGCTTCGCGGTCAGCGCCAGCTCATGCGGGTGGGAGGCGCCTTCCAGGAAGGTGAAGTTCGAAAGGGCACCCAACTCAGCATAGGCTTCGGTCACGCGAAGTAGCCGTGCAGGAACCAGCGCGCCGGGTCGTCCGGCGCATCCAGCCCGGCGCGGCAGACCCAGAGCCGTTCGCCCGTCTCCGTCTCCAGCCGGTAGTAGTCGCGCAGGGCGCGGGCCGGATCGTCCCGCCACCATTCCGGCAGAAGGCGCTCCGGCCCCTCGGCGCGCCGGATGCGGAGATGGCGGCCCTGGAGGGTCAGCCGGGCGGGCGCGCCGTCCGGCAGGGCGGCCAGGGCCGTCACCGGCTCGGGCCGGGAAAGAAGGCGGACCGGGCGCGGGTGGTCCCGCCAGGATCGGGGCGGCTCCGGTGCGATGGTGGTGAGCGGCGGCACCCGCCGCATGGCACGTTCCGGCAGGTGCGACGCCTGGGGCTCCAGCCGCCAGACCGGCAGGCGCGTTTCCAGCCGGTCGATGAGCTGCGCCAGGAGAAGCTGGTGCCGCGCCGAATCGGCCTGGCTGCCGGCAAACCCCTGCTGCGCCGGGGCCAGCGGATCGGTGCGGCGGGCCAGCAGGGCGAGCCGGTCGAAGCCGAAGCCGGGGGCCAACTCCTCCAGCCGGTCGTGGAAGAGGCGGGCGAGATGCACCGGGTCGCGCATCGGCAGGCCGGTGCCGACCGCGATCTCCTGCACGCCGCCTTCCGTCCAGTGGGCATCGGCGCGATGGGCGCGCAGCAGCAGGTGCCGGGCGCCGAGCCCGGCCTCGTCCAGCTTGCGGCAGAGCGCGTCGAGCAGCCCGGCGAAGACCGCGTCGATGGCGGCGCGGGTCACGATGGGTTCCGGCAGGTCCCGCACCACGGCGAGGTCGGGTGGCGGGCGGACCGGGCGGATCGGGCGGCGGGCGCGCCCCGTCACGCCGTCCAGCAGCGCGGTCAGCGCCGGGCCGAAACGGCGGGCGAGGGGGATGCGCGGCTGGGCCAGGACCTCGCCCACCCGCCAGAGGCCGAGGCGGCGCAGCTCCGTGGCCACCGCCTCCTCGACCGGTAGGGCGGTGAGGGGGAGGGGGGCGATAGCCTGCCGCTCCCCGCCGGGCGGCACGATGGCGGGGACCCCGGCCCGGGCCAGGGCCAGGGCAGCCTCCGGCGTACCGGCCACGGCGCCGACGGCGGCGAAGCCCAGCCGGGCGAGGCGGGCAACGGCCTCGTCGCGCAGCCCGGCCTCGCCAGCCCCTCCGGTGCAGCCGGCGATGTCGAGGATCAGAGCATCCGGTTCCTCCACCGCCGCGAGCGGAGTGAAGCGGAGCGCCCAGAGCGCCAGCCGCTCCAGCATCGCGGAAGCGGCACCGGGCGATTCGGGCTCCAGTCGCAAATCGGGATGCAAGGCCCGTGCATCCGCCAGGGGCTGGCCGGGATACAGGCCCAGCGCCTCGGCCGCGGCGCTGATGGCGGTCACAAGGCGCCGCGGCCCGCGCTGGCCCCAAAGGGCGACGGGTTCCTCCGTGCGAAGGAGATCGGTGGGGAGCCGCGGCAGGTGCAGGGCCAGGAAGCGCCGGCCGGCCGGGAGAAGCGGCTCCAGGCTGCGGTCCTCCGGCGCATCGGCAGAAAGGCGGGACGGTGCCGCGGCGGCCGGGTTCAGGCGAGGCGGGCGGCAGGCACGTCGTCGCATGCCGCATCCTCCTCGGAGGGGTTCTCGGGGATCAGCGTTTCGCTGGACGGGCGCCAGGCGACATCCCAGCGGGCGGGGCGGGCGTTCCGGGCGCGCAGCAGCTCCAGCCGCCATTGCGGGTCGCCCAGCTCGTGCCGCGACAGGCCGGTGCCGGCCCGGCCGGAAACGCGCCAGCGGGTGAGGGCCATGCCGGGGCCCGATTCCTCCGTATCCTCGCGCAGCAGCAGGCCGATGCCGCCGCCGGTTTCGGCCGCGAGCTGCAGGCGGCGGGCGGCGGTGTCATCCGGCCTGTGGCCGGCGAGCAGCACGCCGCCGACGGCCGGGCAGCGCAGCGTCTCCTCGGCGGCCCAGAGCGCATCCGCCGCCCTCGCGGCCCGCACCAGGATCAGCCGCGCATGCGGCAGGCCGAAGCGGGACAGGCCGGGTGGCCAGGCATCGGGGGAGGGGGCGATCCAGAACACCGTGCCGCCGCTGCGCGCCAGCAGCAGGGCGGCGAAGCCGGTGGCAGCGCCCGAACTGCTTTGCAGGATCTCGTGCAGCGCGGCCCGGGGCAGGCCGGCGCCGCCGGGCAGGGCGGCATCGATCGCCGGCGTCAGGGGGATGGCCGCGCCATTCCCGCGATCCTGCTGCCGGGCCAGGGCCTCGGCCGCCCCCGCACGCTCCATGCGTGACACACGGGCACGCAGGGCGGCGAGGAGGGCGGGCCTGTCCATCGGGGGGCTCATGGACAAGGGGAACCGACTCCGGGGTTACTTGTTCCCTTTATGTTCGCTTGGGCGGCAGATTCGGGTCAAGCATGACGGAGTCGGGGATGGATAACGGTCCGTGGGCCGGGGAGGGGGGCGATCCCGCTTCGCCACGGGATCGCCAGGGGATTCAGCCGCGGCGGCGCGATTCCAGGTCCCAGGCCGGGCGTGCTGCCTCGGTCAGAGCCTCGCCGCGGCTGATGCCGATGTCGGAGAGCATGCGATCGTCCATCTCTGCCAGATGGCGGCGGCTTTCGATGGCATGGTGGACACGTGCCAGGACGTCCAGGAATTGCCGGACGACACCCGGACGCGCCCCCGGTTGTGCAAAGCCCCGGCCGCGGGCGGCGGCCGTGCAGGCACCGGTGGCGAAGCTGTTGCGGGCGAGATGGGCGGACATGAGGTCGTTCCTGTTGTTGGACGACCTCCATATGTTCCATCCATGAGGCTGAAGGAAACGAGTTGTTTTGACATTCGGCATCAAGGATATTGATGCCATGCTCGGCCTTCCACCCGGGATCGATCCCGACCTGCTGCGCTCCTTTGTGCTGGTGGCCGAAGGCGGCAGCGTCACCCGTGCCGCCCAGTCCGTGGGCCGCACGCAATCCGCCGTCTCCATGCAGATGCGCCGGCTGGAGGAAATGCTGGGTCAGCCCCTCCTGGCGCGCGGGCCGCGCGGCTTCCTGCCGACGCAGCATGGCGCCTGGCTGCTGGACCGGGCGCGGCGGCTGCTGGAAATGAACGACGAGATCGTGGCCGGCTTCCGCACGCCGGAACTGGCCGGGCGGGTGCGGCTGGGCACGCCCGACGACTACGCGCTGATCTGGCTGCCCGAGATCCTGTCGCGCTTCGCCCAGTCGCATCCGGCGGTGGAGATCGAGCTGGTCTGCCTGCCCAGCACCAGCCTGCTGCGCTGCTTCGATGCGGGGGAGCTGGACCTGACGCTCTTCTCCGCCGGCAACGAGGCCCCGGGCGTGCTTTCCGAGCGTCTCTGGCGCGGGCCGCTGCATTGGGTGAGCGCCACGGACCTGCCGGTGCATCTGCGCCGCCCCCTGCCGGTGGCGCTGTGCATAGAGGACTGTCCCTGGAGCCGGGCCGCGATCAAGGCGCTGAACGATTCCGGGCTGCCCTGGCGCGTGGCCTATCACTCGGCCTCGCAGACCGGCACGCATGCCATCGCCCTGGCGGGCCTCGCGGTGACTCTTGGGCTGACAGGGATGTTGCCTGCCGGGCTACGCGTGCTGGGCGAGGAGGATGGGATGCCGCGCCTGCCGGATTTCGAGGTGGCGATGCGGGTGCGGCATGGCGTGCCACTGGCGGAGCGGTTGGGGCGGCATATCTCCGACAGCTTCCGGATGCAGTTGCAGAGCCTGCCCAACGCCGCCTGAGCAGGGTGTTGCGGCGCCTCCGGGCCGGGCTCATAGAGCGCGCCCCGGGATGAACGGGGATGGCAAGGCGCCGCGAACGGCGGGATGTGCCGGCGGAGTGGTGCCAACGGAGTGGTGAAGGTGAGCGACAGGCAGGCACGGGAATCGGCACGTTTCGCCGGGATCATGGAGGATGGTGCCGTGCTGCGCCGCCGCGTGGCAGCGGAGATGCGGGAGAGCGTGCTGGCGGTGGTGGATCGCTGCGAAGCGGCCATGCGCGATGGAAGAACGCTGTTCTTCTGCGGCAATGGTGGTTCCTCGGCGGATGCACTGCATCTGGCCTGCGAATGGACGGTGAGGCTGCGCGGCGCCGTCGCCAGACCTTCCTGGCCAGCGGTCGCCCTGGCGGCGGATCCTGTGACGATGAGTGCCGCCGGCAATGATTTCGGCTTCGCGGAGGTCTTTGCCCGGCCTTTGTCCGGGCTGGGGCGCGGAGGGGACGTTCTGTTCGGCCTGACCACCAGCGGCCGAAGCCCCAGCGTGGTGCGGGCGCTGGAGGTGGGGCGGGAGATGGGACTGGCCACGGTGGGATTGCTGGGCGGCGAGGGAGAGCCGGCGAAAAGTTTCTGTGACCACGTCCTGCTAGTTCCCTCGGCGGAAACGGCCAGGGTGCAGGAACTCCATATCACGCTGGGTCATGCCATCCTCGAACTGCTGGAGGACCGCCTGACGAGGCGGACATAGGCGGGCCGGAAAAACTGCGAGGGGGGTATTTACAGGCCTGGAGGCCCCCCATATAAGGCGGCCCACGGACGGCGGGGTTGGTTCTGAGGAGCTGACGGGGCGCTGGGCCGTGATCCCCTGAGGGGTGTGCTGATTTATCTGGATGTGTCTTTCCGGTGAGGGAGGATGGTCCTGGGGATTGGTCGTCCTATAGGGGTATGTTCCTTGACAGATGAATAGGGGTTTTACTGTTGATTGACCTGGCTGTTTTGCCTGGGTGATCTGGCGGATTGTGCTG